>JBGPCF010000030.1:0-51714 GCA_041481635.1 Terriglobia bacterium | reverse complement strand
TGTGCACATCCAGAACGGTAGTCTGATTCTGCGCGATGGGGGGGCCTGGCCTTTGACTATGGAGCAGGGCTTTGGGAGCATCTTCACCATCACCAACGGTGGGAACAAGCAGTTGGCGTTCGACTATAACGGCAACCTGGGAATCGGCACCACCACGCCGACCGCCAAGCTGGAAGTGAACGGCACCACGAAGTTTGACGGGGCCGCAACCTTCGCCGCCGGCCAGAGTGTGACGGGCAACGTGAGCGCCAGCGGCCAATTGACCTCCACTGTTGCAACAGGAACGCCTCCGCTCTCTGTCGCTTCCACAACACAAGTGACCAACCTGAACGCGAGCCAACTGGGAGGCCTCACATCTTCCGCCTTCGCCCTATTGAGCGGCGGCAACAGTTTTGTGGGCAACCAGAGCGTGACCGGGAATTTGTTTACGACAGGATCAATTGGCGTCGGGACCGCGACGCCTTCCTTCCCGCTGCAGGTTTCCGGATTGGACGCGACAACCACGGGGATTCAAGCCCGAGTCACCAACACCTCGACGACGAGCAATTCCTTCGCTCTCTTCGCCGCGACGGCGGGTACTGGGTTTACTGCGGTGGGTACGCTCATGGCCGGTGACGCAGTCGGCAGTGGACCCCTTGGAGTGGCAGGGGGTTACTTCGGAACGTTCACAAGCCATCCCGTCGGTATAGTTACCGGGAACGTGGAGAGAATGCGAATAACGGGAAGCGGCCTCGTCGGGATCGGGACGACAACTCCTGATGGGGAGCTTGGGGTGGATGCGGGCAGCTCGACCAATACCGCGCTGGCAATCGAGCGTGGCGCTATTCGAGTGGTAGGGGCGGGCGCCGGAACTTCGACGCCAGCATTCGTTCATGTGATCAATACGGGAATAGGAGGCAACATCTGTGCCAACACAAGTTTTACTATAACCGATAATCCCTTGACCAATGGAGACCCTAATGCAATCTTGTTCGTGACGGCGAGCGCCAACCACTATACCGGCAGCGAAACACCCTCCGCGCTCATGGTCATTTACGATGAAGCTGGCGCCTGCGGGATTGCGGGCCGCTGGCTTATCTATAGGACCGATGGCGCAGCGCTAGTCGACGGAGCTAGAATTAACGTCTTGGTTATTAAACCCTAAAGACGCTCGTGCCAGCGAGCTGGGGGCCCTTGACCGAAGCGGGTAGCCTCGGTTGGCGCACTTCCAACCGTGGGCTCTTCCCCCGGCCACAAGCCTACAATCAATCAAAGAACGGATTGACTGAGTTTAGGCCAATCAGAAGAGCCGGAAAGTGACTTCCAGAACTACTCGGACAGGCACGGGAACGCCATTTCTGGTGCCCGGAGTAAATCTCCACGTGCGAGCCATCTGCACCGCATTCTCGTCCAACCCCATGCCCAGAGACCTCACAACGCGAACATCGGTTGGGTTGCCATGGGTGTCCACGACCAGCGACAGCATCACCGTTCCCTGAAGTTTCGCCTTTCGAGCCTCTTCGGAATAGTTGGGCGCGGGATCGTAGATTGGCTTGGGCGCGGTCACGCCGCCCACGCCGGGAGTATATCCGCCGCCGTCATCCGGACCGTAGCCCGGACCCTTCCTATTTCCCACTCCGTCATCCTCGCCATCGCCGATGCCACCGTTCCGACCACGCCCATCGGATGCGGGGGCAATGGGGCCGTTGGGATCACCCCAATTAATAAGTTGGACCTGCATTTGAGGGAGCTTCAAATCCGGGGGGCCGATCAGGGTGGGCGTGACCGGAAGCATGGGTGTTACGACGCCGGTCCTGGCCGAGGGCGGAGCCAGTTGCTGGCGGGCGAGTCTCGGGAGGCGTCCGCGCGAGGCTGGCGTAAGCGACTGGTCGCCGCCTCCACCGCCTCCGTGCAATTGCTTTTCGGCCATGGCGAGCGCCGGCACATCAGCGGGTGAAAAATAGAGACGTGTAAACGTGCCCGCATCGGCCCCAACGGGTTTGGGCCGCGTCATGACGAACGGAATGGTAAGCACGGCTATCACCAGGGCGTGGAGCAGGACTGAATTCAATAAGGAGCCAGGTTGCCATCGAAAGTCCTGCCAGATGTTCCGCACTTCCACGGGCAGCGCGGTCACAGGAACTCGAGGAGGTTGCGGTTTTTCGAACCACATTCGAACCTGGTTTGGCAGGTTGCGATACCAGGGAAGCATTTCCGTCACGGGCAGAGGGCTCGACTCGTGAATCGATTCCTTCGGCATGCGGGGAATCGGGTCGCGCCATCGGTCCTGCAATTGAAGGAGCAGTGATACCAGGAAAAAAGGGGAATCAACCAGGGTAGGATGATAGTCCGCCTTGGAGGTGCTAATCTTCGCCTTTGTTGGATCGCTCTGCGCGGGTTTACCCAGTAACTGTCTCTGTAACATCCAGACCTCCTCGCACCCCCGTTTTCACCTGGAACAGTTGGTGCGCCAGGTTCCCGTGCTGTCCATCGTTCCATTCAACATGATGTCGCCCGCCGCGTTGGAGTTGCCTGGAAGAGATGTAGCGGCGACTTTTAGGTCGGCAGGCTTTGAAAAAACAAAAATGCCGATCACAAACAAGAACCAATGCCGACCCATTCGCTAGCTCAGGGCAGGCTCTGAAGGTCGGCTCTACGAATGATCACGAAGCCCCCGTAGTGGGGCGGCATAGTGTGGCCCACGGCGTGAGCCGTGGGAAAGTGAGCAACGGGAATTTGATTCGAGCCCCAGCGGGGCGACATAAAACGCCGATATCAAAATAGATTGCAAGTCGTTGGCCGAATTCTGTCGCCCCTGACGGGGCTTTGACCTTCTCGTCCTTCATGTCCCATGGCTTACGCCATGGGCCACAATCTTTCGCCGCTACGCGGCTTAGCAAGTCTGAGTCCATTATCGCGGGTGGCCCATACGTCGCGTTTCTTGCGATGTATGGGCTTAGGTCTCCAGCACAAAACGCAAAGTCAGAAGATGGCATTGACCTAATTTTAGGATTTGAGGTCGCCTACATTCCAAAGTCCGGAACGGATGCGCTACCCGCGAATTCATTTTGAGATGATTTGTTGTAAGCTTCTGGAGCGACGTGAGAGATGGGTATGTCGAAATGCAGAGAAACTCAAATAGTCCGAATCGAGGGGAAACTATGAAACCTGTTGGACGCCGGGACGTGCTCAATCTGTTTTCCCGTGCTGCCGGGGCCGCAGCCTTGGGGCTCCCCCTGGTTGGAAAAAGCAACCCAGGGGATTCGGAGAGAGCGCGCAAGCTGAAAGTGGTGGTGGCGGGCGCGCACCCCGATGATCCGGAAAGTGGTTGTGGCGGTACGGCCGCCTGTTATGCGGATTTGTCCCACGAGGTCGTGATTTTGTATCTCACCCGGGGCGAGGCAGGGATCGACGGCAAATCCCACGCGGAGGCAGCGGCCATTCGCACCGCTGAAGCTCAGCACGCGTGCGCGATTCTGAAAGTTCGTCCGGTGTTTGCCGGTCAGATTGACGGAAGCACGGAGATCACGCCAGCCCGTTACGACGAGTTCCGCAAGATCCTGGAAGCGGAGGCGCCTGATTTGGTTTTCACCCATTGGCCCATCGATACCCATCGTGACCACAGGACAATATCGTTGTTGGTTTACGACGCCTGGCTGAAGTCCAGCAAGCATTTTGCGCTCTACTACTTTGAGGTTGAGTCGGGCAATCAGTCGCAGCAATTTTGGCCGACCAATTTTGTGGATATCACGGCCACTGAAGCGCGCAAGCGTGCCGCGTGCTTTGCCCACGTCAGTCAAAAGCCGGAAGAATGGTATCCGGACCATGACCTGATGAACCGGTTCCGGGGAATGGAATCGGGCCATAAATACGCAGAGGCCTTCGTTCGACATGTGCAGAGCCCCGGCGATCCTTTGGTGACGCCATAAAGTAGGTAGCCTCGATTGGCGCATTTCCAACTGGGGGCTTTTGTGGGATTGAGAAACCCACGGTCAATCCCAGGTCGATTTGACCGTGGTTATCGGCTATCACTGTTCGCCCGCTGGCAAAGGGCGGGGAGTTGCGGGTTTGAACTTACGGCAGGCGCGAAAGTATTTTCTCCGCGAGCGCGTGCACCTGATCCATCGGAACGAGCCCCTTCGCGCCGGCAGTCACCGACACGGAGAAAAAGAGAGAACCCTTCTCCGCCGCGCAACTCGTTGCGCTGAACGCCGCCATTGCCCCTTGCATGATCATCGTCGAACACGTAATCGCGCCATACTTTTTCCCTTCGACTTTGGTGCCCTGCTTCTTCAGCATCTCTTCCGCATTCTTTGCGGCGGCTGCGCCCTTCGCTTTGCCCTCCGGCGTAGTCTGGATGGTGGACACCGTCAGGGTGAGCCCCTGCGTGGCTGAAAAAGATTGCCTGCAGATGGACATCACGCCATCATGATCGTGATTCGCATCCTTCTTGAGGGGAATGTCTTGTTCCGCCGTCTTCGTCACTTTTTGCCCCGAGAGCGCTTCCGCCTCGGCTGCGGAAACCATCGAGCAGGGTTTGTATCCGCTTTGTGCCGCCCGCGCCGGTGCGCAGGTTAGCGCCATAGCCACCAGCAGCAGTGCCGAAATCCTGAAAGTAGGAGAATGCATGGGTCACCTCTCGTGAGCATCCTAGTCTTTATCGCACCCCGTGGCAAATGGATATGAGCTTTGAAGTTGTCCCAGGTGTCCTGGTCAAAATCGAAGCAACTGAACGCGAGCGGGCATATGGATTCCTGAATCTGGTAGCAGATAAAAAGGGAAGCCTCGCATGGGCCCAGAACTCGTAGCCTGTCCGTTCCCAGGTTTGAATACTGTCTGCGGATCGACAAGGACTTGCAAGCGTGCAGGTGTTGTGTGAAATCAGGTAAGCGTCCGGTGAAACCAATTTTCTAATTGACGCGCAGAGCCGTTCCTTTCCCCCGGATGAGCGCCACATGCGCGCTCACCGCCGCTATCGGAGACTGCACACCGAAACAGAATCTCCTATCAGACTGCCGCAAGGACGAGTATACTGCCCTCACTCCCGTCCGGAAGCAGCAGATCAGCGTAAACTTCAACCGGGCGTGTGCCGGGCTCGACCACAAAGTTCCAAGAGGAGGAATCATGAAGCGTTCCCTGTGTTTATTCGTCACCCTGGTTTGGTGCGTGAGCTATGCGGCGGGGCAAAAGCCGCGGTCGCGCCCGGCGGCCGCAAAGCCCGCCGCATCTAAGACCGAACAGCCGAAATTCAAAGCCATTTGGGAGCCGGTGAACTACAAGGAAGACCTTAATCTGACTGACGTCCACTTCGCCAGCGATGAGGTGGGATGGGTGACTGGAGAACACGGCACAATCCTTCACACGAAAGACGGGGGCAATACCTGGACGCCTCAACTTGGCGGCGACCCCCAATCGACGGAGGAGGAGATCAATACCCTTCGATTCGCGGACGGAACTCATGGCTGGGCAAATCAAGGGAGGAACAAGTTGCTCCGTACGACCGACGGGGAAAACTGGGAAGAGGTAGGCAAGCTCGGAGGAAACTTCGACTTCTGGTCTGATTACATCTTTACTTCCGGGAATGTGGGTATTCAGATCCGTCAAGAACCCCATGACATAGCGCAGACGCAGGATTCCGGCAAGACATGGAAGGAGGTCGCGCCCCCGTGCGCTGCAAAGATGGAGGTCGAGGGATTAACGCGAGAGGTGGGATGCTCATTAAAGAGCTTGCACTTCCCAACCGCCAGCGTCGGGTACGCCATCGGCACCGGATCCAAGGCCCTATTCGTATTGAGGACCGAAGACGGCGGGCAAAACTGGAACGTTTTGGTTTCGCCCGATTTGGCTCCTGACCAATCCACTTATTTCCGGCAAGAGGTTTTTTTCACAAGCGAAAACACCGGGTTTGTAATTATGAACGACCGCAAAATCCTTGCCACCACTGACGGCGGGAAAACCTGGCAAGGCCGCGTGGGATCGGCAGGAGGGAAAATCAGGTTTGCCGACGCCGAGGTGGGGTGGTCCTTTGAGGGTTCGAAACTGACTTATACAACCAATGCGGGTAAGACCTGGTCCTCGCGCCAATTCAGGTTTCCCGTTGACCCTGTATCTTTCAGCTTCCCCAGCAGGCAGCGGGCCTACGTGGTGGGTAGATCCGGCATGGTGTATCGATATCGAGTGGTGCCTTTCGATTACACCGCAAAGGGAATGATTGACGCGCCCATGATGCCGGGGGACTCCACGAAATAGGCCTCGGCAAAATAGCTATCTCGCGCGACCCAGACTATACCTTTCCTCTAGAAAAAGGTGGAAGCGTCCGCGACGCGCCACTTTGCCTCGGAGCCCAGCACACAGAAGCTCGTCCCCGGGGGACGATCACCAGATTGCCTGCGCCGCGATGCCTCCGGGCAGGCCATCGAATATGTATCCTCTTCTGCTCCCGTCGGAATAGAGTTGAACGACGCCGGTGCCACCATTGATAAACGGTTGGACCGTCGTGGTGAACTTCAGGAGCAACGGAGGCAGAGGGAATTCCGGCTCTTCGATGATAAGCGCTGGCGCGCTGTTCGCTACCCCCTGGTTAGTAATACTCATAGTAGAGTTGAATTTCCAGTGTCAAAAGGGGTTATGCCGGTTATCGAGATGGTTCCCGAGCCCCTGACAACGAGTCCGCTTATAACGGTGAAAGGCCCGGTAAAACTCGCAGGTAGTCCGACATTGTTGATGGCGGGGATGCAGGGTTATAATCCGGCGCATGTCGCGCCTGCGGCGTTTGGTTTTATCTGACCGGTTTTTCTTTATCACGTGCAGGGTTTATCGACCCCCTCGAAACCTGAACGAGGCTGAGTTTTCTATTCTCGCGGAGGTGGTCGAGCATCCACGACTACAGGGGGAGCGTGAATGCGCCGTGTGGAAAGGGCAGCCCGATTCCCATTGACCGCATCACGGTGCCGATCGACGAACGGAGACGGATCTGATGAAGAACGCCCATGCTGGAAATGTAAAGGCCGCAGAATTTCAAAAACTGAAACTCAGCGCTTTAACCAGACAGTACTGATTATGAATGATGAATTCAGATTTCATTTTGCACGGAGGAAAACGATGAGGAACCCTTGCATTTCCGGTGTGGCGGCCGTGCTGATGGTGAGTTTTGTGCCTTCGGCCTGGGCGCAGCGCAATCCCCGTGGCACGGCCCAGCTAACGCTCGATGGTAAAACATTTTCGGTGGAATTCGGCAAGCCGTCGCTCAAAGGGCGCGCGGTAGACGATATGTTGGCCGGGTTGAAGGCCGGTGACGTGTGGCGGCTCGGCGCGGATCAATCCACGACATTTTCGACCACGGGTGAACTGAGTTTCGGCCAAGTGAAGATCCCCGTGACGGTCCGCGCCGGCGAATACAGCCTGTGGGCGCGCAAGGAGGCGGAGAATAAGTGGTCCCTGGTCTTCAACAAGCAGCACGGGCAGTCGGGGACCGAGCATGACGCGGCTCAAGACCTCGCCACCGCCCCGCTCGAACAGACCAAAGCTTCCGATTTCGCCGAGCAGGTCACCATCACTTTGGCCAAGGCGGGCCTCGGGGGGACGATCTCCATTCAGTGGGGCGATATGAAGCTGGCCGCGCCGGTCTGGTCGCAACGTAATCCCCGCGGAACGGCTAAGCTCGCGCTGGGCGGCAAAACGGTTTGGGTGGAATACGGACGGCCGTCGCTCAAAGGGCGCGCGGTAGGCGATATGTTGGCCGGGTTGAACGCGGGCGATGTGTGGCGCCTCGGCGCCGACCAGTCCACTACGTTTTCGACCACGGCCGAGGTAAGCTTTGGCGACGTGAAAGTCTCCGCAGGCGAGTACAGCTTGTGGGCGCGCAAACAGGCGGAGAATAAGTGGTCGCTGGTCTTTAACAAGCAGCAGGGGCAGTGGGGGACTGAGCATGACGTGGCGCAAGACCTTGCTGCGGTGCCGCTCGGCCAGACCAAGGGAGCCAATTCCCCAGACCGGGTCACGCTGGCGCTGGACAAACAGGGGGACGGCGGGGTTCTCACAATTGAGTGGGGGGACCTGAAACTCTCAGCCGAGTTCAAGCCAAAGTAAGCGGGAGAGGTGCGCTTTTGACAGCAAGTAGAAGAGCGGGTAGATTCAAGCCACGGTTAACTCCTTTTTGCGTGGGCTTTTAATGCCCTCGGTATGATTCGGGCATCCGGACGTGATCAATCTGGATCGGGCAGGCGGCCACCGTGGCTGCCCGCTGCGCTTGCTGAGAGATTATACCTGGGACAGTTTTCGCTTTCGGCGGGACTCCACTTTCTCACCCGGCAGTCGAGTGAATTTCAGGTCGACGCCGCGCAACAATTTCGTGACGTAGATGATCTGACCAGTGTGGTAAGCAAAGTGTTCGGTCACGTGGATGACCGCTGTGAAGCCCTTCAATCGAAATCCCTGAATGTGGCGTTGGCGCGTCAGATCTTCTGGTGAGAGAGTTGAGATTACGCGGCAAGCCTGGGCGACGGTCCTCTCGAGGTGGCGGATCAGAGACCGCCGGGGGATGGGCCCAACCTCCGCAAATTCTTTGTCTCGTTCCCGCCGGTCGGGCTCTCCTCCCAGCCCGGAAATAATCCATTGCCTGATGTTGCCCGCCAGATGAAGAACTAAATTACCTGCGCTATTCGACGTTGGGTGCGGGCGCCACCAAATCTGCTCCTCCGACAGCTTTTTGAGGCATTGAGTGATGCGCGGCAAGTGTTGTTCCTGGAGCGAATGTCGCGCATGGCTGAGCAGAAGCTCTCGGGATGTCTTCATTCGGGGTTTCATTGGGTGGTCTTTTAGATTCCCTTCAGTGGGGGTCGATCGCGCATTCTCATACGAGCGCACAAGAATTTGACGTCACAAAGTTGGTTGTAGCGGCTCTGACCGCCGTTTGTTTTCGGCGCTCAGAAAGCCCCGCTACAGGAGGGGCTTTTTATGGGGCGTTGCCTGGAGACGGCGCAAGACCCAACACGGCTCGCAAGCGGCCCCACAGGTCTTGCATCAGGCGGTTTCCGGGTAGGTGTGCCATGCTGTGATGTTCAACCCATTCCATAACCTTGGGATCCGAAACCTCACCCGTAATCACCAGGACCCGCCCCACCAGGCTGGGGCGAAGTTTCTTCATCTGTGACACCATCTCCTCGGGCGGCGATTCCGCGGACCGTAGGTCGAGCAGAACGGCATCAAAGCTGCTCCGCGAAATCATTCCCAGGGCCTGCTTGCCGCTGTAAGCAATCTCGCTGTCACAATCGAGCCCGGCCAGCAACACGTAAATGACATTGCGGATCGAGGGTTCATCCTCGATGATCAAGACCCTTCGGCGGGGGATTTTGACCGGCATTAAGACCCTTTACAAATCTAGGATCTGGTGAACATTTGATACCGCGTAATTCGGGGTTTCTTGGTAAGCAATATGGTGCACCACCGCCACCATTCTGCAGGGAATCGACTCCAAATGTCAAGTCTTTTGGAGTCAATATGTTATGACTCTATGTATTATAAATAAGGCACGACCACAATAATAGGTCTTAGGCCATGCGGCCATGAGAGGGAAAAGCGGTTTTCCCGCGCTGGGTTCGCAGTTACTCGATGGCGGGATCTATGTCCGAATGGCTTGGCCGGCAGGGCCGCTATCCGAAGGCGAAAACTCGCGGTCGTGGCCTGGGACGATTCGCCCGCCCAACGCCAGGATTCGTCCACGGTCGAGCAGAGATTGAGCTCGATTCTGGGGGATCATGGTGAGCACCTGCTCGTCGTGATCGCGTGTCAGCAAAGCGTCTCCGGCGATCACGGTCTGCTGCCCTGGTGTTGGGACAATCAGCGAGAGATGTCCAGGCACATGCCCATGGGTCACCAGAGGTTCCAGACCTGCAGGCAAAGGATGAGTCTCCGTCCAGTGGAACTGCGCGGGAAGGCCCAGCCGCGCCACGTCCCACCAGCGCAGGGTGAATTTGCGGAGCTTGCCCATGTTGGCTTCGGCGTGGTCATATTCAAAGGTTTCGGGATAATACTTCAGAATCCGTTTCTCCCAACCGTCCTCTTCCGCCAGGTCGGTGTAGAGCGCCTTGCACCACTCATACGACTCCTGAGGGCCATAAATCAGGCTGGAAGGAAACAGGCAGTTGTTCAAAACGTGGTCGACGTGGAAGTGCGTGTTGATGACCATCCCGATGTCGGCCGGGGCCAGCCCCTTCTTGCGCAGGGCCTCCAACAATTGGTGGGCTTCGTGGGGCAGGCCGGTATCCACTACGATGCGGAGAGTGGAGTTGGAAAGCAGTGCGGATGTCGCTCCGCGCCAACTTCCAGTGAGCAATACTTCCACTTTCCAGGTCGAACCCGCCATGCAACCCCTTTGAGATTTTATTCTTCCCTCATTTTAGCAGGAAGTCTTCTCAGAATGATTTGGATTTCGGCGGTTCATGTGGTGCGTGGATTCCGCCGATAGTCGATATGGGGGAGTGTGTCACGCGCGTGAAGGAAGATGTCGGTTGTGAGCCGTAAGTTGTCAGTAAAACGCTGCGGGGATCGTCTTGGACGTAAGTATCGATGGTTCGCATCGCGCTCCTCGTCATCTGAGCAATCTGTGAAATCTGCGGATCGAACTTTCACTTGTTTTGGTTGGCCGCCGGTTGTGGTGGCTCGTGGCTTTCTTCTTCAATGGTCCAACGGCGCAGGCGCAGGATGTCGGCGGCACGGACCACGCCAATTATTGCGGGGACGACAAGCGGGGCGTGAACGGCTGCCTTGGGAGTGCCCGTGTCTCGGAAATGACACCAGTACTGAAATGTGCGTTTAATTTTGGGCGGAACTCGTGATGGGAGGGCAACTCAAACCGCCGGGTTTCAGGCCGGCGGTTTATGTCTTCCGATGGTTGGAAACGCGCTTACCGGGAATCTCCACTGCTCGATCGCCCGGGGGGAAGGGTCACAGTGATAGGGGCCCTCAGAGTGAAGTCAATTTTCGTTTCCGGAGGTATTTTCATGGGTGGAGCCTTGGTTCCGGCTTGAGCGGCTGTGCCAGCGCCCGCGCCGATCACCGAGCCAATGGCTGCGCCCTTGCCGTGCCCTGCGATGGCGCCAATCAACCCGCCGAGCACGGCTCCGCCGCCTACTGTTTCTGCGGTGCGAGTGCCGCGCGAAGCCCCGGCCTTATTGTAAGTCGTAGTGACCGCGTCGTACCTGGTGCCCGCCACGGTCACGCTGGTAAGCTCCAGCTCAACCTCGGACTGGCCCGACATGTGGCCGGCATTCTTCGCCTTGACCAGGCGCACCATCGCGTCTGAACCCTGAGGAATGATCACGCGATCGTCCACGGCCACGGGGGCGGCAACGCTCGCGCCAAAATCCTGTCCGGCCTGGTCGCGGGAGGAATCGACATCATCGATCATGCGAACTGTAATCACCGTGCCCGCCGGGATAGTGATTTGAACTGGCGGAGGCGGGGGCGGTGGGGGAGGCGGCGTGGTGTGAGTCTCCACGGGCGTGGAAGTCGCCTGGGCAATCTGCGGAGGCGTGGTATCTTCTTCAGTCGAAGCCGCTGCATTGCGCGCTTCGACGGCGTGGTGCTCCCTCTTCACGGCCGTCTTTGCTTTCGCGCGAGGCGTGGGCCGCACTCGGATGGGAGCGGCCGGTTCTTCACGTAGCGCCTCTTCTTTTGCGGTTGTTGCCGGAGAATCCACTCTTACGGGTGTTGCGGGAGAATCCACCTGAGCCGCAGTGTCAGTGGCCACACCGAGCTGGTTCTGCACTTGCTTCACGCCGCTCGCTTGACTGGCCAGGCGCTCGGCGCCCGCTTTTTCAAGTTCAGTCTGGACGCTTCCGGTGAGCACCACCACCCCTTTGGTGGAGGTCACACGAATGTCGCGGGTCTTCAGGACCGAGTCCTGAAACAATTTGGACTGAATGTCCGAAATAATCGCCTTATCATCAGGTCCCAAAAGGGATTGGACGCTGCCACATGCGGACACAAACATAACCGCTGCCATAACCACAATCCCTAACTTTGCCGATGATCTGTGCATCCTTGCCTCCAGTGCCCCGAGTATTTCGCCCTCTCTGGTTTCGATTCAAATTCGATGCCGAGGGATGTACGAACGGCCTTCATTATTGATGATAGCCCAGGCGCGTTGCCTTGTCTAACCCGAGCGAAGGCAACCGACGGTCGATGGAAGCCGGAACTACAGACCAGGTTTGGAGTTTGGAAGAATCAATGAGATTATTGGAGTACTAGACGATAGGAGTAGCGTTTTGATTAAACGAACAGTGTTCTATAGTGGGTTTGCGGGTTTCGTGATCGGATTCTTCGCACATGTGACCTTGAATCCCCTCCTAGAATTTTTATCCCCAGCAGAAGTTTGGCCGCTAGGAGCTAATCAATATCGAGTTGCGCTTATCGCCGTAGCCCCCATCAATGGCGCGACCTATGCGATCGTTGGCGCTATCATAGCCTGCTCCATCCGGTTGATTATCAGATGGAAGACTAGGAAACGCCAGGCTGGATTGAAATTAAAAACCATTAGCAAAACTTCAAACTGAGACACTACTCCGCCGCCAGGAAATTGCGGGATTTTGTACTGAGCGTGCTAAGATAAGCTGTTTGAATCGCGCGAGGACGCTGTCTGGCACCTCGCGTGATTTCGTACCAATTCCCAGTTAGTAAGGATGAATTCTCGCATGCAGGGCGTTTCGCTAAGCATCGTCATTCCTGTGTACAACGAGGCGGAAAACGTCGGGCCGCTGATCGAGCGGCTGGCGGCGTCCGTTGCCGAGTGGGCGGGCCCTGTCGAGTTTCTATTTGTCGACGATGGCAGCACTGACCGAACCTACGAGTTGCTGAAGGAAGCGCAAGAGGCCGACGCGCGCATTCACATCGCCCGCTTTCGCCGCAACCTGGGCCAGACCGCAGCCATGGCTGCGGGATTCCGCCTGGCGCAGGGAAATTGGGTGGTGACGCTGGACGGGGACATGCAGAACGATCCCGCGGAAATCCCGCGACTGGCCTTGATGTTGAAAGACTGGGACGTAGTCTGCGGCGTTCGCGCGCACCGGCAAGACACAGCGTGGAAGAAACTGTCTTCACGAATTGGCAACGGGTATCGCAATTGGCTGACTGACGACAACATTGTGGACACGGGCTGCACGCTCAAAGCTTATCGAAAGGAATGCCTGGAGCGCCTGGAACTTTATAAGGGCATGCACCGCTTTTTGCCGACCCTGCTCAAGATGCGAGGGTGCCGCGTGACGCAAGTGCCCGTGAAGCACTTTCCCCGCTTGCACGGCAAAACCAAGTATGGGACGTGGGGGCGGCTGGTGAAAGGATTGGGCGACGTCTGGGCGGTGCGCTGGATGAAGAAGAATCGGATCAACTACGACTCCGAACTTGAATTGGCCGAGAAGCCCGAGGCGACGCCCGACTCGCCAAGTTCCGCCAGCACGACCAAGCGCGTGGGCGTGTAGCATTACTCTGTTGAATTGCTTCCGAAAATTCAACGCAGATTCAGGAATGTCACGGATGTTAGGCCCGGAGGGCCGAAATAAGGTGGCCCAGGGCGTGAGCCCTGGGTCATTCGCCCACACCCCGCCTTCGGCACCCCTCTCCCGCCCGAGTGGGAGAGGGGTTGGGGGGTGTGGGGAGACGATTTACCCACGGCTTACGCCGTGGGCTAACATCTATCGCCGCTCTGCGGCTTCACCAAGCCCGGGGCAGAAGTTCGAATCTAACAGAGTAATATTAGTTGACCTTGAATAGGTTTGTGCCTGCATCTTAAAGTATTGTTGACGGGCGCCTGAAAGTCGCGAATTCCTGAATTGACCCGGACTGAATTGGCAACTGAAAACCTTCCCTCATCCGTTTCACCGAACCCCGCGACAGTTTCGTCTTTTCCATACCGCCATCTTCTGGTGCTGATCGCGCTCGCCACGTGCCTTTTTTTCGTGGCCCTCGGCCGCCTGCCGCTTCTGGAGCCTGACGAGGGGCGCAATGCGGAAGTGGCGCGCGAGATGCTCGTCTCCGGCGACTGGATTACCCCGCATTTCAATTCTCTGACCTACTTGGACAAGCCCGCGGTTTATTTCTGGCTGGTGGCCGCGTCATTCCGGGTGGCTGGCGTTTCAGAATACGCCGCACGCTTGCCCTCGGCGCTCATGGGCTTCGGGACTCTTATTCTCACGTGGCTGATGGCGCGGAAAATGTTTGGCGACGCCGCGGGGCTGCGCGCCGGAATCATTTGGGCCACCATGCCGCTGGTGATCGTTTTTTCGCGCACCGTGATTTTTGACATGACGCTCACGTTCCTGATCACGCTGGCCATGTTCGCTTTTTGGACGGCCAGCACGAGCGGATTCCGCCGGCCCTGGCTGGAGATCGTGATGTTCGCCGCGTGCGGCTTGGCTACCATCACCAAAGGTCCCGTAGGTTTTCTATTGCCCTTACTTTCGATTGTGGTTTACCAGGTTCTCGGCGGAAGGTTCCGCGAACTGAAGCGGCTGCGCTGGGGGTTGGGCGTGGCGGCATTACTGGCCGCGGCTTTGCCGTGGTTCATCGCGGTATCGCTCCGCAACCCTGATTTTCCGCGTTACGCGTTTTGGGATGAAAGTCTGCAGCGCTTTGCCTCCGGAAATGCGCACCGTGGGGGAAGTGTTTTCTATTACATCCCCATTTTTCTCGCGGGCCTTCTGCCCTGGAGTTTTTTTCTGATCTTTGCGGGGTGGAACCGGATTCGAAGATGGAAGGACCTTCGCGAAGAAACCAACAAACCCGTTTTGTTTGCACTGGCCTGGGCCTGCCTGATATTTGTTTTCTTCACCATTTCCCGGTCAAAACTACCGGCTTACTTTCTGCCCGCGACAGTGCCACTCAGCATTCTAATGGCCCGCGCGTGGGAAGACTTGCGAGCCGAGGCCACTGGCCGCCGCCCGGATTGGCTGACTGCGGGTTTTGCCACGATGATTGGCTTGGGCGCTATCGTAGCTCTGGGAGCCTGGGAATTGTTTCAATTCTTCGTAGTGCGGACGCGCGCCTTGGAGAAAATCGACCCGCTCGTTCTGGGATTGTTAAAGCCGTCGTTGCTTTACACCGGGCTGATCATCGCGGCCCTGGGCCTCCTCGGACGCGACTTGGCGGAGCGGCAGCGCGGACGGATTCTTTCCTGGACAACTTTTTCCCTCATCGCCTTGACTACCCCGGCGCTGCTGGTCCGCTGGGTGCCGGTGCTGCGGACTTATGCCGCGATCTCCAGTTGCCGGAACCTGGCGCAAAACATTCTGGCAAGCCCGGAGAAGGATTTGCCCATCTATGGCTTCCATTATTTTCGAACCAGTTTGCCTTTTTACTTGCAGCGTCCCGTGGGACTCATCTCCGCGGATGGAAGCGAAATGACCAGCAACTATATTTCCATGGAGCTGTCCAAATTCCGTCGAGCGAATTTGTCGCCCGGATCGAGCGCAGCGGGTGGGCCTCCCGTGCCATTGAATCCTCTATCCGTTTCGCCGCTTAATAATCTTTTGATGGACGACGCGGAGTTCGGCATCAGGACGCGGAATGCTGCCCGTGGCTCGCTGGTGCTCGCGCGCAACAATCAAGTTCAACTCTTGATGAACACAGTGCCAAGCGAGAACTCACCCGCCGGATTGTGGACGGAATGGCAAGACTCGGTGTGGGAAATTCCGGCTTCGGCCCCGCGACATTCGGAGCAAAAGTAGCGATCGAAGACAATAATCCCGGCCGTTGCGCCTCACTTTGTAATCTCTCTTTCTTGTCTGGGCCTGTATGTGTGGAATCTGCGGAATACTTAATCTGACTCTCGAGCCCGCGAGACACCGCGATCGAATCGATCAAATGTCCGCGCGCATCACGCACCGCGGCCCGGACAGCCACGGCAAGTTCGAGTTGCCCCATCTCGCGCTGGCCATCCGGCGGCTCAGCATCATTGACCTTGAAACCGGCGATCAGCCGCTCTCCAACGAGGCGGGCGACGTCACGCTGGTTTTTAACGGCGAGATATACAACTACCGCGAACTCCGCCAGGGACTGCTCGAGCGTGGACATATCCTCAGGACCCACGGCGATGGCGAGGTGATCGCCCACCTCTACGAAGAGCAGGGCATCGATTTTGTCCGGGAGCTAAACGGGATGTTTGCCATCGCGCTCTGGGACCACCGCGCCAAGCGGCTGGTTCTGGCGCGCGACCGGTCGGGAGAGAAGCCGCTCTTTTACTGGCTCCGCGACCAGACCCTGGTCTTCGCTTCGGAAATCAAGTCCCTTTTCGAATATCCCGGAATCAGCCGCGAGATTGATCGCGAAGCCCTGAGCCAATATTTTTTTTACGGATACTTTCCCGCTCCGCGCAGCGCCTTTGCGGAAATTCAAAAATTTCCCGCCGCGCATTGCCTGATCGCAGAGAACGGGAACCTTCGCATGGTTCCGTACTGGCACTTGCGTGATCACATGCGTGCCCCCGGCCTCCCCTTGCCGTCCAGGACCGAAGAAAAGCAGATCGAGGAAGACTTGCGTGTCCGCCTGAAGGAAGCGGCCATCTCCCGTTTGGTGAGTGATGTTCCATTGGGCGTTTTCCTGAGTGGCGGCGTGGATTCTTCAACTCTTGTAGCCCTCATGAGCGAGCTGACGCCGGGGAACGTAAATACCTTTTCCGTCGCCTTCCCGGAGGAAGGCTTCAATGAGGAGCCCTACGCGCAAGTGGTGGCCAGGCATTTCCAGACACGTCACCACGTGGTGCAGGCCGACGAGGCGAGCCTGCGCGGGGCCCTCCAAACGCTCGCGGACCACATGGATGAGCCCCTCGCAGATCCCGCGGTCCTTCCCACTTTCCTGCTTTCGCGTTTTGCGCGCAGCGAAATCAAGGTGGCGTTGAGCGGGGAAGGCAGTGACGAGCTCTTTGGTGGCTACCCGACTTACCTGGGCGCGCACTTGGCGGAATATTACCTGCGCCTGCCGCGTTTTCTTCGCCACCAATTCTTCGACCGCTTGAAATGGATGATTCCCATGTCGTCAGGCGCTGTGCCCAAGGGGATGTTCGTACGGCGTTTCCTCAGCCACGCCGAAAGAGACCCTGCGGAGCGCCACCAGATTTGGTTCGGCATGTTTTCGCCCGCCGAACTCGACCAGCTTTTTGCCAAGGAATGGAATGGGCCGGCGCCGGCGAGCAGTAAAATATTTTCGCCCCTGCAGCGGGTCTTGGATGGCGCACGGTTTGACCACGTCATTTCGGAAATGCTCTACCTCGATTTCCGCATGTACCTCGAAGACAATCTTCTGGTGAAAATAGACCGTGCCAGTATGGCTTGCTCGTTGGAGCTGCGCACGCCGTTTCTCGACCACCGCCTGGTGGAATTTGCCGCCGGCCTGCCCGCATCGCTCAAGGTACGAGGCTTTAAGCTTAAATACCTGCTCAAGCGAGCGGTGGAAAAATGGCTGCCGCACGAAATCGTTTATCGCCAGAAGCGCGGGTTTTCCGTGCCCATTGCCGGATGGATGCGCAATGAATTGCGGCCCTTGCTCGATGAGACGCTCGGAGAAGAAAAACTCCAGCGTGATGGGCTGTTTAATGTCGCGTTCGTGCGGCGTCTGCTGGAGGAACATTGGGCGGGGCGCGCCGACCATCGCAAACCCCTTTGGACAATGCTTTGCTTCCAGCTTTGGTTCGACCGGTGGGCCAAGTAATTGCCGATTGACGATTGCTGATTCTCGATTGAACGAGGGCACGATTTGGCATGCGGAAAAGAGATTCGATGACTACGTTGAGAACAGCCTCCGGCAATCGGCAATCGACAATCGTCAATCGGCGCTTTTCTCGCCCTGGCCGTGAGGTGTTTCGGCCCAGGGAATGGGCGGTTATCCAGAAGTACAAAACCCCGCAGCAGGTCCAGAAGTTTCTGCGCGCGCTCCCCTACAACTGGGAAAAAAAAGGCGAGACGCTGCGAACTTTTCGCGAAGTCATCCGGCACAACACAACTCACTGCCTGGAGGCGGTGCTGACAGCGGCGACGATTCTGGAACAGCACGGCTACCCGCCCACCGTCCTCGACCTTGAATCCCAGGACAACGTGGACCACGTCCTCTTCCTCTTTCGATATCGCGGTCGCTACGGAACGGTGGCGCGCTCGCGCGACGCCGGCCTGCACGGCCGCAAGCCCGTGTACCGGACGATTCGCCAACTGGCCATGAGTTACCAGGACCCTTTCGTGGATTTTTCTGGGCGGCTGGTGGGCTATGGCGTGGCGGATTTACGCAAGCTGGTGAGAGTTGATTGGCGCCTTTCGGAAAAAAATGTCTGGTCGGTCGAGCAAGCCCTCATCAAATTGCCGCACAAGAAAATCAAGACATCGGACCGGCGCTACCGCACCATACATGCGCGGTTCCGTGCTTTTAAGAAAAGATTTCCAGACCGGCCCGTCACGTTCTACGCAAACCGGAAGCAGTGGATGTGAAAGAAGAAAGGCTGAAGGCGTCCTCCCTCAGTGTTCAGTTCCTTCACCTTTTATCGCAATGAATATGTGGCCGGGGACTGAATTTTCTCACTCGAAATTCCTGCCAGTTACGGTTTTTGTTCCAGCGCGTCGACCAGCAGGGAAGCCTTGCGGGCCAGATTGAAAGCGCGTTGCAAGTCGCTCCCCTCCAGCGCCTTTCGAGATTGGTTTAGAAACATCCGGGCATCTTCGAGCGTTTTTCGGTCAACGCTGGCCATCGGAGTGTGCTCGAGCGAGCCAATTCGCGCTTGCACGGATTCCTGCGACTGCAAGACTCTGAGTCGCAACACTGACTGCTGCTGGGGGCTCTCGCGAGGCTCCAATGCTGGGGCCGTAACGGGCGGCGGTTCTGCCGTTTCGGGTGTCGGCTGGGTCTCAACCGGTGTTTCCGTTGGAGTCGTCACGCGGCGGCGAGGTCTTGCCGGGTTTTTTTGCGTAGTCGGCTCTTGCGGCGTTGTCTCCGCCTGAGGCTCCGGAGGCTCGGGTGGCGGCGGTTCCTCAATCACCATCTCTCCGCCAGTCTTGGCGGGAGTGTTTGTGGCGACCGCAGGTGGTGCGGCAACATAAACCACGCGCGAACTGGTCTGCCGCTTTGGACACCCACAAAGCAAGAGTGCCACGCCGATCACCCCGAGTAAGGTATCGCGTCTCACACAGGAATAGATTGTATCACCCCTTGCGAGGTTGCCGGGGCCTGGACCACTCTTTTCGGCCTTACCTGGGCAAGGTGACTCGAAACGTCGTGCCCTGGTTGACCTCGGTGGAAAAGTCGATGCTACCATTGTGAAGCTGGATGATCCGGTAAGTCATGGCCAGGCCCACGCCGGTGCCTCCCGGCTTGGTGGTGAAATAGAGTGCAAATATTTTATCGCGAGCTTCAGGAGGAATGCCCGACCCTTGGTCGGCAATTTCCACCGTCACCTTCTCGCGCGACGCCCGATGAGTAACGCGCAATTCGCCTCCGGAGGGCATGGCCTGGCATCCATTCAGGACCAGATTCAGGAGGGCCTGCTTCATGAGGTCGCGGTCCACTTTAACGGTGGGCAGTTTGCCGTCGGGTGAAACCGTCAGTTGAACATTATTCTCACGCGCCTGGGGCTCAGCCAGCGCGAACACTTCCACAACCAGGTTGGCGAGGTCGGTGGGAGTGCGGCGCAATTCGACCGGCCGCGTAAAGTCGAGGAAAGTTTTCACCACACGGTCGAGCCGGCGGATTTCTTCAGTCAAGATATCCAATTGCGGTTTGACGAGTTCATTTTCTTCTGGGATTTTTGTTTTCAGGATTTCCAGGGCGAGGATCATGGCGTTCAGCGGGTTCTTGACCTCATGCGCCACGCCGGAAGTGAGCCGGCTGATGGCTGCCAGCTTGGCGGCCACGTCCAATTGGTCTTCCAATTGGGCGCGCGAGCTTGCGTCGCGAAAGGTGATGAGGCTCGCCACAGGCTCGCCTTCTTCCACCACGAACTGGACACTGACCTCCACATTTTGAGTTTCCCCCTCTCTGGAAATCTCCACCACCTGCCAGGGGCGTGATTGACGATCGCGAAAGGCCTCGCTCAAGAGGGCGTCCAGAGGATGGTCGGTGGTGAAAATTTCGGCCGCGGGGCGATGCACCATTTTCTCCGTCGGGCGATTGAGAAAGCGCGCGACCACCGGAGTGGCCACCGCCAGCCGATCGTGCTGATCAAACAACAGCAGGCCGTCCGTGAGTTTGGAAAATAGATGGTCGAGGTTTTCCTGCAGAGCGACGAATGCCGCCTTTTCGCCCCGGATTTGTTCCCCCAACAAATTCAGTTTGGAGGACAAGATGCCCCACTCATCCTCCCTCTGGACACGGAGGGTCTCCGTGTATTCTCCGCGCGTCATGCGATCGAGGCTCTGCGCAATGGTTTGCAGCGGGCGCAACACGCGAAACGAGAGAATGGCGGCGGTCACGGTGGCGAGGAGGATGGCCAAAAGCGAAATGGTCAGGGCGCGCCGGAGTTCCGGGGTAATCTGGTCGCGTAGAAAGAGGGTGGAAACCCCCACGCGCACATCGCCCAGCGGCTTTTCCCCCATTTCGAGAGGCAGAACCAATTCGTAAATCTGCGCGGGGCCGTAAATTACCCGCAACTGCCTGAATACACCGGCGAGCATCAGTTCGTCGTAGTGCGGCGCGGGCGAGAAGCGGTGCCCGATGGTATCCGGGTCAGTGTGGAGAAGGGTGTTCAGATCAGAATCCGTGATCGCGACGTAGTAGATGGTGGGTGAATAGCCCACGGCGGATTCCATCAGGGAGGCAAGGCCCGGATCGGCCCCCAGTTTTTGTTGGACAAACTGGCGGAGCTCCTTGGGGTCGAAGGGGTTTGCGCCCGCCGGCATTGGGCTTTGGGCGAGAATGGTCCGGGACTGGTTATAGACTTCGTAGGCGACGTAATCCCCGCGCGTTTTAATGTCGGCCAGAGTTTGCCGCGTCAGGCTTGAAATGTAGAGGGTCGAAGTGGCCAGAACCACCAGCAGGACGAGAAAGGAAATGAGCGCAGTGAGCTTACTTTTGAGACTGACTCTCATATTCCTTCAACTTATTATGAAGGGTTTTCAGGCTGATGCCCAGCATTTCCGCGGCGCGAGTCTTGTTGTTCTGCGTTGCTGACAGAGTTTCAAAAATCAGCCGCTGCTCGGCTTCGGCGACGGTCAGGCCGGGGTGCAAGCGAAGCCCGTCCTCGCTGCCCGCCTGGACGGGCCGGCCGAATTGAGCTGAGAAATCTTTCTTCTGCAGCACTTCACCCGGATTGGTCACCACAGCGCGCTCCAGCATGTTGCGCAATTCCCTTACATTTCCCGGCCAGGTGTGATCGCGGAACATCTGGAGCACTTGATCATCCACGCGCTTCACGTTGCAGTTGTGCTTGCGGCCCAGATCTTCCAGAAGGGCCGCGGTCAAATCTTCTATGTCATCCAGATGCTCGCGCAAAGGGGGCATGCCGATCTGGACGACGTTCAGGCGGAAATAGAGATCGCTGCGCATCTGCCCCTTGGCCACGGCTTCCTCGGGGACCTTGTTGGTGGAAGCGAGGACCCGGACGTCCACCGACATTTCGCTCTTGCTGCCCAGCCGGCGGAGCTTGGCGTCTTCGAGCACGCGCAGGAGTTTGGCCTGCGTGCCGATGGGCATCTCGCCAATCTCGTCGAGCAGAAGGGTCCCGCCGTCTGCCAATTCGAAGCAGCCCAGGCGGCGCTCGACGGCGCCCGTAAACGCGCCCTTTTCATGACCGAAGATTTCGCTCTCCATCAGGGTTTCGGGAATCGCGGCGCAGTTCACCGCCACGAAGGGTTTGTTTTTTCGCGGGCTCAATTCGTGCAACGTCCGCGCGGCAAGCTCCTTGCCCGTCCCACTCTCGCCCGTAATCAAAACCGAGGCGCGCGAAGGGGCGACCATGGAAATGAGCGACATGACTTCCTGCATCTTTTTCGATTTGCCCACGATGGTGCCGAGCAGCCCCATGGCGCGCAAGCGGCGCTGGGCAATCTCAAGGCTTTGCTTGTTCTCATTTCGCTCCAGGCAATTCCTCAACTCCACCCGCAGACGTTTGGCGTCCACAGGCTTCTCGAGAAAATTGTAGGCGCCCAGCTTGGTGGCTTCCACGGCCTCTTCGATGGTGCCCTGGCCGGTCAGGATGATGAAACTCGACACGGTATTTTCTTCGTGAAGGCGCTTGAGCAAATCCATTCCGCCCATGCCCGGCATGCGAAGGTCGGAAATCACCACGGTGGGATTGAAGGAGGAAATTTTCTCCAGGGCTTCTTCGCCGTTGGATGCCATTTCCGTCTGGTAACCCCAGCCGGCCAACAATTCGGCGAGCCCCTTGCGCTCGTTGGTTTCGTCGTCGACCACCAGGATTCTGGTGTTCATCGTCACTTGATTATTCCCCCGTTCGAAGCCTACATCTTAACATTAGTTCTGCCCCATATTGAAACACCCGGAATTTGGTAGTGTCCTAATTTGGGGGATTGAAAAGGACGTGACAACCCCAATGAGGCCATGTTTACTTAGTTTTGGAATTCGCAGAGAGACAAGTGGTAGCATACGGTCGAGGTATGCTTGAAGTGTTTCCCGGTGAAGCGCTTTCGTCATGCGGAACGATGAGTTTAATAGTCCTTAAATAAGCCCTCTCCGTTTCGCGGCCCTACGTTTTTTCATCGCTCGATAGTGAGGATGGGTTTTCAGATGATATTCTAGACAAGGCCGACAAAAGAAAAAGAGAATTTTCTGAGCGCGCTTAGGGATAACGCCATGGCTGACGGAAACATAAAACCCAATCAAGAAAATGACCCCAGTAATGATGGCTGCGATCCCCCAACGCCAACGGGCAAGGATAAGGTCGCCCCACCCAGCGGCGATCAATCTAACACCGACCCAAAACATGAAGCCTCCCGCCACTATATAAAGCCAGCCCTTAAATGGATATGGCCTTATCTGAAGGATGCTACCCTCTGGACGACGCTAGCCACTATGGTCATTGCCATTGCAACCATTTGCTACGTTGAATACAGCGGGCAGCAGATGCGAATAATGAACGGTCAACTCACTGAAATGAAGAGATCTAATGATTTGACGCGCAGCCTTTCGGAGACTACACAGGGAGCCATCTGTCAGCCTGTCGTGCAAAATAGTAGTAGGACGCCCTATAAATACTTCCTCGTCGAGTGTGAAGCAGGAAGGCTCAATGCAACATTGATGAGCGGGCAAATCAGCGTAAGCCTTCAGGACCCACAGACCGGGAGCCTTATCGGACAAAAGAAAGTCATTGATGTAAATCGGCAGGTGATAAGGCCAGGAAGGCAATCGGACCGAATCGATTTTGAGATAGCTGGCTTTTCTGATAGCGACTTCGCTTCCCTGAAACAAGTGATCGTTATCGAGGGGTCCTTGGCTTACGATGACGGGTTTGAAACAAGAACTCCAATGAATTTTTGTTACGTGAGGCATGTTCAGCGAGGTCAAGACGGTTCTTACAGTGGAGAGGTTGAAGACACTTGCAACCTGTTGCCCGTTACCCTTCGCCGATATCGGGAACTTGACGCCATAGACAAGCAGTATAAGAAAAATCCAAATTAGGACACTACCCGGAATTTCATACAGTCCTTATGTCTTTGGGGCGCATCGGTTTGCGTTACCCTTGTTTCAAGGCGTATAGTTAGCAGAGAAGTTGTTGCCCACGAAGAGAGATGCCGATGGGTATTAATGTCCTGGTCGTCGACGATGAGCAATCGGCTCGCGACCTGTGCGTCGATCTGCTGAACGGGATGAGTTTCGAAACTGAAGTGGCTGATTCGGGAAATCGCGCCCTGGCCATTCTGGAAAGCGGCCACACGGATATCGTCCTCTCCGACGTTCGCATGCCCGGCTTGAACGGCATCGAGCTCTTGAAAATCATTAGACAAAAGTATCCCGAGACTGACGTGGTATTGATGACGGGCTTCGGGACGGTTCCCGCTTCCGTGGAAGCAATCAAGCTGGGCGCGTACGATTACATCCTCAAGCCGTTTAACATGGATGTCTTCAAACATGTGTTCCAGCGGCTGGTGGAGAAGCAGGAGTTGACGGTGGAAAACCGCCTCCTGCGCGAACAGCTCAAATCACGCCGGGGATTTGCGGGGCTGGTTGGGACGTCGGCTTCCATGCAAAAACTTTTCCGGTTGATTCTCAAGTCAGCTCCGAAACGCCAGCCCGTGCTCATCCAGGGGGAGAGTGGTACGGGCAAGGAATTGGTGGCGCGCGCGATTCATGCCAACAGCCCTTGGAAAGACAAACCGTTTGTGCCCGTGGACTGCGGCGCGCTCACGCCCACGCTCATCGAAAGCGAACTGTTCGGTCACGTGCGGGGCGCCTTCACCGGAGCCAACCAGACACGGCAGGGTCTTTTGGCCTCGGCGGGCGGTGGAACGGTTTTTCTGGATGAGATTGCCGAACTCCCCGTGGAACTTCAGGGAAAGCTCCTGCGCGCCCTCCAGGAACGTGAGGTCCGGCCTATTGGGGGCAATGAATGGACGAAATTGGATGCCCGGGTTGTTGCCGCCACCAACCAGGATATTCAGGCCGCGATTAGACGAGGCTCCCTCCGCAAGGATTTATATTTTCGCCTGAACGTTGTTTCCATACGGATGCCTCCGCTTCGCGAGCGGAAAGGGGACATTCCCAGTTTGGTGCACGATTTCATCGATCGGCACGGCAAAGGCGAAAGCAATATCACCGGCGTGTCCTACGATGCCATGACCCGCATCATGAACTATAACTGGCCGGGGAATGTGCGCGAGCTGGAAAATTGCATCCAGCGCGCCCTCGTTCTGGGGACCGGGCCCATCATCCAGGTGAAAGACTTGCCTTCACCCGTTCTTTACCAAACGAACACCGGGGCGGAGGGTGGGGAAGTCCTTTCACTTAAGGATCTGGAACGCCAAGCCATCATCCAGGCGTTGGAAACGACAGCGGGCGACCGGATGAAAGCCGCGACAAAACTGGGCATCGGCAAGACAACGATCTATCGAAAGCTCAAAGATTTTGGCCTGGAGGATTTTCTCAACTTACCCAAGACTGCTTAGCTTGCCACCTGCCTCGCGGCATTTGCGTTCGCACCGGTCGAAATTCGACTTTCAGCAGTTTTCAAGTTAGCATCGGCTCTCGGGTCGCCTTGTGATTTTCTCCTGAATGACCCGGCGCGCTGATGGCCTGCATCGCTCTGGACGCTACCTACGCCGTTGACCCCCAACCCTCGGGAGTCGCCGTCTACTCTCGCCGCCTGATTGAAACTCTGGCCGCGATTGAATCCCGCCATAGATTCCTGCTCTGTTACCGGCTCTCAAGATTCGGGCGGTGGAGAGAATTTCTGCGTCCCGCCAAACCGGCTGGCGCACAGGGGCCCGAGTTTTCCGTCCGCTATTATCAGGAACCGTTCACCTTCTGGCTTCCCTGGCAGGCACACCTATTTCATAGTTTGGCGCAACGCCCCCCGGCTTTCCATTTTAAGAAAGAAGTGGTGACCGTCTTTGACATTTTCCCCATCACCGGCCGCGATTACTCCACGCCCGATTTCCAGCAAAAGTTTTCTGCGCTGCTGCGGGAAGCGGTAACGCGCGCGGCTCGCGTGATCACGCTCTCCGAATACACGGCGCAGCAACTGGTACAACATCTTGGGACACCCGGGGAAAAAGTTAGAGTTATTCCCGGAGGCGTCGATTTACCCTCCTGCCTTTTGAGTGAAGAAGATCGGGCGCGCGAGCGGGAACAATGGGTGGGGAAGGGAAATGAATTAGTCTTGAGCGTGGGCGTGATTCAGACGCGCAAGAATACTCTGAACGCCGTGCGCGCCATCGCGAGTTTGCCCAAAAACTACCGGCTGGTCCTGGCAGGCGGAAACGGCCACGGCAGCGATGCCATCCACGACTTCATTCGCCGCGAGGGCCTCTCTTCGCGCGTCATAAAACCGGGGTACGTGGCAGCAGAACGATTGCCGGCTCTTTACCAAGCCGCTTCCGTTTTTCTTTTTCCTTCCTTCGAGGAAGGGTTCGGGTTTCCCGTTCTCGAGGCGATGACCTACGGGGTGCCGGTGATTGCAGCCAATACTTCCTCGCTGCCCGAGGCGGGCGGGGACGCGGCGCTCTATGTCGATCCCAACGATCCCGCACAAATGGCCGCCCATGTTCGGCACATCGTTGAAGATTCCGGACTGCGCGACCAAATGATCAAGAGCGGTTTTGCGCGCGTTCGCGAGTTTACCTGGCGCAAGGCCGGCGAGGCGACGCTAAAGGTCTACGACGAACTCCTGGCCCAATGATGAATTGTCGATTGCCGATTCTCAATTGACGATTGAAGATGGATGAAGACATTGCCTGGGATTGGATTCCAAATCCTAACTCCTTAATCCTAAATCCTTGATCCTAAATCCAATCTTCTCACGTTCCCGTGCTGCTGTAATTCCTCACCCCCATATTCCACAACACGTAGGCGAGTATGGAAAACAACACGGCCATAACCGGAACGAGGTTGAAATACCAGGCGAAGGAAACACGCCCGAGGAAATGCGTGGTTGGATAAAAGGAAGCAAATCCGAACGGAATAATCCAGCTCAGCATGAATTGGATGAAAACATTATAAATTGTCAAAGGGTAGCGGCCGAAGGTGAGCATGTTGAAGACGGGCGGGACAATGCCCACGCGATCTTCAAACCAAAACGACACTGAAGTCAAGATCAGGAAGACTGATAGATAAATCAGGGCGCCGCAAACAATCGCCATCGCAAACCAAAGGTAATCCGAAATTCTCCACACCAAATGAAGCCGTTGGGCCGTAATCCCGACTACCAGAAGGCCGGTTACGACTTCCTGAAGAGACTCGATGCGGAACTTTTCGAAAATCACCTGAAACAACGTGTCGATGGGCCGCAAAAGAATCCTGTCAAACCGGCCCTGGATGATGTAAATGTCGCCAAACTCGTACAAGTTCCAACTGACCACGTTGAAAAAGCCGAGGGGGATAAGGGAAAAACCATAGAGGAAAAGAATTTCGTTGAACGACCAGTCCTGGAGCTTGGGGATTTTGGTAAACAGGATGAGCACAAAGCCGAAGCCCATCACGGTGGCGGCCATGGAAGAGAAGAAGGCGATGAAGAAGTCCGCCTTGTACGCCAGCCGCACTTTGGCGTATTGAGCGAAGTACAAAAGAAAGAGGCGCAAGTGCCGTTTCATTGGGTCCAATCCACAGATTTCTCAGATTACACAGATTCAAAAAACAAAACGACGGTACTCGAGCGATGCACTTCCGAAGTTTAAAAGGAGCCCAACCTTAAAGCGCGTTGTCTTCAAGTAATTGAGCACTTGGGCTTCTTCCAAGGTGCTGAGTTCAGCCAACGCCTTGAGTTCTACGATCACGTTATCGAAACAAACGAAATCAGCGCGGTATGAAGTGTTAAGCCGCTCCCTTTGTAAAAGACAGGCAATTCTACCTCACGGGCGAACGGCAGCCCTCGGGCACAAAATTCCACGCTGAGCGCTTCCTGGTAAACAGCCTCTAAGAAACCGCAACCTAATTGTCGATGCACTTCCATAGCGGCTCCAATGATTGCGTACGTTCTGGGATCTCTTTTCTCTTGCTGCTTGGCTTTGGTCATCTGTGACATCTGTGTAATCTGTGGATTATTTTGGGTAAACCGCCTCGCGCCAGTAGGCTTGGTGGCCGACGTAGTCATCGTCAGGGAGGTTGGCGATGATCAACCGGCGGAGTTCAAGGGGATCGACCGGCCCCTGTCGTTCGTAAAGAATTTCCCCTCCCGGGCCCATCAGCACCGTGTAGGGAACTGCGCCTTTCCAGTTTGGGTTGAAGGCCGCCATGAGCGCGTAGATGTCGGGCGATCCGAACATCAGGTTCGTGTGGGTTGCGTGCTGTTTTTCCAGGGCAGCTAGAACCCCCTTTTTCTCGTCGGGGTAATTGATGCTCACGGTTACCATGTCGAACCGGCGGTGGCCGTACATGCGATACATCGTTTCAAACTCCGGGAATTCCTCGAGACAGGGTCCGCACCACGTGGCCCAAAAATCGACCAGAAGCAGTTTATCGGAAGCATTTTTTCGGAGGTTTCCCAAATCCTGAGCGCTGGCGGGACTCACTGTAATCCCCTTGCTTTCGATTTTCGCAATCGCTTCCTCGCGGCTTTTTTCTTTGTAGGCCCACTTGGTGGAGCAACCGACCGAAGGCGTCGATGGGACACTCACGGGCTTTCCGGCGAGTAGCGAATCGATGGCCAAGCGCGCGTCCTGTTGAGTCACATACTGCTCACGCGGATTATTGTCGATTCGTCCTTCATAGCGAAGTTTGCGTTCCGCGTCGAAGATAAAGACATGCGGGGTGGCGGTGGGCCCGTACGCGCGCGCCGTTTTCTGGGTGTCGCCGTCGTAAAGATAAGGAAGATTATAGTGGCGATAGGCGGCGCGGATTTTCATCTCATTGAATGAGTCACTCACATCTGTATAGCCCAATTCGTCCAGGCGGACTGCCTTAGGATCGTTTGGCTCAATCGCCACGAATGCAACGCTGCGTCCCTTGTAATCTCCCACCAGTTGTTTGATCCGCGTTTCGTAAAGTTGGGCGGTGGGACAATGGTTGCACGTGAATACGATGGCGAGAATCTGGCCCTGCGCGTAATCCTTCAGGCAGTGTGTCGCGCCGTCAATGCCCGGCAAACAAAAATCGGGCGCCGAGGCGCCAATGGCAAGCGTGGATGGACCGTTATCGTCGCCCCGTACGACTGCGGAGATTGCGACTAGCCCAAGGAGCAACAAACTCAAGTTTCGACGCGACATGTTGTCGTTCCTCCCCCTAATTTGCGTCATCGGTGAAATCTGCGGATTCATCATCCACCTTGGATTGTTATTTTCCGGCTCGACCACTTCCACATCAAATCGCCGATGGCGAGCAACACCAGCACCCAAAAGACTTGCATGCCGATGGCCTTCGCGAGGCCCATGCCTTGGATCTTTCCCAAATAAATCAGCAGTGGAACATAGCTGATGTACTGGAAGGGCATAAAGCTCAAGACAGTTTGAAAAGAGTGCGGGAAGAATGAAATGGGGATCAACAGGCCCGAAAAAAGCTCCAAGAGGAAATACTTGGCCCGCAGCAGTCCCAATATCGAAAGCAGCCGGATGGCCAGCGTGCCGACGGCGAAGTTGATGCCCGCGACGATGAAGAAAGTCATCGCGACACTCACCAGAAATGCACCGAAGTGCGTCCAACTGGCCGGCCGCTTGAGGGGATAGACGAGCAGCAAGACCGCGGCAGTGGGCGCGGTCAAGAGCGCCAGCCGGAAAATCGATTCGCCCAGCGCCTGTGAGATGTACATCATTTGAATGTTGACCGGCTTGATGAGGTCCATCACCAGCTTGCCCTCGGCCACCTGTTGCGAAAGGTCCTGGTCAATGTTGTTGAAGTAAAACGAGCGGATAATCCAGCCCACGCCCACGTAGGTGAGCATGGCGCTGAAGTCGAAGCCCTCGATAGCGGAGCCATTTACATAAATGGCTTTCCATATGAAATAGTAAACCGAGACATAAATGAAGTAGGTGACGATGCCGGTGTAATAGCGCAATCGGTAAGCGAGCGTATTGATGAAGCCCACGCGCACGAATTCGACGTAGATTCGGAGGTTCCTGATCGACGCAAAGCTGCTTTCCTTAGATGACTCCATCGCTGTGCGACTCCCGGTGGGGTATCCCCACCACGGACAACGGACTACTGACTACGGACAACTGACCACTGCCAACTACTTCACCCCATCGCGCCGCTCAAGTAGATACGTTTAACAATGTCTTCGATAGGCTCTTCCTCCACCAGGATGTCGCGAACTTCGAGCTTGTTCACCAGGTTGCGAATTACTTCGGCGCTCGAGTGTTTTTCGCGGTCGAAGCGCAGAATGTAGGTCAGATCATCCTTCCGGTCGCAGGCGATGCCGTTGGTGGTGATCTCCGCGAGGCGCGCCAATTGGGTGCGATCTTTGAGGAAGAATTTTATTTGATTGTATTTGCCCAGCCGGTTCTTCATATCCGCCAGGGGGCCGTCAAAAAGGATTTTGCCTTTGTCGATGATGATAATGCGTTTGCACAATTCCTCGATGTCCGAGAGGTCGTGAGTAGTCAGCAGGACGGTGGTCTTCTCCGTTTGGTTCACTTGCTTCAGGAACTCACGAATGTGGTCCTTGGCCACCACGTCCAGCCCGATGGTGGGCTCGTCCAAAAAGAGGAGGGGCGGATTGTGCAGGAGAGAAGCCGCCAGGTCGCATCTCATGCGCTCGCCCAAGCTCAGCTTGCGAACCGGCGTGGAAAGATATTCTTTCAGACCCAGAATGTCGCAGAAGACGTCCAGGCGCTGGCGATACTCTTTGTCCGGGATTTGGTAAATTTCCTTTAGAAGCTTGAACGACTCAATGACTGCAATATCCCACCAGAGCTGGGTACGTTGGCCGAACACAACGCCCAGTGACTTGGTGTACCGCCGCCGGTCGCGATAAGGAACGAAGCCGTTGGAGACGACCTCGCCGCCCGTTGGAACCAGGATTCCGGTCAGGACTTTGATGGTCGTAGATTTGCCCGCGCCGTTGGCCCCGATGTAGCCCACCATTTCGCCGGGATCGATGGCGAAGCTCACCTTGTCAACGGCTCGAACCGTCACGTACTCGCGGACAAAGAGATTCTGGATCGCACCCACCACGCCTTCTCGGCGGCGGAAAGAGCGAAACTCCTTCGTAAGGTCCCGGACTTGGATCATGGGCGCCATGTGCGTCGATTTTAGCAGGTCACTCATAAGCTGGCGAGAGTAAGGATGCAAGAACGCGCCTTCCGGTTAACCTTACAGCGTTCCCGGCATCCAATCGCATACCCCGGCAGAGCCGGAACCAAAAGAGGGAAGACTTGCCACAGGGGACACAGAGTTACACAGAGCTGTGTTCTCTGCGCTTCTCCGTGCCCTCTGTGGTGAACGTCTTTAGGACTTTCAAACTGGGGAGAGCTTGGTCACAGAGTAGCCCAACAAAATGTAGAGCCTAAAAGCGTTCAGCCACAGGCTGACAGAATTCAACTCTGAAGGGTCTAATGCCAACTTTTTCAGTTGAGTTTACATCCAAAGTAGTTCACGCTATCGCATTCAATCCAAATTCGGACATGAGACGACCAGGGGGAAATCTCCGATGAGAAAGTATGGAACATTCTTTGTGTTGATGCTTGCGCTACTTTCCGTGCCGGTTCGAGCGCAGGACGTGGCCTCGTTTGAAAAGCAGATTACGGTCAAGGTCCTTCCCAACGGCCTGACCCTCATCATATGTGAGCGCCACGAGGCTCCCGTCTTTTCATTCTTCACTTACGTAGACGCCGGGGCGGACCGGGAGGTCCCCGGCATTACAGGCCTGGCGCACATGTTTGAGCACATGGCCTTCAAGGGCACGGACAAGATCGGGACTACCAATTATCCAGAGGAAAAGTTGGCGCTGGCCAAGGTAGAGGAAGCTTACCAGGCTTATGATCGCGAACGTCTCCGTCAGGTAGGCCACGATGAAAAAAAAGTGGCCGAACTTGAAAAGGCCTGGAAAGACGCCATTGAGGCCGCCAACAAGTTCGTGAAGCAGCATGAGTTTGACACCATTGTGGAAGAGAACGGTGGAGTGGGTTTGAACGCTTTCACCAACAGTGAGGAGACTGCTTACTTTTATTCGTTTCCCTCCAATCGGGTTGAGTTGTGGGCTTATCTCGAATCGGAGAGGTTCCTGCACCCGGTGATGCGCGAATTTTATAAGGAGCGCGACGTAGTTTATGAAGAGCGGCGCATGCGCGTGGACAGCGAGCCGAACGGCCGCCTGTTCGAGCAATTCGCGGGCACGGCGTTCATCGCCCACCCTTACGGGAAGCCGGTGGTGGGCTGGCCCTCCGACTTAGAGCATTTCTCCGCGACCGACGCGAAGGCGTTCTTTGATAAATACTACGTAGCGTCCAACCTGACGATCGCCATCGTGGGTGATGTGAAAAGCCGCGAAGTGCTGCCGATTTGCGAGAAATACTTTGGCCGCCTTCCCAAGCACCCCAAGCCCGAAGCATTGGTGACCGTGGAACCCCCACAAAACTCCGAGCGTCAAGTGATTCTCCACGAGACCGCCCAGCCTTTGTACATCGAGGGGTATCACAAACCCAGCGTGAGCGACTTGAAGAACGAGCCCATCTTCGATGCGCTGCAGGACTTGATGTCCAATGGACGCACCTCGCGGCTGTACCGGTCTCTGGTTCGCGATAAAAAAATCGCCGCTTTCGCCGGAGGGTTTAACGATTTTCCAGGGCCCAAGTATCCTGACCTGTTCGTCTTCTTTGCCGTCCCTACACCGGGGCACACTCCGCAGGAGCTGCGCGATGCCCTCCACGCGGAAATCACCCGGCTGCAAAAGGAGGATATTACAGACGAAGAGTTGAATACAGTAAAGACGCGTGTGAAAGCCGACTTGATTCGGCAGTTGGGAGACAACGAGGGGCTGGCCACTAACCTGGCCACCAATCAAGCACTTCTCGGTGACTGGCGCGAACTTTTTCGCGAGGTCGACCGAATTGAAAAAGTAACAAAGGAAGACATTCGCCGCGTGGCCAACGAAACATTTGTCACCTCGAATCGGGCCGTTGGGATGATTGAAACCAAGCCAGCCGATGGCGGCAAGGAGGGAAAATAATGCGCACTCAACGAAGCTTCATCCTTGCTGCAGCCCTGTTTGCAACTCTGGTGGGTTTTGCCTCCGCAGCCCAGGCGCAGGTGTCCAATTGGAAACAAATTCTAATTCGCCCTTTACCCGCCTTTCACCCTCAGGAGCCGAAACGCATCGAGCTTCCCAACGGCATGGTGATTTTCCTTCAAGAAGATCACGAGCTGCCCTTGATTCGAGGAACGGCGCGCATTCGAGGAGGCTCGCGCGAAGAGCCCGCCGACAAAGTGGGACTGGTGGAAATCTACGGCGAAGCATGGAGGACGGGAGGCACCAAATCACAAACGGGCGACCAACTTGACGATTTCCTGGAAGCCCGGGGGGCCAGAGTAGAAACCGGCGGCGGAATTGATTCCACTTCCATCTCGTGGGATTGCCTGAAGGAAAGGCTGGACGAGGTTTTCCCCATTTTCCTGGACCTACTTCGCAATCCCGAACTCCGCGAAGATAAACTTCCCGTCGCCAAGAACCAAATCAATACGGGAATCTCACGGCGCAATGACGATCCCGCGGGCATCGCGGCTCGCGAGGCCGCCCTGCTCGGGTATGGGTCCACCTCACCCTACGCCCGCCTGGCGCAATACGCCACCGTGGCGGCGGTCACGCGCGAAGACCTGGTGAATTGGCATCACGCCTACGTTTATCCCAACAACATCATTCTGGGCGTCGAAGGTGATTTTGATTCAGGCGCCATGGAAGCAAAGTTGCGCGCGGCATTTGAATCGTGGGAAAAGGGGCCCGAGTCAAAGCCCACCCATGTGGACATTCCAGGGCCCAAGCCGGGTATTTACTTCGTCCAGAAGGACGACGTGAATCAGAGCAACATCCGAATGGTGGAGCTCGGGACGAGGCGCGACAACCCTGATTACTATGCCATCAGCGCTTTGAACGAAATCTTTGGCGGCAGTTTTTCTTCGCGGCTCACCACCAATATTCGAAGCAAGAAGGGATTGGCATACGGCGTGGGCGGCGGAATCGGCACGGCTTTCGACCATAACGCCCTGTTCCAGGTGGGCATGGGAACCAAGAGCGGTACCACGGCTGCGTCGATTGACGCCCTCTACAAAGAGATCGACGACCTCAAGGCCGTCCCGCCCACTGCCGAAGAGTTGAAGAAGGCGAAAGACTCCATCCTGAATTCCTTCGTATTCCAATTTGACTCGAAGGGGAAAGTTCTCGCGGAGCGCATGTCTTACGAGTTCTACGGGTATCCTGCTGATTTTCTGGAGCGCTACCAGGCGGGTATCGAACACGTGACGCTCGAAGACGTGGCGCGGGTCGCCAACAAATATGTCCACAAAGCAAACTTGGCTGTCGTAGTGGTGGGCAAGGCTTCGGATTTTGACCGGCCGCTCTCTTCCTTCGGCCCGGTCACAACATTGGATATTACTATCCCACCGCCGGGAGGGAAAAAGGCGGCAGCCTCGGCGGGCGGCGCGAACGCCGAGGGCAAAGCGCTCATGGGCAAAATTGTTGAACAAATGGGTGGCGAAGCGAAAATCAAAGCCATCAATTCGGTTCGGGTTAAATTGAACGTGGTTGTGAAAACTCCCCAAGGTGAAATGCCCATCGACGCAGAAGTCATTAACGCCTTTCCGGACCGGAGCTGGCAAAAAATGGGAACGCCGATGGGCGAGATGATGATGATCGTCACTCCCCAGTCCGCTTTCATGTCGAGTCCCATGGGATCGCAGGACATGCCTGCATCGCGAAAAGAGGATGCCATCAAAGACCTCATGCGCGACCCAGTGCAGGTGGCGCAGCACCAGGATGACCCCAAGTATGTTTTCTCGGCGGGCAGTACGGAGAAAATCGGGGACGTGCCAACAACAATTCTGGATGTGAGCGCCGCTGGTACCGCCGTGCGCTGGTACGTTGATCCTCAAACCGGGAAAATCCTTCGCGCCTCATGGCAGGGGATGGGTATGCAGGGACCCGCCGAGACGGTTGCCGATTACGACAATTGGAAATCGGTGGATGGAATTTCCCTTCCATTCAAGGAAACCAGGAGCGAGAACGGCGAGAAGACGGCGTCCATCGAGATTAAGGAAGTTCAATTCAATCCGACCTTCGATCCGAAGATCTTTGAGAAGCCAGCGGCCTCGGGAGGAGCAAAGCCGAATTAAGACTTTGGCTTGAATGCGGCCGAAGTTTGGTTCCACGAATGCGATTTTCCCGGGAACTTTTTTCTTGTTTTTTCGTTTTAAGTATTTAGCTATGCGATTCGCCATTCAAGTCATCTGAGTGCAGGGGGAAATTTCAATGAAAAAGTTATGTCTGCGGAGCGCGCTGCCCGCATTGTTGCTGAGTCTTGCCGCTTCGCTGGGCGCCGCCGATCTCCGCTTGCCCACCCTCGATTTGAAACAGACCAAGCTCGACAACGGGCTCCAAGCGATCATCGTGGTGGACCGCACCGCGCCGATATTCGGAATCGACGTTGCCTATAACACCGGCTCGCGGAACGAGCGGCCCGGCCGCACCGGCTTTGCCCATTTGTTCGAGCACATGATGTACGAGGGTTCGCAAAACGTGGGGAAGGGTGAGCATTTTATCCTGGTGCTGAACAACGGCGGCAATATGAATGGCACCACGAACAATGACCGCACCACTTACTTCGAGTCCCTGCCGAAAAACCAGCTCGACCTGGCCTTGTATCTGGAAAGCGACCGGATGCGCGCCCTCGCCGTCACCCAGGAAAACCTGGACAACCAGCGCAACGCGGTTCAAGAGGAGCGCCGGCTGGGCGTCGACAACCAGCCCTATGGCAAGGCGTTCCTGGACATCGACAACCTGGCTTACGACAATTTTGCCTACAAGCACTCGACGATCGGCGAGATGTCTGATTTGAATGCCGCGAACCTGGACGATGTAAAAGACTTTTTCAGGGTTTATTATGCCCCTAACAATGCCGTGCTGACGCTGGTGGGCGACCTCGATCCTGCCGAGACTCTGGACAAGGTGAAGAAATACTTCGGGAGCATTCCTTCACAGCCCGCTCCGCCGCCCATCGACCTGAGTGAACCCGAGCACTACGGCGAGCGCCGCGAAACCATCATGGATCCTCTGGCGCGCGCGCCCATGCTCGCCATGGCCTATCACATTCCTCAAGGGGACTCGCCGGATTTCTATGCCATCCAAGTTCTGGAACACGTTCTGGGAACGGGACAAAGTTCACGGCTGTACCAACACCTGGTAAAGGACAAGCAATTGGCCACCGAGGTTCAGGTGCAGGCGGATAAGCGCATGGGACCGGGCTTGCTTTACATCATTGTATTTCTGCGCCCCGGCGTGAAACCCGAAGATGCCGAGAAAGCGGTGAGGGAAGACATTGCGGCAGTGCAAAAGGAAGGGGTCACTGGCCAGGAATTGGAGAAATCGCGCACCCAATTCCTGCGTGAAACAATCCAAAGACGGCAGTCGGATCTTTTCACCGCCCTCCTGATTGGAGATTACGCAGTGAATTTCAACGACCCGGGTCTCATCAACACCGTGGTCGATAAGTTTGTTGCGGTTACCGCCGACCGAGTGAAGGAAGCCGCGAAAAAATACCTGATCGATCGGGATCTTGCGGTGGTCACGGACCTGCCTGCGCCGAAAACAGAGAAGTCTGCGGCGGGACGGTGAACGAACGGCATTTCGACTTTTTATTGACAACGAAATTCATGATGATGGTGGGCTGGGCAAAGAATCAGATATTCGAGAGGGGCACACTATGCGAATCAAAGCGCTTTCGACATTGTTAGTTATCCCGATGGTTGTGGGTCTGGCAGCGTGGGCTCGAGCCCAGGGGGGTGAGCAGCACGGCGGCTCCGTCTCCAAGGTGGTTCGGCTGAACCGCGCGCCGGTGAGCAAGGAGATTTTGAAAGTCACATTGCCGCGCCCTGTCGTGACTAAACTCCCGAACGGGTTGACGCTGCTGGTACTGGAGCAGCACAAACTGCCCACCGTTGCGTTTTCATTGCGAATCCAATCCGGCGCCATTTCCGATCCCAAGGATATGCCGGGGCTCGCCAAGTTCACTGCCGAAATGTTAAAGGAAGGAACATCGCACCGTTCCAGCGCCCAACTCGCCTCCGACGTGGACAACATTGGATCGAGCCTGAATGCTGCGGCGGATTTCGGATCCGACACCACTCAAATATCCGCCTCCGGACTCGTGAACAACACGGAACGGATCATCGAGCTCTTGAGTGACGCAACGTTGCATCCCACTTTTCCCCAGGATGAGCTCGACAAGTTTAAAAAGCGCCAGCTTGCGAACCTGGAGCAGGAGCGGTCTGACCCCGACTTTCTAAGTGGGGAAAGGTTTCACCAGGCCCTCTACCGGAATTTCCCAGCGGCCGTAACCTCCGCAAATCCGGAATCGATCAACAGCATCACTCAGGCCCAACTTCAGGCCTTTCACGACCGCTACTACGTGCCGAATAACGCCATCCTTGGCGTCGCGGGCGATGTCAAGCCGGAGGAAATCAAGCAGTTGGTCACCAAGTACTTTGGCGATTGGAAGAACCACCCGTTGGATAAAGCAAAGCTGGGCGACGTTCCTCCTCCCGCTCCGTTCAAGATTTACCTGGTGGATCGTCCGGATTCGTTTCAGACGAATATTGTGGCGGGCAATTACGGCGCGCGTCGCGTCGATCCCGATTACATCGCGCTGGTGGTGATGAATCGCGTGCTGGGTGGCGGCCCTCAGGCACGACTCTTTCTCAATCTGCGGGAGGACAAATCGTATACCTACGGGGCTTACAGCCGCATTGGGGATGACATTTACCGCGAAGCCTGGGTGGCCAATACGGAAGTACGGACTGCCGTCACTGACGGCTCCATGCACGAGCTAATGTACGAGTTCAAGCGCATCCGCGACCAGCAGGTCCCGGAGAACGAGTTGGACGAGTCCCGGCACGCCATTGTGGCTAATTTTGCCTTGTCATTGGAGCAACCCCAGCGGTTGATGTATTACTGGATGGCGGTTCAATCGTACGGCTTGCCCCAGGACTATTGGGACCGCTACCCGGCGGAAGTGGCGAAAGTGAATCAGAATGCGCTACAGGCAGCCGCCAGAAAATATATCGACCTCGACCACTTGCAGGTGGTGTGTGTGGGTGTCCGCAAGGAAATTGAAGAGGCGCTGAAAAAATACGGCCCTGTGGAAGTCTATAGTACCGACGGAAAGCGCGTGGAGTAACTCCCGGCAATGGGAGACACCGCTTACTCTCCAAGCACTTTGATCAGCACGCGCTTCTTCCGTTGGCCGTCGAACTCCGCGTAGTAAACCTGTTGCCACGGGCCAAGGTCGAGCTTTCCGTTGGTCACCGGCACAAGCACCTGATGGCCCACCAGCAGGTTCTTCAGATGGGCGTCGCCGTTGCTCTCGCCGGTCTGATGGTGGCGATAATCAGCGCGAAAAGGCGCGAGCTTTTCCAGCCACTCCTCGATGTCGGCGATCAATCCATCTTCGGCGTCATTGATGTAAACTCCGGCCGTGATGTGCATCGCCGAGGCCAGGACTAACCCTTCCTTAATGCCTGATTTGGCCACAGCCTTGTCGAGTTCATGGGTAATGTTGATGAATTCCCGTTTCTTCTTAGTGTTAAACCATAGGTACTCAGTTTGGGATTTCATACTTGATTTTCCGGACCCCCTTTCAATAAACCTGAACCACACACAAGAACGGGGCCCGAAGGCCCCGCGGTTTTTCGGCTTAATTTGTCCTGGTTTGGCTGAGAGTCAGCGCAATAATTTGCTCGACTCCCGCCACTGTTTCCTGGCCTTCAGTAAAATTCCTCTACCAATTCTTCGAATAGACTTTTCTCCACGGGCAACGGATGGCGAACGAGGGGCCCTTGCTTGAGCGCGGGCTCGGAGTCCTCGTAGGTTAGCTGCTCGCCCTTGTAAAAGACGCCGATGGGAATCTTGTCCCCCCACTCGAATGATTTTCGCAGAGCGGTATTATAATCCGACGTGTCGTAGCCCTGCTCGTCCTGGAGCTTGTAGACCTTCTGCCTGAAAAACTGGTGAGTGTTGATCTTGTTGTAGGTGACGCACGGGCTGAACACATCGATAAGAGAGAATCCGTGATGGGCAATCCCGCCGGCGATCAAGTCGGCCAGGTGCTTATTCTCTCCTGAAAAGCCGCGCGAAATGTATGTGGCTCCGGAAACGAGCGCCAAGGCCACGGGGTTGATGGGTTGTTCGACGTTGCCACGCGGAGTGGACTTTGTTTTGTGGCCCTTCGCCGTGGTGGGCGAAGCCTGCCCGGTGGTCAATCCGTAAATCTGGTTATTCATCACGATATAAGTCAGGTCCAGATTGCGGCGCATGGCGTGAATGAAATGGTTGAGGCCGATGCCATATCCATCGCCATCTCCGCCGGTAATCACGACATTTAGCGAGTGGTTGGCGAGCTTGGCGCCGCTGGCCACGGCCACCGCACGGCCATGCAGGCTATGTACGCCATAGGCGTGGAAGAATCCCGGCAAGTTGGACGAGCACCCGATACCCGACACTACAAGAATATCCTTGGTCGGCAGATTCAGCTTGTGGCATGCGATTTCGAGTGCGCGCAGCACTCCGAAGTCACCGCAGCCGGGACACCAGTCGGGCTCAACAGCTCCCTGATAAATTTCGAGTGGCAGTTCAATAACTGTCGCCATGATTCCCCCTTTTTACTATCGTTGTAGCGGCGCTCTCTGAGCGCCAAAAACCCGGCGATCCCAGCCCCGGCGGGTACTCCGACCGCCGCTACGGAGGCCGCGCTTGACTAGGCGGGCGCTGACTGCGAGTGGACCTGTTGCCAGGAGTAGATTGCTCCTGTTTGGATTCCAATTTGCAGGTCGCCGCGTTTCCCGCCGGATTTTCTGTCGACGATTTCCACACTCCACACGGGCTCCCCATGAGAGTTGCCATCCGTCTTTTCGATTTTCACTGGCCGGGAGGCGTCTCCGAGGTGCGTTCGAATATAGTGGTAGGCCATTTCGCGAGCTTCATCGAGAGTTACGTCCAGGCTCAGCGGCTTGCCGGCCAGTATCCTTTTCACTTCCTCCGAGATAATCTTCGGTTCAAAAGGCTCGCCGTCGTACTTCAGGATATTTTCATGGACTCCGATGCCCGTTTCCGCGCGCAGGAAGCGCGCGAACTGCCCGCTGTAATTACCTTCGACACCAATCAGTTTCTTCGAGTTTTTCAGGAGCGCGATTACTTCTTTGGCGTGGAAGGGATGAATATATTTGATCTGGAGTTGGTTCGCGATAATCCCCGCACCGGCGAGCAACTGGCGCGCCTCGCGTATGACGCCCGCCGAGGAACCCCACCCGATCAGGGTGATGGGGGCGTCCGCGGGGCCTTCCAATACAGGTGGTTTCAGTTCTTTCAAAGCTGCGTCCACCTTCTTCATCCGCCTTTCCATAATCTTGCGGCGCACGGGCTGCGAGGTGAAGACGTCGCTGATCAGGATGCCCTGCTCGTCGTGATCGTCCGTACCGGCAACGTATTCCGTGTTCTCGGTCCCCGGCAGCGCGCGCGGCGAGATTCCGGAAAACGTGTTTTTGAAACGTTTATAAGGGCCGTTCTCTTTGGGCCATTCGGTCACGAGCTCCCCGCGCTCGATAGGAACGTCATGGCGCAGCGCGTCAGCCTCAATGGTTTCCGGATGTTCGGAAACCAGCAAATCGGAAATGATCAGCACCGGAAGCTGATATTTTTCCGCAAGGTTAAAAGCTTCCACCGTAGACCAAAAGCAATCCGCCGTGTCGGTGGGCGCAATGATGACGCGGGGGAAATCTCCCTGGGAAGCGCCAAAAACCTGGTTCAAGTCTCCCTGCTCGGTCTTGGTGGGAATGCCGGTGGACGGCCCGCCGCGCTGGACTTCAACGACTACCACCGGGGCTTCAAGCATGCCGGCCATGCCGATGGCCTCGCTCATGAGGGCAAACCCGCCACCTGAGGTCCCACACATGGCGCGCACGCCGGCGTGACCCGCTCCGATCGCCATGTTCACCACCGCCAGCTCGTCTTCGCATTGCTTGACCACCACGCCGCATTTCTCGCCATGGCTCGCCATCCAATGGAGAATTGCCGAGGCCGGAGTCATGGGGTATGCTGAATAGAATTTGCACCCAGCCGTCACAGCGCCCAGGGCGAACATCTCATTGCCGGTGACGAACGGCCGGCGAATCCTGCTGAATTTCCACGCATCCTTCACCAAAGGTACAAAGTGCTCCCGAGCGTACTCGAAACCAGCCCGAAGGATTTTCACGTTTTGATCGACCACAGCCTGACCTTTGTGTTTAAAGGTATCTGAAAAAACTCCCGCCGTGCTTTCAAAATCAAATTGGGTGAGGAACATCGCCGCGCCCAGAGCCACGGTGTTTTGCATGATGGGTTCGAGGCGACCAAGGTCTTTGGTGATTTCTTTGACGGGCAAAGGCAGGCTCACCACATCGTCGCCCAGAAGGGAAGTCTCGCAAGTAAAGCGGTCCGAGTTGTAAAGGACCGCGCCACCGGGCGCCACTTCGCGGGCGTGCCGTTCCACGGTGTCCTGATTCAAGGCAATGAGGAGATTGAGGTGATCGCCGTGCGAATACACCTTTTCTTCGCCGATTCGCACGCGAAGCCAGATGTGGCCGCCGCGAATGATCGATTGATAGCTGTTGTACGCGTAGACATAGAGGCCGGCGCGCGAGACACCTTTGGCCAGCGTGTCGCCGGATTTATCAAGCCCATCGCCCGCGGCGCCACCGATCCCAATGGTGATTTCATGCTGCATGGCATTCCTCCCGGCTGTGTGGAGATGAGGCTGAACCTCATCGTCGCGCACAGTTGATATTTAGTTGTGATGCCGGTTGGTTGGGGCTCGATTGAAAAAACTTCAATGCCCAGTGGCTTTCACGGGTCTGCCATCAGACCACCACGCTGGGGAAATCGAGTTCCGGGCCAGCCGGCTTGCCCGCGGAGATTAATTATTTTCTTGCGCCCTAAGAGTCAGACAATTGCAATTGTGAGAACTCGGCCGCCAAACTCTTCGCGGACTAATCCCTTTCTCAAAGGATTCCATGATACTACCGCTTTTCAAGAGGTCAATCAAACATTTAAGGTGAGAGCAAGTTGTGAGGAACTCTCGAATTATGATAGCGCCCATTGAACCCCGCGGTCGAAATTTCCGTCTTTGATTACTTCAGCCGTCTGAAAAAAGAAGAAATATGTTATTCTGAAAAGATAAGAATTGCAGCCGGGACGATTTGGGGTCTCCCAATTCTTGAGATCTCGGGCGTGGCAAAATTAACTGAAAGTGAAATCGAGGAGGATTTCGATGGATTCCAGTAACAGCGCCGTCAGTGCGGCCAACGCGGCGGAGGATCACTTTGCGGAGCCTGCCCGTCCCACTCAAGAAGACCGCGCCCGACTGACTGACCCTGCCGTCCTGAAAAATCTGCTCGAACAGATGCTGTTGGTCCGGCGATTTGAGGAGAGGGCCGCGGAGCTTTATACTTTGGGGAAAATCGGGGGGTTCTGTCACCTCTACATTGGCCAGGAGGCAGTGGGGATCGGAGCCATTTCTACTCTCCGCCCGGAGGACTCCATTTTGGTATCTTATCGCGAGCACGGACACGCCCTGGCGCGCGGGGTTGACCCTGGCGAAGTGATGGCGGAGTTGTATGGCAAGCAGAGTGGCGTTTCTGAGGGTAAGGGTGGTTCCATGCATCTGTTCGACAAGACCAAAGGATTTCTGGGCGGCCATGGGATCGTGGGCGGACAGATCCCTCTGGCCACCGGCGTGGCCTTCGCGTCCAAGTACCTCAAGCAGAACGGGGTGACCCTGTGCTTCTTTGGTGAAGCGGCGGTGAATATCGGATCGTTCCACGAGTCCTTGAATCTGGCGGCTCTTTGGAAGCTCCCGGTAATTTACATTTGCGAGAACAACCGCTTTGGAATGGGCACCCCGGTGGAACGGTCGTCCGCACTTTACGATCTCTCGCAAAAAGCCCTGGGCTACAACATGGCGCGGGCCCAGGTGGATGGTATGGACGTGCTGGCCGTGCGTGACGTTGTAATGGAGGCCGTTGAGCGCGCCCGCAAAGAAAGTCTGCCCACCCTCATTGAAGCCCGCACCTACCGCTTTATGGGGCACTCCATGTCCGACCCCGTCCACGGCCACTATCGCACCAAGGGGGAAGTGGACGAACACAAGCGGCACGATCCCATCAAACTCTTTACCGCCACCCTGGAATCCGTGGGCCAATTGACCCAGGAAGATGTGGAAGAAATCGATCGCAAGGTCAGGGAAGTGGTTGAAGACGCGGTCGCATTTTCGGAGCGCAGCGACGATCCCCACCCCTCGCAACTCCACGCCGACGTTTACACCGAATAGCTTTCGGGCGGGTGAAGCTCATCGAATCCGCTGGGACGAAATTGGGCGACGTTGGATTTGCCCAAGCACTAATCGAGACAGACTGAAAGAATCATCGAATCGGAGCGAGACATGCCCATCATCACTTACCGGGAAGCACTCAACCAGGCCATGCGTGAAGAAATGCGCCGGGACGATCGCGTCTTCCTCATGGGTGAGGAAGTTGGCTACTACCAGGGCGCCTATAAAATCAGCAAGGGTCTGCTTGACGAATTTGGCCCGCAGCGGGTTTTGGACACCCCAATTACCGAGCTTGGTTTCACCGGCCTCGGTGTGGGCGCGGCGATGGCTGGCCTGCGGCCCATCGTTGAGATGATGACGTTCAACTTCTCGCTTCTGGCCATCGACCAGATCGTGAACAGCGCGGCCAAGTTGCTTTACATGTCGGGAGGACAATGCAAAGTTCCGATGGTGATTCGTGGGCCGGGCGGAGCCGGGCATCAACTGGGCGCCCAGCACTCCCAAGCGCTCGAGTCCTGGTTCTGTCATGTCCCCGGCCTCAAAGTGGTGACGCCGGCGACTCCCGCGGATGCCAAGGGGCTGCTCAAGAGCTCGGTGCGGGACAACAATACGGTGATCTTTATCGAGTCGGAAGTCCTCTACGGCACCAAAGGCGAAGTGCCCGAGGGCGAAAATCTGATTCCCATCGGCGTGGCGGAAATCAAGCGGCCGGGCAAACACGTCACCATCATCGCACATTCGAAGATGGTGTTGGTGGCGCTGGACGCCGCGCAACAACTCGAAAAAGAAGGCATTGAAGCAGAAGTGGTTGACCCCCGCACCCTGCGTCCCCTGGACACCGTCACCCTCATCGACTCCGTGAAGCGGACCAATCGCGCCGTGATTGTCGAAGAAGGCTGGCCGTTCTGCGGTGTGGGCGCGCAGATTGCCGATACCATTCAGCTTCACGCGTTTGACTATCTGGATGCTCCCATTTTGCGCGTGACCGGCGCTGATGTGCCGATGCCTTACGCGAAAAATCTGGAGCACATGTGCCTGCCGGACAAGGAACGGGTGATGGATGCGGTCCATCAAGTCCTGTACCGGAAGTAGGCCCGCGATTTCAAGGGGAGGGAAAGAGCAACTATGGCGGCGCGTGTATTGATGCCCAAGGGCAGCGACACAATGACGGAAGGGAAAGTGCTGAAGTGGCTCAAGCGCGAAGGGGAAAAAGTTTCCTCCGGAGACGCGGTGGTGGAAATTGAGACCGACAAAGTGGATATGGAAGTCGAGACTACGGCCAACGGCATCCTCCGCCAAATCCTGGTGAAGGAAGGCGAAGTGGTTCCCGTCGGTCAACTGCTTGGGGTGATCGGTGCTCCCAATGAGGACATCGCATCTTTCGTGAAGAGCAGCGAGGCTCCGCCGGTCGCGGCGGGTCATTCGTCCGAGGAGACGCATTCTGCCCCGCCAGCCAAACCCACGCCTCAGCCCGTCGCGGTGGGTGCACCTTCAATACCACCTCCTCCGACGACTGCGCGCGGTGCTCAACCTGTGGCGGCATCTTCGCCCTCCGCGATTCCTGCGCCTCCACCGGCTGCCGCTCCTCGGGGTTCGGGAAGGCGCGTTCTCGCCTCGCCCCTGGCTCGACGGGTTGCCAAGGATAAGGGTGTGGATATCAGCGCGCTTGCCGGGACAGGGCCGGGCGGCCGTATCGTCCGTGAAGATGTGGACCGCGCGGTCACTGTAGGTGTTCCTGTTCCTGCTGAAGGAGTCCATGCGCCCCCAATGCCGCGGCCGGCTTACGTCCCAGGTGGCCCGGAATTCACCGATGAGCCGCTGAGTTCCATGCGCAAGATCATCGCCACGCGTCTCGCGCAAAGCCTGGGGCCGGTGCCGCATTTCTATCTCACCATTGAAGTGGACATGCGGCGGGCCATGGAACTTCGGCAGTCCGCCAACAATCTCAACCCAGAACTGAAGCTCACCTACAATGATATTATCCTAAAAGCGTGCGCGGCCGCGTTGCGCTCGCATCCAGATGCCAACGCGTCATTCAACGGTGAATCGATTCGAACTCACAATCGCATCCACATTGGCATCGCCGTCCCCGTGGACGGTGGCGGACTCATCACACCGGTGATTCACGATTGCGACCAAAAGAGCCTGGAGCAGGTTTCGCGCGAAGCCAAAGACCTGGTGGCGCGCGCTCGCAACCGCAAGCTCGCCCAAAATGAGTACACGGGTGGGACTTTCAGCGTCTCGAACCTCGGCATGATGGGGATTGACCAGTTCTCGGCCATCATCAATCCACCGGAAGGCGCGATTCTCGCCGTGGGCGCGGTGGTGGAGAAGCCCGTGGTCGTGGACCATCGAGTGGAGATCGGGCATCGATGCCGCATGACGCTTTCCTGCGATCACCGCGTAATCGACGGTGCCACGGGAGCAAAGTTCCTTCAAACCCTGCAGTCCATTCTCGAAAATCCAGTTTATCTTGCCTTTTGATCGTTTTGTGGAGGACTATAGGCGGGCCCAATAACCTCGGCGGAAATCCTCCGTCTCGAGAAAGGACTCGCCCCCATGTCTTGCAGAAACAAGCTTATTTTCAGCACCATCCCGGTCTTTATCCTTCTTGTTTGCGCTTCATTCCATTTCGCTCTGCCTCAGTCTGAAAACGCCCATCCTGATTATCTGAATCCCCAATTGTCAGTAGAGCGGCGTGTGGTGGATTTGCTCGGCCGCATGACGCTGGAAGAAAAGGTTGCTCAGACGCGTGCCCTGTGGCGGCAAAAACCGCTCATCATGGATGAGAAGGGAAATTTCTCGCCCGAAAAGGCGGAGAAAGTTCTCCAGAACGGCATCGGAGAAATTACCCGGGCTAGCGAAGGTAAGGGGCCACGAGAAAACGCGGAATTCAACAACGCCGTTCAAAAATTCCTCGCCGAGCACACGCGCCTGGGAATTCCGGCGATTGTCCACGAAGAGTCACTTCATGGCTTTGTGGCTCCGGGCGCCACAAGTTTCCCCCAGGCCATTGCGCTCGCCGGCACATGGGACACGAGTCTGGTGGAAGAGGTGTTCAGTGTCGCCGCCTCCGAAATTCGTGCACGAGGCGGCCAGCAGGCGCTCACTCCTGTACTTGATGTTGCTCGCGACCCGCGCTGGGGGCGGACGGAAGAAACCTACGGCGAAGATCCGTATCTGGCTTCGCGCATCGGCGTGGCGTGCATTAAGGGTTTTCAGGGCCAGGGCCCGGGGATCGACAACCAGCACATTATCGCCACCGCCAAACATTTTGCCGTGCACGGCCAGCCTGAAGGCGGCCGAAACGCGGCTCCCGGAAACTACTCCGCGCGGATTGTCCGCGAAGTCTTCCTGCCTTCCTTTCAAGCTGCCATAATGGAGGGCGGCGCGATGAGCGTGATGCCCTCTTACAACGAAATCGACGTTGTACCCTCTCATGCCAATAAATGGCTTTTGCAGGACGTTTTGCGGGGCGAGTGGGGGTTCAAGGGCTTCATTGTTTCGGATTATGAAGGCATCACACAATTGGAGACGCTCCACCACGTTGTACATAATAAAGAAGAAGCCGCACGAAAGGCCCTGGAGGCCGGGGTGGACATCGAATTGCCGGACATCGATGCCTACGGGACCTTGGCACAGCAAATCAAGGCGGGAGAGATTCCCGAGGCTCTCCTGGACCAGACGGTGGCGCGAATCCTGCGCGCCAAATTCCTGCTCGGATTATTCGAAAATCGCTACGTCGATCCTGATAATGCGGTAAAAGTTTCCAACAGTCCTGAGCATCGCGAGCTAGCCAGGAAGGCGGCGCGCGAAGCGATTATCCTCCTGAAGAATCAGAACAATCTGCTTCCACTGGATCAAACCAAGCTGAAGACCATCGCGGTGATTGGGCCAAACGCGGCGCAGTGCCACCTGGGTGGGTATAGCGAGGACCCCGGGCGCACTGTCAGCATTCTCGATGGAATCAAAAACAAAGTCGGCGGCAAGGTTAAGGTGGTGTACGCCGAGGGCTGCAAAATTACCATGGACGATTCGTATCGGGGATGGAACAGCGACAAGGTCGAGTTGCCCAAACCGGCTGACGACGACAAGCGAATTGTCGAGGCGGTACGCACCGCGAAAATGGCGGACGTAGCCATACTGGTTGTGGGCGGCAACGAACAGACCTCAAGGGAAGCCTGGGCGGATACTCACTTGGGCGACCGCGACAGCCTTGACATGATGGGCAAACAGAATGAGCTCGTCAAAGCGGTGGTCGCCACGGGCAAGCCGACAGTGGTGTTTTTGATTAACGGGCGTCCGCTGTCCATTAACGCGGTCGCCGAAGAAGTTCCAGCCATCCTCGAGGGCTGGTACCTGGGCGAGGAGACGGGCACAGGGGTTGCTGATGTGTTGTTTGGCGATTACAATCCTGCGGGCCGGCTGCCCATCACGTTTCCACGCTCGGTGGGTGACCTTCCTGATTTTTACAATTTCAAGCCCTCCGCGCGGCTGCCCTACCTGTTTGCGAAGGATGGACCTTTATTTCCCTTCGGCTTCGGGTTGAGCTACACCACTTTCAAGTATGACAACCTGAAATTGGCGCCGGACAAAATTACACCGGAAGGGAAGACCGCCGTAAGCGTAGAGGTCAAGAATGCGGGCAAGATGGCGGGCGACGAAGTGGTGGAGATGTACATTCGGGACGAAGTCAGTTCGGTGACTCGACCGGTGAAAGAACTCAAGGGATTCCGCCGCATTCACCTGGAGCCCGGCGAGACTCAAAAAGTGGAATTTGTTCTCTCACCCAACGAGCTTTCATTTTTGAATCAGGAAATGAAGCGTGTGGTTGAGCCAGGGATCTTTGATGTCATGGTCGGCCCGAGCTCGGTGGATTTGAAAACTGTCAAATTGGAAGTTGAAAAGTGACAGAAGGTACTGGTGGTCAGGCTCCTATGCGGCGCTTGATCGCTATGATCAACTGGCCTACGTCCAAGGGCCGATGGAGAATCATCTCGAACCCGCGCCCTTCCAAATTCCTCAGGCCTTGACTGGCGATGATCCAGACGGGGACACTGGGCGCCCATTTTGCAAGCTCTTCCGTATCGCCAGCCGGGTCGGTGCTTGAGGAAAGATCCGCAACGAAAAGGCCCGGCAAGACTCCCGACGCTGCCAGATTTTGGATGGCGTCGCTGACCGTTTCGTGGGCTTCCACGTCCATCCCTTCCTCGATCAGTTGGGCCCGCAGCAAGGCGCGAAACTTCCAGTCGTTCCCCACAAGTAGAACTTGAGTCATCTGTTCAACCGCCACCGCCTTGGTTGCCCCTCAAGATCCTCGCTTAAGTTTCAACCTTCATCCTTCAAACTTCAACCTTACGGCAGTGTATACTGGACCCATGACGGTGAGTGTTTTGTTCTTTGGGATGGCGCATGATTTGACAGGCGTCACCCAGCAACAAGTAGAAATTCCTGAAGGCGGGTGTCTTGGCGATCTCTGGGAGAAGTGCGTGTTGAGTTATCCGCGCCTGATGGAAATCGCGGGTTCCATGGTGATTGCCGTCAATCAGGAAGTTTTCGACAGCTCTCATCCGCTCCGTGACGGTGAAGAGGTTGCCTTCCTTCCACCGGTGAGCGGCGGCGCTGAAGATGAATTTTGCCGCATCACGCGCAAGCCCATTCCGACCAACGACCTGGCGCAACAACTCAAGGCGCCTCAGGACGGGGCGGTGGTGGTGTTCGAGGGGATCGTGCGCGACAACTCGCGCGGCAAGAAAACTCTTTACCTCGAATATGAAGCCTATGAGCCGATGGCGCTCAAGAAAATGGAGGAGATTCGCCACGAGGTAAAGCGGAAGTTTTCCATCGACCGCGTAGGGATGATTCATCGCCTGGGACGGTTGGAAATTGGGGAAACGAGTGTAGCCATTTTGGTGACCTCCGCGCACCGCCGCGCCGCGTTCGAAGCTTGCCACTATGCCATCGACCGCTTGAAGCAAGTTGTGCCCATCTGGAAGAAAGAATACTTTGAGGATGGCGCAGTCTGGGCGGATGGAGAACAATACAAAGCAGAAAATAGAAATCAGAAATCAGAAGATGGAGGTACTCCGGTTGGATTCCTTACCCGAAACAAGTCGTAGTTCTGCTTTCTAATTCTTATGGAAACTTACCTCAACATTGCCGTAGAAATAGCTCGCGAATCGGGTGCGCTGCTGGCCAAATTCTTCACGCGCCCTCTCGAGATCTCTTACAAACGCCCCTCTGACCTCGTGACGGACGCCGACCGGCGTTCCGAGGCGCTGATTATCGAACGCCTCCAAAGCCAGTTTCCCAAGCATTCCATCGTGGCCGAGGAAGGCGGCGGTGGAAAGACGGATTCCGATTACTGTTGGTACGTGGATCCGCTGGATGGCACCACCAACTTTGCCCATGGCTTTCCGGTTTTCTGCGTCACGCTGGGCCTTTCCTACAGGGGAGAAATCATCGCCGGAGTGGTTTACGATCCCACCCGCGAAGAGCTCTTCACCGCCGAGCGCGGCGCCGGCGCCTACCTGAACAATAAGCGCATTCACGTATCCAAGACACCCCAGCTTTCAGATAGTCTGCTTGCCACCGGCTTTCCGCCGTTCGCTTCCAATCACGACCTCAACATGGAATACTACTTTCGCTTCACCCAGCTTTCTCATGGCATCCGGCGTGCGGGTTCGGCGGCACTTGACCTGTGCTCGGTGGCCAGCGGCCGCTTTGAGGCGTTCTGGGAATTGAAACTGAACCCCTGGGACAAGGCGGCGGGGACACTGATGGTTACCGAGGCGGGGGGAAGAGTCTCCAACGTTAAAGGCGGGCCATTCGAATTGCTGGGAGACGAAGTTTTCGCTTCCAATGGTCTGATCCATGACGCGATGAGCCAGGTTTTCTCGGATGTGTTGGCTCAGCGCGCGAAGTAGGCTTTATGGCCAGGCGCTTCGGTGCTCGGCGATTCTTGAAGCGGCGCGAGCTCATCACGCTTGCCTTGAGCAGCCCGGAACCAGAATTGCCGGCGGCATTTTCCCGCGACCCGGAAGTCAGCCAGATGGATATCTGTCTGGACCGGCTCAGCGCTGCCTTCGATGGATTGCGCATCGTTCACCTGACCGATATTCATCACAGCCTTTTTACACCCCTCGAATATGTTCAGCGTGCGGTCAAACTCGCCAATCTCCTGCACCCGGACATAATCGCGTTGACGGGAGATTACGTCACTCTCTCGCCCACCTACATCTGGCCGATGGCGCAGATGATGGGCAAGCTGCGTGCCCGCTTGGGAGTTTTCGCTGTTCTGGGTAATCACGATTTCAAGGTCGATGCCGGGGAAATCACGCGGGCCCTGAGGAAGCAACGGGTCCGCGTCTTGCGCAACGCGCATTATCCCTTGCGGGCCGGCTCGGCAACACTGTGGATGGTTGGGGTGGACGATCTCTGGTGGGAGGCGGACGATTTACCAGCGGCGCTTCACGGGATCCCCGCACGCGAACCCAAGATCCTCCTCTGCCACAATCCCATGGGCATCCGCAGCGCAGCAGCGCACGGAATCGACTTCATGATTTCCGGCCACACGCACGGCGGACAGGTGCGCCTGCCCGTGGTGGGCTCGTTGCGCGGCCGTTCCAAACTGGGAGAACGTTTTGTCGATGGGTGGAACCGGTTGAACGGTACGCAGATTTATGTAAGCCGCGGGATCGGCCGTTCGGTCGTGCCCCTGCGGCTTAATTGTCCCCCCGAAATCGCCTGCTTCTGCCTGCGAAGGCGCGAGCGCTGATCTGGCGTTTCAGCGCTGTCCATTTCAAGGGGCAAACTTGTTATTTTTTAGAACCAGAGTTTTCGATTGCGGTAATTTTATCCACTCGTCCCTCGTGGTGCCCTCCTGCGAATTCAGCGTCAAGCCAGACGCGCATGATCTCGCGCGCCTCATCCTCTCGCAATAGGCGCCCGCCAAGGGTCAAGACGTTCGCGTTGTTGTGTTCACGACTGCTCCGTGCCGTGGCCCGGTCATAACAATGGGCGGCTCGAATGCCTCGAACCTTGTTGGCGACCATGGCCGAGCCTATGCCCACAGAGTCGACCATAATTCCCCGCCAGGCTTCGCCGCGTGCCACGGCTTGAGCTACCGAAAGTGCGAAATCGGGATAGTCAACCGCTTGGGTAGAGTCAGTTCCGCAATCCTTCACCTCGTAGCCCCAATCTGCCAAGTGGCGTTTCAGGGTTTCCTTCAGCTCAAACCCGCCGTGATCCGCGCCAATGGCGACCACCCGAGGCGAGGTGGACTTGGATTGCTGCCCTACGCCCTGGCTGGTCACAGCGCTTTCAAATCGAATCACAACCCCGCGATCCGCCGCGATTTCGTGCGCCCGGTCGGTCACAATGGAGTCTGGCGGTACGATTAACTCGCGGCCTGCCGGCAAGGCTTCGATGTCGGCGCCGGTCAGCACTCGTTTGGGCATACTCGGGACTCCCGTTGACAGTCGCAATGTTGTGCCTCGATGATAATGTCCCCTTTTGTGCTCGATAGAAATGTCCCCTAATGGGACCTCCGAGAGGAGGTCCGATTGGGGAGAACCGAGATGAGCAAAAGGGAGTTGGCAAGGGT
>JBGPCF010000029.1:0-53203 GCA_041481635.1 Terriglobia bacterium | reverse complement strand
CTTACCTCATCGCTTTCCCTGGCAGACACCATCTACCTGAAGAACGGACGGCAGATTGAAGGGAAGGTGTCCTTCGAAGATGCCAGGCAGGTGGCCTACGAAATTGAAGGCGGGGAGTTTTCCATTCCCCGCTCGTTGGTGGACCACATTGAGAAGGGCCCCGTTCATGCGGACTCTGCGCCGCCAACCCACAGTCCTCAACGCACCATCCCTGCAACTGAATTGCCTCTGCCCACCACGGAGTCCGTGCAACCAGCCGGGGAAACCCATGCGGAAACCATTACGGCCGATGCCGCTGACCCCGCGCATCTCCAGCAACTGGATTACGATTTCCTGCGAAGCTCGACTCTCGAGAACCGCCGCCAGCTCGTGTTGGGCTATCACGACGCGGCGACCTACGAGACCCGACAGGGCGATCCCGAGGCGGCGATTGAGATGTATCGCCACGCGCTCAAGTTTGTGCCCGATGAACTCGCGATGACGCTCTCGCTCTCCTACCTTTTGGTGAAGCAGACCCACTACAACGAGGCCATCGGATTGCTGATCCCCGCCGAAGACCAGTACCCCAAATCATCGGACATTCCCCTGCTTCTCGGGTCGGCCTATTACTCTTCCGAGAGCCTGGACAAGGCCATCGATGAATGGAAGAAGTCACTGGCCCTGCACGACAGTCCGGCCCTGCGCGAAGCATTGGCCAAGGCGGAAAAGGAGAGGCAAGCGTCGAGCTCTTACGAAGAAATACAGAGCGTCCACTTTCTCCTGCGGTATGACGCGACCGAAGCCAAGGGGATGGGCGAAAAAATACTCGGGACCCTCGAAACCGCTTTTCGCGAATTGCAGATGGACCTCGATTACTACCCCCGCGAGACGATTGTGGTGCTGGTCTACTCGAAAGACGCTTTTCGCGACGTGACCCGCTCGCCCAACTGGGTGGGCGCGTTGAACGACGGTAAAATCCGCGTTCCTGTGTCCGGTTTGACCGACATGACACCGGCGCTCGCCCGCGAACTGAAACACGAACTGACCCACTCGTTTGTTCACCTCATCACGCTCGACCACTGCCCGGTTTGGTTCAACGAAGGCCTGGCTCAGTTGGAAGAAGGCGCGACCACCGCAACTTTGGGAGCCCAACTGGCGCGGCAATTCAACGACGGCCACTTGCCCGCCTACAAGGAACTGGAAACATCCTTCATGAAGCTGGCCCCGGAGCAAGTGGGTCCGGCATATGCGAAATCGCTCGCGGCACTGGAATTCATCCGGGAAACTTATGGGATGGCGGAAATACGCCTGCTGCTCAAAGCCATGTCATCCAATCCCGACTTTAGTTCCCTCATCGAGCGGGACCTGCGGCTGGATTACTCTTCCTTCGAAACTGAAGTTTCTTCCTTTGTCGCTAAAAAGTACGGGGCGTGAGCGGAGCACGGCACACCGCAACTTTGAATCATTTACATCACGATTTCGCGGAGTGATTGGCGCCAGAGGAAGCACTCTCTTCCTCATAGCCCCTGCAATTCAGCACAGGCAGGACCGGGTACTGCGGATAGCTCGGGTCAGTGGCGGATCGTTTGCACTTATAGAATACCGACCCTCGATCGGAGCGGACTACGCGAGTGTGCTTGCAAGAAGCACAAAGGCCGACGCGGTCCGGTGAGCGCGAATCGGGAGGCATAGTGGAGAGTTTTCCGGCGCCACGACAAATCACAGCGCAGCGATCAGCGCGGCGAGGAGCGCGGCCCGCCGGGGTAGTTCGGCGATCACCACGTGTTCGTGGAGCGCGTGAGCGCCGTCACCAACGCCCCCCAGTCCATCGACCGTGGGGATGCCAAGCGCGGCGGTGAAATTGCCGTCCGACCCGCCGCCGGTGGACGCTTCTTCAATTCTCATCCCCATCTGCCGGCCCAATTCCTTGGCCTTCAGGAAAAGGGCCGCCGCTCGAGCGTGCTCCATGGGAGGGCGGTTAACACCACCGGCAATTTCCAGGCGCGCCTCAGGATTAAAAGGCTTGAGGCCATAAACTTTTCGCTCGATCTTTTTCTGATCGCCCAATCGCGGGATGCGCACGTCCACCGCCGCCCAGGCGCGCTCTGGAATCACATTGGAGCGTGTGCCGCCTTCAATTACGCCCACATTCAGCGTGAGCCCTTGCTTGGGGCGGGCAAAACTTTCCACACGAAGCAACTGGCGCGCCAGCTCCGCCACGGCGTTCACTCCGGCCGCCGGATTGATGCCGGCGTGAGCCGAGCGGCCATGGACCGTAATCCGAAATTCGCCCACGCCTTTGCGCGCCGTCTTCAATGCGCCACGATCGGCCGCGGGCTCCAGCACCAACACGGCCCGGGCACGGCGCGCCTCGGCAAGAATCACCTTGCGAAATGCGCGGCTGGATACCTCCTCATCCGAATTTAGAAAGAATCGAACGGGGCTGGAGGGCGCAACTTTCGCCGCCTGCAGAGCGCGAATGGCCCAAAGCCCGATGACGATTCCCGATTTCATGTCAAGAATTCCCGGCCCGTGTGCCCTGCCCTTCAAAACGCGAAAGGGCATGCGATCGAGAGTGCCCACGTCCCACACTGTGTCAATATGACCGAGAAGCAGAATGGGCTTGCGCCGGTCTCCGTGTGCCTTTTTCGCATTGCCGAAGAACTCCGCCAGGACACCCGAACCGGCCGTCGCGTGCTTGAGCACCTTCACGTTGCCATGAGCCCGCATGAATTCCCGCGAAAAGAATGCGGCCATCCGATCCACATGCGGCTTGGATGAGGTGGGCGATTCAATTTCCACCGCCCGCTTGAGGCAGCCCATCATCGCGTCTACGTCAGATTGACAATACTTAAGAAAAGTTCGCGGATTCAGAATGACCTCCATGTCCGGCCTTGAAGCCGATCCTGTAATTTAGAAGTATTTGGGGAAGTTGGAAAGAGATTTGTCGCAGCAGGAGTGGGTGACAGTTGGGATTAATTCACAATTGAAATACCGGTCATTCCCGCGGAGGCGGGAATCCAGACCGTCTGCGGCACATCTTTCGTGGCAAGCAAAGTGGATTCGCTTCACTGGGAATGACTGCGTGGCGGAGCAGATTCGGAAAGCACATGGCGCGCGGCCAGCCTGTTATTCACTCAGGCGTCAGCCACATCGCGTGAGGCCCGAATATCCACGATGCGGGAGGTGATGATCCTGTGATACGTCGGATGCGAGAATTCCAGGCGCATTCCTCGCCCAATAAACCGCAGCTTCAGCATGGAGCCGCCCCATGTGGACCCCGCGATCCTCACCGCGACTGGTTCGGGACAATACTGCGGGTGGCCCGAAATCAATTCCTGGCCGGGCTCGCGAATCAAGATGGTGTACCACCGGTTCTGCGTCTCTACTTCCAACTGCACGCCCTCTGATAAATCGTCCAGGCACACGCCGCCTTCAATCTCTGACTGCACAATGTTCCCGTTCACCTCATCGCTGAAATTGGGATGAGGCATGAATGGTTTCGGATCGGGGACCGCCGATTTCGTGTCCATTCCAGTTTTCTCCCCTGACTTCTGCGTGCTCAAACGAGCCCGCCTGACAGTCTAAGGATATAACGCGCCACCCCTCACTTGTCAATCGTCATTGCCCTTTACGGAGTTTCCCAATCGAGGGCGTAAATCTCCTGGGTGCCTGTGTCGCGGATAACCAGCGGAGACCTTTCCGCCGTGAGGCCGCCACGGAGTCAAGAAGCAACTCAAGGGCGATGGAGCAGCGGAGCTTGGTGTCTTCGGCCTTACACACCACACCCATCCCGCCGCCGCCCAGCTTCTCCAGGATGCGGTAGTGCGAAATGGTCTTTCCAATCATGGCTTCGCGTGGCACATCATCTCCCATCTACGCGTGACTCGCGCTAAGAGTGATTTTCAAAATCTCTCGATCATCCAGACGTTACCCTCCACGGTCCAATGCGCCAACAGCAGATGCCGTCCATCCGGCGAGGGCGTCCCCGGGACCGATTCTCCAAACGGGGTTCGCTCTCCCCAGAGGCGCTGGGCCCGCCCCTGTAAGTCAACGCGTACGAGAGCCGTGCCTGCCGGAGAACGGCTCGATACATAGAGGGCTTTCCCATCCGGTGACCAGTCCACGTATTCGATACTCGTCCAGCCTTCGACGACAATATCCGATGCCGGACCACCCCCCACGGGGATGATGCGGATTCGCCCCTCGCCTGCGCTAAACATCCCAACAGCGATGCGCGAGCCATCGGGAGAGATGTCCCACTCCGGCAGGGAGGGTGGATTGCGGTCAACCCGAGCAACCTCGCGTCCTCTCCCCTTTAAAGGATCGAAGGATGTGAGCACCAATTGTTTCTCCACTTGCTCTTCGACGACACACAAGGTTGAGGGCGCGCGGGCACAGTGAAAGTTGGTGCTGCCGCGAACGCTCATCACGAACTCGGATGGGCCGCCCTCGGATGCAACTCGCATGAGACGCACGCTGGTAGCCGGCGTGGGTAGGTCACGCGTCGGCCAAGCGACGTAGAGAAACCAACGACCGTCGGGGCTGAAATGTCCGTAGTATTTCCATTCCGGTCCCACCACCAGCGGCTCGGCGGTGTCCTGTTTCAAATCCTGTTTGAAGTAATTCCACTGGCCGTCTCGGTCCGAATAGAACACGACGCTCTTGCTGTCCGGCGTCCAGGCGACCGGCCAATCGAAATATTCCTCACGGGTAAGAGGCCGCAGACTCTGAAGTCTCGTCCCGCCAGCCTCCAGGTCCCCGACCACAATGCTCGCACGCATTGTGGTTCTCAGGAAAGACAGCTCTTCCCCATCCGCCGTCGCGCTGAGGCTCGCAAGCGAGAACCCGGCCCAATCGGTCAAACGAGTCGCGCCGCGACGGACCACCCCGGTCTCGGGATCAACCGCAATCTGCCAGAGATTCGTGTCGGAGTAGTTCAACCACGACTGCGACAACAAGTAAATGACGCGTCCGTCGGCGAGCCACGCTAAATCTCCCAAATTGGGGTCCGAAAGGACGATCGTCCTATTCCCCCCGTTTGTGTCCGATGTCTCGAGGGTCGAATTATACTTTCCCGCGGCGACACGATTTCTGACGTAGGCGATTCGCCTTCCGTTCGGAGACCAGGCCAGAGCTGTGAACCACTCTCCTTCCGAAGCGGCGAGGATTTTTCGCGCATCCTCGGCGTTTGCGCCCATCAACCAAATGCCATGCGCGGCTTCCTCAGCAAAATCACCCAGAAAGGAAACCAGCGTGCCATCCGGGGACACTGAAGCATGGGCCGCATCGCGGCGAAGCTCGCGCGGCGCCCCTCCCAAGACAGATACCGTCCACAGAGCGGGAGGGTGACCGGGGTCAGCCGCAGTGGCGAGAATTTTCGTCCCGTCCGGGAACCACGCCAGCGCGGAGACTTCGAGTTGCGCCAGGCGTTGGGTCTCGCCTGTCTTAACGAGCCGCAAGCGGAGTCCGCTCTGATCTCCGAAGGCCAAGTACCTCCCGTCAGGCGAAAGGGCTTGCGCCAGTACGGGGTCTTCCGACGGATTGGCAGTGAGGCGTTTTTGGATCATCTCCTGCGTATGACGCGCGCGGCGAGAGACGAACAAGCCAATCAGCGAGGCGGTCAGGACTGCTACCAAAGCTCCCGCCAGGGCTAGAATCCACTGCTGGCGGCGCGAGGCCACACGGGCGGCGCCTTGCCGCGGAGCGCCTGCGCGGCCCACGGGAGCCCCCATCGCCCCCGCGCGACCCGACTCCGTATCGCGTTTCAGCCGTTTCAAGTCGGCGCGAATATCCGATGCGTGCTGGTAACGCAAGTCACGGTCTTTCTCCAACGCCTTGGTGATGATTTTTTCGAGTTCCGGTGGCAAATCAGGATTCAGACTCAGCGGCGGCGTCGGAGCCTCGTGCAGAATGGCGCCAAATATGGCTCCCGACGTGTTTCCGCCAAATGCTTGCCGCCTCGTTGCCATTTCGTAGAGCACAGCGCCGAAGCTGAAAAGATCCGTCCGTGCGTCGAGTTCTTCGCCGCGCGCCTGTTCCGGGCTCATGTAAGCAACGGTTCCCATGGCTGTGCCGGGGCTGGTGAGGTGCTCAGGCTCGAGGGACGCGGTAGGCATGTCGTGTGGCACGGGCGTCTCGCCCGTGCTCACGGCCGGGACGGCCGTGCTACTTAATTTCGCCAGGCCGAAATCCAGTATCTTCGCCGCTCCGCGGCTAGTCACGAAAATGTTGGCAGGTTTGATGTCCCGATGGATGATCCCTTTCGAATGAGCGGCGTCGAGCGCGTCGGCGATCTCAATCGCCAGGTCCAGCAGCTCTCCGATATTATATCGGCCGCCTCCGAGGCGGTGCTTCAGTGTCTGCCCCTCCAACAATTCCATGGCGATGAACCACTGGCCTTCATGTTTGCCAATCTCGTGAATGCTGCAGATGTTCGGATGATTAAGGGCTGCTGCGGCGCGAGCCTCGCGTCGGAAGCGCTCGATGGCCTGCGGCTCAGCCGAAACGGCGTCGGCGAGAAATTTTAAAGCGACTTGACGCCCAAGGGTGGTGTCTTCGGCCTTGTAGACGACACCCATCCCGCCGCCGCCCAGCTTCTCAATGACGCGGTAATGCGAAATTATTTTACCAATCATTATCTTAGGGGCCAGCCGCCGTTTATGCTAAATGCCCCCGTGGGTGCGTCAACATGGAGGGGGCTGACCATGATTTCTACTGACACTGAACTTCGGTTATTCTATTATGAATTGTTCCAGAGCGGTTTAAAACCTTTCAATCATTCGTTGGCGCACGGGCCGGAGTGTGGCGGTGAGCAAAGTTAAATTCGCTTTAGTGATCCACGCGCACCAGCCGGTAGGCAACTTCGACCATGTGATCGAGGAAGCCTACCAGAAGTCTTACCGCCCGTTCGCCCAAGCCCTGCTCCTCCACCCAAAAATCACTCTGAGCCTTCACATCTCAGGCATCCTGCTCGAGTGGCTGGAGGCGCACCATCCCGAGTTCTTCAGACAATTGCGGCAATTGGTAGAGCGGCGGCAGGTGGAGTTGGTGGGAGGCGGGTATTACGAACCCATCTTGGTCTCCATTCCCGGCGCGGATAAAACCTCGCAGATTCATAAGCTCGCTGATTATCTCCAAAAACACTTTGGCGCGCGGCCGCGCGGCGCGTGGGTGGCGGAACGCGTCTGGGAGCCGTGCTTGGCACGCCACTTGGCGCAGGCCGGCGTGGAATACACCATTCTGGACGACACCCATTTTCTTGCGGCGGGCCTTGACCTCCCCCAGCTTCGGGGCACCTTCATCACCGAGGACGAAGGAGCGTCTCTCCATCTCGTGCCCAGTCTTAAGAGCCTTCGCTACACAATTCCGTTCGGCGAACCGGAAGAAACCTTGCGCATTTTGCGCAACGGGCAACGAGACACTGACACGGCCGCTCCGCTCTTTGCCATGGGAGACGATTGGGAAAAATTGGGCGTGTGGCCAGGTACGTTCGAGCATTGCTACACCAACAAGTGGTTGGAGAAATTTCTGACCGCCATCGAGGACGCTGGCGATTGGCTCGAGATGACCACTCCCTCCACCTATCTCAACGAGCATGCTCCTCTGGGAAGAATCTATCTTCCCGTCGCCTCTTATGAGGAGATGACGGAGTGGGCGCTGCCTGTCGCTGCTTCCCGTGATTTTAAGACCTCCCTGGAAGAAGTGGACAAAATGCCCTCGGGCGGGCGGATTCATCGCTTCATGCGCGGCGGGATGTGGCGCAATTTCCTGGCGAAATATCCGGAGTCCAATCAAATCCAGAAGCTGATGCTCGAAATCAGCCGGCGATGGCACTGCGCCGCCGCTGCGACGAAACCCGGGACCGACGCCACGCGCCTGCTCCACGAGGCGCAGGAATGCCTGCTTGCCGGCCAGTGCAACGACCCCTATTGGCATGGAGTGTTCGGCGGGCTGTACGCGCCCCACCTCCGCAGTGGAGTCATCCGCAATTTGATTCAGTGTGAAACGCTGCTGGACAAATTGGAGGGTGCTTCGAAGACATCCGCAATACGAGTCCAAACCAAGGACTTTGATGTGGACGGGCAATCAGAGATATTGGTGGACCATCCCTCTTTTGCCATGGTGGTGCGGCCAGCCGATGGTGGCACGATTTCAAGCCTCCGGTTCAAGCCGAGGCTGGTGGAGCTGATCAATTCCCTGATGCGCCGCGAAGAAGCCTACCACGATATGGTGCTGAAGCAGGTTGGCTCGGAGAAGCAGGCGCCGCGCGAAGGTCCCGCTTCCATCCACGATCACGTTTTGAGCAAGGAACCGAACCTCTCGGCGCTCTTGCGCTACGACCGCTACTCGCGGCACGTTTTCCGAACCTACGTATTCCCTGCCGATCAACAGTGTGAGGACTTTGATTATCTGCGCCTGAAAGAGAATCAAGACCTGGCTGGAGGCGCATGGGCATTGAGCGGCAAAGAGAGCGATCCAGGAATCACGGTGCTGGAGCGCCAAACGCACATTCGGTTGAACGATAAAAACGTGCCCATGCGGGCCACCAAGACGATCCTGGCCCAGGCCACGGGAGACACATTGCGGCTCGCGTGCCGCTCCTCGATTGCTCTCGAACACTCGATCCCCGCGCCCCTCGCTCTGGGAGTGGAGCTGGTTTTCAACCTGCTGGCTCCCGATGTGCCGGACCGCTACTTCTTGGCCAATGAGGTCCGGCGGCCTCTGGAATTTCGGGGTGAAATCAATTCGCCGCGCCTGACCTTGGTGGACGAGTGGCAGCAGGTGAAAATTACTATCGATGCCAACCCGCAGCCGCGCTGGTGGGTGGTTCCAATTGAGACCATATCGCAATCGGAGTCCGGTTTTGAACGGGTGTATCAGGGCTCGGCGATTTTGGCAGTATGGAAAATCGCGCCGACGGCGTGGCGCAGCATCAGCGGCGCGCTGGAGGTCAAGGTCGAGAGATGGACGCCCGCATGATCGCGGCTCGGAACGCGCCGCGCTTGAATTTGGCCGCAGCAAATGTTAAATTTTCTGCGAGCGCCTGGCGAATCCAGGCGGACTGGATCTGATTCATGCCAATTAGCCAAGAACTGCTGGACATTCTGGTTTGCCCCCTCTGCAAAGTCCCCGTGAAATTGACCGAGGACGGACAGGGGCTGAAATGCGGCCAATGCCGGCGCGTCTATCCCATCAAAGACGATATTCCCGTCATGTTGGTCGACGAAGCCAAGGTCGCGGCGGAGTAGCATCCCCGCCGGTGTTACCCTCAAACAAATGGACGCAGGTTCCATCCTTCCTGCTTTACCGGCCGGAGCTCGAATCCTGGTGGTGCGCCTGCGCTCCATCGGCGACATCGTCCTGCTGACCCCGGCGCTGCGACTCCTCAAAGAATGGAGGCCCGACCTTCGAATTTCGGTGGTGGTCGAGCCGCGCTTTCGCGAGTTGCTGGAAGATAATCCGGACGTGGAGGAAATTCTGGATCCTGGAACGGGCCGGGGTTGGAAGAAAACCCAGGCGCGGCTCGCGGCCGCGGGTGCAATCCGCCAAAGGAAATTTTTGCTTTGCGTCAATCTGCACGGCGGCCCCACCAGCGCTTTCCTGACGCGTTGGAGTGGCGCGCCCTGCAAGGTCGGGTTCCATCACTACCGCTCCCGCCGGACCTACCAGGTGCTCATACCCGACGCCAAGGTGTTTCTCGGACAAACCACTATCCACACCGCTGAACTTCAGGCGGCGGCGTTTTTCTATCTCGGCCTGCCTTGCCGCGATGTCCCGCGGGCCCGGCTATTTGTACAGCCTCAGCATCAGGCTTGGTGGGAGAAGAAGCGCACGTCGATGGGAATTTTAGCCAATCAAGGATATGCCCTGGTGCATCCCACGGCGCTTTACGCAACCAAACAATGGGCGCCGGAGAATTTTGCGCGCGCCGGGGATTACCTTCAGTGGGAGAAAGGGGTTTTGCCCATTTATTCGTGCGGTCCCGGTGAGTCAGCCGTGCTGGATGCCATCGAGAAATCCAGCGGGTCAGCCATCCATCGCTTCGAAAGAGCGGGCCTGGGTGAATTTGCCGCCGCGCTCACGGGGGCGCGAATCTTTGTCGGCAACGATAGCGGCCCAGCCCACATGGCGCGGGCGCTCGGACTGCCGACCGTAGTCATCTTTGGGTCGTCGAGTTCGTTGATCTGGGGACCCTGGCCGCGACCTGAAGAGAGTGATGAAGGACGTGGAGAACACACGGGGGGCGCGGCGAGAGTGGTGCAGAACTTTTACGATTGCAATCCCTGCCCCGGCGATCGGTGTTATCGCTATGAGCGGCCGGAGTGCATCCTCTCTATCAAATTTGAGCAAGTCCAGGCAGCGATTGAAGCGGTGCTCAAAAAGGACAGTCAGCAGTCCAGGGTAAGCCTTTGAGTGTATGATGCTATCCTCGTAGGAAGCTCATGGACAAGAATCAGAAGCGCCTGTTGCGCATCGTTCAAAAATTTAAAGGCCGGACTATCGGCGTGTTCGGCGACTTCATGTATGACGAGCTGCTGCGCGGCGAAGCCACCCGAATTTCGCCCGAGGCTCCCGTGCCCGTGGTCCTGATGGGACATCCGCACGAGGGGGAAGGATTTCCCGGGGGCGCGGGCAACGTGGCCGCCAACATCGCCGCTCTGGGCGGGCGTCCTATCCCATTCGGCGCCATCGGCGCGGATGAAAGCGGGCGGAGGCTTCAGGGGCTTCTCAAGAAACGCGGCATTCCCTGCGACGCTCTGGTGAAAGAGCGCGGGAGAATCACCCCCCGCAAAGTGCGCATTGTCGCCCACCAGCATCAGCTTGTTCGAATGGATTTCGAGCAGCCCGCGGAAATCTTGCCGAAAACTGCGTTGCTCCTCGGGCGCCACATCGAACGATGGATGGCCCGCCTCGACGCACTGATTATTTCTGATTACTTAAAAGGGAGTGTCACCACCGAGTTGTGCCAACAGATCATCAGTCAGGGCCGGCAGCGGCGCATGCCGATTTTCGTGGATCCCAAGCCGGAGCGTCCGGAAAATTGCCGGCACGCAACACTGGTGACCCCCAACTTGCGTGAAGCGGAATTGATGCTGGGGCGGCCGATGCGCACCCCGGAGGCCCTCTTGAGGGGCGGCCAGCGCTTAATGGCCCACCTCGATTGCGATTATCTCCTCGTCACACGCGGCAGTGACGGAATGATGCTATTCGCCCAAGACGGGGCGCCCCACGAAATTCGCGGCGTCGCCCGGCCTGTCTACGACGTGACCGGCGCAGGCGACACGGCGATCGCCGCGCTGGCTCTGGCCTTCTCCACAGGAGCCAATATGGAGGATGCGGCGGAATTAGCAAACCTGGCGGGCAGCCGCGTGGTCCTGAAATTCGGCACCGCTGAGATTACGCCGCGCGAACTGCAGGACGCCATCGCCAACGGACTCCACCAAACATAAATCCCCCGCGGCAGCGGCCATTGTCCGTCACTTGGTTATAAAGGATTATCTCAAAAGGGCGAGAACGACAGTCCCATAGTCTTGCGGTCCACGACAAGATCGAGGGGTGGATTCACATTATTGATTCTGACGGTGACGATGACCACGGAGCCTTTGGAAGCTGATGCGAGAATTTCATACTCGTGGATCATTCCGAAGTCCCCATGCTCGCCCCAGTCGTGAACGAATCTATCGAAGGTGTACGACTCGGCAGGCTGCCAGAGCCGGTACGCCTCCTGATAGTTGCCCTGCTCCAGGGTTTCCAGAAAGCGCGACACGGCACGCTCTTGCCGGAAATTATAGAAACGAAAACCCAGCAGGCCGCCAATCACGGCGATCAATACCACAATAAGAATAAGAGTGGGAAGCGGAACGTGCTTGCGGAATCCTGTGACGGGCTTGGGCGGCTTGGCGTCAAGTAAGGTCATCAGCAAGAGCGCGGATCGATCGCCGGAGTTCCGGCGGATCGGGGCAATTATTGCGCGAAACTATTGTACACCAACTCATCCACGGCACGCAGGCCGCGGTCAAGCGTCAGAGTGTCCGGCGGAAAAGCAAAGTGGCGCAGCCCAACATGACCACGCTGAATACAGACAGGTAAATCAAGTCACCTGAAATGGCCACGGTGCTTGTGTTCTTGAGAAGCAGGTCCTTGAAGGCATGCACCGCATAGGTGAACGGGTCAACCACTGTAATAACTTTCATCCAGGCCGGAAAGGCATTCACAGGATAGATCGCGCCGCTGGGAAAAAACAGAAGCGTGTTCAGCACGCCAAAGATGGCCCGTGGGACCAATGGGTCGCTGATTCTCACCATCATCAGGAACATCATGCTGATGAATGCGAAGGAAGAGGCCACAATCACCAGAAGTAGTCTCGCCAGGCGCAGAGGATCCAGCGGATTCGGGATGCCCGCAATCAGCGACCCGGCAACGGTCAATACCAAACCCGCCAAAATGCCCTTGACCGTCCCCGCGAGATTAAATCCCAGAATCAGCTCGAACTTCGTGATGGGCGTCACCAAGTAGCCCTCGTGTAGCCCACGCGCTTTGTCGTCAATGTAAATGATCCCGCCGCCGATCATGGCGGTAATGAAAATCGCCAGGGAAATCGAACCGGCAAGGAGAAACTGAATATAAGGAATGTAGGGATAGACCTCGACAATGTTGAGAGTGGCCTCGGTGGGCACGCGAGATGGTGTTTGGTTTCCGTTGTAGGCATTCAGCAAACCTGCCATCGAGCCTTCGAGCGTGGCACCCGAGAACTGGTCGGTATTGTCCTCGATCAGGGCAATCTGGGGCGCTTTTTGGCTCACCTGATCGCGGGAGAAATTCGGCGGAATGTTCAGGACGGCGTTGATGCGCCCGTTGCGAAGGTCTGTCATCGCCTGATTGGCGTCGGTGTACTCGATGGTTTCAAAAGTCTGGGCGTTGGCCGCCACCGCTCCGAAAAGCTCGCGCAGCTTTACTCCCGGAATGCCGTGGTCCTGGTCCACCACGCCCACTTTCAGATGCTTGATTTTGCCGCCAAATGCGTAACCCAGCACCAACAACTGCGTTAGAGGAAGCACCAGCGAGGCAAAGACGAGTAGAGGGCTGCGCCGGAAGCGCCTCAGGTCGCGCTCGATGATGGCGAGGATTCGATGCATTAAAGTTCTCAATCCACAGTTATCAGTCGTCAGTATTCATCATTCACTATTCATCATTTCTTCCTACCTACTGCCCCTTGTACATAAAACTGCTGTCATACTTCGCGTCCTGCAAGGCGTCGCGAAGCTGGCGCCCCGTATAATGCATAAAGACGTCATCCAAAGTTGTGCTTTGCACGGAAAGCGAGTTGAAAGTCACTCCCGCGCGCCGCGTCGCCTCCACCAGTTCCACCGTCGTCACGGGCCCGTTATTCGACAGGATTCGGAAGGCGTGGTCCTCTGATTTGACCTCTTGCACCTCGGGCAGCCCCTTCAAAATTTCCAGCCACCCTTCGGGCACGGCGGAGAAACTGACTTCCAAAATGTTGGAGCCGGGCACCGAGGCTTTGAGTCTGAGCGGTGAGTCGAGGGCCACCAGTTTGCCGTGATCGACAATGGCGATGCGGTCGCAAAGCTTGTCGGCCTCGTCCATGTAGTGCGTGGTGAGCAGAATGGTGAGGTCGCGCTCTTTCTTGAGCCGGGAAAGCATTTCCCAAACACCGACGCGTGAAACCGGGTCGAGTCCGGTGGTCGGCTCGTCCAGGAAAAACACTTTGGGTTGGTGGACCAGCCCGCGCGCAATTTCCAGGCGGCGGCGCATGCCCCCGGAAAGATTCTTTACTGGCTTGTTTCCCCACTGCTCCAGTTCGACAGCTGCCAACAGCTCGCGAATCACGCGCATGCGGCGGTCGCGCGGCACTCCATAGAGCTTGGCGAATATCAATAAGTTCTCTTCCGCGCTCAGATCAAGGTCCGTGGTGGTCGCCTGTGCAATCACGCCGATGATTTTGCGCACGTCGTTGGCCGAGCGCTGAACGTCGAACCCATTCACCCGCGCCGTGCCGCTGGTCGGCTCAATCAAAGTGGTCATCATGCGGATCAAGGTGGACTTCCCGGCGCCATTCGGACCCAGCAATCCGAAGATCTCGCCGTGATCCACCGCGAAACTGATCCCATCCACCGCGGTGAACGCGCCGAAACGCTTCACGATGTTTTCCACTTCAATATCGGCCATAAGGTGTCAGCCCGTCTGGATCAATGCGTTGCCAAGGGCACGGTCACGTACGCCGTCAAGCCGGGATAGAGGCGGCGATCTTTGTTATCAACCTTCAGGCGGATTTCAAACGTTTTGATGTCACGCTTGGTGCGGCTCACGTCGCGCTGGGTGGCAAATCCCGCGTCAACGCCGCGGAAAAACACCGTTCCTTCTCTAACATCTCCGGAGGGAAAGCGGACACTCAGATGGTCCCCAAGCCGAATACCTTCGATATAGGATTCTTCGACATCCACCCGGACCCAGAGATTATCAGGATTAATCAGGGTGACGATGGGCTGGCCCATGTTCACCACTTCGCCTTCGAGAGCCACGCGCTCCGCCACCAGGCCATCGATGGGCGCGCGAATTTCCGTGTAGCCGAGCCGAACCTGCGCCGTCTGCTTTTGCGCCCCCGCCGCCGCCAGTTGGTGCACGTTGGCCGACAACTGGCTGCGTTTCATGGCCGTTTGCTCCGCGTTGGATTGCGCAAGGGCCACTGCGGCGCGCTGTGCGTCCGCCTGCCTGCGAAGCCCTTCCAGGTGCGCCTTGGCCGCCTCATAGGTGGTCCGCGCCTGATCGTTTACCTGGGCAGAAACAATGCCCTGCTTGAAAAGACCCTCGGCGCGCTCCGCATCCAGGCGGGCACGCTCCAGGTCAGCCTTGGCCTCGGCTTGCTGGGCTTCGATTGAAGCGAGTGTTTCCTCCGCCTGGCGAATCTGGTCGCGGGTTTGCAATTCCTGGAATCGCAGTCCGGCCTCAGCTTCCTTCACCTGGGCGCTGGAGCCTTCCTCGCTGTGCGCGTAGAAGGCCTGAGTGGCCTTCAATTCCTGCGGGTCAATGGTCGCCAAAAGCTGGTCGCGTTTCACCGTGTCCCCTTCCTTTACCAGCAATTGGTTCATCCGACCCGCAATCTGCGAACTGACCATGACTTCATCGGTCGTCACGATGCCGGTGAGCGTGAGACCTTGGGCGGCCAGACGCGTCATGTAATACCAGGCGCCCCCGCCTGCAGCCAACAGAATCAAGATGATGACGAGAGATTTGCCCTTCATGCCTCAATTCCCTTCCCGTTCTTGAAAAGCGCGTAGCGGATAAAATTCAACACTTCTTCCTTGCGCCGTTCCAGGTGCACTTTGCGATAGGGATCAATGTGTGTCACGGTACTCCAAATGGGCGCCGAAGAAAAATAAAAAACAATCAGGGCGGCTATGGACAGGACTGTGTGGTGACTGTCAACACGGCGAAATTCGCCCGCGCGCACTCCGCTTTCAATCAGCGCCGTAAGCTTACGGTGCAGTGGCAGGAAAAATTCGCGCGCCAGACTCTCCAGTGGTTTTCCGCCCGTCATTACGAGCCGGTGAACCAGGCGGGGGTAGTGCGGGCGGGCGCTGATAAAATCAAAATGCATGCTCACGTACTTGAGCAGCTTGGAGCGCGCCGAACCCTCCGCGGACAGCACTTCGGAAACCCGGCGCTGGAATTCATTCAGGTGTTCATTCAGGATGGCGCGATAGAGGCCGTCTTTGCTCTTGAAATAGTAATAGAGGAGAGCCTTGTTGACCCCGGCCTGCGCGGCTATCGCGTTCGTCCGGGCGCTGCCATACCCCGCCTCGGCGAAAATGCGCTCGGCAGCTTGCAGGATCGCCATGCGGCTTTGGCCATTCCGCTTCCTTCGTGGGGCGATACCGCCCCTTCGAGTCTTTGCAGCCCTCGCCATTTAACTAACCAGATAGTTAAAATACAAGGGAGCCGGACGATTGTCAAGATGGGCAGGCGTGCCTTCGGTAGACTCGCGGACTCGCCACGGCGAGTCCGCCGGTTTCAGGTTCATGTCCAGGCGCGGCCAATGGGGCGCCAACGCACGGGGCGGGCGCAAAAAGCCGCGAACGTCAACAACGGACGTCCGAGCTACGAAGGCTTAATCTCACTCCGCCAGCCGGAAGAACGACCGCCAAATCGCATCGGGACCCAAGACCAAGTCAACTCGATAGAGGCCAGCGTGCAGGCGGCTCACATCAAGGGTCCATGACGAATACCCGAGGGCGCCCTTGTTAAGCTTCAGCTTTGAAGGAGCGGCCGTTCCCAAGAGCTCATTGTCAATATCATAAAGGAGCAGCGCGGCTGTCGACTTGATCTTTGTCTTTACGGCCCATGTAATCAAGACACTGATTTGGCCATCCTTGCGCTGGTACTCGAACTTCGAGTCGACGGCATCCAAGGCCGAATCCTGGCGGCGAATTGACTTGGCGATCGTACCTTGGAGGATATTTTCACTTCTGACCAATTTCGCCATGAACTGCCCCGACTTCATGAGGTCAGCAAATGTTGTTACCAGTCGGTTTAAGGAGGGTATTTGGACCGTTGAAATTGGGACAGCAAACTGGGAATCGGCGCTCATCTGGAACAGGTTGCCAGGATAACTGAATACATGATCCTGCCGCAGGACGTCTAATGAACTCAGGCCAGGAACCAGGCTGTAGTAAGACAGTACACCAATGACCTCGCCAAATTCATTGATCACAGGCGAGCCGCTGGCGCGAGGAGAGAAGTTGAAATTGACGTTCAATCGCTCGCCCACATTGGGGAGTTGGTTTGCGCCGGTGACGGCGCCGTCGCGAATGACGCGCCCCCCTGCCTCTGGCGCATCGAAAGAGAAACAACGGTCCCCCACTTGCCAGGTTCCCGGCTTGGCAGCGGAGAGCGTGCTGTCGGCCGGCGCCGGCATTCTTAGAATCGCCCAATCCTGCCGGCGGCTCCAGGCGACAAGCCCCTCGAAGTTCAAGTCGCCGCCGTTGGGCAGGATCGCCCGAACGGAACTCGCCCCTTCAATGATTTCAAATGTGGTCAAAACCCACTGTTTTTCAAAAATGAATCCGGAGCCCAAGCCAGTTCGTTTGTGCTCGGCGTTAAGCTTTTCGATGGACAAGATCGCCGGCAAGGCCAACTTGTAAACTTCAGAGGGTCCAAGCAGAGCGCGGGGCGGCGGCAAGACCGGGCGGGGCGCAACGACAATTTCGAAATTGTGACTGCCAGCCACCTGGCCGTCAATGTGGGCCTCCAGGGCCCAAATGCCAGGCTCCATCGCATCATTAAGGGGAAGAGTCCAGTAGCCCGCGAAGCGGTTCTGTTTCGCCTCGTAATTGAAATCTGAAATGGACCGCACTTTGCCGCCCGGGTCCTTCCAAAAACCTTCGAGGTGGTGCTGGCCAAGAGGACCGTCCCATTCGAAATACACGATCACTTGCTTATCTTCGGGCAAATAAAAAACCGTGCGCGGGTCTTCCATGACAAATCGGCTGTTCTGCTGGGAACCCTTGCTGCCTGAGATCGATCGCGCTAACCGAAACGTCGCCTCTCCAGCCGTTACGCCCCCGGCCTGCGCGGGTGCAGTTCTATTGTCCTGGCTTGACGCCATTCGGGCCATGATCAGCATAAAGGCCAACGCGAGCGCTACGCCGACTGGCTGGACCGGTCGCGATACTGGGACAACCCGGGTAAAGGCACTTGCAGGATTTATCGGGTTCAGTAATCCAGTTGAAGAATTTCGGTCGGACGCCATCGCAAATTTCCCCTCTTTTCTCCGAGGATTCCGTTTGGCAGCGCAGATACGCCATCAGTATATACCATTTATAAATAATGTTTACCCTGCAACAACTGAGCAAGCTGAGCGCAGCCTCCGTTTCAGGCGGTGGCGACATGGTCCAAATCTGTCTTGCCGCCTAGACTCTATGTATGGTAAAATGACCGGTCAGTCAGTTACTTGAAACCGTGTAAGGGGACACCTGGAATGCCAGTACTGGGTAAAACCAAGCAAGACGTGGTGGCGGAGTTTCGCACCACGGAAATCCTGGAGGCCGCCCGCCGTGTGTTTGCGGAACGCGGTTTCCACGACGCCACGGTGGACGAAATCGCCGAAACGGCGGGTGTGGCCAAGGGGACCGTCTATCTTTATTACCACTCCAAAAAAGACGTCTATTGGGCGGCGCTCCAACACGGGGTTGCCGCCTTATACGATGAACTCAAAAACCGGATTGACGCCGCGGGCACAGTGGAAGAGAAGATCCACGCCTTCATCGCAACCAAAATTCATTTTTTCGAGCAACACCGTGACTTTTTCAGAATCTATTACTCTGAGTTTGGCAACGCGTTTGCACATCCCACGCAGATTCACGAGGAATTCCGGGAGGCATATACGCGCCAAACCAAGTTGCTGGAAGGCGTGCTTCAGGAAGGGGTGAAACAGAAATCGGTGCGCAACGTTCGGCGGAACGCCGCCGCGGCGGCCATTTCTGACGTGACGCGCGGCGTCATCACGCAACGACTTATGGGCTGGTCGAAAGGTGACGCCAACGAGGAAATTAACTTCATATTTGACCTGGTGTGGAAAGGAATAGGCAACCGATGAGATCATCGTGGCTGGGCGCGGCAATTTTAGCAACTTGTTTGTGCATTCCGGCGTGGGCGCAAATGTCTTCCATGGAGGACTCGGACGCGCCCCAATCGCAAACCAGCATGGCCGTGCTGAGCGGTCAAAACCCTTTCCTGGGTGGCGTGCCCTCAGGCGAAGCCACGCCAGGCGTGATGCAACTGACATTAAAAGATGCAATCGACCGCGGGCTGAAATACAACCTGGGGCTGTTGCTCTCGGAGCAAGGGACTCGGGAGGCGCGCGGCGCACGGAGGCGCGCCTTATCCGACCTCCTGCCCAAGCTGACATGGCAAACTTCGGAAACCCGTCAGCAATTAAACCTGCAAGCCTTCGGGTTTTCGAGTTTTCCCGGCGTCCCCGCTATCGTGGGGCCATTCAATGTTTTCGACACGCGCGCCTATTTGTCGCAGCCGATCCTCGATTTCAAGGCGATTCGCAAAAAGCAAGTCGAATCCGAGAACCTGAAGGCGGCGGAGTATTCCTACCGGGACTCGCGCGACATGGTGGTTCTCGTCTGTGCATACATGTATTTCGGCGCCGTTGCGGACTCGAGCCGCGTGGATGCGGCGACGGCCGAGGTGAAAACGGCGCAGGCGATTTACGATCAGGCCGCCGATCTTAAGAAAGCGGGCGTGGTGCCTGGCGTGGACGTTTTGCGCGCCCAGGTGGAATTGCAGGCACAGCGGCACCGCCTGCTTTATCTGCAGAACGAGTTTCAAAAACAAAAGCTCAATCTGGCACGTGCCATCGGACTTCCAACGGGCCAGGAATTCTCGCTGGCCGACCAGATTCCCTACGCGCCGATACGCGCCCTGACCGTCGAAGACGCTCTGCAGCGGGCACGCAGCACCCGGGCGGACTACCAGAGCGCTGTAGCTTTAGTGCGGGCTGCTGAATCCAATAAAAAGGCCGCGCAGAGCGAGCGCCTCCCCGCCCTTCGGTTCAACGCGGATTTTGGTGATATTGGGCTGGCGCCGGGGAATTCACATGAGACATTCACCGTAGGGGCCAGCATGCGCGTCCCCATTTTTCAGGGTGGGCTGGTGCGCGGCAAGGTGATGGAAGCGGATGCACTCCTCAAGAAACGCCAGGCCGAACTGGAAGATTTGCGCAGCCGCATCGACTACGAGGTTCGAATTGGTTTTATGGATGTGAAATCAACGGGCGATCAGGTGCAAGTGGCTACGAGCGCTGTGGCGCTCGCCCAGGAACAGGTGAAGCAGTCGCAGGACCGATTCGCCGCTGGAGTGGCCAACAGCCTGGAAGTGGTGCAGACCCAGGAGGCGCTGGCGACCGCAGACGAGAACTACATTTCGAGCCTCTTCGGTTTTAACGTCGCCAAGGCGTCGCTGGCGCGGGCGATGGGGATGGCCGAGGAAGTCGCAAAACAAATATTGGGAGGGCGACAGTAATGCCGGATCAATCAGTGGTCGAGCCGCAGCTCGAGGTTGAAGAGAAAGTTCGCGAAATTACCCCGAGCCGTACCGGCCTCAATGGGAATCCCCGTTCGAAGTGGATGCTCGGCGCGGTGATCCTCGTGGTGCTGGCGATCGTCGCCGGTTTGTGGCGCTACTACGCGGCGCGAGAGTCCACCGACGACGCGCAAATCGATGGCCACATCATCCCCATCAGCCCCAAGGTGGGCGGGACTGTGGTGGCCGTGAATGTGAAAGATAATCAATACGTCGAGGCGGGCACGGTGCTGGTCCAGATTGATCCCACGGACTACAAGGTGTCTGTGGAGCGCGCTCAAGCGGATTTCGAGGAAGCTCAGGCTGACGCACGCGCGGCCGGGGCAAGCGTCCCCATCACCTCCACCACCACGGGGAGCCAGGTCTCGACCGCCGATGCTCATGTGCAGAGCGCGGCCTCCGGGATCGCCATGGCGGGCAAGGAAATCGATGCTGCCAAGGCAAGATTGAACTCGGCCAAGGCCCGGCTCCAGGAAACCGAGGCGAATCAGACCAAGGCGGCGCAGGATCTGGAGCGGATGAAACAACTGGTGGCCAAGGACGAAATTTCCCAACAACAGTATGACGCGGCGGTAGCCGCGGCGGCGGCCACGCAGGCCGGGGTGGAATCCGCGCGCGCCGGAGTTTCCGAAGCTGAGCAAGGGGTTCAGGTGGCGCTGAGCCGGCTCGCACAATCGCACGACATGGAGGCGGAAGCAAAGGCCGCGGCGCGCACAGCCCAGACTGCCCCTCAACAAGTGGCCGTGATCCGCGATCGAGCCGCTTCCGCGGAAGCCCGGGTGCTTCGCGCGAAAGCCAATTTGGATCAAGCGCAACTCAATCTGCAATACACGACGGTGAAAGCCCTGGTGAGTGGCGTGGTCAGCAAGAAGTCCGTGGAAGTGGGCCAGCTAGTGCAAGCTGGGGAGCCGCTACTCGCCCTGGTGCCCCTCGAGGATATCTGGGTGACGGCCAACTTTAAGGAAACGCAGTTGAAGAGTATGCGACCCGGCCAGTCCGCCAGCATTTCCGTGGACGCCTTCGGCGGGCGCACGTTCAAAGGTCACGTGGATAGCATCGCCGCCGCCACCGGCGCGCGATTCAGCCTCCTGCCTCCTGAGAACGCCGCGGGCAATTACGTGAAAGTCGTGCAAAGGGTCCCGGTAAAAATTCTCATTGAAAAGGGCGAGGACCCTGATCACGTCCTACGGCCCGGCATGTCGGTGTATCCCACGGTATACGTCAAGTAGGAGATTCCGAACCGGAACAAATGAATGGCGGGGCTCGCAAAGAATTGTGAGCCCCCGCCGAATTAAGTCATGGACACAGAGATTCAGAACGGGCGCCCGGCGGTCAATCCTTGGATCGTTGCGATTGCGGTGATGTCCAGTACATTTATGGAAGTGCTGGATACGACCGTGGTGAACGTATCCCTCCCGCATATTGCCGGCAACCTGAACGCGACCATCGACGAATCCACATGGGTCCTGACTTCTTATCTGGTGGCCAACGCGATCGTCCTGCCCATCACGGGCTGGCTTGCCAATTTTTTTGGACGCAAGCGTCTGCTGATTGCGGCGGTCACCGGGTTCACCGCCGCTTCGTTCCTGTGCGGACTCGCCCCCACGCTGCCCCTGCTGATATTTTTCCGGGTCGTGCAAGGCGCGTGCGGCGGCGGGCTTCAACCCTTGTCCCAGGCGGTCTTGCTGGAAGCGTTTCCGCCGAGAGAGAGAGGCAAGGCGATGGCGTTTTGGGGATTGGGCATAGTGGTCGCCCCCATGCTCGGCCCCGTCATGGGCGGCTGGCTCACCGACAACTACAGTTGGCGGTGGGTGTTTTACATCAATATTCCGGTGGGCATCATCGCCATCCTGATGACCCGATATTTCATCTTCGATCCTCCTTACATTCGCCGGTCTTCAGGCCGTGTGGACTATTGGGGCATCGGCATGCTGGCGCTGGGGATTGGCGCGCTACAGATTCTTTTGGACAGGGGGCAAGAGGAGGATTGGTTTAGTTCCAATTGGATGACCGGCCTGGCCATCGTTTCAGCAATAGCTTTGCTGATTTTTGTCATCCGCGAGTTAAACGTGGAACATCCCGTGGTGGAACTTCGCGTCTTCAAAATCCAAACCTTTGCCACTGGTGTTTTTCTGATGACCGTGGTGGGCTTCGTGCTTTACGGAAGCCTGGTCTTGCTGCCCATTTTCCTGCAGACCCTTCTGGCCTATCCCGCAATCCAGGCGGGCTTCGCGATGGCACCTCGTGGACTCGGCTCGTTTATCGCCATGCCTATTGTGGGCGCGATCATGGTGAGGTTTGATCCCAGAAAGCTTTTGGTAATTGGCATTGGGACGGCCTCGTTCACGCTGTTCCAACTATCATGGTTAAATCTGAACGCAGGGTATTGGCAGATCTTCTGGCCACAGATTGTGCAGGGTACTGCACTGGCTTTTTTGTTCGTCCCTCTCACCACGGCCACCATGTCGCCCATATCCCCAGAGCGGATGGGGAACGCAACCAGCATATTCAATTTGATGAGAAACATTGGGGGTAGTACGGGAATCGCCGCCGTCACCACCATGATCGCGCGCCGGGAACAAGTCCATACCAACATCCTCGGGTCGCACGTGAACCCCTACGATCTTGGGGCGAGGATGAGATTGAGAGGGCTGACCGCGGCGTTCATATCGAAGGGTTCTGATCCCCCCACAGCAGCGCACCGTGCCTATGCCGCCCTTTTCGGCATGGTGCAGCGGCAAGCAGCCATGCAATCGTTCGTGGAAGTCTTTTGGTTAATGGGGATCATATTCCTCGCTATTCTTCCGCTGATTTTCATCATGCGACGACCCAAATCCCACGGCACTGACTTCGTCGCCCACTAAGCGTGAAGGCGGCCAGCCGGGATGAAATGAAAAGGGGGGGGAGTTATTTCCGGGATTGAAAAGTATACCGGGTCCGAAGCTTTTGTCGGTGGCGCTCGAGAGCGAGTTCGATCAGGCGATCGAGAAGCTGCGCGTAGGGCACGCCGGAGGCTTCCCAAAGTTTGGGATACATGCTGATGGGCGTAAAACCGGGAATCGTGTTAATCTCGTTCACCAGCACTTTGCTGTTTTGGCGATCGAGAAGAAAATCCACGCGCGCCATACCCGCACAATCCACGGCCTGAAAAGCCCGAACGCTGAATTCCCTGATGCGCTTCGCCTGGCGGTGCGTAAGCTTGGCGGGGATGATGATCTTTGATCCTTCCTTCACGTACTTCGCTTCGTAATCATAAAACTCGTTGACGGGTACAATCTCACCCGGCACCGAGGCTTCCGGGTGCTCGTTGCCGAGAACAGCACACTCAATTTCCCGCGCGTCCACAGCGCGCTCCACCAGGATCTTCCGGTCGAACTCGGCGGCAAGATCAAGAGCCGCAGAAAGCTCGCTCGCTTTGCGGACCTTGGAAATGCCCACGGACGATCCCAGGTTGGCCGGCTTGACAAAGACTGGATATCCTATTTCCTGCTCGACTTTCTGGCGAACTAGTGAAGGCTCGCTTTCCCATTGGCTGCGGAGAACGAGTACCCACTCAACGACAGGCAGGTCGGCATCGCGGAACAATCGCTTCATTACATCCTTGTCCATGCCGGCGGCGGAAGCCAACACGCCGGCGCCCACATAGGGGATTCCTGCAAGGTCAAGCAGCCCCTGGATAGTGCCATCCTCACCGAAGGTTCCGTGCAGGACCGGGAATATAACGTCAAGCTGAGGGGAAGGCCTGAGGGATGAAGCGGATTTGATGGGAACAAGCTGTGGCGTGGTGGGGTCAGCCGAGGCCATCATGGGCTTACCCTTGACCAGTACCGCAGGAATGAATTTCTCCGCACTCGTGGAATGGCGGCTATCGCCGGTCAGCAAATTCTCCGCTGCTTTCCCGACGCGCCAACTTCCCTCGCGCGTGATTCCGATGGGCACCACTTCGTACCTGGCCGGGTCGAGCGCCTTCAATACCCCGGCCGCGGAGGTCAACGAAACTTCATGCTCACCAGAGCGCCCTCCGAAAAGAAGGCCCAGGCTAATTTTTTTCTTCACAGTATCCTCTTACCGAGCGCGGAGGTGACCAGCCCAACGGCCAGAATCGCCGTCTGATTCGCGATGTCGATGATGGGATTGATTTCCACCACCTCCAGCGCCACCATTTTCTTGCTGTCGGCAATCATTTCCATGGCGAGGTGAGCCTCACGGAAAGTAATTCCGCCCGGAACAGGGGTGCCCACGCCGGGCGCATCACCGGGGTCCACCACGTCCATATCAAAAGAAACTACGAACCCTGCCGTGCCGTCAGTGGCGAGGGCCAAGCTCCGCTCCATGACGGTGCTCATGCCCTGCTGGTCAATCGTCCGCATAGTGAAGACATTGATTCCAGAATTCTTAACGATAGTCTGCTCGTGGCGGTCCAGGTTTCTCGCTCCGATTAACACACAATGTTTGGGCTGAATCTTGGGCGTGAAGCCAAAAATGTTGGCCAAAGGCTCGGGCCCGAACCCAAGGGTGGCGGCAAAAGGCATGCCATGCACGTTGCCACTGGGACTGCTCTCGGGAGTGTTCATGTCAGCGTGGGCATCGATCCATAGCAGGCCAAGGGATTGCTCGCGGTCGCGATAATATTTGGCGACCCCGGCTTGCGTTCCGACGGCGATCGAATGATCACCTCCGAGAGATACCGGAAAGAATCCGGATTCCACAGTCTGGTAAATCCGATGAGCGACTTCCTGCGAAGTTTCGGCAATCTCATTCAAATACTTTGCGCGCTTGTCCCCGAAATGTTGTTCCTCGGGAATCTTGACGTAAATATTTCCCGAGTCCTCCACCTTGTGACCCAATCCCTTCAGGGCTGAGTTCAGCCCTGCCGCGCGCACGGCCGAAGGACCCATGTCAACTCCGCGGCGCTCTTGTCCGAGATCGAGCGGAACGCCAAGGATGCGAATCTTCTGCATGATGCCCCCCAAATACCAGCAGAAAAATTACAAGCGGTGACTATGGCTTCAGCCGGTTGAGCATTCGCGGGAACGGAATGGTCTCGCGAACGTGTTCCAGGCCGCAAATCCACGCCACCACACGCTCAATGCCCATGCCAAAACCCGCGTGCGGCACACTTCCGAATCGCCGCAAATCCAGGTACCAATCAAAGGCCTCACGCGGCAACTTCTGTTCGTCGATGCGTTGCAGGAGAACATCATAATCCGCGAGGCGCTCGCCGCCCCCGATAATTTCGCCATAACCTTCCGGCGCCAACACGTCCACACAGAGCGCCACCTCCGACCGGGTGGGATCCGACGCCATGTAGAAAGCCTTCACCTGGCTGGGATAACGATGGACAAGCACCGGCCTATCATAGTCCTCGGAGATCAACGTCTCATCCGTGCCGCCGAAATCGCCGCCCCACTGAATCTCGCTTCCCTTCTTTTGGAGAATCTTTAGCGCGTCGTCGTAACTCAATCGGGGAAAAGGCAGTGTGCATTTTTCAAGGTTTGCGATGTTCCGCTCGAGCGCCTGGAGTTCGGGCCGCCGCTTGTCGAGGACGCGTTGAACGACAAACGCCACCAACTCTTCGGCGAGGACAAACACATCGTCCAATTGGGCAAACGCGACCTCGGGCTCGATCATCCAGAACTCGGTCAAGTGGCGCCGCGTTTTGGATTTTTCCGCCCGGAAGGTGGGCCCAAAGCAATAGGTCTTCCCCACCGCAGCCGCGTTGGCTTCGTTGTATAGCTGCCCGGACTGAGTCAGGTAGGCTTTTTCGTCGAAATAATTCACTTCGAAAAGAGTAGTGGTCCCCTCACAGGCCGCGGGAGTAAAGATGGGCGTATCCACCAGAGTGAATCCACGGTCGTCAAAAAAATCCCGGCACGCCTTAATGATCTCGTGGCGAACTCCCAGAATTGACCGTTGCCGGGCGGAACGCAGCCAAAGGTGACGGTGGTCCATCAGGAATTCAACGCCGTGGTCTTTGGGAGTAATCGGATAAGGATGCTCGGCGGAAACAAGTTGAACAATCTCCACTTCCGAGACGTCCAACTCAAAGCCGCCCGTAGCACGCTGATCCGCGCGCACCTTCCCCGTGACGCGTACGGAGGATTCCTGCGTCAAGCCGCGAGCGCGTTCGAAGACTTCCGGGGCCACGGCGCTCTTGACCACCACGCCCTGCATGATTCCGGTCCCATCACGAAAGAGCGGAAAAAGAATTTTTCCGCTGGCGCGAATGTTGTACACCCATCCCTGGATCAGAACTTCCTGGCCCACTGAGCCGGCCACATTTCGAATTTCAACGACAGGAGGCATCGCTTGATCACCCGTTCAATTCGTTACTTGATTGCCTTCAGTTTTTCAATCACTTCGCAGAGCCGCTTGAGACTGCTCTTTTCCGGCCCGTAATTGCGGACCTCAAACAAGATGGGGAGGGGGCCCTCCACCGTGCGAAAGTCGCGCATGGTTTGATCCCAATCGATGCTGCCATCAAAGGGCATCAGGTGGTCGTCCTTTTCCTGGCGATTATCGTGGATGTGGGTGGACACGATACGGTCCTTGAGCGTCTGGAACGCGGATGCCACCCCGCCTGTCATATGCGCGTGACCCACATCGAAGCAGACTTTCAGATCTTCCATCCTCGTGTAATGAATGAATGAGAGCAACCGCTCGGGGCCGCTCAGTTCGTTGGGAATATTTTCCAGGAGAATCTGGACACCACGCTCTTTGGCAAAAATCTTCAGGTGCTCGATCGAAGTAAACGCGGCGTCAAACCGGCGAAGGTCGTATTCCTCTTCAGGAAGTCCCATGTGAAGGATGAGGTATTGAAAAGGAAACCGCTCGGCGACTTCGATGGAGCGCTTGATTTCATCCATGGAATCGATCCGGCGCCCTCTCTCGAGGTGGGCGACGGAGACCGGGTGGCTGCCCGAGCGCCCCCAATCGAAATCCGAGTAAAGGGGAGCGTGCAGGGAGTGCAGCTTGATACCGCGATCGCTGAACCAAAAACCTACGTCGCGCACATGATTCACGTCGTGATAGTCAAAGTGCTGGCGCGCGGCGAAGATTTCAAATTGTTGGATGCCGGCGCTGACTACCTGATCCAAAAGATGAGAGGACAGGCGTTGGTCGGCAAACAAGTAGGTTGAGAGTGCGAATCCCATTAGTATCCCGCCGCCTTTCCTTCTCCCCGAGGGTCCGCCGCCCCAAATCGCCATCCGCCCACGTTGTTTTTTACTTCAATCGCTTCGCAGTCCCCAAGGTTGTCCACGAAATTAAGTTTATAGCCAGCTTCGCGCAATTTTTGGATGGTATCGGCGGAGAAGCCGACGCGTTCGAGTGCCAAGACATCAGGCATCCACTGATGATGGAACCGGGGGGCGGTCACCGCCTGAAGGACGTCCATCTTGAACTGCAGCACATTCAGCAGCACTTCGAGCACTGTGTTGATGATGGTTCCTCCACCGGGAGAGCCCAGAATCAAGCGGACTTCTTCGGTGTGCTTCGGCCCCTCCTCCAGCACGATAGTCGGCGTCATGGATGACAGGGGGCGCTTGTGCGGCGCGATGGCGTTCGCTTCGCCCTGAATCAATCCAAACATGTTGGGAGAGCCGGGCTTGGAGGCAAAATCATCCATCTCGTTGTTCAAGAGAAAGCCGGCCCCTTCCACCGTGACGCCGCTCCCGTAGCCGCCGTTCAGGGTATAAGTGTTGGAAACAGCGTTCCCATCGGCATCTATCACAGAATAGTGAGTGGTCTCGTTTGATTCCCCGGGCAGCGGTTTCCCCGCCTGCACCGGGGTTTCGGCTTTGGCCTCCAGGACTCCCTGGGCCAGTTTGGCAGCGTACTTGGAACTCATCAGACCGGCTATGGGCACCTTGACAAAATCTGAGTCACCCAAATAGACGGCGCGGTCCGCATAGGCGCGGCGCATGGTTTCTGCCATCAGATGAATCGACTGGTAGGATTCCGGTGGGCCCAGGTCGAGAGATCCCAGCACATTGAGCATTTCAATTAACGCCACGCCGCCTGAGCTTGGCGGAGGGACGGTTACAATCTCATAGCCGTGGAAATGCCCGTGCAAGGGCTCGCGAATTTTCGCCTGGTAGTCCTCCAGATCCTTCAGAGTGATCATGCCGTGGTACTTCTCCATGGTCGCTGCGATAGCCTTGGCCACGCTGCCCCGGTAGAAAACGTCCGGCCCGCCTTGCGCGATTTGCCGAAGGACTTGCGCCAGCTCCGGCTGCCGGAATATTTCCCCGCCCTCGTAAGGGCGCCCGGCGCGGAGGAAAATGTGCCGCGTCTCCGCGAATTTCGAAAGATGCTCCTGATAATTGAGGAGCGACTGGCTGAACTTGTAATCAACGCGAAAGCCGTCTTCAGCGAGCCGGATGGCGGGCTCAAGGACACGCGCAAGCCCCAGCTTGCCATATTTCTGCTCGGCCAGCGCCAGCCCTGCAACAGTCCCAGGAACTCCCGAGGCCAACGGGCCCAAAATGGTCGATTTGGGCGTCACTTCGCCCTGCGCGTTAAGATACATGTTTCGCGACGCAGCCTCTGGAGCCGCTTCCCGGTAGTCAATCACCACCGCTTCGCCGTTGGCCATCCGGATTAACATGAATCCCCCGCCGCCAATGTTGCCGGCGAACGGGTAGGTTACCGCCAGGGCAAACCCAACGGCGACGGCAGAGTCCACCGCATTCCCGCCCGCGCGCAAGATTTCCACGCCCACGTCGGAGGCGAGCGGTTCCGCGGTCACGACCATGCCATGCTTGGCGGCCACGGGAGCCAGCGGCCATGCCGTCCGGGCGAATCCCACCAGGACAAGTGCGACGAGCGAAATCCGCTGCGCGGGGGTTTGCAGATTTCTAAGTTGGCTTGAGTTGGCCATCTTGATGGTGGGGCAAAGCGGTGTCTTTTCTGTGTTCGCGTTCTCCTTCAGGACTCGTTGGTTGAAGACAGCCATTCTCAATGGACATGCCTGGCCAAGGCAATGCAGACGGGATCGCGGCTGAATGCGTTACTTTATGAGAAAAGTGTGAAAGCGTCAAGGTGCGCGCGAAAGTCCCGGCCAGGCCTACGAATTGCACCTTGAATTTGGCGTGAAATTGGTCAAGACGCGGGGAGCGGAGCGGCCTCCCCAGGTATGATCGGAGTTGGCTTGGCGGGAGGTGAAGTCAAGGCGAGCTGGTCGCCCAGGCGCGGATATCGCGAGCCAAAGAAATGTAATGTGTAGGACTGAAAAAACACCATGGCTGGTGCGGAGACAAAACAAATAATATATACGAGCAGCATCAGGATCAATCCACCCACCAAGACGGCCATACAAATCGTAAACGTATCCCAGGTAAGGCCAACGGCGGCGCCCAGCAACACGGCCGCCACGGCAATAATGCCCAGGGGGATCAACAAGACGAGAAGCACAAAAAAGTCCACGATGCTGAATAGCATTCCCGCGCCCATGGCGAGTCCGATTTTCATCAACACATAAATTGTGAACGCCCCTTTTTCCGCCCCCAGCATGGGGAGCACATGGCGCCACGCGTCCATCACTCCGAGGTTCTCCAAAGCCATCACGGGCACGACAAAATCCCTGGCGAAAAGAGAAATGAGCGCAGCCACCAGGACTATGGTGACGGCAAGGAAGAGAATTGCAAGGCCTCCGATCACCAGAAAGGCGATGTGCTGGTCGGGCTCGCTGAATACTCCGGCAAGCCATGCGAGATAGGCAGGCACGCCAATGAGGAAGGACATCACCACCAAGCCTGAGAATCCGAACCCAAGGGTCCAGAGAAAATAACTCATGCCCTGCGGTTGGAAGCGCCGCCATCCCACACCCAAGTCGCAGCGGTCATAAAGGACGGAGTCAAACATAATGAACCGGAAGACGCTAGCCACATACATGAAGGCCAAAACGAACAGGACAATCACGGCAAAACCCGCCATGATCCACGGAAAATAATCCGCCCAGCCGAAGCTGGGCGAGTCGGGAAGGAAGCCGAGTGGAAGGAAGTGTTTGCCCGAAGACCCCGAGGCTGCGCCGGGGAGACCGCTCAGGCCACTCCAACCGCCGCCTCCGCCGCCGGTGAGTTCGCCCGTTGACATCACAATAATGGCGAGTCGCGACCAATGCCCAAAACGAAACGGGGTGAAGAGTTGCCGCTTGGCCCTTTCAAATGCCGGCGTGATGGCATCAAAACCGGACAGATGCGCTGACAAGTTTATTCTCCTTAGGGGTAATCGGTGGCGCGCCCCCGGTTCTCCTCATTCGCACCGTGTGGGACTCTGTCGCAAATTACGGCAGAGCCTGACCCAAGTCAATCTCGTGAGCGGGGCCGGCAGCCTGGCAGCGTCGCGCGGCCCTATGCTCCCCTGTGTTATTTCTCTTTCCCGTCACTGACCTTCCGGCTAGAAGTCGATGTGCGCCCTCAAGCCGGGAACCAGAACCGGACCTCGGTCTCGATTATAACCGGGATTGTGGATGCGTTGGAGATCGGCGGTAATGATTAAGCCCCGCCATAATAAGACATCTCCTTTGACCCAGCTGCAGGGTTCTTTCCTCAGTAAACTCCTATCTTTGTTCCGGCGCGGCGACAGCAAGTTTGCTAAACTGTCGGGCGGCGCATGCCCGGTGAATAACAAGCCCGCGCGCCGTGCGGCACGATAAACATCATCCAGGGAGGCCTCGTTGCACATACAATGTCGCAAGAGAATTCTGGGATTGTTCACAATCGCAATCTTGGCGATAACGTTTTATGCGTATTCCCCTTCCACTGCAAGACCCCAGAGCCTGCACCCGGTCGCCAGGCCCAAGCTCATCGTCATGCTGGTGATCGATCAATTCGGTTACGACTACCTGGAGAGGTTTCGCCCACAATTTCTCGAAGGAGGATTCAACCTGTTACTCAGCGGCGCCAATTTCACCAACTGCCGCTACGATTACGCCACCACCTCGACATGTCCGGGCCACGCCACGCTTTTCACGGGCGCCTACCCCAACCTCCACGGGATCATCGGAAACGACTGGTATGATTCCGCCCGCGGGCGCAAGGTCTATTGTGTTGCTGACCCGGATACGACGCTGGTGGGTGGATCTGCAGGGACCGGCTTTTCCCCGCGAAACCTGGAAGGCAGCACGATCGGCGATGAGATCAGAATCGCCTCCGGATTTACCTCCAAGGTCATCGCCATTTCTCTCAAAGATCGAGCGGCGGTGGTTCCCGGCGGGCACACCGCCAATGCGGCTTACTGGTATGACGTCCGGACGGGACACTTCGTGACGAGCACTTATTATATGGCGGCTCTCCCTGATTGGGTCACCCATTTCAATCAAACGCCGCCGGCCAAGTCATATTGTGGCAAGGCGTGGACGGCTTTACCGGAAACGCCGGAAGTGGGTGGCAACAAGTTGAAAGAATTTGAAACCACCCCAGGCGGTCCCTGCCCCGACACGAAATTTCTCGGCTGGCTGGAGAACACTCCATTCATGAACGAAATTGAGCTGAACTTCGCCCAGGCGGCCATCGAGGGCGAAAAGTTGGGGCAGGGATCCGCCACCGACGTCCTCGCGGTATCGCTCAGTGTGAATGACTACATTGGGCACGCGCACGGCCCGTACAGCCCGGAAGTTGCCGATGCCACCGTGAGAACGGACCGTTACCTGAGCCATTTCTTCAGGGATTTGGACAAGCTGGTTGGCCTGGGAAACGTTTGGATCACGCTTTCCGCGGACCACGGCGTGGCGCCCAATCCCTATTTTATCAAGAGCCATCACCTGGGTGAGGGCAATGCATTGCTCGCTGGGGCCAAGGCTGCCATCGACGAGGCGCTCTCCAAGGAATTTGGCCAGGACCAGTGGGTGGAGTACCTGGATGATTTCAGCATTTATTTGAACCGGGCTACGTTAAGAAAGCACGAAGTCAATCCAGGCCGGGCCGAATTTGTTGCCGCTGAAGCCGCGGCTGCGCTCCCCGGAGTCCGAGCGGCATTTACCCGCTCTCAACTGGCCACCGGAAATTTGCCAGACTCACCCCTGGCGCGCAAAGCTTCCAACAGCTTCAACAGCAAGAGGAGTGGCGATGTCTTTCTCATCCTGGACCCGTATGCCGTACCCGTTGAAGGCGCCATCGGAACGACGCACGGGAGTCCCTGGAATTATGACGCCCAGGTTCCTCTGGTTTTTTGGGGTTCGGCTTTCAAGCCTGGCGTCTACGGCGACTCCACCCAGCCCATCGACTTGGCCGCCACTCTGGCTGTAGCTCTCGGAGTGACTCAGCCCTCAGACGCGCAAGGCAGTGTTCTCGTCGAAGCGTTGAAGTAGAACTTTATTCCTGACTCTGATGAATCGGATGAGCCGGTTGACTGCAGAGGATTAACCCTTGAGTTTTTTCAGTCGTCTTGCGGCTTCGTCGAGGGTCGCGTCGGTCTTACAAAAAGTAAAGCGCACCTGCTGGCTGCCCGAAACGGGATCATTATAGAAACTGCTCCCCGGAACAACAGCGACCCCAATGTCCTTGACCAAGTGTCGCGTAAATTCCACGTCGTTGGCAAATCCGAAACCTGAAATATCGGTCATGATGTAGTAAGCGCCACGAGGTTTGAAACACCGGAAGCCCGCTTCCTCGAGCGCTCGCAACATCCGGTCGCGGCGTCGAATGTAGGCCGAACAGAGTTTCTCGTAGTAGGTCTCGGGCATGCGCAACGCGGTGACGCCCGCTTCCTGCAGTGGCGCCGCCGCTCCCACTGTGAGGAAATCGTGCATTTTCCGGATGGCGTTTGAGATCCCTTCCGGCGCAATGGCATAGCCCACGCGCCAGCCCGTCACGCTATATGTTTTGGACATTCCGTTGATGGTAATCGTCCGTTCGCGCATCCCCGGGAGCGCTGCCATGAAGGTATGCTGGGCGCCGTCGTAGACCATGAATTGGTAAATCTCGTCAGTCAGGACGAAGGCGTTGGAGCGCTGAACGTGCGTGGCAATCATCTTCAATTCTTCGCGCGTGAACACTTTTCCCGTTGGATTGTTGGGCGTGTTCAAAATGCAAGCGCGAGTCCGATTGGTGAAGGAGGCCGCCAGTTCATCCGGATCAAACGTCCAGTCGGGCGGATGGAGTTTAACAAAGCGCGGGACGGCCCCGCAGATGATGGCGTCCGGACCGTAGTTCTCATAGAAAGGTTCAAAGACCACCACTTCTTCGCCAGGATTCACGATCGCCAGCAAAGACGCAATCATGGCCTCGGTGGAGCCGCAGCAAACCGTGATCTCACGCTCCGGGTCAATAGCCAGTCCCGAATCTTTTTCAAACCGCTCGGCAATGGCGCGGCGAAATTCGCGGGCACCCCAGGTGATCGCGTATTGATTCACGTCATTGTGGATGGCGCGGACAGCGGCTTCCTTCACTTCGGCCGGCGCAGGAAAGTCCGGAAATCCCTGCGCCAAATTCACCGCTTTGTGCTCCATCGCGAGGCGGGTCATTTCCCGGATCACCGATTCGGTGAATTGTTGCGCCTTGTGGGAAATAGGTAGGGGCATAAAGAAAGTTGACAGTCGACACTTAAAAGTTCAAGCAGCGCGAACGACAATTACCGGTTGATGATTCTTAACTTTCAACTTTCGACTGTTGACTCTCAACTGTTGTTTGTCAACTCTTGATTGTCAACCACACTTCTTGAATACCGGAGTCCCCGACATCAACTTACGATAAATGGCGGCGTCGCGCACGACTTTTTCCACGTAAATGCGCGTGGCGGGTATAGGGATGGACTCCATAAATTCCTCCGGGTCATTGAGCGTATGTTCACTCATCCATTTGCTGACTCGCTCCTGACCCGCATGGTAAGCGGCCATCGCTTGTTCGAACACGCCGTGATTCGTTTCCAGAAGCTGCTGCAAGTACTCGGTGCCGACCTTCACATTGAACTCAGGTTCGTAGAGTCGCTTGGCTCCTGAGCCGCGCCCACTCTTGCGAGTCCGGGCGGTACTGGGGAGAATCTGCATCAAGCCGCGCGCGTTGGCCTTGGACAATGCCTCAGGGTCAAAAGCCGACTCCTGCCGGATCAGTCCCATGACAAGGTATGGGTCAATTCCTTTAGCGTGCGCTTCCTGTTCCACCAGAGTCCAATACATGGTGGGAAAAAGGAGGGTCCAAGTCTCCCGCGGCATGTCAGAAAAATGGTAAGAAGAATAAATCGGAATTGCCCTCCCCGCATCAAGGATCGATGGATTGTATTCTCCCTTTTCCGCCTCGAACCTGCTTAATGCAATAAATAGCGCCGTCGATGACGGCCGTTCGCGCAATAGGTCCTTGAGGTACTGCAAAGCAAGGTCGTCGAGGCCAATGGAGGTGAGGGCCGAGAACGACCTAAGGACAGGAAGCGGCTGGTCTGGAGGGCAGGTGTTCACTGGAGATGCAGGCGGCGGAACTTTTTGTGCCAACTCGCTGGCCAGTGGACTCACTCCCATTGGATCCTGGGCGGAAGCAGAAGATGGGGCTATTAGACCCATCAATCGGCGGGTGGCCGCCTCAGCGTAATAGCTCTGTGTCCAGCGTTGTACGACCAAATCATAAAACGTGCGGGCCTCTGTTGTGTTGCCGTCTTTCTCCGCCAGCTTCCCAAGCCAGAAGAATTCCGCCGCTATGTGGGGCGAGGTGGGGTAGCGCGTGGCGTGATTCACAAAAGCATTCCGCGCTTTGGCGTTGTCGCCTTGGAGGTAATATGACCAGCCCACACGAAAACTGGCTTCCTGGCCGGATTGGGTATCGGGAAACAATTCCGCCAGCGGTTTGTAACACCGCGCCGCAGCCTGCCAATCGCCCTTCCGGATCAGGTGATTGCCCGCTGCCTCCAGCGCCGAGGCATAAGAAGGCGATTGGGGATATAACTTGCGAAGTTGGTCCAGGATTAAATCCATCGAATCTTGATTGTCGCGCTGGACGTAAGCCTCCACTAGTACGCCCAATCGTTCCGCATCCGCACTGGGATTGCCACGGAAGCTTGCCTCGAGTTGATCGAGGGCTCGGGGCACCTGCTTTAAATGAAGCCAGCAACGCGCCCGGCCGATTTTCCATCGTGGGGCAAACGCGCTCGTAGGTTTTTCCTTCAAGAGCACACTGAATCCGTTGAGGGCTTCGCGGGTCTTTGAGCGAAGCATGAGTGTTTCCGCGCGCGTCGTCTCCAATTCCTCCGTCACCGCGGGGAATCTCGCCGGCCCCATCCGCTCGCGCAACTTGTCCAGCTCTTCCCCGGCCGAACGGGCCTCGGGCGACGTCGGAAAAGAGTAGTAGACCATCTGAAAACTGCGCGCCGCCTCGCCCCATTTTTCCGCGCTTAGATAGGCGCGCCCGAGGATGGATTCAAGATGAGGGCGCTGCCGCACCACGGGTTCAGCGGTCAATGCCTGAATGGCACGATCAGCCTGGCCGGCCTGGAGCAGCGAGTCCGCGAATAGGGCCAGCGCGTCAAATCGCAACACACTTTCCGGGTGACGAAAAGTGAAGCCATCCAGAATGTCCACGGCGGTTTGAGGTTGCCGGGCGGCGCTCGCTGCTGCCGCGGCGTAGTATTCGGCGTAATCGGCCAACACGAACTGCGCGTGCGCAGCGCGCTTCAGGTCTTCAGCAGCACTGCGAAATTCATTGGCCTCATATTGCCGGTAGCCGAGGGCAAAAAAGGCCTGATCCTGAAGATTGGATTCGGAGGCCGACTCCGCAAATTGCCTCAGGGCGGGCCAGCCACGTTTGTCCTGAGCGGCGGTCACCAGGCTGTGCAAGCGCTCCGCCGACGAAATTTGCGGCGTTTGCGCACGCTCCCCCGCACTCAAGGTCAACAGTGCCGTCGCCAGACATACGCCCGCGAAAGTTTTAGAAGGAGATCTCACGCGGTTGGACCGGGGTATTCCGGCCCCATGAGAGAAACGTCGTTGTTGGCAAGCGCGCGAATAAGTTCCTCGTGGAAATAATCGACGGGGGGGCCCACAGGTTTGGAAAATCGTTTTTGGAATGTAAGCCGGCTGCGCTCGATGTCAGACTTCAACCGCTTGTAGAGATCTTTGTTCTTACGCCCGTCCGCCACTTTGGCTTTATTATACAGATCGATTTCGGAAACCAGCAGCCTGGCAAATCGTTTGGCGTCCTTTTGAAACTTCTGCTCTTCCTCGGTGAGCTGAGGAGCCTCTGCCGCCACCGGAGGGGGTGGAGGAGAAAGCACAGGCGGCGTGTCGGGAGCGGGTGGAGGTGGACTGCTGACTACTTCAGCCACCGACTCTTGAATTGAAGGCGCGGGTTCTCCGGGGGCCGCCTCAGGCGTTGCGACTACCTCCTCTTCCACTTCCGGCTCGATTGGAGCAGCCTCTTCCTCTTCGGTTTCCGAGGGGACGCCGCCGCTCAACGCCATCAACCGGTCGAGTTGGGCTCCGGCAAATTCGGAGAGAATCTTTATCGCATCGACGGGCAGAGGCGTACTCTTCCCTCCCGTGTCAGTGTAGAAAATCGCTGATACTGACCCCGCGGAGCGAATAGGCTGAAGCAAAATGGTGTCGTCTTTGGCGGGCTTCAGCTTTTCCAGGATATTGCGGTTTCTTTTAAAAGCATCGAAATTTGCATCTACGTGACCACCTGTTTCGAAGGCGTGACGGAAGGGGTTGTCCTGATTCAGAGGGACAACTACGCCCCGAAATCCTTTTTCGGACAGACTGGGGCCGAACCCGCGCGCCGCCGATCCCCAGGCGGACTTTCCACGGACGTCAAATACGGCCGCGCGAACTCCCATTTGCTCGGCTTCTTCGGCCAGCACTTCCATCACCTGGTCGGGTAATGTGGCCGTGATGAGATTGCGCACGGAATTTAGCAGCTTGTCCAATGGCGCCGCGACTACTGGCGGCGGGGGCGGCTGAAATTTTCCCAATTGGTCGAGTTGCTGCTGCACCGTCTCTTCCAATTTCTTCTGCCCATCGCGCAACGTCTTCAGCGACTCCCCGGCCTGTTGAGAGAGTTGCTGCTCGAATTCTTCCTGCAATTTCTTCTGGCGGTCGCGCAATTCCTGAAGAGACTTCTCGAAATTCTCCAACTGCGTTGCCTGAGCGCTGATTTCCTGCTTGAGGCGCTCACGAGCTTCGCTTACCAATGCGTCGATTGAATTGGGCGTTGTCTCCGCCAAGGTTGGGCTCCTCTGTGCAAATTATGACGAGACATTATGTTACAGGCTGTGGGGGAAGTGTCAACTGATTTTGGGGTTTCGCTTGAACAGTCTGGATTCAAGGCAAACCGAAGTTTCGGCCAAGCCCGCAGGAATGTAAAACAAGGACTTTGCCCGGCGTGCGAATACTGGAAACCTTGACACCCCCGACGATGGAGCGTAACCTGAAAAATGAACGACAAACCATTTAAGGGGGCGTACCGGTTTCGACGGGAGCAGTTGCGTTTGGAAGGCATGCCGGGGGCCACACCACCCGCAATCGGCGTGGAACAACATAACTGCCAACAACACGCAGTATGCTTACGCTGCCTAATTAGGCGGCGCGTTTCTTCCGTCCGGCCCGCCGGGCGGAAAGAAATGTCATTTATGCGGGCTGGTTCGGGGTTCGCCGCCTGAAAATTCCGAACGAGATCTCGCTTCGGCGAGAGAACAGGCTAGCTGGCGGTTCGTTATTGCCCGTTCCTGAGGGCCGCCGGCGAATGCAGGAAGCGAACGAGATAAGCATGTAGGCTTCTAATCGCAAAGCTTTTCGGACGGGGGTTCGACTCCCCCCGCCTCCACAATTTATCTCTTTTAGTTTCAGTAACTTATAGGTTAAATTTTTGGTCGTGTACCTTTTGCGTGCTGTGCTCAGCAAAAGAACCTCGCCTTTCTGAGTTTCTACCCTGTAGTTCGCCAAATAACATCCGAGGCGAAACCCGGCGCGCTTCATCCTCGGCCCTGCCCGAATAGAGAGCCTGACTTCGGTCAAGAGGTACTTTGAGGAGTGCGGAGGTCCATCCAGGTGGGAACCCTACTGTACTGGGTCGGTGTCAATCTCGACAATGAAGAACGCAGACAGGCAGAGTTCTACCTTGAGGAAGGGCAGCGGCTTGCACACATTGGTAGCTGGGCATTCAATCCCAATGGATTCGAGTACTGGTCTTCTGGGTTGTTTCGGATCAACGGTCTTGATCCAAAAGACAACGTCCCAACGAAGGAAGAATATTTGGCGCTCGACCCTTTGGTGGTAAAGTATATTGGGATAGATCCTTCGAAAGTCGCTGTTTGATGGGAATACCACACCGCGTTCAACCCGCTCGGGGATCGAGTGCAGCCGAAGATCGCCTGCGGCTCGTCATCGATACGATCCCAGTGCAGGTCACGCGCGCTCGGCCTGACGGCTCCCTGGATTTCATCAACCAACGCTGGCTCGAATACTTGGGCGTTACTGTGGAGGTGGTCCAAGATTGGGGCTGGACGACCGTTACTCATCCCGAAGATGTTGAACGTTTCCTGCGCGGTTGGCGTTCGGCCATGGCATCGGGTGAACCTTTCGAGGATGAAGTACGGGTTCGGCGGGCTGACGGCCAATATCGGTGGTTGTTGATCCGCGCCGTCCCGCTGCGCGACGATTCGGGAAACATCGTTAACTGGTATGCTGCGAGTGTCGATATCGAGGACCGAAAGCGAGCCGAAGAAAAGGTCCAGCTGAGCGAGTTCTATCTCGCCGAAGGGCAGCGGCTTGCACGCATTGGTAGCTGGGCATTCAATCCCAATGGATTCGAGCACTGGTCTTCCGAGTTGTTTCGGATCCATGGTCTTGATCCGAGCGGCAGCCCTCCAACAGTCGAAGAATACTTGGCGCTCGTGCACCCAGAGGATCGGGAATTCGTCTTGCACGAAATTCAGAAGATGTTGGCAAACCATAACCCATTCGAATTTACGAAACGCATTGTACGGCCTGACGGAAAGATTCGGCTCGTACGTTGCGTGGGCGTCCCGATGATCTCCGTAGGGACTGTCCAACGATTCGTCGGCACAGGGCTAGATGTCACTGAGCAAGAGAAATTAACTGAAGAACTACGCCGAAGTGAGTTTTACCTCGCCGAAGGCCAACGGTTCGCCCATACCGGAAGCTGGGTTTTTGACCCCTCTGGATCATTCACCCACTGGTCTCAAGAATTGTTCCGAATTTATGGCTTCGATCCTGCAAAGGGAGCACCGACTCTTACGGAATATCTAAGTGCTGTCCACCCACAGGACCGCGAGTTCATGGCAAAAACTATACAAGAAATGGTGGTGCAAGGTTTGGGCTGTGACCTTAAGAAACGCATCCTTCGACCAGACGGGGAGCTGCGGTATATCCGTTGCGTTGGTGTTCCTGTCGTCGACAACGGAGTTTTGAAAAGCATCGTCGGCACGGCCATAGACGTGACCGAACAAGAGGAGATGACGCAGGAACTGCAGCGCCGCCAGGCCTACCTGACGGAAGCCCAAGGACTTAGTCACACAGGCAGCTTCGGGTGGAAACCTGACACCGGTGAGATTGTCTGGTCAGATGAAACCTATAGCATCTTCGAGTTCGACAAGGGGTTTAAGCTGACAATGGAGTTATTGGTGCAGCGCGTCCATCCCGAAGACCGGGCCGGTTTCCAGAAGATCGTCGATGGTGCCTCTGCGGGGGTGACACAATTCGAACATACCTATCGTTTACTGCTGCCTGATGGAAGAGTCAAGCACGTCCACGCCCTGGCTCACGTATTACAGGATGCGTCCGGCAACCGCGAGTTTGTAGGGGCGGGGATTGACGTTACAGAGCGCAAGCGGGCCGAGCAAAGTTTACGTCAAAGCGAAGCGTACCTGGCGGAAGCGCAGAGGCTGAGCCACACAGGCAGTTGGGCATGGAACCCAGACCAGGATATCAGGTACTGGTCGGAGGAATGCTACCGTGTTCTGAGTTTCGATCCACAGGATGGCTTGCCCCGATTCGAAGACTTCTTTCAGCGGCTTCATCCCGACGACCAACCCGGCTTCAGGGAACTAATCCAGACGGCTATCCGCGAGAAGACAGATTGGGAGACGGACTACCGCATCGTGCATCCGGATGGTCTAGTCAGGGACATTCACGTCATAGGTCATCCTGTTCTGAGCACGTCCGGCCATCTCGTTGAATTTGTGGGCACGGTGATCGACGTCACTGAGCGTAAACGAGCAGAGGAGGAACGGCGCAGAAGTGAAATGGAGCTCCGGCAGATGCTGGACCTCGCGCCTCAACATGTTGCGGTATTCGGACCCGGTCGCGAACGTCTTTACGCTAACCGCATCTTGCTCGATTACCTAGGCCTTACCCTTGAAGAGTGGCGGCAGAGATTTGATCGCGGTGAGTTCGTTCACCCTGATGACTGGGAACGGGTCACCGGTCATTTGGATCGTGCTCTCTCTAGTAGGGCTGGTTTCGAATTGGAGTTGCGCCTATGCAAAGTTGATGGAAGTTATCGCTGGTTTCTGGTTCGTTACAACCCCGTGCGCGACGACAAGGGACAGGTTGTACGTTGGTATGTTGCCTGGACCGATATTGAGGATCGTAAGCAAGCAGAAGAGAGACTACAACAGGAAAACGTCGCCCTCCGTGAAGAAGTCGACCAGGCATCGATGTTTGAGGAGATCGTCGGCTCTTCCGCAGCGCTGCGGCGCGTGCTCGTGCACGTCGCGAAGGTGGCGCCGACGGATTCCACCGTGCTGATCTCCGGCGAGACCGGAACGGGCAAAGAACTGGTGGCGCGCGCGATTCACAAGCGATCGCACCGTGCCGCGCGCGCGTTTGTCTCAGTAAATTGCGCCGCCATCCCGTTAGCCTTGATTGCCTCGGAGCTGTTTGGCCATGAGAAGGGCGCCTTCACCGGGGCCACGCAACGTCGCTTGGGCCGTTTTGAGCTGGCCGATGGAGGAACAATTTTCCTCGATGAAGTTGGCGAACTCCCGCCTGAGACCCAGGTCACACTGCTGAGAGTGCTTCAGGAACGAACCTTCGAGCGGGTGGGAGGCAGCCAGCCGATCGCGGTAAATGTACGAGTGCTCGCCGCCACCAATCGCGATTTGCACGCCGCAGTTGAAGCAGGCACATTCAGGAGGGACCTGTTTTACCGGCTGAACGTTTTTCCCATTCATGTACCTCCGCTGCGCGATCGCGTTGATGACATCCCCCTGCTCGTCGAATACCTCACGGAGCGCTACGCGAGCAAGGCCGGCAAACAGATCAGGAACGTCAGGAAGAAGACGCTGGAGATGTTCCAGGCGTACAATTGGCCGGGAAATATTCGCGAACTCCAGAACGTCGTGGAGAGAGCGGTGATTCTTTGCGATTCCGATAACCTGGAGGTCGATGAATCGTGGCTCCCGCGCGAATCGGCCCGGCCCGGCGTTGCCACGCGAGGACTGGGCCGCCCGGATGTAAATCAGGAAAAAGAAATGATCGAATCGGCCTTAACAGAGACTCGTGGCCGCGTATCGGGCGCAGACGGCGCCGCGGCGAAACTCGGCATTCCACGCTCGACACTCGAGTCGAGGATCAGAAGCCTGCAAATCAACAAACACCAGTTCAAATCTGGATAGATTCGCCGCCCAGCGACCAGGCCTAACTTACTAAGCAAACTCACTCCAGAGATCTTGTATCTCGAAGAACGTTCCAAACGCGCTCTCCGTTTCCCTACGAACTCCACTCGGTACACTCAGTCTTCCATTCATACCTTACGCTGGTTCTCAAATAGCCACTCCCGCCAAGTTCTCTGAAATCGGCCCACAGAAATTGTCGACCGTCTTGCTTTAACTCGCCAATTGTCGAACTTCACCACCGAAAGCTGCGACCGAAGACTCATGTAGTCAGCAATTTACGTTTGGCACGCTGGTTGCATTGTAAAGGCCCGAGGTCCGCAGATGGTTTTGAAAATCGAAAACGCGTCGGATGGACCGGAAACTGTTCTCCGACTGAGCGGCCGAATTGAATCGGAACAGGTACAGGAGTTGAAGGCGCAAATTGATGGGAACACTCAAAAAATCGTGCTCGATCTCGAACAGGTGCGCCTGGTCGATTTGGACGCGGTGCACTTCCTGGCAGTTTGCGAAATCAAGGGGATCGAGCTTCGGCATTGTCCACCCTACGTTCGGGAGTGGATTCTCTCGGAAAAGCCGAGGATCTCTGAGCTCGAATGAGGCCGGGTGAAAAAGTCAGTAGGTGGCATGTAGTAGGTGGGTGAACTAAATCTACTCGTTCGAAATGTTCGAGTAGAAATTCAAACTAAAAACAGGAGATGACTTATGGATCGAATGCTAGTGGTGGTTTTTGACAACGAAAGCAAAGCGTACGAAGGCAAGAAGGCGCTGCTGCAACTGGACTACGAAGGCAGCATCAGCGTTTACGCCTATGCGGTGCTGGCCAAGCACGCCGATGGCACTGCAACGGTGAAGCAAGGTGATGACTCGGGGCCGCTCGGTGCTCTGGTCGGCACCGCGTGGGGAAGCCTCCTAGGACTGCTCGGCGGGCCGATTGGTCTCGCGGTCGGCGCGACGGTAGGGCTTACAACCGGCGGAATCTTCGATCTGAACGATGCTCGCATCGGCCAGGATTACGTCGAAGATGTCACCAAGGTCTTGTTGCCGAACCGGGTGGCCGTGGTCGCTGAAATCGACGAGGAATGGACCACGCCCGTGGACACCCGCATGGAGGCGATCGGCGGGACCGTTTTCCGGCGCGCACTCTCGGACGTGAGAGACAGGGTCGATCACGAGGAGGTTGCGGCCATGAAGGCCGACCTGGCGCAAATCAAAGCCGAGCACGCCAAGGCTCATGCTGACCGGAAAGCGAAGCTCCAGGAAAAGGTCAACCAGATCGACACCAAGATACAAGCGCAATTGCAGAAGGCCAAAGACCGCCGTGCGGCCGCGGAGCGCGAGGCGCAGGCCAAGGTCCAGGTGCTCAAGTCAAAAGCAGCCGCTATGACGGCCAAGGCGTAATAACGCCTGGCACCTCAAGCGGCGTTGTAGCGGCGCTCTATGAGTGCCGAAGTTCCTGAAAAATCAAGTCCGGCGGTCGCTTCCTGCGTCAGCGCAGGCTCCGACCGCCGCTACAACTTCGGTTTTCACACAGACTCTCGACGGGGAGGTCGAAAAGACCTCCCTTAAAAATCAGGATACGGTCTAAGGAGGATCGAATGGCTACACAAAGCATAACTGACGATATTAAGAAGCGTTCCGCGTGGAGCATTTTCATGGGTGTATTGACCGCAGCCTTGGGGGTGTTTCTGATTGTTTACCCTCTGGCCACCGCGACCATCACGACTATCCTACTGGGTTGGGTACTGATCTTTGTTGGTATTGCCCAGTTTGTATTCGCACTTCAGTCGCAGACAGCCGGAAATTTCTTCTTGAAGGTCCTGCTCAGCGCGCTCTACGGAATCTGCGGTATCGCGCTGGCGTTCTTTCCCATTGCCGGCGTAGCAGCGCTGACGGGAGTTCTTGGAACACTACTGCTGATCCAGGCAGGTCTGCAAACTGCGGCTGCGTTCCAACTGAAACCACTTGACGGTTGGGAATGGTTTCTCGCTGATGCCATTGCCAGCCTGCTGCTGGGCATACTGATTCTCGCCCAATGGCCGTCGAGCTCGGTTTGGGCGATCGGTACGCTGGTTGGAGTCGCTGTATTCATGGGCGGAGTTTCCAGAATCATGATCGCAACCAAGATACACAGCGGCGCAACCAACGTTCAAAATTTCGCGCGAGGAGTCGCCTAGTCCCATGCACCGCAACCTCGAACACGCCGGCATTACGAGCCGTTTGCAACCGGAGAAGAGCGCCATGATCCATCGCTGGACAGTAAAAACCTTGGGCGTCGGCGCTCTTCTATTCTGTGCCATGAGGCCGGGCCTGGGCCAAACCCATCCGGAGCCATACACGTTTTTTAAACAAGACATCAGGCTGAACGACAATCAAATCGCAAGTATCGAGCAAGGTAAAGCAGTGGCGCAGGTGCTCGAAACTCCGGCGCCCTCCGAAGTGATAGTTTTCGGCGCCGTCCACATCAACGCATCACCCGAGAAGTACTTGAGAGCCGCGCAGGATTTGGAGAGCCTCCGTGGTTTACCCAACTACCTCGGGATTGGGCAATTCAGTACGCCGCCGAAACCGTCAGACCTCGAAGGATTTGTCCTGGAAGACGACGATATCAAGGAGCTCAGGAGCTGCAGGCCCGGCAAATGTCAGCTTCAGTTGCCAACGGAATCCATGGAAGCGTTTCAAAAATTGGTGGACTGGTCTGCGCCCGACGTCGCCACGCAAGTGGACAAGTTGGCGCAGAAGATGGCTCTCGAGGAGCTGATCCGATATCAGAAGGATGGCAAGTGCGCTCTGGGAACTTACTACGACAAAGAGCATCCGCTGAGTGTCGTAGATCAGTTTGAGTCGTTGCTGGGCGAATATGCCTCGATGCCGCGTTACCTCCCAGATCTAAAGCAGTATCTGATCGGGTACCCCCAGGCGCAGCTCCCGAATACCGAGAGCATCTTTTACTGGGAAAGAGTGAAATTCGGTTTGAAGCCCACGCTACGCTTGAACCAGATGGTGATTTATCGCGGCTCGCAGCCGTCCGGCCCGATCGAATCCGTCGCCATAAAGCAGCTCTACGCCAGCCATTATTTCGAGACAGCGCTCGATCTTTCAGTGTGCGCGCGAGCCAGCGACCGGCCGAATGAAAAGGGCTTCTACCTGATAACCGTGAAGGGATCGCGCCAGGCGGGCTTGACCGGGCCCAAGGGCGCCATTGTTAGAAAGGCTGCAGTTTCCAAGACTCGGTCATCGCTGGAGGCTTCGCTTGAGCACGTGAAAAAGGTATTGGAAAGCAACCCATAAGGTCCAAGGGGTGTGTCGAAATCGCCGAAAAATCGAAAAAAGGAGCAACACCATGAACGCCAAAAGCACAGAGTTGAAACTATACGGAGATAAGATCAGCGCACAACTCCAACAGGCCAAGTCGCAGATCGAGCAATTCGAGACTCGCGCCAGTGAAACCAAGGCGCAGGCGGAGATCGAAGCTATCTCCGCTCTCAAGGCCACAAAGAAGAAGATCGACAAGAAGCTCAAGGATCTACACAAATCCGGCGAACCGAATGCCACGCAAGTCATAGCTGAGATCGAAACGGAAATCGCCAATTTCAAAACCTCGCTGGAGCAACTCGGCACCCAGCTCACGGGTCGGCCAAAGCACAAAGTGAGGAAAGCCGCGGCCCGGTAGGAGAAATGGAGCGACGCACGGATTAAGCCGGCCTCGCACCGAACCCAGTCCGGGTCAATTTTAGCCAAGGAGCAAAGAAATTTTTCGAGGGAGACGAAAGATGAATACTTTCAAACTAATTCGTACATTTATTCTCACTGGCGCCGCAATCGCGTGTCTGGCGCTACTGCGAAGCGCGGGAGCGCCCTTACCGACCGAGCCGCAAGGCCAGGACGACGAAGTCCAGATGGGCCAGGAGGTCTTCGACAATCTGAAGGCCAAAGGCGAAATCGTCGAATCTTCCCCTCTCTACGACCAGTTGAGGCCGATTGCGGACGCCATCACGCGGGCGGCCCAGCCGCGTTACAACCACCCATTCAAGTTTTACCTGGTCCATGAATCTCAACCGAACGCGTTCGCAACTCCAGGGGGGAATGTCTACGTGGTGGATTCGCTCCTCTATTTCGTGAAGAACACGGACCAGCTTGCCGGCACCCTTTGCCACGAAGTCTCCCATACGATAAATCACGACACCGTGACGTTGATGGAGAAGCGAAAACGCCTCGAGAGGCGGGAAGTGGGAGCTGCGATTCTTCTGGGTCCTACTCGTGCGCATGTCCTGGCCATCGCTCTTCTTGGCAGGCTTCATTCCCTCGGGTACTCCCGAGATGTGGAGTCGCGTGCCGACCTCACCGGTTCCGATGTGTGTGCTGCCACCGGCTACAACCCCTGGGGACTCGTATGGCTATTTCAGGATTTCAAAGACGCAAACTCCGTCCAGGTGCCTCAGCTCTTATCAGATCACCCCGGTGATCAAACTCGCGTCAACACCTTAGAGCGGCACTTCCGCAAGAATTCATCGGTCTTCGGAAAGTTCAACCCCGACCCCAAGTCGGCTACGCCGTTTTCAGTTCCCAAGAACGCTACGGAAGTGTTCATGCGGTGAGACTGATTCAACCGTGCTGCCGAACCGGTAAAACCGAGTAACGGCAGTGCGTGAAAGTAAAAGGAGAAGGACAATGAGTAACGTTACTGATTTTTTCGTCGCTGGCCTCGAGCAAGTAAGGAAATCCTGGGGCTGGTTCCTGGTGTTCGGAGTTCTGCTGATAGTTCTCGGCGTCGCGTGCGTCGGCAAAGCGCAGACCGCAACGACTTTTTCGATTCTGGCATTGGGCTGGGTGCTTGCAATCAGCGGAGTGGTGTGGCTCGTCAATGCATTTCACGCCTTCAGTTGGAACGGATTCTTCCTGTACCTGCTGAACGCGATCATCCGCGGAGTAACCGGATACCTCCTGATTCGTCACACGGACGCAGGCGCGGCAGGAGTGACCATGGTGCTCGCTTCACTCTTCATCGTGGGAGGCGTGTTCCGCGCAGCCGGGGCTAGTGTTCTTCAGTTTCCCAGATGGGGATTGGCGGTTTTTGCTTCACTAGTCTCCATCTTTCTCGGCGTCTACCTTTTGGCCATTTGGCCCACCGCTAGCACCTTCTTTATCGGTATGGCGATCGGCATCGACCTCATCTTTGATGGCTCGGCCTTGGTAGGTTTCGCCGCCGCGATTCAGAGCTTGCCGAAATTGCAAGCCAGCGCTGCCTGAAGACACAAGACAGCGCCATCTGATATTGGCGTAGACTCGCTGAGGAATCCTGGCCCGAAGACCGGCATCCCCGGTTTTCGACGCTCGCCGCAAAAGTGGGGCAGGCACCGAGCGCGGCGACAACGAATGACTGCCACTACATTTGGTCATTCTTAATCGGCGCCTTTCCAGATCACATGGGGGCAGTATGCGACTGATGGTAGCTCTCGCGATGGTTTTGACTGCTGGGCGAACTCCGGTGCTGGCCTTCGATGCCGCGGCGACGGACGCCACAGCACCGAAGGCTCAGCCGGCGCCTGTTTGCTGTGAAGATGGGGACAAGCCAACCACTGTTAGGGCTCATTTCACAAAGGCCCTTATCAGCCCAGAGACCCCGCTTGTACCTGCCTTCACCACCGGTTTCAACCAACTGCTTACTTCGCACGTAGGCTACAGCAATCACTGGTCAGGGAACGGACAGCACTACGGTGCTGCGGTTTTGGGAAACGTTAGCGGAAAATTCGTTGAGAGATTCGCGCTGCCTGGTCTGTTCCACCAGGACGAGAGTTACTTCGCATCCGGACCGGGTGCCGACGCCAAGGCCCGGGCCGGCCACGTGCTCGAGCACCTTATTTGGACCAGGTCTGACGATCACTCGCGCAAGCGCTTTAACGTGTCTGCCGTACCCGGATCATTCATTATGGCGCTCGCCGCGAATACCTACGTCCCGCAAGCACAGCGAACGATTCCGGCGACGGGTTGGAGGTTTCTCGGAAATCTCGGAGGATTTTTATTGGGCGACGCTTTCTCGGAAGGCCGCATAGTTGGGGACTCAAGCAGACCGGTTGCCAGACTATGTAAGAAAGTATGGATTTGCCATTAGCTGCTGGAACCATTGGAATCAGGTTGCTGCCTGATCGCCCGATGGGCTGCCAGCTTGGCAAAGCATTGAAGTGCGCGGATGGCGGGTATGGAGAGTAGATTATCATGATGTCACTCGACGATCGCACAGGGAATGTAGTCACCACCGTGGCGATCTTCACGGTCGCCTTGGCGATCCTCTACCTGGCGCGTGGCGCTTTCTTCATCTTGCTGCTGTCTCTTTTCTTTGCCGTCTTGCTGGAACCGGCGGTCACGCTGGTCCAGCAGCACACGCGGCTGGGCCGCGCGAATCGCAACTGGGCGATTGCGCAGGTCTACCTGGCCGGGACGCTCGTGCTTGGCAGCTTGGGGTACGAGTTCGGTCCGCACCTTGCGGCGCAGTTTAAGAACCTGCATGCGGCTGTGCCCGGAATATTGGAAGGGCTTTCAAGTGGAAAGCCGGCTGTCGATCTGGGGGACGGGCACGGCTTGGGCACGGCTCAGCAACTCTGGTTCCGAGACCTGCTGGTTCGGCACCAGGACTTGATCGTAAGTGTCGAGGAGCGCTCTGCCGCGTTTGCAGGGCATGTGGCCGCAAGCGCGATCTGGATTTTCGTCATCCCAGTCCTGGCGATTTTCTTCTTGCGCGATGGGCGTCAGATGGCGAATGCGATTGTCGAAGTGGGCGAACCGGGGCGGGAGCGGACCACGGTCAAGCGAGTCCTCGGACACCTGGATACCATGCTGGCCAAGTACGTTCGCGCGCAGCTCGCCCTGGCCGGCCTCTCCTTCGCTTTCTATAGCTCAGCGATGCTGGTCCTGGGCTTTCCGTATGCGATCGCGCTGGGCACGCTGGGAGGCATTCTGGAATTCCTTCCAGCAGTAGGGTGGATCGCTTCGGCCACGGTTATTCTGACCACCGGATACCTGACCCACTCGCATTGGATCTGGATGTCTGGATTGGTGGTGGTGTGGAGGCTGGTGCAGAGTTACGTGAACTCGCCTCGCATCATGGGTCACAACTTGGAACTACAGCCCATCACCGTTGTGTTTGCGCTCATGGTTGGAGGTCAAGTGGGAGGCATCGCGGGCGTGTACCTCTCGGTTCCATCAGTCGCCGTGCTGCGAATCGTGTGGCTGGAATGCTTCTCGACTCGGAGCTCGTCGACTGCCATCTCCGATCAGCCACTTGTGGAAGTGAAGGCATGAAGTAGTGTATGCGCCGGAGTGGGTTTGTCTCAGCGGCGCCGCCATATTGAGGAGCAAACGTGATAGCCGTAACTCTGATAGGTCCCGACAAAGCGCAATCCTTGGTGGAAATGAGTGAGGGCACGACCGTACGCGATGTAGCTACCTCCAGGTACCACTTGTTTTGGCGGACCACAAGAAGAAACGGTAAAATCGTCGTCCCGTTCTCTACAATAGTTGTCGACGGCGATACCGTAACCGTAGAAAGCGAATGAGGCAGTGCGGCCCTGCAGTTACAGGCGGCCCCACCGCTCAAAATTCAAGAATGAAAAAACAAAAGGAGAGCCTCAATGTCAGGAAAACAAAATCCAACTCGTCACACCGGAAATGTCAGCGCGCAACCTCGTTTTCATCAGACCGCGCCTGAGATTCAATCCTATGGATCGGTATCCCACTTTCCGCCACTCGCACTTGAGGAGCCGGTTCGACTGGAAATAACCGCTCAACTTAACCTCCTGCTTGCCGATACCATGACCTTGCGCGACCTGTGTAAGAAGTCCCATTGGCAAGTGGCGGGGCCCACCTTCTATCAACTCCATCTGCTTTTTGACAAGCATTACGGGGAGCAGGTGGAATTGGTGGACTTGATGGCCGAACGGGTTCAGTTACTCGGAGGTGTCAGCATTGCTATGGCAGCCGACGTTGCTGAGACCACACGCATCGCGCGCCCTCCGCGTGGCCGTGAAGAAGTACCGGTCCAACTATCCAGGTTGCTGGATGCGCACCAGGTCATTATTCTTGAGACTCGCAAGCTGGCGCGCCGCGCTGTCGAACTTGGCGACGATGGTACCAACGATCTTCTGGTTAGCGATGTCCTGCGCACCAATGAGTTGCAGGCCTGGTTTCTCAGCGAACACCTCGTAAACGTGCCCTTGGTTGAGGCCAGGCAAGCATTGGTAGCCGCTGGCGCGGCCTCTTAAGAGTGTCAAAATGCAGTGCCGGTTATGAGTGTTAGCGACACTCTTTGAACGCCGAAGACACGGTGGGTGAAGACCGCCATTGCAAATGCGCTGATCGCTCAAATTTGCACCTCTCTGGAGGAGGACCGGATACGGAAGCATGGACGAGGAGCGCTTGCATGGCACCGTTTCGCTAAGGCCGATGTGTGTCACGAGAAACGGAGGAAATGAGCATGGGTGGTATGATTCCAATATCGGATGCATTTCGACGGCCCAATAGTACTCCGGTCGTCACGATCGCAATCATCGTCGTGAACGCTCTCGTCTTCGTGTTGGAACTAAATGGTGGAGACACGTTTGTGCTGCAATGGTCAGTGGTCCCCGCCGATATTGTCGCAGGCCACCACTGGGTCACCATCCTGACGGCATTGTTCATGCACGCCGGGTGGATGCACATTATAGGCAACATGGTTTTCCTTTGGGCGTTCGGCCCGGAAATCGAAGACGCAATGGGACCAGTAAGGTACCTGGCGTTTTATCTGCTTAGTGGACTGGCGGCTTCGGTGGCGCAAATCGCGGTTGTGCCCGGCTCCACCATTCCAAATTTGGGCGCCAGTGGCGCGATTGCAGGTGTAATGGGCGCTTTTCTGATCACCTATCCTCGTGACCAGATACGCACACTGGTTTTTTTTGGCTGGTTTGCTCGCATCACTTTTATTCCCGCGGCGCTCTTGATCGGATTCTGGTTTCTCATTCAGCTCTTCAGTGAGGTCGGCGCCGTGGCAAATGTACAGACGGGTGGCGTCGCTTATATGGCTCACGTTGGCGGGTTCATCTTTGGGGCGGTTACCTCACGAATCTTTGAGAGCTCCCAGCGCATCCCCGAGTGGGAAGCCTAGCCATATCGCCGAACGCTGATGAATCCCACGTCGACGGCGCTTGCCAAGATGGCAGGCGTCAGGAGGGAAAATGCCAGATATTCTTGGACTACACCATGTGACCGCAATTGCGGGTGACCCTCAACAGAACGTCGATTTCTACGCTGGTGTCCTTGGATTGCGGTTGGTGAAACTGACTGTCAATTATGATGATCCAACAACCTATCACCTCTATTATGGGGATGGACAGGGACATCCGGGGACGATTATGACTTTCTTTCCCTGGCCCGGTGCGATGAAGGGCCACATAGGCACAGGACAGGTGACTGTCACATCTTTTGCCGTACCCGAAAAGTCTCTTGGCTATTGGAAGGACCGCCTGAAAGAGCACGAGACGCCATTTCAGGAAACGAGATCAGAGTTTGACGAGCACTTGTTGTCCTTTGCGGACCCGGACGGGCTCCAGCTTGAATTGATCGCTACGCCGCACGCCAACCCTGATAACGCGTGGAATCGCGGCCCCGTGCCGGTGGATTTTGCCATCCGTGGCTTCCATCACGTGATCCTTTCGGAAAACGGTTACGAGCGCACCGCATCCCTGCTTACCGACGCTCTTGGTTTTAGGCGTGTTCAAGAACAAGGGGCGCACTTTCGGTATGCCGCGACCAGTGGCAAACCGGGAACGATGGTTGATCTGATCTGCGTGCCTGAGGGCCGTCCTGGACGAGTTGCGGTCGGCACGGTTCATCATGTTGCTTGGCGCACACCCACTGATGAGCAGCAAGAGAAATGGCGTGAGACCTTAAGAGACTTGCAGTACGACGTGACGCCAATCATTGACAGGACATATTTCCACTCAATTTACTTTCGCGAGCCGGGCGGTGTCCTGTTCGAAATTGCAACGGATCCCCCCGGCTTCGCCGTTGACGAGCCCGCTGACAAGATAGGTGCGTCGTTGGTGCTCCCCCGCTGGCTCGAAAGCGAACGCAGTGAGCTGGAGCGGATTCTTCCACCGATTCGACTTCCGAAACTTGCTGGGGGTGAAGCCAATGTCGCCCACTGACAATTTGGGCTTCGTCCACAAGTTCGTTCCTTCTACGCCAGGTGGACGCCATCCCGTTACACTCCTCCTTTTGCATGGTACCGGAGGCGATGAGAATGACCTTTTGCCTCTGGGGAATGAACTTTGGCCCGGCGCTGCCATTCTCGGGGTTCGAGGCAAAGTTTCGGAAAACGGCATGCCCCGTTTCTTTCGCCGGATCGCGGAAGGAGTTTTCGACCTCGAGGATCTCAAGTTCCGGACAGAGGAGCTGGCACAGTTCATCAAGGCAGCTTCTGCCCGATACGATTTCAGCACAAAGAGATTGATAGCCGTTGGCTATTCCAACGGAGCGAATATAGCGGCCAGCCTGATTCTGCTCCATCCCCATTATCTAGCGGCCGCGGTGCTCTTCCGAGCGATGGTGCCTTTCACGCCCGACAGAGTTCGGGATTTCAGCCATCTATCCATTTTCATTGGCGCGGGCGATCGGGATCCCATTGTTCCCCGAAGCCAGCCGGAAGGACTCGGCAAAACGTTCGAGAGCGGCGGCGCCGATGTAAGGGTCTTCTGGCATCGGGGAGGGCACGAACTCGGTGCTGATGATATCCAAGCCGCTAAAACGTGGTTATCCGAACTGGATCTCCGAAAGAAAGTCGGGCCGTAACATCAAGCGCGAACATAATTAGGTTGGGCTTCTGGCGGTATCGGGGCAAAAGTGGTGGAACCTGCCTAATTATCGATTGACAGCAGTTGGCTCAGGTGGATTGCCCGGTGCGGATTGCGCTGGAGGGGCTTTCTCAATTCGAACGGCTCGATGGGTCTCTTGCAGAACGCGGCAGCGACTATAGCAGCCACAGTTCTGAGCATCGGATGGGGCCTGATTCACGCCGCACTCAATAAAGCTGGCGTCGCAACGAATCTCTTTTCCGCGTGGCATCACCTTCGACCAATCCGGATAATGAAACTGAGACGCCCGATGCACACTAACACTACGACCCGGACTGTAGCTACATTCCTGTTCCTGGCCCTGATCGGACTAGGGATGGCGGATTTTAGTTGGCGACTCTATGTATTCCCATTCCGCGAATGAGGAGGAGGTGAATTGTCTCTCATTTCAACTGGCACAAGAAACCCCGGTCATGTCAGGGTAATCTTTTTCTCTCGCACCGGCGTTGCGGATTTTGCCGGACTTTGGCGCAATCTGTCGAGCCAAATTGTTGATTTTCTGTAGAATCAGCAGGCGAAATCATGCTCTGGAACTGTCTGCTGAGTCGAACCCCGTGCCATGCAGCTCTGAGGAGATGACGCAATGACCCGACTTGTGATGGATCGTGAAGACTAGAGCGTTTTTAATTTAAGTGTATACAATATATGCTATGATGCCTCTGCCGGTAGAG
>JBGPCF010000028.1:0-53586 GCA_041481635.1 Terriglobia bacterium | reverse complement strand
GGAGTGCAGGCGCGCCGCCATCTTCCTCGCGTGGCGCTCGCTCTCAATGACGCAAGGGCCGGCAATTAGGAAAAGAGGCTGCCCCTTGCCAACGGTCAACTTGCCGATGCGGAAGGTTTGGGGCATAGGAAAGAAATGCAAAATTACAAATTATGAATTAAGAAAAGTCGAATTGGACTTTGATTTCAACAATTCCTAATTTTTAATTCTAAATTAAGCTCATCCATTAGCAGAAGCTTTTGCGGACGCGACCGCTCCACCCTCCGCCGCAATCACATTCGTGGCTTCGCGTTTATTCTTAAACTCGCAGGCAGCCGCGATAAATGCCTTAAACAGCGGGTGCGGGGCCAGCGGGCGTGACTTGAACTCGGGATGGAACTGGCATCCCAGGAACCAGGGGTGGTCGCGGATTTCGATGATCTCCACGTAAGTCTCGTCGGGCGTCGAACCCGTGATTTCGAGTCCGTTAGCCACCAGCACTTCTTCATACTCACGGTTAAACTCATAACGGTGCCGATGGCGTTCTGAAATCTCCAATTGGCCGTAGGCCTGATGGGCGAACGTGCCGGCTTTCAGGCGCGCGGTCCACGCACCCAGGCGCATGGTACCGCCCAGCTCGTCAATGCCCCGTAGCTCGCGGAGTTTGTAAATCACGCGGTGCGAGGTGGCCGGATCAAACTCCGAGCTGTCCGCGCCTTCCAAGCCCGCCACGTTGCGCGCGTATTCAATTACGGCGCACTGCATCCCCAGGCAAATGCCGAAATAGGGGACCTTCTGCGTGCGGGCATATTCAATAGCGCGCAGCATGCCGGGAATACCGCGCTTGCCAAATCCTCCCGGAACCAGGATGGCGTCAAAACTCGCCAACTGGCTTTCCCATCCATCGGTTTCCAGCCCTTCGGCTTCCACCCAAACCAGATTCACCTTGACATCGTTTGCGATGCCGCCGTGGTGGAGCGCTTCGCTCAGGCTCTTGTAGGAGTCCTGATATTCCACGTATTTGCCCACCATCCCGATGGTCACTTCGCCCGAGGGATGGCGGAGCCGCTCCACCAGATCAGTCCAAGAGGCCATGTTGCGGTCGGGTGTTTCGAGTTTCAGGCAGCGGAGGATCTGTGTGTCCAATCCTTCTCCGGCCAGGACGAGCGGGACTTCGTAGATATTTCCTACGTCTTTGGCGGTGATCACCGCTTCTTCCGACACGCTGCAGAAAAGCGCAATCTTCGATTTCAGGTCAGCCGACAAATAGCGGTCGGTGCGGCAAAGCAGGATGTCCGGCTGGATACCGATTTCGCGCAACTCTTTCACCGAGTGCTGGGTGGGTTTCGTCTTCAGCTCGCCCGCGGCGCCGATAAAGGGGACCAGCGTCAGGTGAACGAACACCACGTTGTCGCGCCCCTGCTCCTGGCGCATCTGGCGAATCGCCTCGAGGAACGGGAGGGATTCGATGTCGCCCACCGTGCCGCCTACTTCGACAATCGCGACGTCGACGTCCGCGGAGATTTTTTTGATCGCCGACTTGATCTCATTGGTCACGTGCGGAATCACCTGCACGGTTTTCCCCAGGTAATCGCCGCGGCGTTCTTTGGTGATGATGGTTTCGTAGATTCGCCCAGCCGTGCAATTGTTGTCGCGCAACATGTGCGCGTGGGTGAAGCGCTCGTAGTGGCCAAGGTCGAGATCGGTCTCCGCGCCATCGTCCGTCACATACACTTCGCCGTGCTGGAACGGGCTCATGGTCCCGGGATCGACGTTCAGATAGGGATCGAACTTGAGCAAAGTCACCTTCAGCCCGCGCGCTTCCAGCAGGCTCCCGATGCATGCCGAAGCCAGGCCTTTCCCCAACGAACTGACTACACCTCCGGTTACAAAGATATATTTGGCACTCATACGCCCCCTAAGATGAATTTGTCGGATTGGCCAATTTGCCGCAATGAAATGTGTTGTGGGCGTTTCCCAGGAACGGGAAAGCACGCTCGAAAGTTTGCTTGTACCGAAGGAATTTAATGCCGGAAAGAATCGGTACGGCCGATTATCATTCCGGCGGCATGCGCTTGTCAACTGGAAATAATGTTTTTGTAACTTAAAGTAAAGTCACAAACCGGGGGCAACCGGCACATTGACTTGCGAATCATGGTAGAATCATTTTGACCCAAGAGGATGGTAGTCAGGCGGCGCGACAGGGCGAAACGAGAACCAGGATCCGCGAATCCCATAGGACGACCCGATGGCAGGCGAGAAGAAGCGTGCTGCATTTCGGCTGGGGGTAGTGCTCATTACCTCCGCAGGAATTCTGTCTGCCTTGGCGCTCCGCACTCCTGCGGACGAAAAATCCAGCCCGCCGGCTGCTCCAGACCAAAGCAAACCTCAGGTCAACATTCGCAAGCCCCCCATCCATACCGCGCCGATTCAAATTGACGTCAACATGGTGATTGTCAACGTGACGGTCACCGACCCTTATGACCGCATCGTCACCGGGCTGGACCAGACGAATTTCCAGGTGTACGACGAAAAAGTGGAACAGAAGATTTCCGCGTTTTCCACGGAGGACGCACCCATTTCCGTGGGCCTGATTTTTGATTCGAGCGGCTCAATGTCCGACAAAATTCAAAAGTCCAAGGAGGCAGCACTTCAGTTCTTTAAGACATCCAACCCTCAAGATGAGTTTATGCTCATCGATTTTAACGAAAGGGCGAATCTGCTGGCGAGTTTTACTTCGAAGTTTGAAAATATTGAAGACCGTTTGTTATTCTTAAAATCGGGCGGCAAGACGTCATTATTGGATGCCATTTATCTCGGCATCAATGAAATGAAGAAGGCGACCACAAACCGGAAGGCTTTGCTGCTGATCTCGGACGGCGGGGACAATCACAGCCGGTACACGGAGCGGGATATCAAGCGGGCCATCAAGGAATCGGACGTCCAGCTCTATTCGGTGGGGGTTTTTGAACCTCTCACCTCACGCGGCCGGACCATCGAAGAGGCCGGAGGGCCGGGTTTGCTGGCCGAGCTGTCGGAGGTTTCCGGCGGCCGCATGTTCAGCGTAGAAAGCGCCGATGAGTTGCCGGATATCGCGGAGAAAATCTCCATCGAACTGCGCAACCAATACGTGATCGGCTACAAGCCATCCAACCTCGTTCGCGACGGGCGTTGGCGCCGGATCAAAGTCAAATTGAATCCACCCCGAGGTCTTCCGCCCCTGCAGGTTTACGCCCGAACAGGTTACTATGCTCCGACACAATGACAGATGCACAGGCGCGGTGCTGCTATGGATCGCGTGCGTGATGCTGGGCCTTGGTGTGCCTGCGCTCCTGCTTAACGCACAGACCAGCACCCCTCCGCGAACCCCCAATGCGTCCCAAGGCGAAAAAAAATCGGGCGAATATAAGATCGGCGTGGATGTGGACCTTGTGGTTTTGCCGGTCAGCGTCATCGACAAAAAGGGCCATCGCGTGGAGAACCTGCAAAAGGATAACTTCCAGATTTTCGAAGACGGGGCCCCGCAGAAATTGACGGTTTTCTCCCACGCCGATATCCCCGTGACCATCGGCATTGTGATTGATGACAGTGGCAGTATGCGCCCCAAGCGCGCCGCAGTGAATGCGGCCGCCCTGGCCTTTGTGAAAACTTCCAACCCCCAGGACCAGGCTTTTGTTGTGAATTTCAACGACGTCTACTACCTCGACACGCCGGGGGATTTTGCCGCCAATATTGAAGACTTGAACGCGGCGCTCAACAAGATCGACTCCCGCGGGGGCACCGCTCTGCGCGACGCCGTCTACGCATCGCTCGACCACATGAAACTGGGCAACCGTGACAAAAAGGCCCTGCTTGTCATCACGGACGGCGAAGACAACGCCAGCCGCTACACAAACGAAGAGCTTATGGCCCGTGCCCAAAAATCCGATGCCTCGATTTACACCATCGGTTTGCTTGGGGACGAGGAGGGAGGGCACCTTTTTAAAGTCCACAACGGCGAATCACGCCGCGCCGCCAAGGTGCTGGAAAGTCTTGCCAAGGCCACTGGAGGAGAGGTTTACTTTCCCAAGACCCTGGAGGAAGTTGAATCCACTTGCGTGGAGATCGCGCATAACATCCGCAACCAGTACACCCTGGGCTACTACCCGACGAACAATAAGAAGGACGGAACTTTCCGTACGGTTCGGGTGGATGCCAGCCCTTCCCGCAAAAGCGAAAAGCTGGTAGTCCGCACGCGCGCGGGTTACTACGCACCGAAATCCGACCAGCCTCGAACGCCAGCTTCAGGCCAGTAGATTCGTTTCACAAGATTCAATAAGACAAAACGAGATCGCGCTTCCCTTCTCTGTGGGGCTTGGGTTTAGCGAGCACTCTTATGGAGCGAGTTCACGCAAGAAACTCTTCCCTTTCGGCAGATGCAGCCCGAAATTTTCAGCGATAGTTGCGCCGATGTCAGCCAGAGTTTCCCTGGTCCCCAGGTTGACGCCGCCGCGAACCCCCGGCCCATTGACCAAAATCGGGACATATTCGCGCGAGTGGTCGGTGCTCGGCCCCAAGGGATCGCACCCATGGTCGGCAGTGATGATCAACAGATCGTCCGCCTTCAGCGTGCTGAGAAGTGTGGGAATAAATGCATCCACTTCCTCGATGGCGCGCCCGTACCCTTCAATATCCAGGCGGTGCCCATAGAGCATGTCGAAATCGACGAGGTTGGTAAACACCAGCCCGCGCGACGGTTGGTGGATGGCCGCCAGAGTGCTTTCCAACGCCTGGCGGTTGTTTTTGCCCGGCAATGCTTGGGTAATGCCCCGATTCAGGAAAATATCCGGAATCTTGCCCACGCCGACTACCTCGAGCCCGGCATTCTTCAGCAAATCTAGGAGCATGGGGCGCGGAGGCTCCACGGCGTAATCATGACGACGTTCGGTGCGCACGAAAGACCCGGCCGAACCGAGAAAAGGCCGCGCAATCACCCGGCCCACCCGATGCGCGCCGTCGAGCATCTCGCGCGCGATTTTGCAAATCCGGTAAAGCTCTTCAATGGGAATCACTTCTTCGTGCGCGGCGATTTGAAATACGCTGTCCCCGGAGGTGTAGACGATGGGCCTGCCGGTCTTCACATGCTCTTCGCCCAATTGCTTGATGATCTCGGTGCCTGAAGCGGGGAAATTGCCCAGCGTCTTCCGCCCAATGGCTGCCTCAAATTGATCCATCAGCTCACGCGGAAAACCGTGCGGGTAAGTGGGAAAGGGTTGGTCCAGAATGATTCCCGCCATTTCCCAGTGGCCGGCTGTGGTGTCCTTGCCCGGGGAGAGCAGTGTGGCCTTTCCAAAGGCGCCCGTTGGCAAAGGAGACGGTGCGAGGCCGGCGAGCGGGCAAATGTTGGCCAAACCGAGATGAACGAAATTAGGCGCGCGCAGCCCCCGACGTTCGCAGATGTGCCCCAACGTGTCCCGACCCTCGTCTCCGTAGGCTGCGGCATCCGGCATGGCGCCGATGCCCATGCTGTCGCAGACAATCAGGATGATGCGTTGAAAATTTCCACTCACGGGCGCGCTCCTGCGCATGGCCGTCCCTGCGCCACTCAACACCCCAATTCTAAACTCTTTTAGTGGTTTTGCAGCACCACGCCGCGGCTGATGAAATACCCAAGAGCAGCGCCGGCAAAAACATCGGAGGGGAAATGCGCTTGCAGGGGGATTCTCGAAAAGACTACCAGGCTCGCGAGCCCGTATGAAACCCACGGCGCCCAACGGTGCGTGCGGTATCGCCGGGCAAAAATCGTGGCGATGGAAAAAGCCTCGATGGCGTGGCCGGAAGGAAAGCTGGAGTATTTTCCTAACACCGAGCCCTTCGCCTCAAACCAAGTGTCGGAAAAATTGCCGGTGGGTGGCAAGTCGCTCGGGCGAACTCGCCGGGTGCCATCCTTAATCACCAGGCTCAGCAATTCAGAGTCCGCAACGGCCTCTCCCACCAGCAATGCGGTGTGCTCGGCATAAGTATCGTGGCGCGCAAGGCCCGCCACATAAAAAGACGCAGGGACAATGACCATCCCTAACGTGGTATTGCGTCCACTGAAAGCTTTGTTGAAACCGGAGAAGCTTGGCGTGCGCCGAAAGTACGGAGTATCGCGAGGGTCGAGTGCCACCAGCGCCGCGGTAACGGCAACAAAGCCCAGCGCGGGTTTCCAGTGTCGGCCCTTAGCTACCTGGAGCGGGAAAGTCCATATGGTTTTCTGATCTTGAATAAAATTTGCGGGCAAGAGCTTCAACGACACTGGCCGCTCGTCGAAGGGACTGTTAGTTGAGGGCGATGCTGTGGGCGGAATCAATGTCCTTGAAGCATCCAATGGGTCCTGGCCGGCCAGGTACACGGCGGAAGCAAACGTCCATGAGACCAAGGAGCAAATGAGAAATGCTTTCCGAAGAATAATCACAATGATTCCCGTTTGTTGGCGTTCGCGAGGCTCAGGGAGCGCGACGGAAGTGAAAGCGCCCGTCAACTACTCGGCCACCTTCTTCTCCGGCGGAGGCGGGGGCATGCTGAGCATCCTCTTTTTCACCGCCTGGAATTCAGGACCGTCGGTCTTGCCTTGGATCGCCGGGCCCAGTTCCGGAATCTCTTTGTCGACAGCCTGAATTCGATTTTCCGGAATGGGGTGGTCGGAAAAAAATTGAAGGGTTTTAGAAGGATATTTCTTTTCGATAATCTGGAAGAACTGCGCCATCGCGTGAGGATCATACCCGGCGTGGTAGAGGACGTAGGTTCCCACCGCATCGGCTTGGGATTCGGCGGTCCGGGAATTGTGCAACAATACGGAGTTCAGGGTAAAACCAAGCCCCATTTGTGTCAACTGACTCGCAAGGCTTGAACTTTGGCCGAACATCCCCCCCAGAATCGAGAGGGGCGCCTCGGCCAGCAGTCTCTGCGAGGCTACGTGGGTGCCGTGGCGCATCACCACATGACCCGTCTCGTGGGCGATCACACCCGCGAGTTGCGCTTCGTTTTCTGCCGCTTCAATCGTGCCCCGGTTGACGTAAATGAAGCCGCCGGGCAGGGCGAAGGCATTGATGTCGCGCGTGTTCACCACTTTGAATTGCCAGGAATAGTCCGCCGGGAGGGGTTCGTATTGAATGAGCCGGTGGCCCAAGTCGTTGAGGTAACGCAGGGTTTCAGCGTCATCTAAGAGTGGAACTTGTTTGTCGACCTCGCCTGACGCTTCCTTTCCAAGCTCGACATCTTTCTCTTTCGAAAAGAAATTAAATCCGGGCCTAATACCGAATTTCTTGGCCGCCTCGACAGCGAAGGCGGAACTGACCCACAGAGACAAACTCACTAAGATCAGAAAACGAGCCACCCATTTAGAATTCACAGAATCTCCCCTGCCTGGCCGCCGGCAAGAATCCATGTTCCCCTTCTATTAAGATGCGCGCCCTGCCCTTCGCGGTCAATCGATTCTTTAGCTTTGGGATAGGCCTAAGTCCCGCTCTCTTTCCAGCAGAATGATGATGATTAAGGATCACGTTTGGGGTTTGGTGACAATGGCGTCCACCGGTTCGTGCATTACGACCTGTTGAGGATGCGCTTTCTCGTAGTCGTCGATTGACTTTGCGTGGAGCAACGACAAGTCGATGTCGTCCCATCCCTTCAGCAGGCACTCGCGGCGAAACGGGTCAACTTCAAACGTCAATTTCAGGCCGTGGGTGTCGGTTACCGTCTTGGTCTCCAAGTCCACCGTCAATTCATAGCCGACGTTACTTGAGGCGCTCTGGAAGAGTTCGTCCACTTGCGCGTCGGGCAGAGTGACCGGAAGAATGCCGTTCTTAAAACAGTTGTTGTAAAAAATATCGGCGTAGCTCGGCGCGATGATGGTGCGAAACCCGTATTCCAGAATGGCCCAGGGCGCGTGCTCGCGACTGGATCCGCAGCCAAAGTTTGCCCGGGCCAGCAGAACGGAGGCGCCCTTGTAACGTGGTTCGTTCAAAATGAACCCGGGATTGGGCTTCTCGCCTGGAAGATATCGCCAGTCATAAAAAAGGGTCCGGCCAAACCCAACTCGAGTCAGGGCTTTCAGGAATTGCTTGGGCACCATCTGATCGGTGTCCACGTTGACTCGATCGAACGGCAAAACCAAACCAGAATGCCTTAAAAATGGATTCATCGGGCTCTCTCTAAAGTCGCTTTGATATATCCCTGAACAGGTCAGCCTTTTGCGTTAAGGTTTAGAGGTTAAAGGCTGAAGTATGAAATCCACCTCCGGTTCACCCTTTATCCTTTAACCCTCATCCTTCACCCTTCAACCTTTCTTCCCGTCCCCATCCCATTCCCGGATGTCAACAAAGTGCCCGGCCACCGCAGCCGCGGCGGCCATCATGGGGCTCACCAAATGCGTCCGGCTGCCCTTACCCTGCCGCCCCTCGAAGTTGCGATTGGAAGTTGAGGCGCAACGCTCGCCGCTCGCCACAACGTCCGGGTTCATACCGATACACATGCTGCAACCGGCATCGCGCCATTCGAATCCGGCTTCGCGGAAGATTTTGTCCAGCCCTTCTTTTTCCGCCTGTGCCTTGATGACCATTGAGCCGGGCACCACCAGCGCGCCTTTGAGCGTTCGGGCGATGTGTTTCCCCGCCACCACATTGGCGGCGACGCGCAGGTCTTCAATTCGGGAATTCGTGCACGAGCCGATAAAGACGCGGTCCAATGGAATCTCAGTGAACGGAGTCCCCGGCTTCAATCCCATATACTCGAGCGCGCGCTCGGCGGCTTGGCGGTCCACAGTGTCGTGAAATAAGTTCGGATCCGGTACCTTGCCAGTCACGTCGGTCACCATTCCGGGGTTGGTTCCCCACGTGACCTGGGGCGCGAGTTTGGAAACGTCCAGGTCCACGATGCGGTCATAAGCGGCTCCGGAATCCGAGGCCAAGGCTTTCCAGCGTTCTACCGCCGCTTGGAAATCTCTCCCGCGCGGGACATAGGGTCGGCCTTCCATGTATTTAAATGTCGTTTCATCGGGGGCCACCATGCCTGCGCGCGCGCCGGCTTCCACGCTCATGTTGCACACCGTCATTCGACCTTCCATGGAAAGGGCGCGCACCGCATCGCCCGCATACTCAATCACGTGGCCATTTCCGCCCGCGATGCCAATTTTTCCGATGATCGCCAGGATGATGTCTTTGGCGGTGACCCCTCGCTGAGGGCGGCCCGAGGCCCGTACCAGCATGGTCTTCGATTTGAAATGCGAGAGGCATTGCGTGGCCAAGACGTGTTCCACTTCGCTCGTGCCGATTCCGAAGGCCAACGCACCCAAGGCGCCATGCGTGGATGTGTGACTGTCACCGCACACAATGGTCTGGCCCGGCTGAGTGATGCCCAACTCCGGGCCAATCACATGCACGATCCCCTGGTTGTGGGAATTCATGTCAAAGAGCGTTACGCCGGTCTCGCGGCAGTTTCGGTCGAGGGCCTTGAACTGCTCCGCCGCAATCGTATCCAGCAGAGGCAGACCACGATCCTTGGTGGGAACCGAATGGTCCATTACCGCGAAAGTCAGCTCAGGCCGGCGCACCTTTCGCCCGGCTGCCTTAAGCCCTGAAAATGCTTGCGGCGAAGTTCCCTCGTGAATCAGATGGCGATCAATATAAATGAGAGCGGGCTGGCCCAGTGTCTCGGTGACCAGATGCGCTTGCCAGATTTTTTCGTACATCGTTTGTGGTGACATTTTGAAATTGCATTATACCTTGAGGCGGCCGGACTTTCAATCATGCCATTCTGCTTTGATAGGCCTTGACACTAGTTAGTTCAATCCCGCAAGTCGGACCTTAAAATTAGTTTCCAGAATAAATGTCACGATTCCGCTTGCCTTGAACATACTATTTCAGTTACTCTGACTCCATAATGAAGGTTTCGCGCAAATTCGTGGCGGGCCCCCCTAGTCAGATTTCCTAAGGCCCGTCGCCGGGCCAAAACCCTAGACTTAAGAATTCATTGAGACGTATATGGATGCCGTCATTTCAAATTCGCAATCGCCGCCGACTCTCTGGGCCTCGGTCCGCGAGGCGCTTCGCGGCTCGCATCAGGACTACACCACCGGAAGCATCAATCGGGCCATCCTGTTGTTGGCCATTCCGATGGTCCTTGAGATGTGCATGGAGTCCTTGTTCGCCATCGTGGATGTCTTCTGGGTGGCTCGCCTGGGAGCGGATTCCGTGGCCACGGTCGGCCTGACCGAATCCATGCTGATGCTGGTGTTTGCGGTAGCGATGGGCCTGGGTCTTTCCGCCACCGCAATGGTGGCGAGGCGCGTGGGAGAAAAAGATCCTGAAGGTGCGTCGATCGCGGGGGTACAAGCCATCGCGCTGGGTTGGTTGATTGGGCTGGCTATGGGCCTGCCGTGCTTGTTTCTGGCGCCCCGCCTGCTGCACGCCATGGGCGCGTCACCTGAGATTATCAATATCGGATCGGGCTACGCGCGCATCGCGATGGGCGGTTGTTTCGTCGTGACTCTGCTCTTCTTGAACAACGCTGTCTTTCGCGGAGCGGGCGATGCTGCCATCGCCATGCGGGTGCTGTGGCTCTCCAATGGCATTAACCTCATTCTTGATCCCTGCCTGATCTTCGGCCTCGGGCCCTTCCCTCGCCTCGGAGTGACGGGCGCCGCTACGGCAACAATCATCGGCCGGGGAATTGGAGTGGTCTATCAGTTCTACAGGCTCTTCAAAGGCGGCGAGCACATCAAGGTGGACGTCCGGCATCTCCACTTGAATCTGGAAGTAATGGCCCGCCTTCTCCGGGTCTCGATGACCGGAATTGCACAAATGGCGATTCCCCACGTTGCATGGATCGGTTTGGTGCGAATCGTCAGCATTTTCGGGAGCGCGGCAATCGCAGGTTACACAATAGGCATCCGAATCGTGATTTTCGTCATCCTGCCCTCATGGGGATTGAGCGGAGCGGCCGCCACTCTGGTAGGCCAAAACCTCGGGGCAAGGCAACCCGAGCGCGCGGAGAAATCCGTCTGGACAACCGCCTTTTACAACATGATTTTCCTTGGGAGCGTGGGCGTGATTCTGATTTTCTTCGCCGGACCCGTTATTCGCCTTTTCACCCAAGACCCGGAGGTGGTGCCGCTGGGCGTCTCTTGTCTGCGCATTCTCAGCTTCGGCAACGTGGCCTATGCGTATGGCATGGTCATGTTGCAAGCCTTCAACGGAGCGGGCGACACTCGCACGCCCACCGTGATTAATTTCTTCGGATTCTGGCTGCTCGAGATTCCGCTGGCCTACGTTTTAGCCATCAGTTTCGACCTTCGCTCCAGCGGCGTTTACCTGGCGATCCTGATTTCTGAGGCCGCGATTGCTGGCGCCAGCGTCGTTCTCTTTCGGCGCGGGCGGTGGAAGGGGCAGCAAATCTGAGCGGCGATGTTGCGGCCGCCACAGAGCCAGCGATGTAATACTTTCCAGACTTAGTGCACTTTCACCACAAAATAGTGGAGCGGCCCGTGGACTTCTTTGAACCAATGGGGAACGCCGTGAGGAATCACTATCACTTCACCCTGGCTGACATGGCGCGATTCACCTCCGTCAATCGACTTCCCCCGAATTTCTTCCGGCGCGGTCGTCTTCGGCTCCACCGTTGTCCCTCCGGTCACCAGAGTGGCGGTCCCACTGAGCATGTAAAAAATGTCCGTGTCCAGGTTATGGACCTCCACCTCACCAGCTTTGTCCCGGCTGGCCGCCATGATCACAAAATTCCCTTCCCCGGACTTCCCGGTAAACAAGACGCTGAAGCTGGGATGGGCAAACGCGGCGCTAACCTTGGCGCGGTCCAGGAATGTGGCGGTAGTTGTTGGCGTACCTTCCTGAGCAATCGATCTTGCCAGCCAACCTCCCACGAGTGCCAGGACTAACAGCCCGGTCAACATGCTTTTCCTCATGTGCATAGTCTTCTTCCCCTTTTTGTGATTGGATTTCCCCGCATAGGATGATACTGGTTGAACACCAAGTCCAGTGGAATCTCGCGGGGCACACAGAATCGCCTTGTCCCGTGCTGGGCGGACGTAAAGATCAAATTGGAAATCCGATCCGGTCGCGGTAGAATCCCCCGCCGAGGTGAACCGATGAGCCATCCCAAGTCTAAGCGCGAAGTAGGCCGGCGAGATTTCCTGAAAATCGGCGGAGCTTCCGCCGCTGCTCTGGGAGCCTCTGGAAGTTTGCCCGCAAGTGAAGCGGAGTCAGCAGCCTCCTCATCTTCTCCCGAGCCGACCTCCGCAGGCTTCGCTCCGGACACCAAATACCCCAAGCTGGCGATCATCACACCCTACTCCCCGCAAAAACTCGCCTTCGCCACGGCTGCGGGCTATGAAGGCGTCGTGGTGCCGCTCGACGATTTCTTCGATCCTGACAAGCTGAGCGACACGCAGATCGACCAGATTCTTGCCACCTCACGCCATACGGGAGCCCGCATCATCAGCATCGAATGCATGTGGGGCTTGAATCACATTGAGCCGGACCGCGCCAAGCGGGAGCAAATCCACGCGCGGTTCATTCGCTGCCTGGAGTTTGGGCACCGCCTCGGCTGCAAGTTCGTCGGAACATTCAGCGGCGGGATGCACGGCGCGAGCGGCGAAACTCAAGCCAAAGAATTGGCGGCTGTGGTCAATGAAAAGTACATGCCCGTGATGGACAAGCTGGACCTCTACATGGGGTGGGAAAACTATCCCACCGAAACCAACTTCGCCACGGTCCCGGCATTATACGAGGCCGTATTTTCATTGGTCCCCAATAAGAGGCTGGGCCTCGAATTTGATCCCTCCCACTTCATCCGGCAGTTCATCGATCCCATCACGGTGGCTTGGAATTTCCGCGATCGGATTCACGCGGCGCACGCCAAAGACACCGAAATCATTCAGCCCGTCATCCAGCAAGTGGGCATCCATGGCAAAGACTGGTGGCGTTACCGCATTCCCGGCCAGGGCCTGCTCGACTGGCCGAGGTTTATTACCGTCCTGTTGCAGGCCGGATTTAAGGGCGGGATTGCCGTGGAGCACGAAGACGATTTCTGGGACGAGGCGAATCAGGAGAACAATCCCGATTTCCCGCAAGCGCGCAAGGACGGGTTTATTCTGGCGCACCGTTTCCTAAGCCAACTTCTTCCGGGGCGGCTGGCGTAGGAAATTGACGATGGTCGATTGAGGATTGACGATTGGAAGCATCGACCGGCCCTGGTTGTTTTTTCAATCGGCAATCGCTCCTTGCATGGCCGGAGATTCCAGGCAACCCAATCCACGGATCCACTCATCCATAACTCCGGGAAACCACATTGTCACAAAAGGAATCTCCGCGGCAATTCGTGGAGGAGCATCTGCACATGATGCGATACAAACTCTTTGCAATTTCCATTGCTGTGCTGCTCACGGCGCGCGGCGTATCTCAGGAAAAGCCACCCAATTTTTCCGGGACCTGGCGCATCAATTTTCAAAAGAGCCACCCTTCCGGCCCACTCCCCGAAGACGAGCGAGTGAAAATCGAACAAAACGGATCTGACCTGAACATGATATTGCTCGTTCGCACCAAGGGCGTCGACGATGTCATGCGATTTCACTATGTCATCGGATCAAGTGACAACCAAAACGAACTGCACGGGGGCTCCATGAAGAGTAGCTCCCATTGGGAGGGCGGAACACTGAAGGTGGATTCCGTGGTGATGTACGGCAAGGATCCCCTGAAGCTCGCCGATCTTTGGTTCCTCTCTGCCGATGGACAGACCCTGACCTTCCAGGAACACCACCAGTATAAGGATGAACCTGCGGGCGACGAATTGTTTGATTACGATAAGCAGCCCGACGGTTCCTGGGAGCCGCCATCGGCTTCCCAGCCGGCGGAAGAGGTCTACAAAAATATTCAGGCTTTGAGAGGTGTGCCGGCCTCGCAGCTCCCGTTGGTAATGACGTCGTTTACCGTATCTCTCGGCGTCGACTGCACTCACTGCCACGTTGCCAATGAATTTCCAAAGGACGACAAGCCGGCGAAAGTTATGGCCCGGCGCATGCTGAAAATGGTGCAGGAGATCAATGAGAAGAATTTTTCCAGCGGCCAACGAGTTTCCTGCTGGACTTGTCACCGGGGAAATGTAAAACCTGAATCATCTCCGAAGTAATCCATCGCAATCAGGCAATGGATTTTCCCTTGCCCGGCAATCAGCGCGCACCAATATATGTCATCGTCGGCCCGGCCTCGTTTATTTGTTGCATGACACCCAGCATGTCCCAGTTTTGCCAGGCCTCTACGAATTTCCCTTCCTTGATTCGAACCAGCGTCATCCCTGTAGTCCGGATCTCCTTCCGAGACGGTGGCATGCCCAGACCCTCACCTATATGTCGCATGGTAGCCGACCAGCGTAGGCAGGCAAAATCGCCTTCGGAGAGCCCTTCTTGTGGCGTCACGCGGAAATTTGAAAATGTGGTGCGCATGCGGTCGAAAAATAGTTTGAATCCTTCGGGTCCGGTGGAAGTACCTTCACCATCGTGGATAATGCAATGCGGAGAGATCATCTCGTCGATAACCTCACGTCGTCCCTTATTCCAGACTTCCTCGAACCAGCGGATGAGTAATTGTTTTTGGTGGTCGGACATGGAATCCCCCCGCAATACATTGCCTTGTTCGGTCATCCGCAAAATCTATAACGTTACTACTCGTAACGCAAGGCGACCACCGGGTCCACCAGGGTGGCGCGCCGCGCGGGAATGAAGCAGGCGAGCAATGCAACCAGAAGTAAGGCCAGAGCCATGACGGCAAAAGTGATGGGCTCAAAGGCGCTTACCCCGAAAAGCTGGCTGGAGAGCAGGCGTGCCAGTCCGAGGGCAATCACCAGTCCAATCAAGACGCCGAAGCCCACCAGCTTCATTCCATGCTTGATGACCAGCGACAGAACCTGCCCGGGCTGCGCTCCCAGTGCCATGCGAATCCCAAATTCCGGGGTGCGCTGAGTGACGGAATAACTCACCACGCCGTACAGGCCGAGTGCCGCCATCAGCAATGCCATGGCTGCAAAGAATCCCAGCAACGTTACGGCAAAGCGGCGCGGCCCGAGCGAAGCTGCCACGAGTTGATCCAAGGGGGTCAGTTCGTAAACCGGTTGATTGGGATCAATCGCGCGGACCGCCTGGCGGAGCGGGGTGGCGAGGCTCGCGGGATCTCCCGTGGTCCGGGCGATCAAATACCCCATCTGTCTCCCCAGTTGAAACATGGGATAGAAACAAACCCCTTTGCCTGAGTCGCCAACCAGAGCGCTACGGTCCACGTGCCCCACCTCACCAATGATGGTGGCCCACTTCGAATTCATTCCCCGCCGAAGCCGCTTGCCCACCGGATCCTGATTGGGCCAGTACTGGCGGGCAAGATTTTCGTCGATGACCACCACGGGATCTACTCCCTCGCGATCCTGGTCCGTGAATGTGCGTCCTTCGCGAACCGGAATCTTCATGGTGGAAAAATACCCCGGCGTCACCGCCTGCAGGTCGCTATGCGGTCCCGGGTCGCCGGGGCCTTCTGGCCGCCCTTCGATGCTGAAAGAGGATGAACCTCCCGAGCCACTGAAGGGGAGTGGATACGTGGCCGCCGCTGACGTCACGCCCGGCAGATTCGCCAAGCGTTCCGTGACGTCGCGATAAAATGCAATTTGTGCCTGGCGATCTTTGTATTGACTCTCGGGAAGCGAGAGCGCGGCGGTGATCACTCCGTGAGGATCAAAGCCGGGCACCAACTGTTGTATTCGCGCCAGGCTCTTGAGGAACAAACCAGCGCCGACCAGCAAAACTAGCGCCAATGCCACTTCTCCGGACACCAGAGCTGCCCGCAGCCTCTGTTGGCTGGTTCCAGCCGTGCCTGATCGCCCTCCTTCCTTCAAGGCGTCGAAATGGCGCGTGCCGGAGGCCTGCCATGCGGGCGCAATTCCAAACAGGATGGCCGAGAGAACGCCCACGAGGATGGCGAAGATTAGAACATAGGGATCGGTCCTGATGAGCACGCCGCTCTCTTGTTGCGGGGCTAGAGAAGTGAGAACGCGAATTCCGGCCTGGGACAGGGCAAGTCCCGCCAGCGTTCCGACGCCCCCCAACACAAGGCTTTCGGCCAGTGTCTGGCGAATCAGGTCCCAACGGCTTGCGCCGAGCGCGCTACGCACCGCAAGCTCCTTGCCTCGGTCAGATGACCTGGCGAGCATGAGACCGGCAATGTTTGAACAGGCGATCAGCAACACAAAGCCAACCGCACCAAGAAGTATGAGCATGGGTGTCTTCAAACTCCCGAATACGAATTCCGTGAGCGGAAGCGCGAACATCCCCCACTGGGAGTCCTTGGCGTAGGCAGCGGCCTGTCCATTGGACTGAACGCTTTGGCTGCCCCTCAGCTTGACAAATGCTTCCGCCTGGGCAACTGGCACTTCCGACCGGATACGCGCCACGGCGAAGTAAGATTCATTGAATCGGTTCTCCGGTCCAAACTCCTTGGGCGCCAGCCCGAGCGGAACCCAAAGCCGCGCTTCATTGGGCCAGCCAAAATCGGCGCCCATTACGCCAATCACTTTGTAAGGCTGTTGATTGAGTTGAATGGTCTTTCCTACAATGCTTTCATCGCCGCCAAATAATTGCTTCCAGGTGCCGAACGACAGAATGGCCAACATGTTGGCATTGGGCAAGTCTTCCTCGGGGCGAAATGTCCTGCCCAGAACCGGCTGGGCGCCAAAAACTTCGAACCATTGCCAGGAGACCTGCGCTCCCAACAACCGCTCTGGCAAATCACTGGCCGAGTAGCTGAAGTCGGACTCCGTCATGATGGCAGCGGAAGAAAAAACCTGCTTGGCGTCGCGTACGTCAGCATAATCCGTCGGTGAGATTACGATATCTTTAAGATTCAATTTGTCGTACTTCACCCGGACAGCAAGCAGGCGGTCAGGCTCTGGAATCCCGGCGGGATGGAGGAACAGTCCATTCACCACGCTGAAGATCGCGGTGTTGGCTCCAATACCCAAGGCGAGCGTCAGCGCAGCCACAATTGTAAAACCCGGGCTCTTCGTCAATCTACGGACGCCGTATTTAAGGTCGCAAAGCACGCTGCTCATTGTGCCATCCTCCGGTTCAGTGGAAAGTTCAAAGGATAAAGGTTAAAACAATTGTGCTTCCGGAATTTATCCTTCATCCTTTAACCTTCAACATTTCATTCATAGCGCAACGCCACCATCGGATCGACCTTGGTCGCCCGGCGCGCGGGAATGTAACTCGCGACTAGTGCCACAGAGGTCAGGGTCACCGCGACTCCAACAAAAGTAAGAGGGTCGGTGGGTTGAATGCCAAAGAGCATGCTGCTCAACAGGCGCGTGGCGGCAAACGCCCCCGCCAGTCCTACACCCACACCCAGAACTCCATGGCGCAGTCCCTGGCCAACCACCATTTTCAATACATCCATTGGTCGGGCGCCCAACGCCATCCGCACGCCGATTTCGTGTGTGCGCTGCGTCACCGAGTACGAGATGACGCCGTAGAGCCCGACGGCCGCCAGCAGAAGCGCGAGCCCCGCAAAGACGCACATCAACACACCCATGAATTGCGGCTGACCGACCGACTCGCTCACCACGTCATTCATCGAAAGGAGATTGACCACAGGTTGCGCGGGATCGACGTCGCGCACCTGACGCTGAATATCTCGTAAATCCAGTGGAGCCTGCGTCTTCACCACCCACGCCATCATGTACGCTTGGTCCATATACGTTGTCATATCGTCGGGCATCTGGGATTGCGGCATGAAAACCGTCGGCGGCGCGGGCGAGTCCAGCCCCAGTTCTCGCGTATCAGCCACAACGCCCACGATCTGGCGGCCGAGTCCCGCGCGCTCCTCGCTGTCCATCTGCCCTAGATAGACCACGCTGCCAATCGTATCGTGCCCGCTGCAACACTTGCGCGCCAGCGTTTCATTCACGACCACTACGGGAAGTGAAGTTGCCGTGTCAGTCCCCGCGAATGAGCGCCCGCGCATCATAGGGATGCTCATGGTCTGGAAATAATTTGGGCTGATGCCGCGCCCCTGAATGTAAACGGCTTTTTTCTCGCCCCCGCTCACCACGTCAATGCCGAAATTAAACCCCCACTCGAGCGGCAGGTTGGAAGTAGTGGCAACGCGCTCGACTCCGGGCAAGGTTTTCATTTTGTCAGCCACTTGCTGTTCAAAGCCCCACACTTGGGCCGTAGTTTTGAATTTCTCCGGCGGCAGCGACATGCGGAAAGTCCACAGATGATTGGGATCGAAGCCCGGCTTTACCGCCCACAAATGGAACAGGCTCACGATCAGCAACATTGCGCCCACCAGCAACACCATGGAAAGCGCGACCTCTCCCACCACCAAGATGCTGCGAAGGCGATGGCGGCCCAGAGCGCCGGTGGAGGTCCGGCTTCCCTCTTTGAGCGAGCCACTCAAGTCGAGCCGGGAAACTCGCAAGCCCGGAGCCAAACCGGCAATCACTCCCGTGACGAGCGAGGCCAACAAAGTGAAACCAAAGACCGGCAAATCCAAACTTACCGGGCCAACCGCGGGGAAAAAATCCTTGGGACTGAGCGCCAGCAGAACGCCGAGCGCCCAGGGCGCAACCAGTAGAGCAGCCGCGGAACCCAGCAGGGCCAGAAGGAGAGCCTCCGTTATAAATTGCCTAAGCAGGCGAAACCCGCTCGCGCCCAAAGATAATCTGACCGCGATTTCCGTTTGGCGCGCCGCGGTGCGGCCCAGCAGCAAGCTGGTCACATTGGCTGTGGCGATCAAAAGGACAAGCCCAACCGCTCCGAGTAGAACCAACAATGGAGTGCGCACATATTGGCCTATGAATTCGCGGTACGGGACCAGGAACATGCCTCGCTCTTTGGGTCCGAGGTGTTTGGGATAGTCCTGGCGAAAGGGGCCCAGAAGCGAGTCCATTTCCGCCTGCGCCTGTGCAAGGGTTACACCCGGCTTCAGCCGTGCGACCACTTCGTAATTGTGCCCTTGATCTTCAGGATTGATCTTCAGTTGCAGGGGAAACCAAACGTCCGGGGATGGGCTGTTAGGTTCAACAAATTGGAAGTCCTGCGGCAATACACCGACCACCGTCGCCAACTCGCCGTTCAGTTTAATTTGCATCCCCACGATCTGCGGGTCGGCAGCAAACCTCCGGCGCCATAGGCTGTCGGTAAGAATCACCACCCGCGGGCTGCCGGGCCGATCTTCTTCCGGAAGGAAATCGCGCCCACGACCCAAGTGAACACCGAGCACGCTGAAAAATGTCTTGGAGACGGCCGCCCCGTGGACGTAGTCCGGCTCTGCGGCAGAAGAAAGATTCATCCCGTAACCGGGATTGAAAATGGTTGACGATTCAAAAACGTGGCTTCGCTCTGTCCAGTACTGCCCTTCCAACGGCGACACGGCGGGGATGGAATCCGAGCTCGAAGACCACGCCCAACTAAAATGCACGAGCCGGTCAGCCTGGGGATATCCGAGCGGGCGCAGCAGGGCCGCGTTAACCACACTGAAGATGGCAGTGTTCGCGCCAATGCCCAACGCGAGGGTCAGCACCGCAACAATCGCAAAACCTGGGTTCTTCGCCAACATTCGACAGCCGTACTTCAAATCTTGCAGCAGGTTTCCCATTGAAGTGTTCTCCGCTCATCACAAATTGACGATTGGCGATTGTCAACTAAAAACCGAAAAGCGCATTCAGAGCGTTTTCAATCATCAATCGAAAATCGGCAATTATTCATACCTCAGCGCCACCATCGGGTCCACGCTCGTCGCGCGTTGGGCCGGAATAAAGGACGCGAGTAAGGCCACGCCGCCCAGCGTCGCTGCCACCAGCATGAAAGTTACGGGGTCGTAGGACTTCACGTCAAAGAGGAGCCCCTCAATCAGCCGCGCAAGGGCGAGCGACCCGACCAATCCCAACGCCACACCAACCCCGGCGAGGAAGAAGGTTTGCCGGAGAACCAAACGCAGGACATCCATACGGCCCGCACCCAGCGCCATCCGGATGCCCATTTCATGCGAGCGCTGATTCACCCAATAAGACATGATGCCGTAAATGCCCACCGCGCCTAGCAGCAGCGCGGCCCCGGCGAAGATGCCGAGCAGGAGCAAAGAGAGACGGCGGCGCTCCAATGAGCTGTGCAACAACTCCTCCATGGTCCTCACCTGAAAAATGGGCTGCTCAGGATCGACCGCCTGGATTTCTTTTTGCACCGCGGGGGCAAATGTGGAGGGGTCAGATGATGTCCGAATCGCCAAGCTCAGGCTCTCGGTGGGTCTCTGCGCTTCGGCAAAATACACTTCTGTACGTGATTGTGCTTCCAAGGTTCGATAGCGCACGTGGCGAACCACTCCAATAATATTCATCCAGGGCGCCTTCGACTTCGCTCCGCCTCGATGCAGGCGTTTGCCCGCCGCGTCCTCGTTAGGCCAGTAAGTTTTCGCCATGGTTTCGTCGACGACGGCCACCGGGAGAGCCTGATCGCTATCGCGGTCTTCGAAATAGCGACCGCTGACCAATTCAATGCCCATCGCTTTGAAGTATCCGGGCGTAACCACGCGCCAGTCGGCCTCCGGCGAAGCTTGGTCGGGCGGAACCGCGTGGGTATCTATCGTTGTGGTCCCGGAAGATCCCGAGCCGCTTAGAGGCAACGAGCTGACAGCGCCCACAGCCTGCACGCCTGGAAGTTTTGAAACGCGGTCCGTGACTTCATTGAAAAAGGCGCGAATTTGCTCCGGCTTGGAATATTTCGCTTCAGGTAAGGAAATGCGCATGGTCAAAACATGATCGGGACGAAAGCCGGCGTCCACCTCCTGCAAGCGGAGGAAACTCTTCAACAAAAGGCCCGCACCATTGAGCAAAATCAGAGAAAGGGCCAATTCGCCAACAATAAGGGCGTGGCGCAAACGTTGGGAAAACGAGTTGGCCGTTGAGCCCCGCCCGCCCTCTTTCAGCGCATCGTGCTTGACGTCGACGGAACTTTGCAGAGCCGGCGCAATCCCAAAAATAATTCCGGTGCCCAGTGAGATGAGCATGGTAAATGCCAGCACAGTTCCATCCATGCTTGCCGCGGCAACTCGCGGAAAAATAGTTGAGCTGAGTGTGACAAGCGCTCGAAGGCCCCAACGAGCCAGCAAAAGTCCGGCCACGCCTCCGATCAACGATAAGAGAACGCTTTCGGTCAGTAACTGAGCGATCAGGCGCCAACGGCTGGCACCCAGTGCCATGCGAATGGCAATTTCGCGCTCGCGTGCCGAGGCGCGAACCAGCAACAGATTGGCGACGTTGGCGCAGGCAATCAGCAATACCAATCCCACGGCTCCAGTCAAAATCCAGAGAGCAGTCTGGATGTCGCTCACCATCTCAGCCAGCAGGGGCGTGAAGGTGAAAGCGAACTGGTATTTGGCGTAGGGATAATTCCGGTTTTGATCCTCGACGATTTGGGTGACGGCTTTCATGTCCGAGCGCGCCTGGGCCAGAGTAAGCTCGGGCTTGATGCGCGCCAATACTTCCAGGCCGTGATTGCCCCGGTTGTTGGGTCCAAGATCGGTGGGGGCAAAAGACAAAGGGCCCCACATATCGGCATTGTCGGGATACTGAAATGCGGCAGGCATCACGCCCACTACCGTGTAGCCGATTCCATTCAGGTTGATCTTCTTTCCTATGATGCTCTGCTCGCCGCCGAAACCGCGCTGCCACAAGCCGTAGCTCAATAACACCACTTTGTCGCGGCCGGGCTCAGACTCTTCGGGAAGGAATGCCCGGCCCAACTTGGGTTGCACGCCCAGCATCGGGAAAAAGCTCGGTGAAACCAGATAGCCCAGCATCCGCTGCGGCGTGCCATTGATCATCAGGTTGACGTTCGCGCTGTCTATCGCGGCAATTTGCGAAAAGCTTTTATTTTGGGATTCAAGGTCTTTGAATTCAGGCGCGGAAATCCAATTTTGATCGTTGGGAAGCCCGATTCCGGCAAAGGTGCCCCATACTTTAACTAAGTGATCGGGCTGGGGGTACGGGAGAGGCCGCAACAAGACAGCGTTGACCACACTGAAGATTGCCGTGTTCGCGCCAATGCCCAGAGCCAGGGTGAGAACTGCGACAATCGTAAAGCCGGGATTTTTGGCCAGCGTCCGCAGCCCGAACCGCAGGTCTTGTCCGAGGTTCGCCATCAGGATTTCCCCTCCGAGCCGAGTGTGATCCAGCCCAAATGAATACTACGCAACGCCTCGCCACATGGTTGCAATATATGACGGAAAGGTTGCCGCATTGTTAGCAGGTATTCTTATTCCCAGATTGGCCCCCGTAGGTCGCTTGGCGTGCACGGCGCCGCGTCTATTTCGCTTCCTTCCAGTTCAGTCCGGCGCCAATCTCTACTCGCAGCGGAACACGCATGGTATAGGCACCCTCCATTTCCGCCTGGACCACTATGAGCGAGGCGTCGACTTCCTGGTCGGGAGCTTCGAACACCAGCTCATCGTGAACTGTCAAAATCATGCGTGTCTTGAGTTTATCCCGCCGAAGACGCGCGTGCACCTTCACCATGGCCAGCTTCAGCAAATCGGCTGCGGTTCCCTGCAGGGGCGTGTTCATGGCTTCGCGCTCAGCGCGATTGCGTGACGGAACATCATTGCTTCGAATTTCGGGAATCGGCCGCAGGCGTCCGAATAAGGTCCGCACCCGGCCTGTATCACGCGCCTCCTGAACACAGCGGTCAAGATAGTCCTTCACGCGGCTGTAACGGCGGAAATATTCGTCAATATAACGCTGCGCCTCGCTCTTGCTGGTGCCCGTTCGCCCGGCGAGCCCGAAAGAACTCAGCCCGTAAATCACACCATAGTTGATCGCTTTGGCCATCCGGCGGTGCTCGTGAGTTTGCAAAGCCGGCAGCACGCCGAATATCTCCTGGGCCGTGCGCGTATGAATGTCCTCATTGCGCACGAAGGCCTCGATGAGCAGAGGGTCCTCGGAAAGGTGTGCCAGGATGCGCAGCTCAATTTGCGAGTAGTCAGCGGAGATTAATCGGAATCCCTGTGCGGCCACAAAGGCGGAGCGGATACGCAATCCAAATTCATCTCCGATAGGGATGTTCTGCAAATTGGGGTTGGAGGAGGAAAGCCGTCCCGTGCGCGCGCCCGTCTGATTGAAGCTCGAATGCAGTCGGCCTGTAGCGGGATTGATGAACTTCGGGAGAGCATCAACGTAAGTGGATTTCAACTTGGCACGCGTGCGGTATTCAAAGATTTTTCGCGGCAATTCGTGATGTTCGCGCAATGTTTCCAGCACCGAAGCGTCGGTGGAATATTGGCCGCTTTTTTTGAGCCGGCGACCTCCAGGCAACTTCAGTTTTTCGAACAGAATCTCGCCGAGTTGTTTGGGCGAATCAATGTCAAACGGCTCTCCGGCGAGGTCATAAATCTCGTGCGTCAATTCGGCCAGCTCTTTTTCAAATTGCTTGGACATCGCAGCCAGGATTTTCGGATCAATTTGTACGCCGGCCGCCTCTAGATCGCTCAAGACTTCGCTAAGAGGCAATTCGATCTCCTGATAGATTTTTCTCAGGCCTTCCTTGTCCACCTCAGTGGAAAGCAAAGCCGCAAGATCTCGCGTAATGACTGCGGCATCGCCAACTGAATTTGTAATCCGCCGGCCCAAGCGGCGCAAAGCCACCTCTTCGAGCGCCTGGCTGCTGGCCAACGGCTCGAGCAGGTTCGCGTAGAGCATGGTATCGTCAACCACGCCGTTGAGTTCCAGGTGCTCCTTGCCCAGGAGCAAGCGCAGGAGTTTGAAATTGTGAATCGCCTTGGGACGTGCTTTGTCGCCCAAAACGCCCTTGGCCCCCTCAAGCAATGCTGCACTTGCTGGCGAATCGGTGAGTGGCATAGTAGCTGCCCGGATTCCGTCGGAGAGCCCCAGCCCGGTCAGTCGCGCCCCGAACCCCTCTTCACCTTCGATCGCATAAGCAATAGCCAGGGATCCTTGCTGTTCAAGGTCTTTAAGCCAGTCCTTTAGCGCCTTTCGGTTGGCAAGCTCCATGGATTGAGTTCCACCTTCCCCGCCCTGGGCCATAAGTGGAGGCGGCGCCTCCTGCAAGAATTCGCCCAACAGTTTTGTGAACCCCAACTCCTGGCAAAGTGCGGTGAGTTGAGACAAGTCCGGCGGCGTTGGCTCGAGTTCGTCAACCGTAACACCTAGAGGAACATCCGTGCAAATAGTGGCGAGCTTGCGGCTAAGTAAGGCTTCCTTTCGGTAGTCACGCAAAGCATCGCGATAACTCTGCTTTTTCACCTTTTCATAATTTTCCAGAGTTTTCTCCAACGTGCCGAATTGTTGGATCAACTCCGTTGCCCCCTTGGGACCGATGTAACTGCGCCTCTTCTCCCCCTCAGACAGGGGCGGCTCCTGACCAGGCAGGGGCCGTGCGCCAGGAATGTTGTCACTCGGATCGCCGGTCAGTGCCAGCCAGTCCACTACCTGAGCCGGTTCGACGCCGATGATCTCTCGTACGCTCTTTACCTCTACCTGCGACAGCTTGAAATCGCCAAGTGCTCGCTGTAGTCTTTCCTCCACCCCATCTTTGACCTTTTGCGCCTCCACGTCGGTAAGCTTTCGATTGAGTTCTTTTTCCTTATCCTCGACTGCTTCATTTGGTGTCCGAGGAACAACGAATGTCGGCTGGTCGGAACCTGAGCGCCCCGGCTTCAACATGAATGTTTGATTGTCAACAAGCTGGCAAAGGTCTTCGTCACCCGACACGATAAAAACGTACTCGGGCCAATGAACTTGCCGCGCGAGTGTCCCAATAACATCATCCGCCTCGAAGCCATCCTTCTCAACCAAACGGAGGCCCATGGCGCGACAGAAGCGATGAACATAGGGCAGTTGAACACCGAGATCCTCGGGAAAAGCCGGACGATTCGCCTTGTATTCCTCAAAAGCTTTGTCTCGAAACGTCGGAGCGGCTGTGTCGAAGGTTACAGCCACATGTTCGGGCCTGTGATCCTTGAAAAGCTTTTTGAGTGTCCGCACAAAAATGTAAATGGCCTTGGTCGGCATGCCGGTCGGTGAGACCAGTGCCATTTGCATGGGCGCATAAAAAGCGCGAAACACCAACGACATCGCGTCAATCAGAAACAGCTTCCCGCCTCGTCCGGCCTCAGCCAAGTGGATCCTCCCAGAGAAATGATTCGACCATTCTACATGATAGTCGGGCGCGGCAATGTCCAAGATATCCCATGCCGCAGCAAGAGGGTTAAGGCAACCATCCAGACCATGACTCCTGCAAGAGACTTGAGACGCAGTTGTTGTTGCTGGGTTCAAAAGTGTTGTATTGTAGACACACCATGGTTTGGCCATTCACTGCATCAAGCTTGTATCATATTGAAAATACATGCTGTAAATAATAAATAGGAATTGGAGACTTGGATGCTAGAATAGATTGCGGTAGGCGTGATGATCCTAGACCACCAGCACACTATTGCTTCTCAGGCATCGATTTCGGGCATTGGCCTTCATACAGGCGTAGAAGTAACACTGCGGCTTTGCCCAGCCCCCGCCAATTCTGGAATAGTTTTCAGGCGCACGGACCTCGATGCCTTTCCCATTGAAGCAACGGTACGAAACGTGGCCAGGGTGAGCTATGCCACCAGCCTGATGAAGAAAGGTGTGCTGATATCAACCACCGAGCATCTGCTCTCCGCCCTCGCTGCGGCGAGAATCGACAATGTGATCGCCGAAATCGACAACCTGGAATTGCCCATCGTGGATGGCAGCGCACTTCCCTTCCTTAAGCTGATCCACGAGGCTGGTGTCCGTAAGCAGCGCGCGACACGGCAATATGCAAAGGTTTTAAAGCCACTCGTAGTGGATGAAGGCGCCAAGCGAATCGCCGTGTATCCCTCAGACACATTGCGGATCACCTACCGCATTGCATTTTCCCATCCTATGATAGGCGACCAGGCATTAGACTTTGAGCCAGACCGTGAAGATTACGAAACGCAAATTGCTCCGGCGCGCACCTTCGGATTCTTCGAGGAAGTGGAAATGCTTCGCAAGAGCGGGTTGGTCCGCGGCGGGTCACTCGAAAACGCGGTGGTGCTGACGCGCGACGGGATACTAAATCCCGAAGGCTTGCGATTTCCCAATGAATTCTGCCGACACAAAGTGCTCGACAGTATGGGTGATTTTGCCTTGCTCGGGCACCCGCTGATCGGCCATGTTGTGGCCGAGCGAGCTGGACATGCCTTGCATATTGCTTTGCTCACCCGCCTCCTGAAAGACAAGAATAGTTGGACGCTGGCCGATTCATCCGAACTTGCAGCTTCCACTCCCACCACCCCGCGTGAAGGGGTAGCAGCAGTTTCTCCAGCTTGGCCCGAATAATTGGTTGACTGATTTCGAATTAAGATTGGGTCCCCGCTTGTCGACACGCCAGCGCCTTGCTATAGTCCAACACCGCGATGGGACACCCTCCAGTCTCCATTCCGCAAACCTTCAATGTCGCGGAGTACTTCATCGACCGCAATCTCGATGAAGGCCGTGGCGGCCGGACAGCGATCTTCTTCCAGGATCAAAACCTCTCATACGGACAGGTAGCCGAGCAGGTCCGACGCGCCTCCAATGCTCTGCAATCCGGAGGCATCGCGCCGGGCGATCGCGTGATGATTCTGCTTTATGACTCACCCAACTTTGTGACCACTTTCTGGGGCGCCATCCGCATGGGAGCGATTCCCGTCCCCGCGAACACCATGCTTTCGGCGGACGAGTGCGCTTTCATGCTGCGGGACAGTGGAGCACGAGGTTTGGTGATTGAGGAAAAACTATTTCAAAAAGTCGCGGCGTCATTGGGTCAACTGAGAAATTTGAAATCTATCTGGATCGCAGGCGCAGGGCCTTCCAACCACATCAATCTGGAAGGCGCGCTCGCTCAATGCTCCCCCGTAGCGGCCGCCGCTCGGACGCGCCGCGACGATCCTGCGTTCTGGTTGTACACCTCGGGCAGCACGGGCAATCCCAAGGCGGCGGTGCATCGCCACCGCGACATGGTTTATTGTTTTGAACTTTATGCCCGGCAGGTTCTTGGCATTGGCCCCCAAGACATCACGTTCTCCACCTCGAAACTTTATTTCGCCTACGGGCTCGGCAACGCGCTCTACTTCCCTTTCGGCGTGGGCGCATCCACAGTTTTGCTGGCCGACCGCCCGACCCCAGAAAAAATTTTCGACATCCTGGTTCGACTCCGCCCAACGATTTTCTACGCCGTTCCCACAATCTACGCTTCCCTGCTAAAGGCGTCTGGCGTAGAGGCATCCCACTGGGCGTCCGTACGGCGCGCGGTTTCAGCCGGCGAAGCGCTCCCCGCGCCTGTCTGGACCCGGTTCAAAGAGAAATTTGGCGTATCAATTTTGGACGGCATCGGCTCTACGGAAATACTGCACATGTTCATCTCCAACCGCCCGGGCGAATGCGTGCCGGGATGCAGTGGGAAACTCGTACCGGGATACGAGGCAAGAATCGTCAATGAACTCGGCGCTGATGCCCCGCCAGGCCAGGTGGGTGAGTTGCATATTCGCGGAGCGAGCACGGCCGCTGGGTACTGGAATCGCGAGGAACTCACGCGCGCGACCTTTCGGGGAGACTGGTCCGCAACCGGAGACAAATATTTCCGCGACGGGAATGGTTACTTCTGGTACTGCGGCCGGTCTGACGACATGATGAAAGTGAGCGGCCTGTGGGTTTCTCCAGTCGAGGTGGAGTCAGCGTTACTGGCACACCCCGCCGTCCATGAGTGCGCTGTTGTGGGCGTGGTGGACAACGATGGTTTGACCAAACCCAAGGCATTTGTGGTGTTCAAAAATGCGGAATTGCTGAATTCGGAATTCGCGAAAGTTCTGATTCAATTCCTAAGAACTCAGCTGCCTGGTTACAAGGTCCCGCAGTGGATTGTCCAAGCCGACCGTCTGCCCAGAACGGCGACGGGGAAAATCCAGCGATTCAAACTCCGCACGATGCAGCATGAAGCGCGCTGAGCTGTGTGAGTAATTTTCGCAACAGGCCGGGCGGCTGCCTTCTTTCCCATGCGTCGCCCCCCGGGAAAATCACACTTATCGCGGCTATAAAAATATCTTATAATGCCTCACGGAGCGGGTTCCGCGGCGAGCGGTTCACCCAGGGAGACGATCGGGCAGATTCTCCTTCCGCTTCCTGCATTTTCCCTTTTGTTATACTGTCTGCAAGTTTTCGCCGATTTCCGATTTCAATGGGGGAACTATGAGCGTCGTCGAGACTGAAAAGGAACTGAGCGTTTATGAATCAATGGCCGCACGATTCGACGTGGCGGCCCGGAAGTTGAATTTGGATGAGGGGCTCTATCGATACTTGCGCACGCCCAATCGCGAAATCATCGTTCATATTCCCGTGACGATGGACAACGGCCAGCTCAACGTTTTCGACGGATTCCGAGTGCAGCACAGCATCGCGCGGGGGCCGTGCAAAGGCGGCGTGCGCTATGGCCCACACGTGACTCTCGATGAAATCCGAGGCCTCGCCGCCGAGATGACCTGGAAGTGCGCTGTGGTGAACATCCCCTTTGGCGGCGCCAAGGGCGGAATTATCTGCAACCCGCCCAAGCTTTCCCAGGGCGAGCTGGAACGAATCACCCGCCGCTATACCGCGGAAATCCTCGACTACATCGGGCCGGAACGCGACGTTCCCGCGCCCGACATGAACACCAACGAACAAACCATGGCATGGATTATGGACACGTACTCCATGCACGTCCGGCATACCGTGACCGCCTGCGTGACCGGCAAACCGCTGGACCTGGGCGGTTCGCTTGGACGCCGGGAAGCCACGGGGCGTGGCTGCATGATCGTCTGCGATCAGGCGCTCAAGCGATTCGGCCGTGAGCCCGAATCGACGCGCGTGATAGTCCAGGGATTCGGCAATGTAGGCTCGCAGGCCGCCCGCCTGATGTATCGCGCAGGGTACAAAATCATCGGAGTGGCAGACATCAACGGCGGCATCGTCAACACGAATGGCCTGGATATCCCCGCGCTGTTGGAATTCATGCAGGAATCCAAGACCGTGGTGGGTTTCCCCGGCGCCGAGGCGATTGGGTGCAACGAGATTCTGGAACAGGATTGCGAAATTCTCTTGCCTGCGGCCACCGAAAGCGTGATCAACAGCAAGAACGCCAGCCGCATCAAGGCGCGAATTCTCGCCGAGGGCGCCAACAGTCCTACGACCCCACCCGCGGACGATATCTTGTTTGACCGCGGCGTGTTTGTCATTCCCGACATCCTGGCCAACGCGGGTGGCGTGACCGTTTCATATTTCGAATGGGTGCAGGACCGCCACGGATATTTCTGGACGGAAAACGACGTCAACCAGAAATTGCAGGAAATCCAGGTGGCGGCATTCAACGGGGTGGTCACCTTCGGAGAGAAACACAACGTGAACAACCGCATCGCCGCATATATGCTGGCAATTGATCGCGTCGCGAAAACGCTGAAGTTGCGCGGGATCTACGCTTAGGGGCAATCCAAGATTGGACGCAAGCGGCTATAGTGCTAGAATTACGTGCAGGAGTTGAATCAATGCGACAAGTTGTGCTTTATCCCGGCGAAGATGGTTATTGGGTGGCGGAGTGCCCCAGCCTTGCAGGATGCGTGAGCCAAGGGAAGACAAAGGCTGAGGCAACTGAAAACATCAAGGAAGCCATTCGAGGCTATATTGCCACCCTCGAAGGGGACGGTTTGCCGGTACCTGAGGAGCGATTTGAAGTTCTCGTGATGGCTGTATGAGCAAGCTCCCGAGGCTCTCTGGCCGGGAGTGTGTGAAAGCCCTTGAGCGAGCAGGTTTCCGCTTAAAACGACAGGAAGGGAGCCACATGATTCTTCGTCGGGATTCCCCCTTTGCGCAGGTGGTGATCCCTGACCACAAGGAGCTTGATCGAGGCACACTACGCTCCATCCTTCGATTTGCAGGCCTCACTGTTGATCAGTTTTTGGACCTGCCGCGATAATTAAACCCAGGTAGAGCATCGGACAAGAGTACCTCGCGTGCTGGCTGTGGCGCGCCAACTACTTCGCAGACCTTGGAGATAATCGGGCCACTCTGCCCTTCGGCCCCACAGCCCAGCCCGCTTGGCTCGAGACGAAGCTCAAGGCGTTAAAATCTCCCGCATCAAACGGCTCCCAACTTTCGCCGTCATCGTAGGAAACGTCGGAGCCGGAGGGCCCGGTCGCGATCCACATCCGGCGATCCGCTAAATATGCCACGGCCGATCGGAAACCCTTGGGGCGCGGGCCGGAAGGCTCGATCCATGTGCGGCCGCCATCCCGCGTGAGCGCGACATTGTGGAGGGCATCTCCGGCTTTTGAGTAATCGCCTCCCACCACGACGCCCCGACCGTGATCTGCGAAAGCGACCGAGAAGATGCCCGCACTGGCCGAATCGTTCCGAATTGGCGTGGTGGCCACCGACCAGGTTTTGCCTCCGTCCGTCGAGTGAGAAGCGCGCGCTGCCCCCACCCCGCCGGTTACGAAGTAAGCATCGCGTTCACCCGTTACAATCAGGCACGTGCCGCTTGCGGCAAAGACGCCCTCGTTGGGAATGGCAGGAGGAGCGTGTTGCCGCTGCCAGGTCTCGCCGCCATCTTCGGTAGTCAACAATGCAAATTCGCCGTCCACCGGATCTCCAATCACCATGCCGCGCCGCGCATCCCAAAATGCCAGGGCATCGAAAAATCCCTTGGGGTCGGGATCCATGAGTACGATTGCCCAATGCGCGCCGCCGTCCGTCGTTTTGTAGACTCGCGAATTTTGCCCTTCGCCGATACTCAGCAAGTAGGCGGTGTTTTCATCCACTGCAAACACATCGCGAAAATCCAAGCTTTCGGCGCCGGGCACCGTGGCCGCGTGCCAGGTGGCGCCACCGTCGGTGGTCAGCAAATAGGTCCCATTGGTTCCGCTCGCCCAAACCACGCTTGGACCGGCCGCACTGACGCCGCGCAACGAGGCTGTTGTCCCGCTGCTTTGTATTACCCAGGTTGGCCCCAGAGTTGAAGTAGCCAGCACTAGAGCGACGAGAAGATTCATATTGATTGCGGCAGTATACGCACAGCACGAATCTAAGCCAAATAAAATTCGGTGGAGCGTGACGCTTGACAAAGGTTGGGGCCTCCATTAACGTGAATTGCGAATTCGCTTTGCGGACAAGATCAATGCCGAGCGGCAATCAACCTTCAGCACTCCTAGCGGGCCGGAACTTTTCGTGGGCATGACCAGAACCGAAGACGAGCTGCGCCGCGAGATCGTGGAGATCGGGCGGTGGATTTACCGGCAAGGCTTCGTGACCGCTTACGACGGTAACATTTCCTTTCGCCTGGACAACCACCGCGTGCTCTCCACACCCACGACCATCTGCAAAGGGATGATGCAGGTGGACGACCTGGTGATTTGCGATTACGACGGTAACAAAATTTCCGGGCGGCGAAACGTGACCAGCGAAATCGCCATGCACCTGCTGATTTACCGGCGCCGCCCGGATGCACAGGCGGTGGTCCATGCTCATCCCCCGACCGCCACAGGCTACGCCGCGGCGGGCCTCTCGCTCAACAAGGCGCTGGTTTCGGAAGTGGTGCTGGCCCTCGGATGCATTCCTCTGGCGCGCTACGGCACGCCGGGCACTCCCGAACTGACCGCGGCGCTTGAGCCCCTGGTCGCCACGCACGACGCGATCCTGATGGCCAACCATGGTGTGGTGACGTTCGCACCAGACCTGCAGCGCGCCTACTTCAAGATGGAGACGGTGGAACACTTTGCGAAAATATCCCTGGTGACTGAACTTTTGGGTCGCCAGGTCTTGCTCTCTGAGTCAGAGGTGGATAAACTTCTGGCGGTTAGGCAGAAGTACTATGGAGCGGGTACGCCGGTGATTGAGCGTACCGATGTTTGTCCCGTGGCGGGCGTGGAAGCAAACGTTCCCCAATCGGGTGTGAGCTCGTCGGAGAAGATCCAGGTCACGCGCCAGGAATTGCAGGCGATGGTCGACAAGACGGTGCAGAGCCTGAAGTCGAGGATGTAAAGCGTGTAGCGCCGACCTTCGGGTCGGCACATTGAAGGAAAATCAAGATGCCGGCCTAAAGGTCGGCGCTACTTCGGAGGTTTCAAATGGCTGGTGAAGCGCTGGGGATGATTGAAACTCGAGGTCTGGTAGCGATGATCGAGGCGTCGGACGCGATGGTGAAGGCCGCCAAAGTGACGTTGGTCGGATGGGAGAAAATTGGTTCGGGCTACGTCACGGCCCTGGTTCGCGGAGACGTGGCGGCCGTCAAAGCCGCCACAGACGCGGGCGCGGCCGCGGCACGGCGGGTGGGCGACCTGATCGCGGTGCACGTGATCCCTCGTCCTCATTCCAACCTTGAAGGCGTCTTGCCCATTGGTAAGGCAGACTTGGAAGAAAAGTAAATCTGCCCGTTGACCGTCGTCCGTTGTCAGTCGGCAATTGAAGGTGCCTACGCTGGCCACTGGATGAAAGCAACGGACCCCTGACAACGCACTACGGACGTCTTTATTATGCAACTCGCCAAAGTTGTCGGGACGGTTGTGGCCACCCGTAAGGACACCCGTCTTGAAGGTAAGAAACTCCTGGTCGTCACGCCGCTCACACCGGAGGAGGTGGAGAGCGGCAAATCTTCCCCGCCCTCCGGCAAAGCCACCTACCTTGTTGCGGTCGATACGGTTTCTGCCGGGTTTGGCGAAACCGTAATCATCGTCACGGGCAGTTCGGCGCGCAATGCCGCCACCTGCAAGGATCAGCCCGTGGACACGGCGATTGTGGGGATTGTGGATACTGTAACCATGGGGAAATTATGAATGATGAATGCAGAATGATGAATGCAATACAGAAGAATCACCGGTGAGGACAACTAATAAAAACCGGCACACGGCTCTTTCAATGTTCATCATTCATTATTCATCCTTCATCATTCGGTCTTGACCATGCTCCTCGCTAAAGTGGTAGGCAATGTCGTTGCAACGATCAAAGACCCCCAGCTGGTGGCCAAAAAACTCCTGATCGTCCAGCCCATCGACAAGACGGGTAAATTCGTGGGCCAGAAACTCATTGCCGTGGACAGTGTCGGGGCAGGCGCGGGCGAGACCGTCTATTACTGCCGCGGCCGCGAGGCGAGTTTCCCCTTTGCTCCGGATGACGTCCCCACGGATGCCACCATTGTGGGAATTGTGGATACGATTAATTTGAAGAAGTTATGAATGCTGGATTCTGAGTTGGCGAACCACAGACATCGATTTAAAACTCAGAACTCACAATTCATAACTCCAAATCCTTGAAAATATGCTAATCGGCAAAGTGATTGGCGATATTGTCGCAACTCAAAAAGCTCCCAGCCACGTGGAGCGAAAAATCTTGGTCGTACAGCCTCTGAATCTCGATGGCAGCGACCGCGGCGATGTGGTTCTGGCTCTGGACGGCGTCGACGCGGGCGTGGGTGACCGCGTGCTGGTGGTCACCGAGGGATGGAGCGCAATGACCAGCGTGGAACGGCCCCGCTCCCCCATCGACATGGCAGTGGTCGGGGTGATTGATACCGTCACTCTGAATTATCCTCAAGAAGCGCGGTAATATACTTCCCGTGACTTTGGCCTTTTGCCTTTGAGTGTTTCCCGCTACAATCTCTTGCGATGGCTGTCGCCACAAAAGTTCCCTATCGCATCATGGGAGTTGATCCCGGACTGAACATAACGGGCTATGGCGTCGTGGAATGCCGCCCCGAGGGTGTGAAGTTGATTGAGGCCGGAGTCATTCGCTCGCCGCGCGCTCACGGGGAGAATTTGCCGGTTCGCCTGGAATGCCTCTTTGACGGGCTTCGCGAGGTGATAGACGAATTCCGACCCCAGACCATGTGCCTGGAAGAAGTTTACAGTCACACGGAATACCCTCGCACATCGATTCTGATGGGTCACGCCCGTGGTGTGATTTGTCTGGCGGCACGAATGTCGCGAGTCCCGGTGATCAATATTTCCGCGCGGCGCATCAAACAATCTGTTACGGGAAATGGCAACGCGACAAAAATTCAAGTGCAGCGAACGGTCCAACAATTTTTCTCGCTGGCCCGCATGCCGCAACCGCCTGATATCGCCGACGCCCTGGCGGCGGCCTTGTGTTATGTGAATTCGCTTCGAGCGTCCACGAATGGAGCTCAGCGAAGAAGAAAATGTTTTTAGGCAAAGTGTTCGATTCAGCGAAGCCCCGAAACGGCATTCGCCACGACAGCAAGGAGCAAAACCCTGATCGCAGAAATCACCGGTGAAGTTCTTTACGATCGAATCCGGCATACCAGCCTTCTGCTGCGCGTGCAATCGCTGTGCTATGAAGTCTTCGTCCCTTCCGGAATTGCTTCCCGTTTGCGGACGGCCCCGGCAACCGAGCGGCAAAATCCCCTGACGCTCTATACGATTTATTACATTGACGGCGCGGTGGGCGGCGGCCACTTGACGCCCAAGCTCTTGGGTTTCCTCGACCCACTTGACCGCGAGTTTTTTGAGGCGTTCACGACGGTGCCCGGGGTGGGATTCATGCGCGCGCTCAAGTGCCTGGTGCGCCCGATGAATGAAATCGCGCTGGCCATCGAGCGCGGGGACAGGGCGTTTCTCGAGGAGTTGCCCTTTATCGGTTCCAAAACGGCGGAGCGCATCGTGATGGAGCTGCGCGGTAAGATGACCAAATTTGCCCTGGCACGAACGGACCAGCCACTTTCCATCGAAAAGGAATCTGTGTCGGAGCTTAAGAGCGAGGCGCTTGCCGTGCTCGAGCAGCTCGAGTATTCGCGTTCCGAAGCTCAGCGCATCGTGGATGAGATTTTCGCAAAACACAAGAACCTGAAAACCACCGAAGAATTTGTGCGCAAGGTTTTTGAACAACTGCATCCGAAGCCGGAGTAATTTTTCCGGAGAGTGCGGGCCGGTGCCGTGGATGGCGCGGCTGGCACAGCCATCACCCTTATGCCCAGAGAGCGGCTGGTTTCACCAGAACTCATATCGAAAGAAGAAGAGGGCTTCAATCGAACCCTTCGCCCGCCCACCCTCGCCGAATATGTGGGGCAGAAAAAAGTGGTGGAGAAGCTTTCCATCGCCCTCGAAGCCGCGCGCCGGCGAGGCGAACCCCTCGAGCACGCGCTCTTCTATGGTCCGCCCGGCCTTGGCAAGACCACGCTGGCCTACATCATCGCCAACGCCATGGGCTCGCGCATCACCACCACCTCGGGGCCAGCGCTGGAACGCACGGGCGACTTGATGGGCATCCTCACCAACCTCAACGAAGGCGACATTCTCTTTATCGATGAGATCCACCGACTGCCCGTGAATATTGAAGAGTTTCTATATCCGGCGATGGAAGACTTTAAAGTCGATTTTGTTGTTGATAAAGGAATGTTCGCCAAGACGATCAACGTGCCTCTCAAGAAATTTACTTTGCTTGGCGCCACGACCCGCGCGGGCAGCCTCTCTGCCCCTTTGCGAAACCGTTTCGGGCTCTTTTACCATTTGGAGTTCTATCCGGAGGACGACTTGCGGCAAATCATCATCCGCTCGGGGCGGATCATAGAAGCCAAGCTGGACGAAGCAGGAGCGGGAGAAATCGCCCGCCGGGCGCGTGGCACACCCCGCGTGGCCAATCGACTGCTGCGGCGGGTCCGCGATTTTGCAGAGGTGAAAGCTGAAGGCGCGATCACGCCCCAGGTCGCACGCGATGCATTGAAGCTCGAAGGCGTGGACGAAGTCGGCATGGACGATCTGGACCGAAATTTCCTCTCCACCATCATCAAGATCTATAACGGAGGACCGGTGGGCGTTGAGGCGATTTCAGCGACGCTTAACGAAGAGGTCGACACGCTGGTCGACATGGTGGAGCCATTCCTGTTGCAGCAAGGATTTATCAGCCGGACCAGGACCGGACGGAAAGCCAACGAACCGGCGTACCGTCATTTGAAGTTGCCCCTCCCGGGCAATGCCCCGCAATCCCTTTTTGAATAGATTAATCCGGCTGATTTCTTGAGATTCAAACACCGCCGCAGCGCCCATGTCCGTTATGCCCACGGCTCGCTCCAAAACCAAGCGTATTGCTGGGCCACCCAAGCGTGTGCATCTTTCTTTTGGCTCCAACCTCGGCGACAGTCGTGCCCTGATCCGAAAAGCCCTGCGGGAGCTTTCCGCCGCAGGCATCAAGATTGTCCGCGTTTCTTCCCTTTATAAGACCGAGCCGGTGGACTACCTCGATCAACCTTGGTTCATCAACTGTGTGGCCAGTGTGGAGACCTCCCTCTCTCCGCACCGGTTGTTACAGGCATTGATTTCCATAGAGCGCACGCTGGGGCGCATCCGTGGGAAGCCCAAGGGGCCGCGACTGATTGACATTGATATCCTGCTTTACGAAAATGTTGTGGTCAGGTCTGCCAGGCTGACGATTCCTCACACGCGTTTGACTGAACGGCGATTCGTGCTCGTCCCTTTGCGGGAGATCGCGCCTCGTGTGGCGCATCCGGTGACCGGATTATCGGTTTCTGAATTGTTGAGCCATACGGCAGACCTGAGCCGGGTGATCCGGCTCCGAAAGAGATAAAGCTCGATGGCCAATCTTCCCCAATCAGAGGCGCCGCGTTTCATCGCTGTGGAAGGCCCAATTCGCGTGGGCAAGACCAGCCTGGCGGATATCCTCGCCGACCGACTCCATGCCACACGGCTCCGCGATGTGGAAGACAACCCATTCCTTGAAGGATTTTACCGGGACAAACCGGGGGCGAGTTTTCAAACCCAGTTTTATTTTCTTCTCGAGCGGTACAAGCAACTCAAGGCCCTCGATCTTTCCGCCTCCGCGCACCGCACCATCATCAGCGACTATATTTTTGAGAAAGACCAAATTTTCGCTTACCTCAATCTCAGCGACGCGGAACTCCGCCTTTACGACGAATACTATGCGCTGTTGGCCGAAAATGTTCCCATACCCGATTTAGTGATATACTTACAAGCGAAGCCGGAGACGCTGAAAAAACGAATCGCCAAGAAGAACGTGGTGATGGAAGAACAAATCTCCGACGAATACGTGGAAGAAATCGTCCGGGCTTATGAGCACTTTTTCTTCCACTACAAGTCCAGTGACTTGCTGGTGATCGAAACGTCCGAGATCGACTTTGTCGACCGGAACGAGGACTTACAAGAGCTGCTCCGGCGGCTCAGCCAGCCAGTCAAGGGCACGCAGTACTTTTTGCCGCTTGGATCCGCACCGGCGGACTGAGACGGTCGGCTACGGTTTGGGCAATTCGACACTCGAACGATTTGCTCCAGCCGAACATGGAAAAGCTTAGACCCTCTCCGTCCAGACAAGTGGTAGCCCCAAAGGGCTTCCTGCCGCGCCTCGCGAGCGCCGGCGCTACGTACTGTGACGGAGAGGGTTTTGCATTGGTGCCCGAAGGTTGATCGCCAGTGAACTTTGACTGGACTCGGCTTTCGAAACTAAAACTAGCGAGGTGCTGCCATGGACCAGAATACCCAGGCCGTGAGCAAGATTACAGTTCCGCTGATTCTGGAGCGCAAACTCCGGGGCCAAAAAATTACTTGCCTGACCGCCTACGACTATCCCACCGCGCGAATTTGTGATGAGTCTGGAATCGACATGATTTTGGTGGGGGATTCTCTGGCGCAGGTTGTCCTGGGATACGATTCCACCATCCCTGTGACACCGGACGAGATTCTTCACCACCTGCGCGCTGTCCGTCGTGGCACTCGCCGGGCATTGCTGATCGGCGACCTCCCGTATGGCGCCTATCACGTGAGCGACGACGATGCGCTGCGCATCGCTGTCCGCTTCCTCAAGGAGGGTGGCGCTGAAGCGGTCAAACTTGAAGGCGGCAAGAAGCGATCGGTGCTCATTCGGCGCCTGGTGGATGCTGAAATCCCGGTGATGGGCCATATCGGGCTAACGCCCCAATCTGTCCTCGCCTTCGGGGGCTATCGAGTGCAGGGCAAGACGATGGACTCCGCCACCGAGTTATTGGCGGACGCCCAAACGATTGAAGATGCTGGGGCATTCGCGATCGTCGTGGAAGGGGTCCCGCGGGAACTCGCCGCTCTGATTACGCAACAATGCCGGATACCCACTATTGGCATCGGCGCCGGTCCGGAATGCGATGGCCAGGTGCTGGTGGTGCACGATCTCCTGGGCATTGGATTTGGGCCGCACGCCAAGTTTGTCCGGCAGTACGCGAACCTTGCGGAAATCATGCGCCAAGCCATCTCTGAATTTCGCGAGGACGTCGCTGCGGCGCGTTATCCGAACGACCAGGAGTCCTACCACTGGCCGGCGAAAATGCGCGAGCAGTTTGAAAAGGAAATTTCTCAAAACGGGTAGAGAAGGAAAACAACCCCTGCCCCAGTGGGACGAAAATCATTCGGGTCGCCGATAATGAACGGGCGTTCAAACTCTCCATGCGGCTGATAACCACCATCGCGGACATGCAAGCATTCCGGCGCGACGTTCGCGCCCGGGGCAAGTCTGTGGCGCTGGTCCCAACCATGGGTGCCCTTCATGAAGGTCACCTGAGCCTGATCCGCCAGGCCAAGCGCCAATGCGACGTCGTCATTGTCTCCATATTTATTAATCCTACTCAATTCGATTCCGCGGAAGACTTGGCACGGTACCCGCGCAATCTTGATAAGGACCTGGAGTTGCTGAGTCCTTTTACTATCGAAGCCACGTTTTCCCCCGACGCCAAGGAGCTGTACCCCGACGGCTTCTCCACTCTCGTGGAAACGGGCGAAATCGCCGCCCCCCTTGAAGGCGTCCAACGGCCCGGACATTTCCGGGGCGTGGCCACCGTGGTCACCAAACTCTTCAACATCATCAAGCCCGATGTTGCGTACTTCGGACAAAAAGATTTTCAGCAGACCCAGGTGATTCGTCGTCTGGTGGACGACTTGAACCTGGAAGTGCGTCTTTCCATCTTGCCCACCCTTCGAGAAACCGATGGTCTGGCCATCAGCTCGCGCAACGCCTACCTGAATGACGAAGATCGCCAGGCGGCGCGCATCCTCCATCACAGTCTGCGGCTGGCCGAGGGTCTCGCGCATGCTGGCGAGGCGGACACGCAAAAAGTACTCGAACAAATGTACAAATTATTCGCGTCGGAGCCGCGCGTCCACCTGGAGTACGCCGCCATCGTCGATCCGATTCAACTCAAGCCGGTGCGCCGCTTGTCCGCGGGTTGCGTGGCGTTGGTGGCGGCGCGTGTGGGCCCGGCAAGACTCATCGATAACCTGATTTTCGGCCCCCCCGACGCGAGCCAGGAGATCTTGCTGCAATTGGCTCTCACCGCCCGGCCAATCGTTGACACGCAAACCCTGATTCCCGGCTTCGAGACGGAAGCGGTTCGACTGAGAATCGCCAGTTGCCGCAATTGCGCTGCCATTTCAGCGATCCATCTCCCCCCTCGCGAGTTTCTGACGTCCTACGTGCGCACGACCTACGCCGACCTGGGCGCTCCCCGCGCAGCGGTGATTGGACGCGATTCCCCCATGAATCCGGATATGTACCTCTACCGGAGTCCGCGCAAGTCCAACCGCTTTAGCACTAATTTATTTGAACTCCTGGGAGTGCGGGATTTTGAGGACTTCAAAGCTCGTTTTGTGCTGACCGATGCCATCCGCTGCCACACCACCAGCCCACACGTCCCCCAAAATGCGCTGGCTTTCTGCGCCAAACACCTGGGGGCGGAATTGAAATTGTTTCCCAACCTGGAGACTTTTGTGGTGTTGGGCGATGACTCGTATATGCAATTCCAGCAGTATCTATTGGAGCGGAACCCTGAGCAGATCAAACCCTACGAGGGTTTAATGAAGTTGGAGGGTTGGGCGCGCGAGGATGCACGCGTGCCCGTTCTGGGCGAGCGATTGCTTCACATCTTCTACTGCTACCACCCCACACGCGGATACAAGCGCAGCCCTTCCATCGCGCAGTGGCTTGGCTAAGGCTCTGGCACCGGTCCGGCCCGCTACACCTTCAGCGCGGAAAGCACTTCCTGAATGTGTCCATTCACTTGCACTTTGGGAAAAACGTGTTTTACTTTGCCGGCGCTGTCCAGGATGTAAGTCGTGCGAACAATACCCATCTTTTTAACGCCGTACATGTTCTTTTCCTGCCACACGCCATATGCTTCCAGCGTCTTGTGCCCGGTGTCGCCCGCCAGAGTAAAATTGAGCTCGTATTTATCGTGGAACTTTTTCAGTTCTTCCACGGTGTCCCCGCTCATGCCCAGCACCCGCGTGTTAAGTTTGTCCAGTTCTTTTTTGGCGTCACGGAACTGGTTCGCCTCGCTGGTTCAACCCGGGGTGTCGGCTTTGGGGAAAAAATAAAGGACAAGGTTTTTCCCTCGAAAATCTTTCAGACTGGTGTCCTTCCCCATTTCGGATGGCAAAGAAAAATCCGGAGCTTTTTCGCCAACATTCAACATTTCTGAACTCCCTTCTAACACGGCCGGTTCCCTTCGCTGTCGCCCTCGCGAACGAGCGCGCGAATGAAACTTATCCCAACTCTTTCCTCAAGATCTCCTGAACCACTTTCGGATTGGCTTGCCCTCCCGTCGCTTTCATCAACTGGCCGACAAACCATCCCAAAGTGGCTGTTTTGCCGCTTCGATATTGCTCCACTTGTTTCGGATTCCCGGCAATGATCTGCCGGGCGATGGCGGCAATTTTGTCCGGCTCATTGATTTGGGCGAGCCCCTTCGACGACATCACTTCTGCGGCGCGCTTGCCGGTGGAAAACATTTCCGCCAAAATCTCTTTCGCCATTTTTCCTGAAATTTCTGCCTTGGAAACAAGCTTCACAAGCTCCGCTAGATTATCTGCTGGAACCGGATACTCGATAAACCCTTTCTTATTTTCTTGGAGCAAGAAAATTAAATCATTCAGAATCCAGTTTGCCGCAAGCTTTGGCTCGCCTGAGGCCTTTGCGACGTCTTCAAAATAATCGGCCATCGTCCTTGAGATTGCGAGCAATTGAGCATCTTGTTTTGGGAGCTCGTACTCGCGCAACAATCTTTCCTCGCGCGGCCCCGGCAATTCGGGCAACGATCGTCGGACGGCTTCTTTCCACTCGTCCGTAATCACCAAGGGCAGCAGATCCGGCTCGGGGAAATATCGATAGTCGTGGGCAAATTCCTTCGACCGCATGCCAAAGGTCTTTTGCTCGCGGCTGTCCCAAAGGCGGGTTTCCTGCTCCACCGTCCCCCCGCTTGATACGACATCAATCTGGCGGTCGATTTCATATGCCAGAGCTTTTTGCAGGAACTTGAACGAGTTCAGGTTTTTCACTTCAGCCTTGGTCCCGAATTCGTTCCGGCTGGCGGGACGCACGCTGACGTTGGCATCGCAACGCAGGCTGCCTTCCTCCATGTTGCAGTTGGAAACTTCCAGGTACTGCATAATCGTCTTGAGGCGGGTCAAATACTCGTAAGCTTCTTCGGGCGTGCGTAAGTCCGGCTCGCTCACAATCTCAATCAGCGGAACGCCGGAGCGGTTGAGGTCGATATAAGTCCTCTCGTCGGAATCCGGAAATCCCTCGTGCAGTGACTTGCCCGCGTCCTCTTCCATATGCACGCGCGTGATGCCGATGCGTTTGCGCGTGCCATTCACTTCAATATCCAGGCGGCCGTGCTCTGCCAGGGGTTCGTCGTACTGGGAAATCTGGTATCCCTTGGGCAGGTCGGGATAGAAGTAATTCTTTCGCGCAAATCGCGAGTGCGGGTTGATCGTGCAATTGAGGGCCATCGCGGCCTTCATCGCCATGGTCACCGCTTCGCGATTGAGCACCGGAAGCGCTCCAGGCAGCCCCAAGCACACCATACAGGTGTTGGTATTAGGTGGGTCTCCAAACCGGGTGGAGCAGGAACAGAAAATCTTCGAGTTGGTCAGGAGCTGTAGGTGCACCTCAAGCCCGATGACGGCTTCGTATTTCGTCCGGATTTCTGTGGCCACGCTCATGGAGCAAACCTATTCCGGTCTCTCACCAAAGGTCCAGTGGAAGTGCTCTCCAGCTTAAGATGTATCATTCCGACTCGAAGTGTCAACTGTCAACTGGGGGTTACCGGTGCAGAACCCGTGGTCCAGGTCACGCGAGGGCGTCCGCTGGCTGGGTTTTGATCAACCACCACCGGAGTACGGAAGACGCGGCTCAACAAATCCGATTGCAGGACCTCCTCCGGCCTTCCCTGGCAAAGAGGGTGCCCGCCTTCCAGCAAGAGTAGCGAGTCTGCAAGCTCAGCCGCCAGATTCAGCTCGTGTGTGACAATAATTGCTGCGAATTTTTCTGACGATGCAAGGCTTTTGATGAGCCCTAACATCTCAATTTGGTAACCGATGTCGAGGTTGGCCGTGGGCTCGTCCAACAAAAGAAGCCGCGGCCGCTGCGCGAGGGTTCGAGCAAGAACGGCTCTCTGAAATTCACCGCCGCTGATCTCGGTGACCCGGCGGCCGGCGAATTCACCCAAGTTGGTCTTCGCGATCGCCCAATCGACCCACTTTTCGTCTTTCGCAGTCTCAAACAGCCCGCGCCCAAGGTGGGGGTGACGTCCCTGCCGCACAAACTCGCGAACCTCGAAGGAGAAGAGCAGCGGCGTATCCTGTCGCGCCAAACCCACCAATTGCGCCCGGGCGCGCGGCGCGAGATGTTGGAGGTCTATACCGTCGACGGTGACCCTGCCGGTCAAGGATCTCATGTGCCCGCTGGCAATATTGAGCAGCGTCGACTTCCCTGACCCATTGGGCCCGATGATGGCGAGGAGATCGCCCTCCCGAGCTTCAAAGCTGGTCGGAAAAAGCTCAAAGTGCGGATAGCGATACGAAACTGTTTCTACTCGAATAAGGGAGTAGGGAGTAGGGAGTCGGGAGTCGGGAACTGAATTTTGAGTAGTGGTTTGCATAATTCAAATCACTGAATTCCCCGCCCTGTATCCAGATTTCGCCCAATTAGAAGAAGTCTTCGAGGTGTCTATTTCCGCCTTCTGCCTTCTGTTAGCCCGCCGCGCGTCGCAGCAAGTAAATAAACACCGGCGCTCCCGCGACGGCAGTGACCGCGCCCACGGGAAGCTCCGCCGGCGAAATGACGGTGCGCGCCAGGGTATCCGAAACCACCAGCACGATGGCGCCACCAAGAGCTGCAGTGGGCAGGAGCGTCCGGTGGTCACTCCCCACCACCATTCTTCCCAAGTGAGGGACAAGAAGTCCCAGATATCCGATGGCTCCACTGACTGATACCGCCAGTCCGGTCAGAAGCGAGGCCAGCAGGAAAGTGGCAGTCTCCACCCGCACCACGTTGACGCCCAAGTGCGCAGCTTCCTGCTCGCCCAGCAACAAGATATTCAAATCCTTGGCAAACCAATAAGTCCCAACGATAGAAAAAACGATTACCGGAACCAGCACGCGGAGTTGGACATCGGTGACCACGCTCAAGTCGCCCATCAGCCAAAACGCGATTCCGCGTACATCGCGCGTAGAGAGGAGGGTCAGGATGAACAAAATAAGCGCCGATAAAAACGAAGCGGTAATCACTCCCGCCAATAGCAAGGTGTAACTGGCCAGCCTCCCGCCCCGCCGCCCCAGGAGATACACCCAGGCAATGGTGACCACCGCTCCGCCAAAAGCCATTAGGGGCGAGGCCGCGGCCAATCGTCCGCCCACATAGAGCGCAAGAATCGCCCCCAGCGCGGCGCCGCTCGATATGCCTAAGACATACGGGTCGGCCAAAGGATTTCGCAGCAGCGCTTGCAGGACCGTACCTGACACGGCCAGCGCCGCGCCCACCAGCGCCGCAAGAATGACCCGCGGCAGGCGAATTTGCCGGACAATGATGGACGCTTCGGCGTGCGGGTCGCCCCCCAGCAACCCGGCCCAAACTTCGCTCATGGACAAATGCACTCCACCGATCGCCAGTCCGGCACCCACGACGATCGCCAAACCCGCGCTCAGGATTAGTATCAGCACGAGGACATTGCGCCGCGTTGGACGGACCATCATTGCGGCCTCTCCGTGCTTTGAGTGGCAGACCCCGACGGCGGGTGAAGAATGCGCTCAACTTCCTCCAGCGCGTCGATCAGGCGCGGGCTAGGCCGGTTAATGGTGTCGGAAATGAAATACATTCGATGTTCCTTCACCGCGCGAAAATCCTTCCAGCCCGGCAATTTTTGGAATTCATCGAGCGCGGGAGAAAACGATTCGCTCTTGGAAAAGAGGATGATGTCCGGATCGCGGTGAAGCGCGTCTTCCAGGCTTAAGCGCGGCCACTCGCCCGAAAGGTCGTCGGCGATGGAGCTGCCTCCCGCCAGGCGAATCGCATCCGCAATAAAAGTGTGCGGCCCGGCAGTAATCAGCGGACGGTACCAAACGACGAACAGGACATTCGGCCGGGGCTGCTGTACGGCATTCTTTTGAATCGCCTCAACCCTCCGCTGCAATCCCTCGACCAGCGAGTGCGCTTGCGCGCGCACCCCGAGCACCTGCCCTAAGTCTGCAATGGAGCTCAGGGTATCTTCCACGCTGTGCGCTGTCAGGCCGTAAAGCGGAATGTTGAGCCGTTCGAGCTGGTCCGCCGTCTCACGCCGGTTGGCCTCCGCAATGCCCAGAACAAGATCGGGCTTGAGCGCCACAATTTTTTCCAAGCTGGGATTCAGCAGCGCGCCCACGTGCGGTTTCGTCCGCGCTTCAGGAGGGTAATCGCAGTATTCCGTGTCGCCGACTATGCGGTCTCCAAGACCCAGCGCGTAGAGGGTTTCCGTGATGCTCGGCGCAAGTGAAATCAATCGCTTAGGATTTTCCGGCACATTCACCCGTCGGCCTGTTTGGTCGATGACTATGCGCGCCGATGAAGGCACCGCACCAGCCAACGTCATGCCCATCAGGAGAGAGATCAACGCCCCAGTTTTCTTTGGTTCCCTTTTAATCACGGCAAAACCCGCATCATAAAATAAAATGCCCCGCTCACTCCAGAAGAGGGCGGGGCGCACGAGCCCCACTCTTTCTCGCGAAGAGTGTGTGGCAATGGCTGAGCGGATCGGGCCAACTCAACCGTAAAAGCCCAAGCAGGTCTCCTGACTCACGGCGTTCTTCCGGCCTCGCTCGACCTTCCCGCCCCGGCTCGCTCGCGCCTCTCACGGGCGAAAACGAACTTGGAGCAGTGGTTCCCGCGGATACAAGCTGACTCGCGCGGACGCGCAAGGCCCGCCGTTTACAGTGGCGGGACCGTAGCCGATTTTCACGGCCTTCCCTTTTGGTGTCCCGCGGTGGCGGAACACACTTGGACTTTATCTTGTTAGGTCCGCCATGGGTCTCCCGTCCAACGGGAAGCCATGGCCCCGCCGGCATTGGCAGGCGGAAACTTTCGGACCGCTATCGAGTCTATGCGTCGAGAATTTGTTTGTCAAACCACTCCTAAACATGAACAATAGTGCCGGGTATGAAGATCAAACCCCTTTGCACTCTCGTTCTAGTTGCTTTCTCCCTCATTCCGCCCGCAGTGAAAGCCGGAAAAGATAAAATCACCGGGCCCACAGGCTGGGGCTATGCGTCGCAAGGCCCTATCGATGTGAAACCCACCCTGATGAGGCGCCCTGCACCTACTGTGCATCTGGGCCGAGGAGCGTTGGTGGCAGTCATGGGCACCAAATCCGGCAAGAAAGGCACCATCGCCCGGGTCCGTGCGGTCGATCCCGCAAATCTCAGACCCCAAATCGGCATGGTGCAATCAGGCGAGATCGAAAATATTCCCCTGGACCGCTATCCTTCCGACCAGGAGCTTCTGAAACTTGTGGGCGGCGTTTATTTGGACGATGTTACAGCGTCCAATGCCCAGATCTCCCGCTATCTCGTTCGGCAAGGCAAGCAGGAGCCTGCGCTGCTTTGTTTTATCGGCGCGAGCATTCTTCCCCAGGCGCGCCTCCAGGTTTTTCTATTCGAACAAGGCAAACTTGTTCCCGGACCTTTCATCGAATTTCCAACCTCCGAATTAAAGATGGCGATCACCTCGATCGAGGTTCAGGATCTGGTGGGCGATGGCAACGAGTGCGTGGTGACCCGCGAGCCTTTCGTGATTCAAACCGACAACCAAGGCGTGAATTTCATCCTTCGGCGAATCGAAGGCAAGGAGATTAAGGCCTTGTGGCAAGCGCCCATTCAATTCCGCCACACCGCGGCCTATCCACCCAAGCTCCAGATCCTTCAACCGCCGGAAGAAAACATCGGGAAGCCAGGAACCCGCGCCGAAGGAACAGTGGAATTTCGCGATCACGGCGCGCTGCACGAACCAGTTTGGAAAGGAAAAGTCTCATTTTTTGTAGTTGGGCGCGAAGATGCCATCGACTCAGTAAACGTTGAAAAGTTGTGTCCGTGGGATGGGTCGAAGTTCGCGCCCCTGAGAAGGTCGCGCTGAACTTTTCAGGAGAGTTCTTCCACGGGTCTCCCAGCAGCACGCAGGAGGAAACCATGAGCCCACAAAATCGCCGACGTTTTCTTCAAGCTTCAGCAGCCGCAGTTGCTGCAGGGCTGATGCCGCGCGCCTCTTCTCAGGGCGGCACTCCCGGCATGAGGCTTGGTGTGATCATCGGAGTGGACAAAGATCCCGACGCCGCAATCGCCAAGGTCCACGATCTCGGCCTGCCCACATGCCAGGCATCTCTTACCGATTTCAGCCCGCAGATGGTCAAGCGGCTGAAGGACGCCCTGGAAAAATACGGTGTGGAGGCCACTGCCGTGAACACCTCCGGTCCCGGTCCCGACATCTACGATTTTTACCAAGGCCCTCTCACCATAGGCCTGGTACCCCGCAAGTACCGGAGCCAGAGAATCGACCGCCTCAAGCGCGCCTCCGACTTCGCCAAGCAGTGTGGCATCCCTGCCCTGCACACCCATTTCGGGTTTATCCCCGAGAACCCCAACGATCCGACCTACACGGAAGCTGTCGAGACGATCCGAGGAGTAGTCAGCTATATTAAGGATAATAATCAGATGGTGCTATATGAAACCGGGCAAGAGACACCCATCACTCTGCTGCGGCTCATCAAAGACGTGGGCCTGGATAACCAGGGCGTGAACCTCGACACTGCCAACCTGATTCTCTATGGCAAGGGCAACCCAGTCGACGCTCTGGACGTGATCGGCCACTACGTCCACGGATTGCACGCCAAGGACGGCCTGTTCCCCACCGATCCCCGCCAGCTTGGCGAGGAAGTACCCATTGGCAAGGGGAGGGTGGATTTCCCCAAGCTCTTCCAGCGCCTCAAGGAATTGAATTACACCGGGCCAGTCACCATCGAGCGGGAAATTTCCGGCCCCCAGCAGATGGAAGACATCAAGAAGGAAAGGGCATACCTGGAGAGTTTGATCGCCTGAAATTGGGCGCCGCGCCCCTGCCCAAATCGGATGACCGATCGCGCCGCACCGACCGTCGATTCCCGCCCTCTTGCCGTGCCCGGCTCACGCCCCACTCGCGTCCGCTGGCGCATCGTTTCCCTGCTCACCCTGATCACCGCCCTCACTTACCTTGACCGGATGAACCTGGGCATCGCGGGTAAGTACATCCAGGACGAATTCGCTTTCAATACTCAAACCATGGGATGGATTCTGAGCGCCTTCGTGCTCGGCTACGCCATCTTTCAGGTGCCGGGCGGATGGCTGGGCGATCGCTTCGGCCCACGCCACGTTTTGACCGGGGCCATCATTTGGTGGTCGCTATTTACGGCGGCCACAGGACTGGTTCCGCGCCTGCCGCTTCGCCACTGGATTGGCCTGGTGGGAACATTCGTTTTTGTGCGATTCCTGATCGGCGTGGGCGAAGCCGCATGCCTTCCCAACTCAAACCGCGTGGTGGCGTTTTGGGTGGGCAATAACCGCCGTGGCGTGGCCAACAGCATGTTCCTGACAGGCATTGGAATTGGCGGCGCTTCCACGCCAGTACTCATCACTGCCATCATGCAGCGCTGGGGATGGGAAATGTCGTTTTACATTTCGGGGGCACTTGGCATCGTCGTCGCCCTGGTTTGGTACGTTTACGCCACCAGCCATCCTGAACAGCACCCGGGCGTCAACACTCAGGAATTGGAGATCATCCGCGCGGAGGGAGCTTCGGGCAATGCCCCGACTCGCCAAGGGCATCTCGCACGGGCTAATCCTCCCTGGAAAAAACTCCTGTCCAATTCGTCCACGTGGGGATTGATGCTCAGCTACTTCTGCGAGGGCTATCCGAATTATATTTTCTACACCTGGTTTTTTCTTTATCTCGTTCGAGCGCGCGGTATGACCATTCAGCAAGGCGGGTTGTGGGGCGCTGTGCCCTTCCTGACGGTTATGCTTTTGGCGCCTCTCGGGGGAATGTTTTCCGATCGCGCCGTGGCCCGGCTCGGCAAGCGACGCGGGCGCCAGGCGACCGCAATGCTGGGCATGTTGTCTTCAGCGCTGTTGTTGACCCTGGGCGCGCACGCGCCCGCCAACACTCTGGCGATAGTTTTCCTCTCCGGCGCGCTGGGCTTTAACATGTTTGCCACATCAACATGGTGGGCCACCTGTAACGATCTCACCCAGACGTACTCCGCGTCACTCTCCTCCATGATGAATACGTGGGGCAACTTCGGAGGTTGGATTTCGCCCATACTGACGGCCTGGATCGCCACTCACCTGGGCTGGACGCAGGCCCTCGACTTCGCGGCACTGATTACCTTCGCCGGAGCTGTCCTGTGGATTCTGGTGAACGCGGACCAAAATCTGGAGGCATAGGCAAATGAACATCGTCCGCGTTCAGATGTCCGTTGTCAGAGGCATTGGCAACTGGCCACGAGCGACGGACAACGGACGCTTTTATCTGCTATAGTCCCCTATCTTGGGAGAACCTATGTCAGAGAAGATCGGTATTTTTGTTCATGTGCAATCCGGCCTCGGCGTGCTCCACCAGCTCACGGGGGTGATTGCCGGGCAGCACGGCAACATCTCTTCGGTGGAAATCATCGAAGAGAACCCACAGGAAACGCGCATTTATTTTGAAATCGATCTGCCCAACCCGCCCGAGAAGCTGGTTGAGGAATTGCGGGCCCTCGCCGTGGTGCGCGAGGCCAGCACGGTCAAGACACTTCAGAAAGTATATGGCAAACGCATCATCATTGTTGGGGGCGGAGCGCAAGTGGGCCAGGTGGCCATCGGCGCCATCTCAGAAGCCGACCGCCACAATATTCGCGGCGAGCACATCTCCGTGGACACCATTCCGCTGGTCGGCGAGCAGCCCCTGGCGGACGCCGTTCGCGCGGTCGCCCGGTTGCCTCGCGCCCGTGCCCTGGTGCTGGCCGGCGCCCTGATGGGCGGCGAGATCGAGCAGGCCGTTCGCGACGTCCGCGCACAAGGTCTGCTGGTAATCAGCCTCAACATGGCGGGCAGCGTCCCGGAAGCCGCGGATCTCGTGGTCACCGACCCCGTGCAGGCTGGCGTGATGGCCGTCATGGCGGTTGCGGATACGGCCAAGTTCACCGTGGATCGCTTGAAGAGGAGAATATTTTGAATGGAAGATCTCCTGCTTCCCTTATTTCCCCTGGAAGTCGTGCTGCTCCCGGAAGAACCTCTTCCCCTTCACATATTCGAAGACCGCTACAAAAGAATGATCAATGATTGTCTGAAAGCCAAGGCCGAGGGAAAAGGGCAGCAGGAATTCGGCGTGATTCTAGTCAAGAATCAGGAAATTCAGCCCGTGGGATGCGGCGCGCGAATTATTAATGTGACGCGTAAATACGCCGACGGTCGCATGGATATTTTCACTGTGGGGACGGGCCGGTTTGAAGTCCTGGTGACCAATCCGGAAGACGACACCACGCCGTATTTGCGCGCCGGGGTCGCTTATTTTGAGGATGACGCAGGTTGCGATACTCCCGCCGAGCCCGATGCTGAACACGCCATCGACCTTTTCCGGAAGATCATGCAGAAGTTGCACAAGTCTGCTGACATGCCCATTCACCTTCCCAAGCCATACCGCTACCTTTCCTATCGCATTGCCGCCGCGCTGCCGCTCGACCTGGACTTTAAGCAGGATCTTCTGGCGGTTCGCAACGAGGCCGAGCGCCTCCACCAGGTAACCGACGCTATAGAAGTCCTGATTCCGCAAATTGAGATGGTCCAGAAAACCCGGAACAAGGCGGGCGGAAACGGCAACGCGCGCATCCAATCATAGTAGACCTAAAATTCGCGCGTTGAGTTGGTCCGCCGACTCTCTTATAATTGTTTTGGGAGATCCAACTGATGGCAAAACCGCGGACGCTCGGGGAACTCAAGCAGTCGAACTACCAGACACGAGGCGTGAAGGAGGAAATGCGCGCCAACTTGATCCGGCGACTGGCGGCCAACGAGCCGGTTTTTCCCGGCATCATTGGGTTTGACGACACGGTGGTACCGCAAATCGCCAATGCCATCCTCTCGCGGCACAATTTTATTCTGTTGGGTTTGCGCGGGCAGGCCAAAAGCAGGATTCTTCGCTCCCTGATCTCACTGCTCGACAAAGAAGTTCCCTACATCGCCGGCTGCGAAATCAACGACGATCCTCTTAAACCGATCTGCCGCGCCTGCTTCGAGCGCGTCGCGGAATGCCATGACGCGACGCCCATCGACTACCTGCCGCGCGAGCTGCGCTATGTGGAGAAACTGGCCACCCCCGACGTCACCATCGCGGACATTATCGGCGACCTCGATCCCATCAAGGCGGCGCGCGGTGGGCATGCGCTCTCCAGCGAACTCACCATCCACTATGGCCTCCTGCCGCGCGCCAACCGCGGCATCTTTGCCATGAACGAATTGCCGGATTTGGCGGGCAAAATTCAAGTGGGGCTCTTCAACATCATGCAGGAGGGCGACGTCCAGATTAAGGGCTACCCGGTTCGCCTGCCGCTCGATGTGGCGCTGGTCTTCACCGCGAATCCCGAAGACTATACGGCGCGCGGAAAAATCATCACACCGCTCAAAGATCGAATCGGTTCTGAAATTCGCACTCACTATCCTGCTGCGCTGGAACAGGGTATGGCGATCACCGAGCAGGAGGCTTGGACGAGGCGTGATGCTTCCGGCGCCGCGCCACAACTCTTCATTCCGCAATTTGTTCGCGAGGTGGTGGAAAGCATCGCGTTTGAGGCGCGCCTGGATAAGAAGATCGACAAGCGCTCCGGCGTCTCCCAGCGCATGCCTATTACGGCGCTTGAAAATGTGGTCTCCAACGCCGAGCGCCGCACCCTGGTGAATCACGAACGCCCCACTGTGGCGCGGCTATCCGATATTTACGCCGCGCTGCCCAGCATGACGGGAAAATTCGAGCTTGAATACGAAGGCGAAATGAAGGGCGCAGATTCTGTGGCGCGCGAGATTATTCGCCAGGCCACCGCTCGTGTCTTCAAGAAGTATTTCGACAATGTCCCCTTGCATCCCGTCGTTCAGTGGTTTGAGCTGGGAGGCAACCTGAAGTACGCCGAAGGGGCGTCTGCCGAGGAAATTTTCGCGCAGTTCAAGAAAATTCAGGGGCTGCTGGAGAAAACCCAGGTCCTGGGCATGAAACCCAAGGACGAGCCGGCGCATCTGGTAGCGGGCGCCGAGTTCATTTTGGAAGGGCTTTACGCGCTAAAGAAAATCAGCCGCAATGAGGAACTCGGCTTCCATGCCGAGCGCCAGAGGCCCACGCGCAGCGAAACACCCGGCGAGGAAACCGGCGGGTTCGTGCCTCCCCGGCGCAGGCCACTCAATTAGGGCTCGCCGTGCTACGCAATTCAGAGTGGCGACAAAATTCAAAGTAAGGGGGAATCACATGGCGGAACTCGGCATTTGTCGCACCTGTGGAAAAATGGTGAGCAGCGAAGCGATTACCTGCCCGCATTGTGGACAGCCCTCACCCTATACCAACAGCAAAGTGATCGACAGTAGCAGGCCCAACAGCAGAGCACTCGACCTTTTTAGACAAGGGAAGAAGATCGAGGCCATCAAGGTCGTCCGCGAAGAGACCGGACTTGGTCTAAAGGAGGCGAAAGATCTCGTCGAATCTTGGGAAAAGTAACCTATTAGAAGACCGGAAATCCGTATGAAGTACGTAAAATATTCCAAATACACCCCCGATCCTTTTGATGGCCTGAGCGCTGAAGACCTGATGCAGCTCCTTCAGGATTTCCTGCTGCAAAGTGGTTTTGAAAATCAATTTTCCAACTTTTACGAATTGGATCCCGAGCAGACGATGGGGCAACTCCATCGCGCGCTGCTTGAAGCCATGCAGAACCAGGACATGATTCCGCCTGATCTCTTGAAGCAGTTGATGGAGAAGGCGGCGAATTATAAGAATTCCGACCTGCGAAATTTAATTGACAAACTGCTCGAACGCCTGGCGGAAGAGGGCTACATCACCATTGACCAACCCCCTCCACAGGATGCCCAAGACCAGCGCGGGCCTGGGCGCGCTTCCTCCGGCCCGGAGGGTGAAGTGAAATTCGAGCTCACCGACAAGGCGCTCGATTTTCTTGGCTACAAAACACTCAAGGATCTGTTGGGCTCGCTCGGCAAATCCAGCTTTGGCCGGCACGACACTCGCGACGTGGCCACTGGCGTTGAGTCGTACGGCGCCACCAAGCCTTATGAATTTGGCGACACCATGAATCTGGACGTCAATGCCACACTGCTTTCCGCCATCGGACGCGAAGGCCTGAAAATGCCCCTCCCACTCGACTACAAAGACCTCCAGGTCCGCCAGTGCGAATACCAGAGTTCGTGCGCCACTGTCCTGATGCTCGATTGTTCGCACAGCATGATCCTTTACGGTGAAGACCGGTTTACCCCTGCCAAGCGCGTCGCGCTGGCTCTTACCCATCTGATCCGCACCCAATACCCGGGCGATTCCCTGCACATGGTTTTGTTCCACGATTCGGCGGAGGAAATTCCGATCCAGGAACTGGCACGAGTCAAGGTGGGGCCGCACTACACCAACACGCGGGAGGGCCTGCGGCTGGCCCAACGCATTCTTTCCCGGCAGAAGAAGGACATGCGCCAGATTGTGATGATTACCGACGGAAAGCCTTCAGCCCTCACCCTCGATGACGGCCGCATTTACAAGAATGCCTTCGGGCTTGACCCGCTGGTGGTCTCGGAGACACTACACGAGGTGGCGCGCTGCCGCCGCAACGGCATCCTGATTAACACCTTCATGCTGGCGAGCGACTACGGCCTGATCAATTTCATCCAAAAAGTCACGGAAATTTGCCGCGGCAAAGCCTACTTCACCACGCCCTATACCCTCGGGCAGTACCTGCTGATGGACTACATGCAGAAAAAGGTCAAGCACATTCACTAGCCCCAAGTTTGGTTGCAATAGGCAGGTTGGTGTAACCTAACGGGCGACATTTATGGCTTCTGAGCGATTAGTGGTGATCGGAGGCGTGGCAGCGGGATTGAGCGCCGCAAGCCGTGCGCGGCGCGTGAATTCCTCGATGGAGATCGTCGTTTTCGAGAAAGG
>JBGPCF010000027.1:0-58421 GCA_041481635.1 Terriglobia bacterium | reverse complement strand
CCTTGGGCAGTACCCCCCCCCCAAAGACAGTTACACTTACGAACAACGGGACATTAAGCGTTACAGTCTCTGCAGTCTCCGCAGCCCCACCGGCCTTTAGCCTTGCCGGACTGCTCCCAACGCCTTTCACCTTGACGGCGGGTCAAAGCGCTACATTTCAAGTGCTTTTTGCGCCCTTGATCACGGGCAGTATTTCGGGAACCCTTTCAGTGATCAGCAATGCTAAAAATTCTCCAACTGTCGCCCAGCTTATTGGAGCCGTTGGGCCAGGCGGATTCATTACGATCATCCCTTCGCCGACACTGGATTTTGGGAATGTGATATTAGGCAATAGCCCCATTCTGCCAGTGACCGTCACGAACACTGGCGGCGCCACCGTGACCATTTCTCAGGTGATGCCCACGGGAAGTAGTACGTTTATCCTTACGCCGCCGCCCTTGCCGCTGATCCTGACGCCGGGGCAAACGACAAGCTTTTCTCTAACATTTACCCCCACCGGAGCGGCGGGAGTAAGCGGCACCCTCACTATAACGAGCGACGCCACGAACTCGCCAACCAACGAGTCGCTGACTGACACCGGAATCCACGCGGTGGACCTGCTTTGGGTTCCAGATCTGACTCAACCCTCGGGTGTGACTGTCACGGGTTATAATGTTTACCGTCAGACTGCTCCAGGTTGCAGCGGAACTACCGTAGGGAAGACGATACTAACAGGATCACCAGTAGCGGTCCCCGCTACAACATTTACGGATACTGCCGTTGTATCAGGCCAGACGTATTGCTACGTGGTAACCGCATTAGCAGGAAGCGTTGAGAGCGCTACAGCATCGCCTGAAGCTCAGTCCCCCATCGTTCCTTGACCTTGAGAGTTCAAAGAACACCGTTGGCTCTCCATCACAAATTCTGGCCCTGAGAGCGACAGGCCACAACGGGTCGCTCTCAAAGTCCCGCGAATCCCGGTTTTCCCAAACTTCTCCAATAAATCGAAGGTGTCTTTCCTAACGATGGCAGAATCTGTTGGTACCTTCGGAGTTGAATTCTGCCATTTGGTGGCAGAATATTTTTGAACATTTGATTTCGCCCTGTGTTTATGCGCCCGCACGGATGTTTTGGAGCGGGCCCAACTTTGGCCGCTTTTAACACGGAGATCACCGAGCCTTTCTTCTTCGTGCCATCCTCAGCCGCAGTGGCCTCTGTGATGAGTCTTTACTCTTTGGTTCCGGCTATGCCGGGTTAGGGAAGCTGGGAGGCTTTCGATCGGCTGAAAACGATGGTCGCGGTAGGGGCGACGGGTAACCGCCTTCCCTACCGCGACCAGCCAGGTGGCGGGTAGGACTTTCAGCGCCACGTCACGGCCGAGCTTGGTGTCCCGCGCGCGATACGCTTCACCCCTCCCGCTTGCATCGAGCGGCGCAACGAATTCGTATGGACCTTGATTTGATCCGGAAGTCAGTACAATGAATTAGGAGGGATTATGCGGAATTTCCGTTTGCAATTTTCCGCCGGTCGAGAATGGAAACTTGGGCAAGAGAGTTATGAAAGTAATGTCGGTCTAAATTTGACGCGCGAGTCCACTGGGCTTATGGTGTCGGGCAAAGAATAATAGAGAAATCGGAAATTCTAGATTGCCGATCTCCGCCTGAGCCAATGCACGCTCCTCTGCAACGTGCCGTTTCCCGGCCCGCGTCTGCAGTTGGCAACACCCCATCATGCATCATGAAGGCAGGGCGCCGACCCCATCGGCGCTGGGCGCGTCAGCCCCCTATTGCTTCGGCACAACCAGCAGCGTTATTGACTGCGCGGGGAAGGTGGCGACGACGGTGCTAGTCGTGCTCCCTTGCGGCGGCGGTGATACCGTCACATCCTGCTGCGGAACGATCTGTGTCAGGTTGGCGTTGCTGTATAGGAAGGACTTGGCCGTGCCGTTCGGCGTCAGGTTGGCAAGGGAGAGAGTTGCGGTCAGGTCGCCGTAGGTCTTGTTAATCACCACCACAGTCAACATTCCGTCGGCGGTTCGCAGCGCACCATAGACCGAGAGCTTGCCTTGGTCGGCGCTGCTCGAAGGCAAGGCCATATCTCCAAATGTCGAATTAGCTCCATCGTAATTGCGGTAGACCTCAAAAGCCATCATGCCGGGGCCTTGTGACGAAGGATTGTCGGTCGGCCAGAGCATGCCGAGATCAAGTCCGTACTTGCCGAAGATGCCCAGAATGTCAGCCTGGGCCAACGCGCCGTTGATGGCTTCCATTCCCCCCCAGTTGTATTCCGTGATCGCGGTCTTGGTGCCGGGATAATCGTTCGCAACCCAGGACTGCATCATGGGAATCAATTGCGGCGGTTGCGCCGGGGGCGAGCATTTTGTGGGGTCGCCGGGATTGTAATTCGGCTGTTGCAAGGCGGGATCAGTGTAGGTGGGGTCCCAAAACACCCGCGTCGAGTCAAGCCGCGCCTGTTGCTCCCCGGTGTCGCCCGCCTTGGTCAAGCCAACGTAGTCACCTAGGTAGTAGGCCGCGTCGTAGGTGTGCAGGTCCACATAATCCAGCAGCCGCTTGCCGGTGCTGGCTTCGTTTGCCTTGAATTGCTGCAAATAGTATTCGATCAGCGGGATGCCTCCGTGCGCATTCCGGTCCACAGGATTGCTCCACGGTTCGTAGCAGGGGGCCCCTGAATTCCATCCGGAAACCACGTCCAATTTGGAATAGAAGTAATCCCACCAGAAGTCAATCACCGGCCCGCTCACCTCGGCAGTGGGATCGACCGTCTTGATGGCCAGTGCCGTGGCAATTCCATTGTTTGTCACCTCATCGTAGGTGAAGGGCAAGGGATGCACATCGCGGTGCGTATCGTCCCACCAATTGGGCTCGTTGTCCAAGTCGTAGATGGCCACCCCGCCGTTTGCCGCAGTGCCGAACTTGCCCACCAGATAAGTGACCCAGTCGCCCGTCCAAGACGGGCTCACCGCGGTGCTTGTGATGGTGGGGTCGTTGCCTGTGATGTTGGATTTGTCGGGCAGCTCCCCGTCGCCGCATTGGGAATTGTAGGGGTCAAACGAATATTGATTGGGAAATGTCGACGCCGGGAAGCCGCAGGAGGAGTTGTCCTTGGCCACCCAGCCCAGCACGGGCACCGTTCCCGCGGTCCTGGTCCCAATCGTGTTATTGCTTGTGACCAGCGCGTCAAATGCTTTAACTCCGGCGACCGGCGACGCCCCGTCTCCCGCGCTCCCATCTCCGTTTTCAAAAAACCAGTCGTTGGCATTGTTGGTTACGTCCAGTTGATAGTTGTAGCGCGAGGTGGCGTTTCCTCCCCATCGATCGATGGTGATATTGGTGGCCTTGGCAGTGGCAGCGTCAAGCAGGTACGCGTTCATGCCGTAGATGTATGGGTTGATGGCATGGTGGGTCTGGTTGCCGGCGTCCACGGTTAGGGCCGGACCGGCGGCCGTTGCGGGCGGACTTAGAGTCACGGTGACGCTCCCGGTCTTGGTCGGGTCCTGGTTGCTGGTGGCCATCACCGTAACGGTCGCCGGGGCAGGGTAGGGCGTGGTGTAAAGACCGCTATCGGTGAGAGTGCCAGGGCTTAAACTGCTGCCCGACGGCCCCTGCAACGACCAGATGACCGTATTGTCCAAACTACCGTTGCCCTTCACCGTGGCAGAAAATTGGATGGTGGTGCCGATGACGGCGCTGGCGGGATTGGGAGTCACTGTAACCGTAGCGATCGCCGGTCCGGTGTAGTTGGCCGTGACCGTCGTATTGCCATTCACCGTCACCGTGCAGCTGGCGGCGCTGGATGTGGCGCACCCGCTCCATGACGTGAATGTGTTATTGCTCACGGTCGCCTGCGCCGTCAGGGTGACAGTGGTGCCGGACGGGTAGGTCAGAGTAAAGCTTGTGACGCCGTTAGTCTTGTTGTTGACGTCTGCGGGCGATATGGTGATCGCCGCGCCGTTGGCAGGGCTGGTCGAGTTCACCGTGAGCACGTAATTGGTTGGGGCGGGCGTGGTACTACCGCCGCCCCCGCCGCCGCAGGCTGTTATCAGCAAGCTCAGCCCGGCTGCAATCCAAATCGCCGTATTTCGCTTTTCATTGCTCATTCCAAGGTCACGGGCGCATTTGAAGGCCCAGATCTGCTCTGCCGAATGAGCCTTTTCACATCATCCTTCCAAACTGGTACTGTTTTACCATGTATCTGCGTGTAGGTGATGCGGAATTTCTCCGGAATCATAGACGGGGACGCGTGTAAACTCAGGTCGCCCCTCCTGCACGGCATCAACTATCGATGAACAGGGTTTATCGGAGGACAATGAACATCGAAGACGGTCGGCAAGGACGTGGCTCAGGAATGCATACGGAGCATCCGCAATTGCCGCAGGCTTCAGAGAGACATTGAGACACTTCTACGGGGAGCTCTCGCCAACGCGCCATGGACATCCCGTTCCACGTCGCCACGAACGAAGTCGAAGTGGGTAATTGAAGGATTCGCCAGCTTTCAATTACCCACAAGTTTGGCCGCACTGAACCCAAGCTCGATGTCGGTGAGTCGGGAGAGCCCACGCCACATGACCATATTACCCGGCGGAGGATCACCAGTGCGAGCAAGATACCTGCGCGATGCCTTCCAACGTATCAGCACTCAACCGGCCAGGGTCACGGGAATAGCGGGCGAGTGACGTTAGTGCTTTATCGGAGGCGCGCTTTCGCGAAAAAGTCGAAGTGGGCTGGGTGTTCGGGCGCGCGTTCGTTAAAGCCGTGAGAACGAAGCCGCCCGTGCGGCGGACGCGGCCCTATGCAAATTCAATGGTGGGAAGGGGAGGTGTCGAGGTGTGCGGGAGCTGAGCGGCGAAGCGCTGAAGACAACACCGCGAGCTGGGGAGGTGGCGGAAGCGCAAAAGCGCCGGCAAGGGAGAGGGTGGAGAAGTGGAAAGAAGAGAATTGTTCGGCGGCAAAACGCAGAGGGACGGAGCGTGGCGAAGCACGCAAAGTTTTCGTGTTGTGGACGGCGGTTTCATGCGGCAACCGTGACCAGGACCGGTGGAGAACGGAGTTGGATCTGGGCAGCTGAAAGTCTCTCGATGACGACCATCGGCCCAGCACACTTGGGACAGAGCCAAAGAGGGTTCGATTCATGGGCAGTGGATGCTTCTGGTTCTGCCTGCGGTTGCTGTACCGCGCCGAGCAACTCAAAGCAAAGCGGCAGGAGAGTGGCACGCCGCCGGTTGGCGAGGAAGCCGAAGTTTCGAATGCGGACGAAGCCTTTCGGAAGCACGTGCAACAGGAAGCGGCGTAGGAACTCATCGAGCGATAAGGTCATCAACTTCTGTTCGTTGTGGTGAGCAGAGTCGCGCCAACGAAAGGTGACCTTCTGGTTGGTACACGAGACGAGTCGATGGTTGGAGATGGCCACGCGATGGGTGTAGCGGCCCAGATACTGGAGCACATACTCGGGGCCACCGAAGGGCGGTTTGGAGTAGACCACCCAGTCCTTTCTGAAAAGTGGCCTCAGCCATGAAGCGAAGATCTTTGGCTGAGCGAGCAGTGTCAGATCCCCAGAGAAGCGCAGTTGGTCGTCCCGGAAGGCGCACTTGAGACCGGCGACGAACTTGCCGCGAAAAACGCGACGGAGCACACGGATGGGAAGAAAGAACCGGGAGTGGGACTTAACCCAACGGGTGTGATCGAGCGACAGCCCACCGGCGGGAACGACACAATGGACATGTGGATGAAGCTCAAGCTTCTGGTTCCAGGTATGCAACACGCTGAAAAAGCCGATCTCGGCACCGAGGTGCCGTGGATCGCGGGCGACTTCGAGAAGCGTTTCTGCACTGGCCCGGAGCAGCACACCATAGATGACCTTCGTGTTCTGTAGCGCCAGGAGTGCCAGTTGACGAGGCAGGGTGAAGACCACATGGACGTAACGCGAAGGGAGAAGTTCCGCGCGACGTGCGGCAAGCCACCGTTCACGGGCGCCCGTCTGACACTTCGGACAGTGGCGGTTTCGGCAGCTGTTGAAAGAGATGGCGCGATGTCCGCAGCGGGTGCACTCATCGAGATGCCCGCCCAGTGCGGCGGTGCGACACCGCGCAATGGCCAGCAGTACTTTGATGTGCTTCCAGCTGATCCACTTGCGGCTTCGTTCGACGAAAGCAGCTCCCGCGGTGCGGATGAGATCGGCCACCTCGAGCGGCGGCCGGCTCATCTACTCCTCCTGTACTGACGTGTCTTTCAGGTTCAACGAATCCAGAGGACTGGCGGTCGCGTGGAGATGGCGTTGTGAGAGATGGAGGTAGATGGTGGTCTCTTTCAGATCGCGATGACCTAACAGGATCTGAATGGTGCGCAGATCCGCGCCGGCTTCGAGCAGGTGAGTGGCAAAGCAATGGCGCAAGATGTGGGGGTATACCTTTTTCTTGAGGCCCACTCGCTGGGCGGCTTGCTTGCAGGCGTTGCGAGGTGTTTTCGTATCGATGGGCTGACCACCACTGTGCCAGCGGTTGCCTGGAAACAGCCACACGCTGGGCTTTCTCGGCAAGCGGCGCCAGTGCTGGCGCAGTGCTTCGAGCAGTTTTAGACTGAGCATCACATCTCGATCGACGCGTCCCTTGCCGCCTTGAATGTGAATCACCATCCGCTGGCTGTCGATGTCGCTGACTTTCAGGTGCGTCAACTCGGCGTTTCGCACTCCAGTGGCGTAGAGCGTCATCAGCACAATGCGATGGTAGGGAGTGAGCGCCGCATCGATGAGTCGCGCGACTTCTTCCTGGCTCAGGATCGACGGAAGGTGAAAGGCTCTTTTCGGATAGGGAGTCTCGGCGATGCTCCAGGCCTTCTTGAGCGTCTTGCAGTATAAAAAACGCAGGGCCGCCAGGTGGTGCGCAACGGTGCCCGGTGATAACTTCCGCTTCTGAAACAACTCGGCTTGGTATTCACGAATGTGCTGCGGGCCCAAGCGATCAGGCGGGCGGCTGAATCGTCGAGAGAAATCCTCGACGATGCGGATGTAGAAGCGTGTGGTATTTTCAGTGTAATTACGGCGCTGGAGTTCCTCCAGCATCATTTTTCGTAGATGGGTCACAGGTATACCTCCTTGTGACCCAAGCCTATCTCATCCGTTAGGCAATCACTGCTCCGTTCACCTCACGCGTAGCGTCCGCCGCACGGGCGGCTTCGTTCTGACGAGCAACTCGGAAATAAACCGCTTGGCGGATATGCACCCTCCCGGAGAAGTGCTCTTAGGATGTAGCCAATGGAGGTAGCGAAGCGTCTCAATCCCACCAGGATTCTGCCCCCTCTTTGCTTGAAAGACAGCAGCGGTGGTAATGATTTGGCGCTCAGGACCCGACAGAGGCTCGCAGCCTTGAGTGTTCGCTTTTGGGTGGCGCAGTCCCGCAATCGAACAATGGCGCCATCGAAAAAACACCACAATGGAACTCTATTTGCCCGATTTCCAATGGCTTACCGAGGAGCTGATGTTGGCAGGCGGCTTGCTCTCTTGCCCTTGCGACGTTCCTGAGCGGCCCTTTTGACTGCAAAGCGCGCGGCCCGCAAACCGAACCGACGGTTCTCTCTGCCGCATTGGTCTTGCCGGGCGACGGGGGCTCATGGTCAAATTTGCGTTCAGGCGTGATGGCCAAAGAAGAGAAGAAACCAAGGCACCTTACCCCGTCGGCTGGCGGGCCCGCGCCACTCGCTGAGTCAGTCGCCCTCACGAAAAAGCGGCGAAGCCGCCGGAGGAGACAAAATGACGACCTACATTCCTAACGAGTCAGAACGTAAAGCGACAGGCATTAGATCCCTGTCCTGGAACGCCGCTGCCCTGTGGGGCGATTCAAAAGTTGCGCTCCGCTCACTCCGGCGGACTCCCGCCCTGTGGGTCACGGTCGCCCTGACGCTGGCGCTGGGCATTGGCGTGAACGCAGCCATCTTCAGCGTCGTGCGGAGCGTGCTTTGGAGCCCGCTGGTCAATCGCGGTGAAGACCGCTTGATTTACATCCAGCAGAGCGAGCCCGGCCTGCAAGTGGATGACGCCACGTTCTCCATTCCTGAGATCGCCGACATCAGCGCCCACTTGAAGTCCATCAGCCAAATCGGCACCTTCTCCACCATCGATTTTACGGCGGAGGGATTTGGCGAGACACGGAGCATCCACGCGGGGGTGGTCGACGGTTCCTACTTTCAAGTGGTGGGGCTGAAGCCGGTCCTGGGACGCCTGCTCGACGCGCGCGATGATGGCCCGAAGGCCGCTGGCGCTGTCGTGCTCACCTACAAGTTCTGGTCCGCCTCGCTGCATTCTGACCCCAACGTGCTGGGCAAGGTGGTTCGCCTGGGAAGCATGGGCGGCGGTCGTTCTGCCGTGGTGGTCGGAGTTCTGGAACCTTCAATCCCTTACCCGGCCGACACGGAGATCATCGCCAACATCGTCACCAGCCCACACCACCTCTCGGCAACGATGGTGCAGGGCCGCGAGCACCGCATGACGGATGTGTTCGGCCGGCTGGCCCCTGGGGCCAGCCTTAAAACCGCGCGAGCCGAGCTTCGCACCGTGTACGCGGCCATGCTGGCGGCACATCCGGAAGTTTACAAGCCCCAGTTCCATTTCCAGATCGACGCCCGGCCGCTGCGCGACCAGATCAACCATAATGCCACGATCATCCTGTATTTGTTGTTTGGTGCCTCCGGCCTGCTGTTTGTGATTGCCTGCTCCAACGTGGCGAACCTCGTCCTCGCGCGGACCGTTCGTCGTGAATCGGAGTTGTCCATCCGCGCCGCGCTGGGAGCAAGCTCGGCCGACTTACGCCGGTCGCTGCTGGCCGAAGGCCTCGTGCTGTGTGGCAGCGGAGGCTTGGCGGGCGTGCTGGTGGCCGTGCCCATGGTCGCGGTGCTGGCGCGGTACGCGCTGCGCTATTCGGTGAGGGCGGCGGATCTGACTGTAGATTTCAGCGTGCTTTGGATGGGATTGGCCCTGTCGCTGGCCGCAGCGGTCTTTCTCGCCTTCGTGCCCCGCCTGCCTTCCCCTGATACTTCGAGCGGGCTGGGACTCACGAGCAGCATCGGCCGCGTCACCGGGAGCCGCCGCCGGATTCGGGTTTTCACCATCACCCAGATCGCCGCTTCGTTCCTGCTGCTGGCGAGCGCCGGCGTGCTGCTGAAAACGTTGCTCACGCTGCAAAAAGCGCAGCCGCAATTTGAAACCGCGCGCGTTCTGATTGCGACGCTACCCTTGATTGCCGATGGCCGCACGCCGCAGCAGACGGCCGAATTCTATCAGGAAGTCCAGCGCAGCGTGAGTGCATTGCCGGGAGTGGAAGGCGCCTCGACGGCCTTGAGCGCGCCGTGGCGTGACAGCGGTTTTCTGACCTTCACTCTCCAATTCGCGGTCGAAGGTGGGAATCGTGAGAGCAGCAAGGACGATCTCCGCGCCCGCTTTCGCCTCGTTTCCCCGGGCTACTTCGCCACTCTGGGGATTCCGCTTCTCCAAGGTCGTGATTTCACTGAGGCCGATCGGATGGGAGCCGAACCCGTGGCGATTGTCAGTCAAAGCATCGCGCAGAAGTTGTTCCCGGGGCAGGACGCCATCAATCGGCACGTCATGTGGACCGATCCTTTGATCAAGTATGGCGGCATCAGCCCTGACCCCCGCCGCATCGTGGGCATCATCGCAGACGTCGACGACGCGAACATCATCCCCCAACCCAACCTGACTCTATACACTCCGTTTGCGCAGGGGCCGATTTTCGGGGCCCACCTGTTCGTCCGCACGAAGAACGATCCCGACGCACTCGTCCCCACCATCACGAAAACCATTCGCGCCCTGGCGGCTACCCAGCCGGTCGAGCACGCCAGCAGCCTGCAAGAGGTCCGCACCGAAGTTCTGGCGAACAACCGCGTGAACGCCATCGTGTTCGGCGGATTCGCCGCCCTGGCCTTGGCGATTTCCGTGGTCGGAGTTGCCGGCGTGTTGGCTTTTTCGGTGAGCTGGCGCACGCGCGAGTTTGGAATCCGGCTCGCTCTCGGCGCCCAGCCTCGCCGCATTCTCGCCGGCGTGCTGCTCGACGGCGTGACGATCGCTGCGATTGGCATTGCGGCAGGCGGCCTCGTGGGCTGGGGGTTGTCGCGCCTGGCCGGCAATTACGTTCCAGCACTCCAGCTTCCTGGGCCGCTTCCGTTAATAGGATCGGCAGCAGTCATCGTCGCATCGGCGGTTCTGGCGTCGTTAGTGCCGGCGGCACGCGCCGCGCGAGTCAACACCGTCCAAGCACTTCGCGCGGAATGACGGCGGAGCGCATCTGCTTTTTAAATCCCCGCCTTTGAAGTTTGGCCCCACTACGCGGGTGCTGGCTTTGTAAACGATGCCCATGCCGCCGCGTCCGAGCTCGGCGAGGATGTCGTACCTCTTGCGCAGCGCAGCGAGAGAAAGATGCCCCGAATCTGGTCCTGCAAATCCCCCCGTCGGAAAAGAGTCACCTGCAGGAGTGGCGGCTTTATCCCCGCCGTCCGGCGCTTTCGGTCGTAGATCTTTGTCGTCCTTGTGACCAGAAATACGCTTTAATGCTGAAACATTGCACGCCCAGGTTCACTTGACCGGATTAGACGCCCGAAAAGGGAGCTTGGGCCTTGACCTCGGATTACAAGCATCAGTGCTAAGTGAGGGTGGAATATCGGCGGGACAGGTGGAACAAAGGCTTGGATCAACGCCCTTTACAACGGTCGTCGAGTTCACGTGAGTAAGATGGGTTCATCGGCTTTCAATTACCCACAAAATGGGCTTGCTGGTTCATGACCGCTTCGACTTCGTTCGCGGCGGCGCGGAACGGGATGTCCATGGCGCGTTGGCGAGAGCTGCCCGTAGAAGTGTCTCAATGGCTCTCTGAAGCCTGCGGTAATTGCCGATACTCCGTAGGCATTCCTGAGCCACCTCCTTGCTGACGGTCTTCGTTGTTCTTTTTCCTCCGATAAACCCTGTCCATCGATAGTAGATGCCGTGCAGGCGGGGCGACCTGAGCTTGCACGCGCAACGGGCTTTTCCGCAGCGGCTTCTGGCTGTGGAGATACTTCCCGGAAGAATCGGCCACTCGAGTTTAATAGTCTTTTTCATAGTGATGTCCTAATGTAGTATTACATTAGGGCGCGCACCGAATCAACGCACCATTGTGGAGGCGCGTTTAATGACATCATGGCTTGACGATGAACTGGAGGAATGCAGATTTGCCGACGTACGTCTGGGAAAGGGGTTCAGGACCTTGCTGGAACGGCTCTCCGAGGGAATAGGCGAAACCATCCCCATAGCCTGCCAGGACTGGGCCAGCACGAAGGCCGCTTACCGATTCTTCTCCAATGAGAGAGTCAGCGAGCAGGAGATTCTTTCTGGCCATTTCCAGGCGACGCGGGATCGTTTCCGAGTCACGAAGGGATGGGTTCTGGTGCTCCACGACACGACAGAATTCTCTTTTCAGAGAGAAGATCCTCCATCGATAGGAGTTACCAATCGGGTGAACAGTGGCAAGGACCAAGCAGGCCGCCTGCGAATGCACACCGTGTGTGGCCTCCTGATGCATTCCAGCCTCGTGGTCACGACGGAGGGCCTGCCGCTAGGAATCGCGGCAGTGAAGTTCTGGACGAGAAAGAAGTTCAAGGGATGCAACGCGCTCAAAAAGAGGATTAATCCGACACGGGTTCCTATTGAAGAGAAGGAAAGCGTCCGCTGGCTGGAGAACCTGAAGCAGGCAACCACGCTCCTGAACGAGCCGGAGCGATGCGTTCATATTGGGGATCGGGAAAGCGACATCTATGAACTCTTCTGCGCCGCGCAGGAAGCTGAAACCCATTTCCTGGTACGGACCTGCGTGGATCGTCTGGCAGAAGATGGAACGCACACGATCTCGCGGGAAATGGACAAAGCGCAATTAAAAGGCTTGCATCGAATCGAGGTGAGAGACAAGCAGGGGAATTGCTCGAAAGCCACCTTGGAGATTCGATACCGCCGTATCCGGGTCCTTCCTCCTATCGGAAAACAGAAACGGTATCCCGAACTAACGCTGACGGTGTTCTACACGCAAGAGCTTGGGACGCCAATGGATCGGAAGCCGATCGATTGGAAGCTCCTCACGGACCTACCCGTTAGTTCTCGGGCTGAGGCCATCGAGAAACTGGCCTGGTATGCGCCGCGCTGGAAGATCGAAAGCTATCACAAAATTTTGAAGTCTGGCTGTAAGGCGGAGGAATCTAGGCTGCGGACAGCGGATCGGCTTGTGAACCTGATCTCTGTCTTCTGCATTCTGAGTTGGAGACTTTTCTGGATGACCATGCTCAACCGTTCGGTTTCGGGAATGCCCGCAGGCAATGTGTTTTCAGAAACAGAGCGCCAATTGCTTGATCATCTTGTTCCGGATCGCCACGTAGATCGCGTCGTAAACAGGTCGCTGTCCTTCTACATCACAAAGCGGGCCAGACTGGGCGGCTATCTTGCTCGCGCTGGTGATCCTCCACCGGGTAATAGGGTCATGTGGCGTGGGCTCTCCCGACTCACCGACATCGGGTTTGGGTTCAATGCGGCCAAACTTGTGGGTTATTGAAAGCTCCGCCGGACGCTTACCTCGTGGGATGGGGCTCGCCATAATTCGGCGGCGGATTCGGTCGGTAAACACTGGGGGCGTTGCTGACGAGTCACTTCGGAGAAGCGGGGCTGCGGTTAGTTTCGGGTTGGCAAATCCACGCGTCGGGCCTTGTTCTCCTGATCCGGTGCAGGAGTCACCGACCGCTGAAAACCCGACCCGCCATTGCAGGCAGATGTGGTCAAGGGTATGCTACGGACCTACCCGAAAGCCAGAACGCAAAACCCGTTTTAAGGGGGAATTATGAGAAAAGTTGTTGTGGTCTGGGCAATAGTCCTGGCCTTGGTTCCCGTGCTGCACGGCGCCGACAAGCTCCGGCCTACCGGAACGTATTCAATCGCCGCCTTTGACCCCGCGACGGGAGACTTCGGAGTTGCGGTGCAGTCCGATTACTTCGCTGTCGGCGCGGTCGATGTGTTCGCCAAGGCCGGTGTGGGAGCGATCGCGACCCAGTGTGGTCAGAATTCAACCTACGGGCCGAGGGGTTTGGAATTGCTCGAGAAAGGCCTCAGTCCCGAGCAAGTTGTGGCCGAGCTCATCAAAGCCGAAAAGATTCCCGACTGGCGCCAAGTGGGAGTAGTGGATGCCCACGGGCGCTCGTTCGTCTATACCGGCAAGAAATGCCCCGAATGGAAAGGAGGGCGGTATGGGCCGAATTACGCCGTGCAAGGCGATATCGTGGCCGGTGAGGCCGTGGTGGTCAATATGGAGAAAGCCTTTCTCAATACCGCAGGAACTCGGGACGTTCCCGAGGCCGCACCGCTGGCGGAGCGCCTCCTCGCAGCCCTCGATGCAGCGGAAGCAGCGGGAGGAGACAGACGGGGCAGGCAAGCTGCGGCCTTATTGGTAGTGCGTAAGCCCACCCGCGACGACGAGCTCGACCGCTACGTGGATCTTCGCGTGGATGACAACCCGGAGCCGTTGAAGGAACTCAGGCGGATTTACGACCTTTGGGAGAGGATAAACCTGACTCAGCCGCGCCTGAAGCACGCGCAGGATCTTGCGCGGGCCGGGAAGGCTGACGAGGCTCGGATCGAACGCGAGCGCGCCCTTGCACCATTTGAGCGCCCCGTTCGTGCGAATCCAAACGATGCCCAGGCCCTATCCACCCTCGCGGACTACCTGGCTATGCCCGTATTTGGCATCAACGACCTCCCCCGCGCATTGGAGCTTGCCGAGCGCGCGGTCAAGCTGGCTCCCAACGATATCGGCCCTATGGACGCCCTCGCGAAGGTCCTGGTTTACTCCAACCTCGACCTCGATCGTGCCATCGGGCTTCTTGAGCGCTTGATAAAGCTGGACCTCGAAGGCGGTCCAGACGATTACCGCGATTTAGAAGCCGAAGCTTACTTTCGCAAAGGGAACGTAGCCAAGGCCATCGAAATCGAAACAGGGGTTGTCCAGAGGAATCCAGACTGGTCGGACGCTGCGGAGTCGCTAAAACGCTTCAAGGCCGCCCAAAAGCCCTAAGGGGAATGGTCGGAGCAGGCCATATGGGCTTTTCGAAGTGTATGAAAGCCTTATGTATGCCCGAAGGTAAACGTTTGAAGTCGGCCGCATCGAGAAGTCGAAGCGGTCATGAACCAGCAAGCCCATTTTGTGGGTAATTGAAAGGTTCACTGGACGCATACCAAACAAAAAGGCTCCCTTTGCGGGGAGCCTCTGTTAACAAACAAGAGTCCTTAACTTGGTCTTACGAGTACCGGCGTACCTCGCGGCTTCGGAGGCGATCGGCGCCCAGAAGGGCAGCGTGAAGGCTTTTCAGCGTCGTTTCAAGCCTTTGACTTAGTTTGCCCGGAACGACCTCGATCCCTCAAGAGCCTGGCCACGTAAGCCAATAAGACAAGGCCCAAGAGGAAGAACATGATCCCCCCATTCCGATGAAGATCCCCCTTGAAAAAGTCCATGCTCACGTAAACTGAAAGTATCGAGAGCCCGAAAATTCGGAAGCCATTCGTCAGGCTGACAATCGGGAACACCGCCAGAATCAATAAGGCCCGCGCCCCTGCGGATTTGAAATAAAAGTGGCCTATAAGGAGGCTGGCGATCAAGAGAGCCAGTGTGGAATGTATCCCGGCACACTGAGGTGCGACCACCATCTCCAGTCCCGTTAAGGAGAAGTTAAAGCCATCCCGGAAAAAGGGTACGCCTGACAGATCTAAGAATATATTGACGACCTCCGCAGATCCGTGTTGGATGACGTCGAGTGGCTTCTCGATCACAGACTGGGGGAGGGGAAGCATCAGAAAAATGAACAGCAGCGGGAAAGATCCGCACTGAAGAGTCTGAGTTCCATAAAAGAGGGCCAACCCCCCGGCCCAAACTGTGACCAATGACAAAATCTGGAGAAACAGTTGGGCCTCGTGGCCTATTGGCGTTAGATTGGCAACCACATCGAGAATGAAGCCGGGGAGAAGGAGGAGCGCTCCCGAAACCAACGAATAACGAACATTTGCGAAGATCTTCCGTCTCTCAACATAGAAGAGAAAGAGTGCCAAGGGGGGCATCATTCCGATGTACGAATATTCTTCGCTATGGAGGGAAAGGCCAGCCAGGCTCTTGAGTGGCGTCCAGTATATAATTACGGATGCAACAATAAACAGGACAAAGAGAATATTCCGGGTTGCCAACAGGCCCGCAATATCGATGTGTTTTGTGTAATCCTGAGGTTGAATTTCGAGAGGTTGCTCGTTTAGCATGGACGAATCCCTTTAAGAGCGCAAGCATGCGAAGCTAGTGAAACAAATCCGAGGTCAAAGTAATTTGTAACCGAGGAATAAGAGGGTTGTCGCCAGTACAGGTCGCAACACGTTTTCAGGAAAGTGAGCGCTCATTTTGCTGCCCAGCCAAACCCCGGGAATGGAGCCGATCAGAAGCCCTCCCAGCAGCGGAGCATTGATGCTCCCGATCCCCAAGTGACCCAGCGCTGAAACTCCCACTAGAAAAAGGGCGTGTACTATATCTGACCCAACAATTCGCCTTAGGGGGGTGTCGGGATAAATGACCACAAGGCACGCGATGATTAGGCTTCCACTTCCCACCGATGTCAAACTCACGAGAAAGCCCACCACACCACCGAGGACCGACGTGATCCACCAGGGGCCATTGAAAACAGCGGGCTCCCTCCCGTCGTGGGTGCGCGAGCCTCGGAAGGACCGGAATAACAGAGTCAGGGCTACGCACATCAGGGCGATTCCCAACATGCGGACCACGACCTTATCCATGGCATCCCCGCCCTGGGTGCGCAGGTAAGCTAGGAGAGCCAATCCTATCAGGGCGCCGGGAATACTACCGAGGGCGAGGCGTTTGACAATCTTGAAGTCGACTGTTTGCTGGCGATAGTGGACAAAGGCGCCAAAAGCTTTGGTCAGCGATCCCCAAACGAGGTCCGTGCCCACTGCAATGACAGGCTTGGCCCACCCCAACAGGATCAACATGGGAGTCATGACGGCCCCGCCGCCCATCCCAGTGAGGCCCACCAGAACTCCGACCACAAATCCCAACACTGAAACTTTAAAATCCATCGCGGGTCTCCACTGCGCCAGCACTTTTGTTCCCGATCATTCGAATCTTTTCAATCTTCTGGATTTCCACAAGGCGCCCATCGTGCACTGTCAGGTTCACCGAGCCGTAGCGAAGGTTTCTGAGCCGGAATTTCCATTATCGACCTCGGACCCGACCGATAAAGTACACCTGACCACCGCCCAATGTAACTGTGAATCGAGTTTATAATGCAAGGAGGTCTCGCGGGCCACTGAAGGTGCCCTTCGAGCCTTTTGCGAGAACCCCAAAGAACGCAACCGCCCCTCTTTCAACCGATACCTGCGACATTTTTCCCACCCCTGCCTCCCTGGTCACTGGGACCCCTCGTTCGGCGGCTCGCCTACCCCGCGGGAATGGACAGCAAACCGATCCGCCGTACCATGGCCCCGAAGAGTCGTCTAGTCAGATGGCTCTCGGCCAGCAGCAGCCAGTAATACTGGGCGCGCCTTAGCAGCCAACAGCGGTCTTCACCGCCCGAAACGCGACCTCCTTTCCCATTCGTTGCTGCCGTTCGATCTCCGAAAACGAGAGCTCTTCCCAGCCTACTGCGCTGTGCACGTTGTCGGGTCGCAGCTTGCCCGCCAGATAGTCACCCTGCCGTTGAACAGCAGCAGGGTATTAAGACAGGTGGACTCGAAGTACCCGTTGTAAGCGCTTTGCTCTTGCTCTCCGTACACTTGGATCTCGGTCGAGTCCATGTCGAGGACCTTCAGGTAAGCTGAATCCATCGCCTCCGCTTTGCCGACCAATGCCCCGGTAAGTCGTCCCAGCCCCGCTAAGTTCTCGTCCTCGGCCAGCATCTCGGTCTCGAAGGTCTGCAGCCGGGAGGTCAGAGCGGCGCCTCGATCCCAGACCTTTTCCGAGCCGATCAGGCGGAAGGTTGGGTCCTGGGAGAGCCACTCTGCGTCGTTGAGGTCTTCCTAACCTGCCAGGCGACTGTACACCGATTGCCGGAGCAGGTCGGCGAATGGAAACTGCGTATTCTTCCCCAGACGGGAATCCGTCAAGTGTTGTTCGATGAGTTCCCTGGACCCGAGTCGCTCGTCGAGTTCGCGCACCAGGATCAAGCCGCCATCGGAAGTGACGCGGGAACCTTGGAAATCGACTTTGAGAGAGGCGTTGAAGGAGAGCTGAGAGGGCTGATATTGTGTCTCACCCATTAAGTATTGGCCTCCTGAACGTCTTCATCGCGTTCAGACCCTCATAAATATTGATGATGATGACGATCCGAAGATTCGGAAATAGATTTCAACTTGGAAATGCGGGTTAAGAAGCAAATCTGACTTGACGGTAGGCGATCACTCATTAATCCGCCTATGTTTCGTGAGTGGCACGCGGACAGCGTTAAGCGCGATTCACTCCGCCACCGTTTCTCTTGGCGCTTTTTGGAAGCTCCTCCTTCCGCTGGTCCTCCGAAGGAATTGCTGGGCGTTATAGACAAGGGTGAGCGCTATCGCCGCCCCGGCTATATCGATTCCACAATCAACCAAGGAGGCATTGCGGCCGCGCACGAATAACTGATGAAATTCGTCAGTGAGGGAATATCCTCCGGCCATAACGACACACCAAAAAGCTAGCCTTATCCGGCCTCTATTCGAATCTTCTCCACCCAAAGCGCCATACAGGAGCGCGGCGAAAACCCCGTACGCAATCAAATGAGCAACCTTGCGCTGGAGGGTATCCAGATGGCGAAAAGTCGTTGATGAAACGGTGAGATGAAAAATGGAAAGTTCGCGGGCCAGAATTGAACGGGAAAAGGCCGAACCAAACGGTTCCGTGGAAAGGTAGAAAATGAGTATCGCCCAGGCCAGTGTGATGATGGACAGGACCATGCGAGATTTGGAGATATTTGGAGGAGTTAACGTCAAATTATCCGTGGACATGAATGGCTACGATAGCTTTCCCAATGTATTCTTGGTCAACGAATCAGCGTGGATACCGTGAATGCCAAATGATTCTCAGCGCGGACAGGCAGGCTGAGGGGTATCCGCAATGGAGTGCTTCACATTTTCACCATCCAGCGTCGCATAGGCCACCCTTGCACGTTCCCTGCCGGCGCCTTCAATCGTCCAGATTCCGCCCTTATTGACCAGCTTCATCTGGCTCCTTTCTCTCCACCACCGATCAACCTCACTGGGAAGAACCATCCAAATCTTCCCCTCGGAACGCAACTGAGAAAGATGAGCCAGCAAATCCCGGTAAGTATTCTGTGCTCGCTCTTCGATCACATAATCCGGATGGATAATGAAGCTGGCGAGGCCATTTTTCAGACGGATCATTTCGATTTGGCGTATCCACAAGGTAATCGCATAATCTCCCAGAATCTGGAACAGGGTATAATCCTGCGTCGCCGTGACAGGTAGCTCCAGGATCTTTCCAATGAAATAAGGCATCACGGTACAGCAACCGCCTCGCTGGGGATCCAAATGAGCGACATTGGGGACTGACATGTCATAGGAGAAATCAAACGCATCGTACCATTCAAGGTTTCGATAAAGCGCACCGGAGCGAAAGCCCAAAGCGCCGAATTCGCGCGCATATTTGTTTATTTTGCCGGCGCGGCGAAGGAACTCTTCCCGGCTTCGATACAAATGGCCGTCGTGGTTGAGATCTTGAAGGTTGACCTCATGCCCTCGAGATTGAATGCTCTTCAGGACATCCGGGGATACCGCGTATCGCTTCTCAGGCACAATCTGGAATGAAGCCTTGATTCCGGCCGCGTCATCGATGTCCATGAGGCGCTGACAGAATTGAAGGCCTGCTGGTTCTTCCACATCGTGTGTCATTATGGCGCAACTCGGGTATGCCTCGGGCCAAAACCAAATGAATGGAATCCGGTTGACACCCTGCGCCTTCAGTGACAGTGCCAGAAGCTTTTCGAGGATGCGGTCCACCGTGCGATCGACGGGCCACGCGGGGAAAGGAATCTCCGCCCAGCCTTTCAAGTCCATTTTCTGAAGATGCTTGCGCACGCTCACAGGCATGAGTGGCCGGACGAGATAATAGGCGTCACGCACCAGCTTCTTCGAGACAGGTTTTCTTCCGTATCCATTGGAATGGGCTACGTATCGCTCACATCTGAGGTTATCGATGACTTGCACTGGATCGAAAGGCAGACGTGGGACGGATGCTTCGATGGTGGCGTTTTCGAGGACATCATACGGGGAATCGCCGGCGTCTTGAGTGCCGTTTCCTCTATAGAAATTTCCAAAGCAGATCGTGTCCTGCCCAAAGCGGAAATAGCCGGACTCCGCTGACAACTCGCCAGCCTGCGTGAAGCCGGCAAATTCATCGGGGCAACGATAGTAATCTGTGAGGGCTTTGTTCAGCATTAGGCTTTCAACCATGGGCCATTCCAGGATGCCGCTCTTCCACCCTTTACTTCTTCTGTTTCTTCAACCCATATGGCGGTAAAGAACTCTGCCCGCGGTAGTCAACAAGCTATTCGGCATGCGCCCAAAGATCTTTTTCGCCAACAGCATGGACGCGCTCTCGTTGGAGGTCTTGAATTGCGGGACGGGGTATCGCAAGTATTTTAGCCTGGCCGGCGCCGCCCCCCAATGGTCCTTGAAAGCAATCAAACCGGCGTTATCAGGCTCGGACCGGCCCAAATCGAATTCGCGGGCTCCAAGCCGCTTGCCATCCTGGATGGCTCGCCAAAATAGAAAAACCATTCCGCCCAGGTGATGGAACTTCTCGTCAGAGCAGCCATATTTGTAAACCAGCGAATTCTTGTAGGCCAGTGTCACTATACTGGCGATCGGCCGCCCGTCTTTGGATGCGACGCGTATGCTCAGTTTCTCACCCAGACAATCCATGAGATTGCGGAACCAAACGAGGGGTTGGGGGGGAAGCTGGTGCCGGCGTCGGGTGAGCAACAAGAGCCTGTAAAATTTCATCAAGAGAGCCTCGGACCGGCCCTCCTCGCAGGTCAATCCCTCCTTCTCCGCCTTTCGGATTTTCCTCTGCACACAACTCTTGTGAAAGGATTTGAACAGGTCATCCGCCTCTGGGCGAAGGTCGAGCCGATGAAAACTGAATTCTTCTCCGGCGCCCAGGCGCAGATCAGCTGCTGCGTCGACGGTTCGCAAGACCAGCGGTCTGAGCTCGAAATATCGCCAGCGTTCGTGCTGCCGTGCGTTCTCCAGGTAGGACAGAAAAATCTGCAAATCTTCGGCGTGGTCAAGCAGCGGCTCACAATGATCCGAAAACGGGAGCGAGACCATTCGACGGCCCGTCAACCAGCTTTGGATTCGACAAAATGGGATGCCATTCTTTAGCGCCTCTCCGGGCGCCGCCGTGGTGTAGACGACCGGCTCGTATCCGTAAGTCCGCTCCAGCGCTCTGAGCCAGCCCGTGGTATGAAACACCGAGGCGCATGGATGCCCCTGGAGAAACTCCTCCCAGCGCTCATCTCGCAGCGGATCAATTCTCAACACGCTCACTTTCCCACCTCTGACCAAAGCTCAGTTGAATCCAGCTCTTGACGGGCAGGCCCAGTTGACATGCAGGTCCCAGGGCATGACGAGCAAGAAACTCATGCAAAAGAAACAAGTTCTCATCATGATGATCTCAACGTCGACCGCCAGCAAATCCTTCAAGCTACTATACGCCTTTGCCCACATGTGTCGGCGTTTCGCCACCTCTCAAACGGCTCGGCTTGGTTCGGAGAACGGGAGAAGTGCTCACGGCGAATTGCCGGGGAGTCACAAGGTGCCGCCGAACCCTCCTCACTCGCTTCAGGAGTCCGGCTTGTTTCAGAGCCCCTTTTACCAGCACATAGGCAGTCCGAGCCAGCGCTCGCAGCACTTTCAGCCCTATTCCTTTCGGACCCGGGGAATAGATGTGTACAGCCGCCTCTTCCCATTTGCAGTCGCCAAAACGCTCTTTATATTCCTGATCTCCGCTCGCATAATCGACCTGCTTCACATTGTTCTTACAGAGGTCATCAAACGCCTTCATCAAAAGACATGTCCCGGGCGAGTATTTGGCCACCGCGGGATCATAACCTGTGAAATCCAAATTGTAGGTGCCACCATACAAGGTTCCGGTCCAAAATGCGCGCGGTTTTCCCGCAACGTACAGGACGTACGTACGGAGCCAGCCTGATCGGGCGGCCAAACCATAACGCCGGCGCATCCCCTCATCATCTCTAAATCCTCCGCCCAAGCCGCGCTGCCAGGTTTTTCTTGCCACCTCTTCGACGTCCTGAAACATCCGTTCCAATTCTGAACTTTCACGAAAGCAGTATGTAGTAACGTCACCTAAATACTCTCTTTCGAGCTGCCTGGCTTGACGCTTTAGGTTGTAACGGACTTTTGGCGATAATTCGCGAAGGAAGGCTTCAATACTGTGCGGTAGGTTCACAGCGCAATGCGAGGATACTTCGGGGAATGGGTCTCGGGCCAGGAAATTGGCCGAGCGAGAGGCCAAGTCGTACATTGGGGAATCAAGTCTGAGGCCCCAAAAGGCCACCAAGTCTGCCTCCCTGCGGTTTAGCGAGCTCATGAGTTCGCGAAGAAAGATTGCGCAGTTCTCTTTAGATGGGTTCCCCAACAAGCTGCCGCTCGGAATACGCAGTAAACGAACATGGGGTTTGAAAAAAGACCATGAGCCGATAGCGAAATCCGAACTTCTGTTGGCAAGAAGCTTTCCCACCAGCATCGCATCCGGCTGCCCGCCTCGGTACAGCACCATGATGTGGGGCCGCACAAATCCGGGGAGCGCACATTCGTGCCCAATGTAGAAGTCCACGTCCGCGTGGAGATGCGTTTTCCAACATGCCCATGTAGTTCGTATGCTTTCGATTTCCTCCATCGTCCGGATGATTCGAACAGTAACCTGTTCGCCCATTAGTTCCTCTTCTTCGAGCGCAGCCGTTTTGATTGTATCGCCGGGTCTCTATCGTTAGTGAATCGATCTAAAAAACCTGCTCGCTTTGAATTTCCGTGAGTTCACGAAATCATTCCGCGCACCGGTTAAATACCCCTTTCAATATTCCGAAATGTCTGGAGTTCAGAGCAACAGCGCGGTGGACCGAACGCCACGACCGATTAGGTATGTACGCTGATGCATTCGGAAGCTACGCTATCTCACCTCCAAACCCCAGTTTGAAGAAGGAAACGCTGTGCCTCTTAAGGCCAGAAATGGGTTCACCGCGCAACACAGCCGCGGCGAAATCAGGACTGATCCCGCAAAAATCGTAATGACGGTAGCCTTGTGCCTTGGCCCATTTGATCACGGTCCAATGCATCAACTCGTTCGGGAAGCAGTTCCTATGCAGTCCCGACCAGCCGCCGTTTCAGGCCCCGGGCCTTCCAAGGAGCAGCCCACGTGTTGACGCCGCCAGTCCTTGCGCCACTCGCAATTGCGGAGTGCTGGCCACCGGCGCAACCTCATGGAGGCTGGTCAAACTCCCATCGCAACTCCTCCTGCCGTGGAGGGTGCGTGGGTCCTGGAGCCACTGTTTTCCATATCCTCGAACAAGTTCAGCACTGTCTCTCTCACTTGCGGCATGGTTTGCGCGAGCTGCTGGCGGACCACTCCCCTTTGCTCATACGCCCAGCCGATGACGCTGAGAATCTCTTCTTCATTCATTTTTCGAAGGTCCACCACATTCGACTCGATCCCCACGGTCTGCATCACTCCCACAAACTTGTCGCTGTAGGCCATGGGGACCGCCGGAACATTCTGCGAAACCGCCGCGATGCAGGCGTGCATCCGGGAGCCACGTAGAAGTCACACTGGGGATGATGATTTCATATTGTTTGCTTCCCGATTTTCGCTTGGTTACTGTTTACACAGAGAATTATACCTCGAATCCTAATCTCCTCACGCTCTCGATGTCTTCTTCGCTGAACCGAGACAAATCGAAATGGCGATAGCGGCCGGTGGACGCGGGCGTTTTCACCAAACTCGCCAGTGTATCGAGCTGGTTAGTGTTCGGATCAGCGCCCAGGAAGGCGGCGAAGGCGCGGATGTGGTGGCGAGGGTCCCGACACAGCTCGTCAAAGTTGAGCAGCAGGAATCGAGAACCGAGAAGTTCCTTACCCAGATCCACAGCCCGCTTGTTTGCTGCAACCCAGTATTGCAGGGACGCCTTCGGCAGAGCTGCCCGGTCTTCAGGTGGCCGGACTCCGAACAGGTCCCCCCAGTTGTAGAGCTGGAGTTGGTTTGAAGATAGGGCCATGTCTACCCCATGCCTGATCAGATGCACATATTTCAAATTCTCGAATCGTTTTGCGAGATAGGGAAGGTAGATATGTGTATTTGGTTCCTTCCAGCCCCAACCTGACTGGTGGGATCGGCTTCTGCTCTTCCTGAGGACTAGAGTGCATCCCCGGTGCAATCGCCACAATGGACCCACGGCTCCGCCCAACGAAGACAGGCCAGATCTCGCAACGGCCTTCGCGACAAAGGGGAATTCTGCCGCGGACAGGCGCTCAGACCCGGCCATCAACTTCTCGAAGATTTTCAAGCCATTTAGAATCTCTTCCGGGTTGCTTTCTGAAACCCTGCGAAACCATTTCGGTCTCTTGAACAGGAGCGTGAACCACAAGTTGTCATTGGCGTGGTTGAGATCCTGTCCGATGTAAAACCCAATCTCATTCAGAAACTGTGCCACGACGCGCGTACCACTCCCGCCGACGCCGCCAATGGCCACCGGGCTCGCAAACCCTCCTTGGTTCCCTATCATAGTGCAGCCCCTTTACATCCGTCCTCCGCTTGCTGGTAACCATAGGCCTGCAACCGATCAGCAACTTTTTCTGCAAGCCCGTGGAGCTCGGGCTTGCTCTGATAGGCCTATGCGCGCTGTCCATGTGCTCAAAGAGTCGAATAGTTCTGCGCCACCAGCCTACCGGCGACACGATCGGCGAAGGACTTCAATTCAAGGCTTCCCCTGTACGCGTAAGCGCGCTCCTTGTTGACCTGCCCGGCGACTCTTTCGAAAGTCTCCTCGCTACTATGCAGACCGCAAAAGTCCGCCATTTGCCTCAAGCCCCTTCCTGGCTCTTGGATGAGGTCTTCATACTTCACCTCCAGCGCCTGGCCAGCGAGCCTTTCCACATGGGTGCGCGCCTCAGAAAGGTACTCTTCCCAAAGTGACAATCCCCCTTCGAGCGTGGCGCACCTCATGCTGTCCATGAAGCCGCCCGCCTTGGGTCTGAACCAATGGAGAAACCGCAACTTATAATACACGCCCTGGCGATCGGCTGGATTGAAGGTCGGCAGGGACCGTTGTCTCAAGCTGTTGGCCACATCCACGCCGTGCCTATAGACGTGAATTACTTTGGCAGAGGGAAAGATGTCAAGCCATATGGGTAGGGTGTACGTGCTGAGCGGACACTTCCAGCCCCAGCGTACAGGGAAATTAAACAGTGACTTATAACGCAGATAATTCTTCCATCCCATGAAGGAAATGATCCTGGGAGACTCGATCAAATAGCGCGCGATATAATCCGCCGTCAACGCGCGGACTTCCTTCTCTTGCAGGAGGTAGCCGATGCCCTGCGGGTGTTGCCAAGATGCGCCACACTGTGACAATAACCATCGGTCTATTTGCAGGAAGAAAATGGCTTCCTGGTTGTACTCTTTTCTTGTGCCAACGAAAAGGCCCAACCCTTCGAGCATCCGGGTAACTATGCTGGTGCCCGATCGGTGCATGCCGATAATGATGATGGGATTAAACGTACGACTCATCCTAATGTCTTCCTCAGAGAACAAGTTTCGAACGCAAAGGAACCGCCTACCATTTGTGGATGGGTCTAGGGAGCGGCGTCTGGAATATCCTGCATCGTGACCAACGACCGCAGTTTCACTACAGCGGCCCTCAGTTCTTCCCGGATTCCAGAGAAGAGAAAAGCCATGCCCGCGAGCTGCGCTGCGATGAGGCACGCCGTGAAGAAGAATGTAGAAGGCAACCCGAAATTCGCCGCTCCTCCTGCCGCCGCCAGCCCGGCAATCCCTGTGCCCACAAAAAATGCCGCATAGGGCTTGAGACACAACGTGGCGGGAAGTCCATGCCGAAGCTGCAAACGCCAGACGCATACCATCAGTGCCACCAGCTCGCCAAGGAACCCACAGACGGCAATCCAGACCAGGGAGCGGCCAGTCGCCGCCACAAAGAGGAGACCTATCAACGCGGACGACCGGGCCAAGTTTGAGACCATAGCATTCCGCGTGTCACCGTAAGCCATGGCCGCCGTGGTGGGTGCGCTGCGAAGGATGCGCAAGGCCCACATGGCGGAAAGCCAGCCAATGTAAATCCCGGCCGCCGCATACCTTTGCCCATAAACCAAGGTCACGAATCTTCCTCCCGCCAGTATGAAACCCGTTGCCACGACAATCGCCATGAGTGAGACAATTTGGGCGGACGCTAGGTAGCGCCGTTCGAACTGGGGGCGCGATTCCTGCGCCCGGGACAGTAGAGGGAGAAACAATGATGTACATATGTTCGCAGTGAAACCTGCTGGCGCCTGGGCGAGAGCAAAGCCCACCGAGTAAACGCCGAGGTCAGCGAGCGTGTAGCTGGACGTAGGAAACATCCGATGGGCCGAGCCGATAATGACCCGGTCGCCATCCATGATGATGAAGAGCAGCAGCCCGTTGATCAGCAGCGGCCAGCCGAAGGAAATAATCCGTCGCGCGTAGGATTTTTCCCACGCCCAGCCGTAGTCCCGCTGCGCGACGAGGTGAGAAATGATTGTTGCGCTCCCCGCCTGGAGCACCAGCACCCACAGCATCGCAGTGTAATCCCTCAGCCAAAACGCCAGGGGCAGCGCCGCCGCTGTCACCAATAATTGGGAACCAACGTCCACCGTCACCGCGGGGCGGAAGCGCATCTCGCGCTGGAGCCGGCTGGTGTCCAGATGCAATAAGCCCCGGAGCAGCGGAACCAAGGCAACGCACTCGAATGCCCACCGGGCCTGCGGCTCACCAAACAGACTCGCAATCGGCCCGCCTGCCAGAAAAACGATCGAAGCGTTCATCAGCCCCCGGCCAGCGTGGATCAGCTGCGCGGTCTTCTGAAACGGCGCCTCGTCACCGTCCTTCGCTTGGATCAGCAGCTTGTCCGCCGACATGTTGCTGATCATCTCGAAGATGGAGACGGTGACCGCAAACGTTGCCGCGATGCCGAAATCCTTGGGGCTGATCAGCCGGGCGACAATGATGTTCCGTCCAAACGAGCACACCTGAGAAACGACTTGGCCAAATCCCAGCGTCGCGCCACCTCTAAGAATGGAACGGTGTGAGGACATAAACCTTCCTTCGAGGATGTCTTTCCTTCAAATCCTGACCACCGTCGCCCACCGTGCCATGCCGAGACCAGAAGATGCGGAGGCGGTGAAACGCGCGCTGCGCCCTTGCCCTGGACTGCCCCAACTTGCTAGCAATTGACAGCAAAATATGATACTTTTCACCCTAATGTCGTCGGGAGTCTTGGAGGGAAATTTGAAGCGTCTCATGACACCCGCGGGGATGCTCGTCCCGCTCACCATTGTGGTCATCTTGCTGGCCCTGTGGCCGAGCAAGTTCGATAATGCTGCTCCTCCGACTTGTGAGGCCAATGGCGCCTGCTACGTGACGCCCGCCGGCGGGGGCTTGAGCAATGGCATCGATTGGAGCAACGCGTATGCCGGTTTGCCCACGAGTTGGAGTCCCACCAACTGCGGCGTGACCTATTATGTCGCCGGGGGAACCTACGACTACACGTCTACCAGCAATACCATTTCAAGCGTCTGCTCTTCTGGCTCGCCGCTCATCATTCTCAAGGCGACCGCCGCGAACTCCGGGAGTGTCGCGGGATACGTGTCGAGCTACGGCACGAGCCAAGCGATCTTCACCCAAACGACCAATGCCGACCCCGAGCAGCATGCCAACCCTTTCTTTGCGCTCACAGGCACCTACATCACGATTGACGGCGTAGTGCCCACTTCGGGCACTCCAAGCAAAACGGCAACTTTCGGCATCGTCCTGCGATCCGCGAATGACATAATCCTTGGATTTGTTAAGTTGACGGGGGCGGGCGCAAACGACCAGGTTTTGCACGTCGAATATGATGGCGTGCAAAGCCGGAACCAGTACGGATATCAGGTCACGGGATGCTCGCGTTCCAGCAACGTGGTGACGTTAACAACGAATGGCAATCCCCCCTGGGTGGTAGGCGATAACGTAGACCTCTGGATGAATGGTGCGACTCCCACCGACTTTACGACGGTATTCCCAAGCACTGGTTTCACTGTGACTTCAATCAGCGGGAATCAAATTAAGTATTCCCAAACCGGCCCAGATGAAACTTGCACAGGGTTTCCATCACCCAATCCTACAACTGTCACGCTCAACTACGGTCCTCCTGCTGGCATCATTGTGGATTCGACGGCAAGCTCGACTAATTTCACCGCAAACGACAGCTATATTCACGACATCGCCATTCCAGTTCACTTCACGGCCAACGGCTGCAACGCCGGGTGCTCTTTTCTCAGAAATTACATCGCTCGGAATCTGTCTACTCCAACAGACCACTCGGAGGGGTTTGGCGGTGCGGTCCTGAATAACTCAGCCATCGGCCAAAGCATCCTCGAGGACATCAACGGAACCAGCAGCATTAGTGCCGTGACGTGTCCCGGTTCGTGTAATTGGCAGAATGTGGCAGTCTATAGCAATCTTTCTTTTTGTACCATCGCTTCGCAGAGTGCATACATCGGGCCGCCCACGGGCTCAACTTGGCAAACTCCCCAGTGCCACACATCGAGCTTGATTGCGGACAACAGCGGGGTCACAAACCTCTTGGTCTACGGAAACACGTTTGTGCGTCCGCCCATCTGCATCATGGCGTTCAATGGGAATGTAGCTTCCACCGCCACGGTGACCAACAATTTCATGTTTTGCCCCGGCGCCTCGGTGAAAATCACGGGGTCGGGCGTGACCCATTCCTACAATACCGGGTGGGGCGGGGCCATCAATCTTGCTCCTACGCCCGGTACAGGCGATTACTGGACAACGACTTTTCCCGTGGCCGCCAGCACATTCGTTGACGCTACGGATGCAACGGAAAACTTTCGATTGTTGAGCGAAACCGTGGATGCCCCCGCTACTACTGGGTGCACGCAGGGAACGAATTGCCTGAAGGACGGGCTTAGCCTCTCAGCACCCTACAACATAGATTTATTAGGAGCGACGAGAGGGGCTGATGGAACTTGGGAGCGAGGCGCGTATGAGTCCAGCGGCGGCGCTCCCGTCAAGCCAAATCCGCCCACTGCTTTGAATGTGACCGGCGTTCACTAGCGCCAGGCCTCAATCCCCGCTACGCAAGCGCCGACGCCAGAGCGTCTTCACTCTCTGGAGGAGCCGGGTCTTCTCCAGTCCCTTTCCCACGACGTGGCTGGCAAGTGCCATCGGCGTATTCAGCATGAAGAGCGCAAGGCCCTTCAAGGTGGAGGCGTAGATAAACAAGGACGCATCCTGCCAGTGTTCATTGCCGAGCACGTCTTTATACTGGGCATCGCCTAGCCCGAAGTCGACTGTCTCAACTCCCCCGCCGCTTTCGCCCCCACACAAGCTTTCAATCACTCTCACAACGAGAAACATGCCCGGTGAATACCTGGCAAGCCCCGGGTCGTAACCCATGGCTACGCTGTGGAATGTCTTGCCGTACACAGTCCCCCACCAGTAAGCCGAGGGTCGGTCGTTGACGTAAAGGAGGTGCATCCTGAGCCAACCTTTGTCGGCTTCGTGGCGAAGCCGTTCCCTCGTCTCGTGGCTATCCTCAAAACCCACTCCAAGGCCACGCTGGTAGGTTTTCTTTGCAACCTCCTCCACCTCGCGAATCATGCGATCCAGGTCTGACGAGTCGCGAAAACAGGCCAGTTTCACATTGTTCTTATAGTCCTCCAGGAACTTCTTTGCCTGCCATCTCAGGTTCTTGCGGACCTTTTTTGAGAGGCTTTCTTGAAACTCTCTTGCGGTGGGGGAAAGGTTGAGGGTTCGATGAACCTGGATACTCGGAACATAATCACGGCTTGCGAAGCCGGGCAAGGTCGTGGCAGAGCGAAACAGAGGGGAATCCGCCCTCACGTGACTTAACCGAGCGACGTCCGCTTCACCCTGGCAGAGGGAGTCCAGCACTGAACGTACCAAGATTCCACAATTCTCTTCGGTGGAATTTCCGAGCAATCCACCGTAAGTAATTCTTAGCAGGCGAGCCTCTAGCCTGAAAATCGTCCAGTAACCCAATCTGAAACCTATTTGCTCCTTGACCATTCGACCGATTAGCATTGCCTCAGGATGGCCATCCCGATAAAGGACCACGACATGTGGTCGAATAATTTCGGGGCGTAACCGGTTTACGGTCAGATAGAAATCGATATCCGAATTAGGATGGCAATTCCAGGACGTCCAGACACTGCGAATCTCTTCCATTTCAAAGACGCTCCGAAAGACTCTCACCGTAACCTTGTCGCCCGGCTTCTCGCTTGCTACTGCGATATCTTCTGCGATCGGAGATAATCCCATGTCGTCACCGCGTCTTTACAGTGGGTTGTGCTGTCGTCTCTATGTGCAGAGCCAGGTCGTTGCACTTCGTGCAGATTGCACGAATTAAGAGGACTGCGTTTCTTAACAACAGGTCTTCCAGACTCCATCGTACCTCAGCTTGCAACAAGTTCGCCAAGTTGGGTCCGGACTTCTACGGGGTGCGAAACGATCTCCTGGCGGGTCACGTCTTCATTCACGGCCAATCGAGGATAGGCCATGGCTAATGCGACTAAAATCCAATACATACTTGACTGCTGGCCCCAACCGTAGCAGGCAACATTCGTCATCATGAAGAGAAATGCCACCTGACTTATGAACAACACTCCGAGCAGGTCTCGACCGGGCCTGGGCATCTTGCGAAAATTATTGAATGTAATGACCAAGGGTCGCATCAACAGTGCAGCGAGCAGTATAAGTCCTACATAACCCAGTTCAGCTATGGATGCGAACCATGAGCTGTCACAACTGGTCACTGGAACGATATGACCTTCTCCGTTTTCACCTGTCAACCCCAAATCGATGAATGATTCCGGTCCATTACCCCAGAGCGTTCGGCCGAAATCGTTGGAGACGGACTCCCTACACATCCGCAGCAGATCCCACCTGCCTTTATAGGACTGCCCCTGTCCAGTATCGGCATTCAAAGTCGCCTTGTATTCACCCTCTAGCGTCTCCAGCACACCCGGCCTAATCACCAGAACCGAGACCGCAAGCAGCAAGATAACCAGAACATGCTTCCGTGTCTTGGGTGCAGAAAAAAAAGCCAACAGGCCAAGAGAAATGGCGACAGCAATCCACGGCCCGCGGCTCGACGTTTTGTAGACACACCAGAACATCGCCATGACCGCCAGCCACGCAAATGCCTTCTGCATACGTCTCTCTGCTACGCCCAGCAGGTAGAGCGCCAGCGGTATGGTTAAGGCTAAAGCTGTGCCGAACAGAATGGGATGTGGGAACACGGCTCTAACCCTGAGGCCTCTCTCCATGTCGACGATCGATCCCTCTATGACCTGTCCCGTCCTGCCTTCAACGGTGGGGAACAGGGACATAACACTCCACCCAAACTTGATTTCGAAGTATCCAAAGAAGGAGCAGACCACCATGGCCGCGACCATGGCCGTCAGGGTCTTGTGGATTGTTTTACGCTTGGTGATAATCTTTGAGAACAGATAATACAACAAATAGTAGTCGCAGATTTGGGATAGAATCGTCTTCAGGCTCGTCGTGAAAACTATGGAGTTCGCTGTAGAAACAAGGCCCCAGCCGATGGTGAGGAGCATCAGGACCTTTAGAGGATTTCCTTGCCCCGAGTCAGCGCCACCTCCCTTCTTTCCCAGAAGAAGATAGAGGCCCGCAAGAGTAATAATGGCAATTCGGCTGCTGGTTAAATCGAATAGCCCTGGAATTTCAATTTTGGACTGGATGGGCAACAAGATCAATAGGGCAGCAAAGTAAGGTAGTGTCGCCTCTAGGTCCTTGGTGAGGGCGATGGCAACAAGCGTGCCGACAACCAGTAAGCTGATTATGATGGGTAGAGCCATAATCAAATTTTAGGGAGAGTCAGGACAAGACGACGGGGCACTCTCGGTCCAGAAAGGTCCTGTGCCACAATTCAAGGGCGAGGAGGGAAAAAATCTCAGGGGAGTAGTTGCTCCCATTCGAGTTGGCTTTAAGTAGTCCCTCCACGGCATCCTGACGGAAATAACCTCGCTGGACCGCCTTCGGATCCGATAGCACGGCCCAAACCGTTTGTTTCAAATCCTTTCGCAGCCAATCCTCATAGGGGACTGGAAAGCCGGTTTTCCTTCGGTTGCGAATGGCCGCGGGAACTCTCTCCGTCAGCGCCTTTTTGAGAATGTATTTCATGGTGAAGCCCCGCAGCTTGGAGCTGGCGGGCAGAGCGGCCGCGAACTCCAGCACCTTGTGGTCCAACAAAGGCACGCGAAGCTCGACCGAGTTGGCCATGGTCATCTTGTCGGCCTTAATTAGCAAGTCATCTGGCAGCCAAGTCTTGCTGTCCACGTACAACATTCTGTCCAGGTCAGCGCAGCCTGCGACCGTGGCGAAGTACCTTTCGGCAGTTTGGGCCGGACTGTTTCCGTTCAGGGACTGCAAGAAATCTCCGGTGAGAAGCGACTTTTGTTTTCGGTTGAAGTATTGAAACGGACTTGAGGTCCGGCTGTAATAGTACTTCTCCAGCGGCATCGCCATCAGCGGAGCATATTTCCGGAGGCGCCTGAACGGGCCGAGGGATCCCAAGCCTTGGGCGAAGGCCGACGCCGGCCTCGCCAATGGCCCCAGCATTCTCTTAATTCTTTCCAGCCAAACCAGGTTTCGATAGTTCTGGTAGCCTGCAAAAGCTTCATCCCCGCCTTCACCAGAGATCAGGACTTTCACGTTGTTGTCACGGGCCAGCTTCGAAACGTAGTACAAAGCAACGGCGGGCGGCTCGCACACAGGCTCTTCCATGTGCCAAACGTACTTCGGAAGGAAATCGAGAAAATCCTCGCTCCGAATGCTCATTTCGTAATGACGCGTGCCGTATTTATCCGCTGCTAGCTTGGCGTATGGGCGCTCGTCAGTGCAGAGGTTGCCGTCGAACCCGATGGTGAAGGTACTCACAGGTTTGTCCGTCTGCTCAACGGCAAAGCTCAGCATCGCGGTGGAGTCCACCCCGCCGCTCAGAAGGACACCCACAGGAACGTCGCTGATCATGTGCTGGCGAACTGTGTCCCGCAATAGTTCGGTGAGCTGACTCATGGACTCATTCAAGTTCGCCGGGTGAGTGGGCTTCTCGTAACTCAGATCCCAGTACTGCGTAATCTTCAACTCACCGTTCTTTACCGTCAGATAGTGGCCCGGGGCCAGTTTGTTGATGCCCTTGAAAAGTGTCTTTTCGCCGGGGGAATAAAAGTAGGTGAGAAAAGTCAAGAGACCGGCCGGATCAACATTAGCAGCTACAGAAGGATCGGCGAGGATCGCCTTGACTTCCGAAGCGAAGAGGAGAGCTTGGTTGTCCCAGTGGTAATAAATTGGCTTGATGCCCAGCCTGTCGCGAGCAAGCAGAAGGGTTTTGGCCTTGTCGTCCCAAATTGCAAATCCGAACATCCCGCGCAGTTTCGGGAGCATCTCCTCGCCAAACTCCTCGTAAAGATGCACCAGGACTTCTGTATCGGTTGCGGTTCGGAACTGATGTCCCTTCGACACAAGGAAGGCCGTCAGCTCTTTGTAGTTGTATATTTCACCGTTAAAGACGACCCAGATCGTGCCATCTTCGTTGGAGATCGGTTGCTGGCCGGTATTCAAGTCGATGATGCTGAGGCGCCGGTGACCGAGCCCTACGGGGCCTGACACGTAGATTCCTTCGTCGTCCGGCCCCCGATGGCGGATGGGCTCCATCATCGAGGCTATAAGATCACGGCCCACCCGGGCGGTCGGGTCACTCGCAACGAGCTTTCCGCAAATCCCGCACATTAGCTCTGCACCATCTTGGCTTCTCCCCGACGCGGCTGGGCCAACTTGGCCACCCACGGCTCCAGCCCAAGGCTCCAGCGTGTTATCCTAAGCCACTTGCAAAGGGAAAATTTCGCGGCCTCTCTACGTCTTTCACTAATCGGCATGAGCATCAGCACGCCGAGCAATCCCACCCGGCAGATGCCTGCGAGCAGCACTGTCAAACGATAGGCCCGGGCATACCAACGCCCCCTCGTCCTCTCGATGAGTTTAGCGAGGGAATCCCGCGTTACAACCGACGAGAAGCTTTGGTCCTTCTGTTGTCCCGAGCTCTGTTCGCCATGATGAACCACTGATGCGCTGCCCAAATAGCACACCATCCATCCAGCCCTCTTTGCCTTATAGCAAAGGTCCGCATCCTCCCCATACATAAAATAGTCCGGAGTGAATCCCGATACCATCTCGAAAACACGCCGCTTGATCATCAGGCAGGCCCCGACGATTACCTCAACTCCGACTGGCGCTCCCTTATTGTCCTCAAAAAGCGGCCGCATCCCCCAGAGCGAGGCCTTTGGATACCGCTGCCTCAGCCACTCCGAATCTAAAAGATGGTTCAAAATGGTCGGAAACCGCTGGATGCAACTTGTCTGGACGGAGCCATCGGAGTTCAATAGCCGCGCGCCCACGATCCCTGCGTCAGCCGTTGCTTCAAGAAATGTAAGCATCGTAACCAGGGCGGGCCCGACCACCTCTGTGTCCGGGTTGAGAAACAAAAGGTTCCGGCCTCTCGAATGACTGAAGCCGAGATTATTGGCTCGGGCAAAGCCCTCATTTTGCGTGTTCTGAATGAACCGGACTTCCGGGAACTCCTTTTTCACCAGCTCATCGCACCCGTCGTAGGACGCGTTGTCGACCACCACAATCTCAAGGCTCACGCCGTGCGTATTCGCGTAAATGCTCTTCAAACAACTGCGCACGAATGCCGCGGAATTCCAGTTGACAATGATGATGGATAAATCCATGGGCCCTGCCATTCGATGCATCGCGAGGATTCAGTGAAACGCAAATCCCCGCGCAATTGCGCGAGCACCCTCAAGCCCGAATGAACCGCTGATGCCACAATTCGAACGAAATCAAGAGATAGATGTGCAGCATGTAGTCATGGCGGCGAGATTCGTGCTCCGCGACAAGTTCCCGGATGTATTCCCGGCTGAAATATCTATTCACCGCCGCGCGATCGGATAACAAGCACTCTCCAATGTAATGCTTCATGCGCCCGCGTAGCCATTCATTCACCGGGTTCTCAAAGCCCTTCTTTTTCCTATGAATGATCTTCTTGGGAAGCCACTTTTCCAGAGCCTTTTTGTGCAAGTATTTGCCCTGGAACCAACGCAGTTTCAAGGCGGGAGGAAGAGTCTCAATAAATTCAACCAAGCGATAGTCGAGAAACGGGACTCTCGCCTCAATCGAGTTTGCCATCGATGTCTTGTCGGCCACCATCAGGAGATCGTCGGGAAGATTAGAACGCGTGTCGATATAGAGCATTTGGGTCAGAGGGTCGAGATCCTCGACATCGGATTGAAGGCGTCGCAGGGATTCCCGGGCCGCGTGCCCATTGGTGGAGATTTCCTGCCGGAGCCAAGGATTGTAGAGCTGGGCTTTCATGTCAGAAGTAAAAAAGGAGTAAATCTTCACGAACCTTGTCAGTAGGTCGGGCTCATTCAGCGAGGCAACGCCCCGCTTTAACCTTTCGCTCTTGCTAAAACGCCCGACGGTTTGCGGAATCAGGCGCTCGGTGAGGAAACGTGGAGCCCGGCTATAAACGTCCGAAAGCTTGACGCCGATGTGGCGGTGGTAGCCGGCCCAGGGCTCGTCGGCCCCCTGGCCGGTGAGCGCGACCTTTACCTTTTGGCTGGTGATCAGGCTGACGAAATAGAAGGCTGCGGCTGTTTCGTTGCCGACCGGCTCTTCAATGTCCCAGAGGTAACGGTCGTAATAGTTCGCGTAGTCCTCCGGGCTCACCATCATTTCCGAATGATCGGCCCCGAAACTTTGCGCCATCTCCCGGGCATCTTCCGTTTCGTTGGTCTTTTCACCCTGCTCAAAACCGATGGTAAACGTACGGACGGCCCCGCTCGCATACTTGCCCATGATGGCCAGCAGGGCGCCCGAATCGATGCCCGAACTCAGGAAAAGGCCGACCGGGACATCGCTGCGCATCTGCAGACGGACGGCGTCTTCAACGAGGGATTGATATTCTTCCACCAACTCCCCTTCGTGGACTTCGCTTCTGATCTGAGGCGTCCAATTCCAATAGCGCTGGATCTTGATGCCGCCGGAGTCCACAAGCATCCAATGAGCCGGTGGCAACTTCTTAATGCGGTCAAACAGGGTGCGGGGAGATGGAACATATCTTAGGGTGAACAACTGGCCCAACGCCGTAACATCCACGGCCCGTGGGCATTCCGGGTCCTCGAGGAGTGCCTTGATCTCCGATGAGAAAAGGAATCGGTTTCCCAAAGAGACGTAGTAGAGAGGCTTGACCCCCAGGTGGTCGCGGGCCAGGAAGAGCCGCTTGCGAGGCGCATCCCACAACGCGAAAGCAAATATGCCATTGAAGCGGTTGACACACTCCAGGCCCCACTCCTCGTAACCGTGCAGAATCACTTCCGTATCGGAGCGGGTTTTAAAGACGTGCCCTTTCTTCTCCAGCTCTTCTCGCAGCTCGATAAAGTTATAGATCTCGCCGTTGAAGATCACTTGCAAGCTGTCATCTTCGTTGCCGATCGGCTGGGAACCGCCCGCGAGATCGATGATGCTCAGCCTGCGGTGGCCGAGACCAATCGCCCCGGACACGTGAAAGCCCGACCCGTCAGGGCCGCGATGGTGAATAGCGGAAGTCATCTTCTCGACGAGCTCCGCGCTCACGTTCTTTCCCGCCAAATCGTATGCGCCAGCAATTCCACACATCAGATTCTTCTCACGGTGTCCTGCCGCAGATTAGGACTCGCATTCACTCCAAGAACGGGCCCTGTAATCCTCTGGTTCAGCATCCGTCTGTACAGTTTTGCCTCCTCGCGCGTTACCAGGAGCGGCACACGACGGATACAAGCCGAGAGGTAGCCATAAAGAAGCATCAGTCCTTCGAGCAGAAAGACGTCGCCAAAAACGAGCCGGTGGAGAACCTTCAGAAGGAAAAAAGCCTTTCCGCCGCCGGTCCGATAATAGATTTCCCCATGCATTCTGCCTGTGCGAAGAAAACCAGCTTCTGAACCCTCTTGTTTAAAGTGCCGAAACTTTAGGTCGGCGAAGTGCCTCGTCGCCCAGCCCGCCCTTTGTGCCCGGATTTCATCCACCGTGTCCCACCCTTTTTCCGAGATGAATCCGCGGATTTCCTCAAAGCATCGCCGACGAATCACCTTTGAAGCCCCAGACGCATGATAAAGGGGCATCGAAATGGTTCTCAGTTTTCCGCCGTGTTCCTCCTGATACACCCCAGAGGCGATGCCAAGGGTGTCGAGATCCTTAAATCTCGCTAGCACTCGCTCAAAATAATTCGGCGGAAGTTCAACGTCTCCGTCCAGCTTGACAATGAACTCCCAGTCGGTAGAACGGAGCGCCGCGAGCCCGTCGTAAAAGGCTTCCATCACTCCGACGGCAGGACGACGCTCACCCCGGTTGGGCCTGTGCACCACAGTCACCCACGGGAGTTTCCCCGCGAAGCGATCAATGATCGCGCCTGTGGCGTCGGTCGAGCCGTCGTCGACGATCACCCACTCGGCAGGGCGAATGGTTTGGGCCGCCACGCTCTCGATAGTTTCCCCGATGGACCGCTCCTCATCGCGCGCAGGCGTGATGATGACGTAGCGCGGGTGGGGTTGGGGATCCATTGGATTCACTTCGCAACGCGCTCGAGTGCTTGGGCGTCTTGCCGCCCGGATCGTGCGGAGCCTTTCAATGCTTTGCTCAGGACCTGAGGGACGTGCAGCCAGTCGTAGCCGCCTTCCAGCTTGGCGCGGAAAAATCGGAGGTCGTCCCAGGTATTCACGGGAATACGCGGGATAAAGAACCGGTTGTTGTTGCGCCGGGCCGTTCCGAGGATGGTGGATACTCCATTTTCATATCCATATTTCTCCAGAGTCTGAGCCAGCAACGCCACGAGCGTGCGGTTCGCTTCGGGAAACGCGTACGGGTACGAAAACGACTTGACCGGCGCTCCAATCTTATCCTCGATGGTCTGTTTCGACCGGCCGATCTCATCGTCGATCCCGGCGGAGTCCATCAATGCGAGCTCCGGATGAGTGACCGTGTGGGAGCCAATTTGGATGCCATTCGAGCGCAATTCTTTCAGCTCGGTCCAGGTGAGGCAATCCCTTCCATTAAACTGAATCGCCCGGTGGCCAGTGAGTCCGCTCACCACGAACATGGTCGCCGTCATTCCATATTCAGATAAGACAGGATACGCCGCGGTGTAAAAATCCCTATAACCGTCGTCAAAGGTTATCACCACCGGCTTCGGGCCAGGCTTGGGTGCTTGCAGCGAATTGACGGCCTGCTCAAGACTGACCGCGGAGTACCCATTCTGACTGAGAAATTTGATCTGCTGCTCGAAAACTTTAGGCGAGGTATTCGTCTCGAAGTAAGGGTGCTTGACTCCAACTTGATCGCTGATACTGTGATACATCAGGATAGGAATCCGCGCCTTGGCGCGCCGGCTCCCCATTCGAGCGATGGGATGGACCAAATGAACGCTGGCGATGCGATCGAGACGCATAAGGACCTAACTTACTTGGACGCTCTCACGAAAGGAAGCATGACCATTCGAATGCGCGCCCCTGACTCTCAATCAGACGAACCCTTCTGAATCCGGCCTGTGTACTAAGAGGCGCATCGTTATTGCAGGCCGGGCTGGGAAACTTTGCGGTTGTGGGCGTATCCCGGTGACGGAACCAGAGAATCGACCAAATCCAAATAGCCTTTGCTTTTGACCGCCCAGCTATTTTGCCGCGCGTGTGCTAACGCGTTCTGGCTTAATTGCTCGCGGATGTGAGGTTCACGCCAGAGCAGCAGCATGCACTGAGCCAGGTCGGCGTCGTTTTCCGCCTTAAAGAATTTCACTCTTGAAGCATCATGATAATAGGTGCTGATCTTTACGTCGGGCGCAATAACCGGGATGCCGAGAGCCATGAACTCCATGATCTTGGTGCTTTGTGCCTCGTTTCCAAACAAGCTGGCCCGTTTGGGAACCACACCAACGTCTGCTTCCGCCATCAGTTGCACGATTTGGCGGGTAGGAACGAACTCTTTGAAAATTACGCTGCCGTCCAGTCCCAACATCTTGGTGAGGGTTTTCAGCGAATCCTTGTCAGGACCCTCACCGTAAATGTGGAATTCAGCTTCAGGCATCTGGTCAGTGACCCGGGCAAAGGCCCGAATCGCAATATCCAGCCCCTGGTGCCAGTTCAGCGTTCCAGGGTACATCATGATGAACTTACCATCGGTCCTGGATTTTTGGTGCGGCGAAAAGAAAAGGGGGCTTGGGCTGTTGAGGATCGGCGTACACTTATCTCGCTGGACTGACCGGGACGTAATTCTCTCATACCATATGTGATTGGCGATGATAACGTGGTCAGAAAATGCGGTCGAGACCTTTTCAATAATCACCATCAATTTGAAGACGAGCGAGTTTCGCTTAGACTTAAACTTGCTGGCGTAGAACTCGGGGAGAATATCGTGGATGTCCAGAATCATTGGCGTGCGCGTTAATTTGGGGACGAACGCGGCAAAAATAAGGAAATCTGGGACGTTGTGAATGTGCATCAGTTCATAGGGCTGACCGAGGTGTTTTCTCGTAATGAAGACTGCGGATCGAAACAGGAAAAGGAGTATCTTGAACGCGTAGGCGAGCTGGCCTTTTTCGTTCCGTTTTCTCTTTTGAATCCTATAGACATTCACTCCATTTAAAACCTCCCGGCTCGGAAGGCCTTCACGCTTCAAGCAGATCACATCGACAGTATCACCGCGATCTACCAGAGCTGATGTGTACTGCTGGACTCGAGCGTCGCTCTCATAAAACGAATACGTCAACATGCACGCTCTCATGGGTTTTCGGGTGGCCGTGGTGCTGTTAGCGCTTTTCGCGTCTTCCATAGTGGATTCGATTCGGATCATGGAGGTGGCGTGTTGGAAGAAACCAACGCAAGCACTCGATCAGCAGCTCAGGCGCCCCCGCGATGCCACGCTGCATTCGGCGGCTTGCAGATGAACATTCTCACACCGAGAGGCTAGAAGACAGGGCGTCGCCGCCATAGCCCCCGCAAGACAAGCCTCCTTAAGGATCCTACGATCGTTCGAGCTTTTCTCAAGAATGGCAGCGCCATCCAAACCCGAAAGAGGGAAAAACCTAAATACCTGGGTATCGGGATCAACAACAGCCGCATGGCGAACAGCCTTCCGAAGATCTCGCGATTTCGAGCAATTTGGTTGGGTTGGCCCGCATGGATCGCCGTTGCGCCGACTGGTTCGAGTTCCACATATTTTGCAGCCATCGCCCGATGCAGGATCTGTTGCCCTCTTTGCGTCCGAACGACGGCAATGGACCGACCCATGTCCTGCCCCTGACCAAATCGCTCCCAAGCGTCGCCACACGAGATGTCCGCGATCCGTCCCAAGCCATCCGGGCATAATTGGCAGCGCAAAGAGCGGTAATGGCTGAGCCTTCCCCAGGACTCCATGTAAGAAAAGGATTTCTCGCCGCCTCCGTAATTGGAGACGACATTAAACTTTCCGGGCCATCCTTCGCCGCGATAACGAAGGGAAGCAACTTTTTCCGGAGACACATTTAGGGACTTCATCAAGTCCAAGGTTCCCTGAGTGCTTGGCGTACCGGCGCAAAAAAAGGTCAAAACCAACCCGAGCTTTCGATCCAGCTCGGGGCGGTCTTATTCATCCACGGCTTGGCCTCATCCATTCCTGTGTGCAGCACAAAGTCCATGTGTTCCTGCTCCAGGCAGTATAGTGCCAGCGCCGAAAGCAGGCCGCCGGACGAAGCCCGGAAACGCAGCCCTGGGTCGCTGGCGTAGCCCTCCCAAACCTCCAGCGCCGGCCCGGACTCGTGCTCGAGTTCGCTCTGATTCGGAACCGGTCCCATGGCCATTTGGCTATCTAGAGAATAACCAGGGCAGATCGAAAGACAATCCGTACACGACGCGCAGGCGGCCGGATCGAACTTGGGACGAATTCCGACAGTTTCGACGTTTACGAGCGAAACCACATTTTTTGAGCAGGCGTAATAGCACGCCCCGCAGCCCGTACACAGGCCCCAATCTACAACGTCTTGGAGGTTTCGGATACTACGTCCCACTTCTCATTTTCCTCCGCCCATTCCAGTTTCTGCCAGTCTGGCTGGGCGAACCGATTCTAATGAAATTCTTGACGTGACGATGCAGGCAGGCTAAAGGGAGGCGTTCGAGCCGAATGAACGAAGATCGGGTAGGTATCCTGGAGCGGTGTTTATGCGGGGACGCGCAAGCTGACTTTACCGTTTGTCCTCCCAGAGAAAAAAGCCGTAACCTGTCGGGTCACTTCAGTCTGGCTCTCGAATTTGATTTGGGGGTACATGGGAAGCGAGAGAACCTCGCGAGCTGCGTTCTCAGATATCGGGAAGTCCCCTTCCCTGTACCCGAGCCTCTCGAAGGCCTTCTGGAGATGCAACGGTATCGGGTAGTGGATCCCGGTCCCAATCCCGAAATCGGAAAGGTGCGCCTGGAGTTGATCCCTATCTTGAGTCCGTATGACATAAAGGTGGTAGACGGCCTTTGCCCACGGGGGTTCGTACGGAATTGCAACGCAGTCGTCCGACCCAGCCAACAACTCATGGTATGTGCACGCTCGCTCGCGTCGCATCTCATTCCATTGCGAAAGGAACTTCAGCTTGACTTGCAAGATCCCTGCCTGAATCGAGTCCAGCCTGCCGTTATATCCCTCAATCTCGTGATAGTACTTCTGAGTTTGGCCGTGGTCGCGCAACATCCGGACTTTACGCGTGATCTCTGCGTCGTTGGTCGTAACCGCTCCGGCTTCCCCACAAGCGCCCAGATTCTTGCCGGGATAAAAGCTGAATGCGGCCGCCCGGCCCATCGACCCCGCCGCCATCCATCGGCCCTCCTTCTTCGAAAAATACTGCGCGCCATGGGCCTGGCAAGCATCCTCGACCACAATCAATTCATATTTCGCAGCAAGTTCAAGGATCGGGTCCATGTCCGCCGTCTGGCCGTAAAGATGGACGGGGACAATGGCCGTGACGGCCCGCTTCGATTTCTTGTTGATTAAAGCGCCCGTCTGGCTGTCAAAACTGCATTGAACCTCGAGGTACTCTTCCAGCTTGGCGGGATCCATGGTGTACGTCCGGCTGTCGACGTCTATGAATTCAACTTGAGCGCCTGCCTGGGAGACAGCCTCCGCAGTCGCGATGAACGTATTCGGGACGGTCAGAACGATGTCCCCTGGACTCACGCCAGCTCCCATCAAGGCGAAGCGCAAAGCGTCCGTACCGCTTGAGACACCAATGCAGTGCTGCGTACTGCAAAACTCGGCAAAATCCAGTTCGAAGTTCTCAACCATCGATCCGCCGATAAACCTGCCTGTATCCAAGGAAGACTGGAAGACCGAGAGCAACTCCTCCCGAAGTTCCAGATGTGGGCGGACAAGGTCAACAAAGGGTATTTCAATTGGACTCTTCATTTGGCGATCCTGAATTTTGGAGTGAGAAGCCTGAGAAACTTGGCTGGATTCCCCGCTACGATTGAATTGGGAGGCACATCCCGCGTGACCACGCTGCCCGCCCCAACCAGGGCATTCTCCCCGATCACAAGATTGGAAAGGATAGTAGCTCCTGAACCGATCGAGGCGCCCATCTTTACAACTGTTGGCTCTACTTTCCAGTCCGCCTCGGTCTCCAACTCGCCTTCAGAATTGGTCGCGCGCGGATAAGTGTCGTTGATGAAGGTGACCCCATGACCCACAAAAACATTGTCAGCGATGGTCACTCCTTCGCAAATGAATGTGTGACTGGAAATCTTGCAATTCTTGCCAATCTTGGCGTTCTTCTGGACCTCAACAAATGCGCCGATCTTGGTCCGATCTCCGATTTCGCAACCATAGAGATTGATGAATTTTGAGAATTTGACGTCCTTCCCCAGCACCACGTCGGGCGCAATGCATAGATGGTCGCTCATAGATAAACCAGTTTTCCTCTCTCCCGGACCGATTGATCTGCCGCGTCGAGCATTTTGACCACCCTTAAGCCCGCCGCACCATCATTAATGGACGTTTTATCGCCTAAAATGCAGTCGACAAAGCATGATGTCTCCGCCCTTAGAGCCTCGACCTGCTCGACCCTGGGCGCCCACATGTCTCCGGAACGATAACTGACCAGCAGCGCGTGGACGCCGTTGCCATTTTTCACCTCCGCGCCCTTGTCATAAACCTTAATCTTTTCATCGGCTTCCAGATCGTTCCACATCAACATCTTCTTCTCGCCGCCCAGGAGGGTGGTCCTGACCTTTACCGGCGAGAGCCAGTTGACGTTGATGTGGGCAATGATGTTGGAAGGAAAATAGATGGTGATAAACGCGACGTCCTCACATCCGTTCAAGTGTCTCTCGCCTGTGGCTACCACAGCCTCTGGCTTCTGCTTGATGAGGTAATCCATGATGGAGAGATCGTGAGGCGCCAAGTCCCATATCACATTGACGTCGTGCTGAAAAAGGCCCAAATTGACTCTGGTTGAATCATAGTAGTAGAGCCCGCCCAAGGCATCTTCGTCAATGAGTTGGCGGATTTTTTTCACGGCTCCCGTATAGAGGAATGTGTGATCGACCATGATTTTGAGATTCTTCTGTTCCGCCAGCTCAATCAACTTTTCAGCTTGCGCCACGGTGGATGTGAAAGGCTTTTCCACAAAGACGTGTTTCCCGTTCTCAAGGGCTTTTTGGGCCAGCTCGAAGTGCGTCCCGACGGGTGTAACAATCGCCACCGCATCAATTTCCGGCGAGGTCAAAACATCAGATGGGTTGGTAGAAACATGTGCGCTGGGATATGCCTGTCCTGCGCGCTTCATCATTGCAGGGTTTTCATCGCAAATGCTGACGACCTCACAACCGGGGAGATTACTGAAGTTTCTTACGACGTTAGGGCCCCAGTATCCGAAGCCTAGGACGCCGATTCGAATCATAGATGTCATAGTTGCGCTCTTCGAAGATGAGAAATATGAGGCGGTGGTTTAAAGAGCACCTTCTCCAGAGAGGACGGCCAGTGGAGTCTTGAGAAGAATCCAGAGGTCCAACCAGAGCGACCAGGTCTTGGCGTACTTCAGATCCAGGCGCACCATCTCGTCGAAGGTGGTCCTGCTTCTACCGTTCACCTGCCATAAACCTGTAATTCCGGGCTTTGCCTCCAGCAAACGACGCCGATGCCAGATGTCATAGCACTCGAGCTCGTAGGGAATAGGAGGTCGCGGCCCGACAAGGGACATCTCGCCCTCCAACACATTCCACAACTGGGGAAGCTCGTCCAAGCTGGACTTTCGAAGCAGCTTTCCCAGGCGAGTGATTCTGGGGTCTTGCTTTAACTTGAAAACTTGATCCCTATCCTGACTTTCGGACTTCGATTCGACTCCACCCGCTATTAACTTTCGGACGTATTCTTTGTGGATCGTCGGATCGTTTACGGCGTGCATAGACCTGAATTTGAGCATGTCGAAGGTGGCGCCATACTGGCCCACGCGCTTCTGGCGGAACAGCACGCACCCCTTCGAGGTTAGCTTGATGAGAAGGGCAATCAGAACGAATACGGGAGAAAGAATTACCAAACCCGTCGCGCTTCCCGCAATATCGATGACTCGTTTCAAAGTCTGAGGAAGATTTTTTGCGCGGCCCTTCGTAAACTGCTCAGGATATAACGCACCATTCATCTGTTGTCCTGGGTCACCGATGTCCCAATCTTCGGGGAAGAAGTTCAAAGATATATCAATCCATTTAAGCTGCTCCGGACCCAGAAGCTTGCTTAGAGCGGTACTGATCCTCGACAAGATAGTCGCCCCTACAACGCTTTTGTTGCTCTCACCCAGTTCCGTGAAGAGAATGCCAAGAATGCAGCCCTTCTTGTACCAGCCATTTACATCCGTCTCTCGTGTCAAGGGGGAGAGTGCCGACGCAATTTTCTGGAGAGTGGGTGTCCCCCCGTTCCGTCGCAACAATTCACTTGTATCCAGAAGCATCAACAACAACAGCTTACGCGAGCGCTCCGCCCGTTTCCGTTCCAGGCACAAAATCCTCGCGAACGATTCTTCGACAACCAGGCTGTTGCCCTGGTCAGTGTGCAAGCCCTCAATCGAATCGGATTGCTTCCGAGACGCTGGTAGGCCAGCTTCAGCCTTGAATAGCGGGTTCCGCATCTTCATGTTCCTTTTTGATCGCTCTCTGGTGCCGCTTATCATTGGAGTGATTATTGCCGTTCCCCGGCGCGCGGGGTGCGTGCTGGACGGGGGGAATTTCACACACAGCGCCCGTCTCGGGATTTGCTGGTTGAGATTCTATTTCATCCAACCGACGGTGGCCGTTGTGCTTGGCCAAACCCGCGTATTGCATTTTCTGGAGCAACGTACGATAGCCAATCCGTAAAGCCCGAGCCGTATCCTTCCGATTCCAATGGTGCGTTTGCAACGCTCCCAGGATGATCTTCCGCTCGCAGTCCTGCGCAGCCTGCCGAGTCAATTTCTTCAAAGAAAAGGGGCCAGAGGCTGGGTTCTGGACGTCAAAGGGGTTTGCGGCCACTTCCATCAGATCGGCAGTAATAGCCTCCTCCGTACCCAGAATGACGTATCGCTTAATCAGGTTTTCCAGTTGACGAATGTTCCCAGGCCAATCGTAATTCTCCAAAATCTGCATGAGTCCGGGCGAGAGCGGCTTCACTTTGCATTTGAACCCTGCGCTTTGCGTTTCGAGGAAATACTTTGCCAGGTCACGGATATCCTCCCTGCGCTCTCTTAACGGGGGCAGGTATACGGGTGCCACGTTGATGCGATAAAAAAGGTCCCGCCTAAAGGTGCCCGCCTGCGCTTCCTGTTCTAATTTTCGGTTCGTGGCGCAGATCACTCGCAAGTCCACTCGCTTATCGACCTGCCCCCCGATGCGGGAGAACTGACCATCCTGGAGAAGCTGCAACAACTTGGCCTGGAGCCCTAGATCGAGCTCACCGATTTCATCCAGGAAAAGTGTGCCGCCGTGAGCCGACTCCACGCGTCCGGGTTTGGTGGAGTAGGCCCCCGTAAAAGCTCCCCTTTCGTATCCGAACAACTCGCTTTCCAGCAATGTTCCTGGGATGGATGGGCAACTTACTTTGACAAAGGTTCCCTGAGCCCACGGGGAGCGATCGTGCAGCAACATCGCCACAACCTCTTTACCGGTCCCGTTTTCTCCCTGAATCAGTATTGCGAGGTTGTGCCCTTTGAGCTTTTCGATGGCATTGCGCACCCCTTGCATTTTCGGTGAGCGGCCGAAGATGACTGAATCGGGAGGCAAGCGTCTTTCCGGGAGGATCGTCAGGGGGTTTATCGTGCCCAGAAATGCCATGGTCTCTCTTCTTCCTTAGTGGGTCGTACTGACTCGCTAACAAACCTAGAATCGATCAGGCCCAACGTAGCAGGAAAGCAGATCAGGGGAACTGTCGGCGAGCCGCAATCCTTATAATTGCGAAGGCTCCTGAAACTCAATATCGTCGCGTCTGTTCGTGCGTAAAGGCGGCCACAATGTTAGGGCGCCCATGTTAAGTAGAGCTCAAAGGGTGTCTGTTCTGGAACTGCCGCACGGGGGGTTACTTGTCGGATTTCCATTCTCCAGATGATAGTGCTTGAAGGTTAAGATGCGAGCCTTTAGTCGTGCGCTAAGTTCGGCCCTGACTTGCTCGTTCCTATCGCTTCTTGCCGTTGCTGCCTGATGTTTTTGCCTTTCTTTCGTAGTAGTAGTTGTATCCGTAGGTCATCCGGGCGTCCACTCGATTAAGCACGACTCCCAGGAAAGGCTTTCCCCGAAATTCCGAATAGGCTCTCTGAGCTAGATCGAAAGGCGTTTTGCCAGCCCTAAGAACAACCAGTACTCCATCGCAGAGCTCGGCTATCACCTTGGCGTCGGGGATTGGAACAACGGGGGGCGCGTCGATGATGATCCAGTCAAATGCGAGAGCCATGCGCTGGAGAAGCACTTTGAGCTTTCCATTTTCGAGGAGTTCACTGGGATTCGATACCGGCCTTCCGCCGGGAATGAAAAAGAAATTGGGCTGTGATCCCCGCTTCATGATCGCAAACTCGTCTGCGCTGCCATTCAGGTAATCAGAAAGCCCAGGAGCCGGAGGCGCGCCCAGCGCAAGATGCAAGCGAGAGGACCGAAGGTCGCCGTCCATCAGCAATATATTTCGTTCGTGCTGCCAGAAAACGGCTTGGGCCAGGTTGGCCGCGATAAACGTTTTTCCTTCATCCGGCAAAGCGCTGGTAATCAACAGCTTTTGCAGGCGCTGTCGCTCACGAACCAGATTCAGGCGGGCTCGAAGCGCACGAAACTCTTCTCGACCAGGCCCGCTCGGTTGACCGTCGAATTGAACCATCATACTCGGATCGGGAGACCATCGGCTTTGGATGCAACGTTTAGTCAGCGTCTCTCGCATTACTGCGGCATCCGGGGTTTCGGTATCTGAATCCACAATCAGCAGGTCATCGCCAACGGGAATAGACGAAGGATCAGATGGTCGGATAACCCTCTGGCCCTTGCTTTCGGCTGCGCCGACATGCGTATCCAATGCTTTGATGCCCAGGTCATTCCCGGGGGCCTTTGGCGGAGTGTCGTTAATTCGGTCCATGAATATCCTTCCTACTCCATCGAAAGCTTTGCGGCAATTAACGCATTTTCAAGAGGCACCAGAACCATTAGAGTGTAAATGAGGGTGAAAACTGGTTGGGGCTGCAAATCCAACCCAGCGTTCTGGCGAGACGAGTCAATAAACAAGAACATCTCGTAGGGGGGCAGGTTTTCATCGGTTTAGTGAATACCGGAAATACTCAAGGGGCCTTTCTGCCCGGCTCTTGCTTTCTCCTGGCCTTTGAGAGCGCGTTTTCCATTTGTTGCAGTTTCGATTACGGGAATGAGGGCGAAGGGGGAGACACCAAGATAAAACTCGACATCGACCTCCGTGCGAACCCGCTTGTCAGTCTGTTCGGCGATTAAGGCCATCCCCAACCCCAGCGCGAGCCCAAGCCCCAAACCTCCCAATGCGAATAGAGGCTTGTTTGGAAATGAGGGCTTTGCCGGCAAATCCGCCGGATCCATCACGCGAAGTTGTCCACCTTCCTGGCGACGCTGCAAGTCAGTCGCCATACCCGACTGGTCCCGCTTGCTCAGAAGATCGTTGTAGAATTGAAGGGCAGACTGGTGATCGCGAGTAATCTCCTTGTATTGCTGCTCTACGACAGGACTCATCTGAAGTCGAGCTTCGTATTGTTTGATCTGATCCGTCAGCCGGCGCTGCTCGCGCGAATTACTTTTTATCGCATCGTCGTAGGAATGCGCCTGGGCGCGGAGCTGCTGAATCTGAGGCGGCTCAGGTTCGGTACTTTTTTCAGCCTTTTCGGTAGGTTTCGGTTTGGGTCGAGAGGCAGCCTGGCGAATCTGCTTCTGAAGATCCTCAATCTCAGACTTTACTGTGATGACCTCGGGATAATCATCCGTGAAATGTGTCTTCAAGCTTAAAAGATAATTTTGTAAATCCGATAGACGCTTCACCAGAGGATCGGGGTCGGTAACCTGCCCGGGACTGACTCCCGATTTCATCGCTGTGTTGATTTCCCACGCTTGAACTTGTTGTTCGATAATCGACTCAGTGTATGTCTTGTCCTGCTGCGCCCGATTGAGCGCCTGCGTGACTGCCTCGAGCTGGCTCTGCAAGGGACCCAACAAATTCATGGTCGTCTGCAACTGGTCCGGGAGCATTCCAGTGTACTTGCGCTTGAATGCCGCCAGTTTGGCGTCTTGCTCATCGAGATTCCGCTTGGCATCGACCAACTGACTCTGAAGGAAGTTTGTGGTTCCTTGAGCCGTGTGTTCACGCTGGCGAAGATCCTCATCCACAAACATCGAGGTGACATCCGAACATACCTGCTGCGCTACCCGCGGATCTTCGAGGGTTACGTCGATTTGAAAGCCCGGCACCATTTCCTCGCGGGAACGGACAACCGGTTTGATGGGAGTCAGTTCGATGGCCAATTGCAGCATGCCCACCAATTCTTCCATTGACTTCTGAGCCGCCTGATCCTTGAACAGCCCGTACCGCTCCACCAGCGGCTGAAGACGAGTACGGCTTAGACTCTGCTGTTGAATGTTCTCAACTCGTTGATTTAAATCTTCGGTGATCACCGGCTTGACATAAGAGTCTGGCACCCTCTGAGGCTCGATTAAGAGAAGAGAATGCGAGGTGTAACGACTACGAAACAGGAGCGAAGTACCGTAGCCAATCGCTGGACCGAAGAGTACAGGGAGAAGAATGAGAAGCCATCGTCGGCGTAAAATCGCTCCGTAATCTCCAGTGGTGAGTTGTCGATGTTTGCTCATCTATTGTGTGCCTCTATCCACGGTCGAGTTCGGCCTGATCTGTTGTGGGAACCTGAGGGGTGCCTAATCTTATGAGATTTAAAGGGGTAGAAAAGCGTTGTGCTTACTCACGAACCTGAACTCGCGCTTTTTAGTGGTTGGTGTGAGATCAGGTTGAAAGGAACTGATTGCAGCGTACAAACCGGGTGGAATCGAGACGTACAGTCAGCGCGCCACCCCTGCCTAATTAAATGATGCGATCCGTCCTAAGCTAATGATGGAGCGACGCTTGATGATCCAGGCGACGCAAAGCAGGCATGTTATTCCAAGGAGAATTGGGGTTCCGGGTTCTGAGCCGACTATTGCAGCACTTCCGCCCTCAGTGAAGGCAGTGTCATAGACAGTAAATGATTTAGTCGATGATTTCTTGTGCGTTTTGGGATCTGTTGTGATCACTGTTGTGATCGGTGTCTCCCCGTAGCCGATGACATAGCTGCCAGTCGGCAGATTTTTCGTTAAACTGAAATCGATCAAGCCTCCGCCTTTCAGGGTGGTAGTCACAGAAAATGCATAAATCCCAAAATTCGTGGCGGTAATGTGATATCGAGACAAATCGGTCGCTGCCCAGTTACCAAAACTTTCGGAATTGGTATCGTGATAGAGACCAAGGAAGGCATATGCCTCCCCGGAGGTCATATTGCCGTAATAGTCTCCAGAGACTGCGGCTTTGATGCCGTATTGGCCGGGTGTTGTGGGGAAAGGTGTATTCAGACCTGCCACTCCCCCACTAGGGTATTTTGTGGGGTATGGGTTGTACGATGTCACGGCGCCAATGGGATTCGTGGGAAATAGGTTCCCAGTCTTGTCGTTGGGCACGCCCACGATCACAAGGAATGGGTTGCCGAGGAGTCCAGCACCGCCAGAGGTCTGGTAGATATCAAAGTGATTGCTGGGGATAGGGTTGGGGTCAAGCGCGCAACCCGTGGCACATGATGTGCCTGCGCCGCCTCCAGTGTGAAGGGTTGCCGGATCATACATATCCACCCATTCGCCGTCAATAAATACCGGCGTAGGCGTTAAATCATCTGCCCGCGCAACGGATAGGCCAGCAAGCATCGAGAGGGTTAGAAGCACTCCAAACTTTCTCATACTAGTCCAGCCTCATTTCAACATGCCTTATCCCAACTTCCGTCCAGCATTCTATTGGCCAAACCCACCATTGATCTCAACAGGAATGGTTAGCGATAACAAACTAAAAGAGTTACGTTAAGAACTAAAAGTCGCAACAAAATGGTGGCAGGCGAAAAATATGCCGAAATTTATATCATATGTGTTAGAACACCTGCACATCGTCCTTGCCTGGCCCTCATTTTGCCGCGTCATGCTGGGCCCATAATTGGGTCACAGCCAGCTGTGGGAGGAGCGGTCAACCTTTGCCCAACGAGGCCAGTGCCTCGCGGACTTCACCGGCGTTGCTAAAGTTCGGATTAATCTTCAGGACGCGCTCAAGATGTTGGACAGCGTCCGCACGATCCTTTTTCATTTGGTACGCCAAACCGATGTGATAGTTAAAGTCGGGGTCATTCGGTTCTTTCTTGAGGGCCTCTTTGAGAAGGTCGATGGCGGCTTGGTATTCGCCCTTCTTGTAGAGAGCCCATGCCAGGGTGTCAGCGATACCGGCGGAATCCGGAATGATCCGCCGCGCCTCCTGCGCGAGCGAAAGTGCGACATCCAGATTGCCACCATGGTTTAGCATTAGATATGCCAGGTTGTTCGCAGCCAAAGGGTAATCCGGCCGCACCTGCAGAGCCTTCCGGTAGACCTCCTCGGCATTCTGCCAATTCCCGCGCTGCTCTTCCAAGATCCCCAGCAAAATGTAGCTTGGAAGGTAGGAAGAATCAGCTTGAATGGAACGCTGACAACTGGCGATCGCTCTCTCCCGCGCCCCTTGGAGAACCTGCACGTTGGCGAGGAATACGAAGGCGTTTATGTTGTTGTTGTTTAAGTCAACGGATTTCTGGAGTGCCGCCTCCGCGCTCGCGTAGTCCTTCTGGGAGAATTGCAATCCGCCCAGCAGCAGGTAATAGTCGCTATTGTTGGGAGCCTTCGCGATCTGTTCATTGACACGGCGAATCGCCTTTCCCGGATCCTTTTCGAGCAAATAAATCCGTGCGAGGCCCCTTAATCCTTCTTCAAAGTTCGGGTCGTTCTGCAGCGCCGATTCATAAAATTTTTCGGCCTCGTTGAAGCGCTTCTCCGCGGTGAGCAGTTCGCCCATGCGGGTGTAACCCAAGGGATGTTTGGGTGCCACCTCAATCGTTTTCTTGAGATCCAGCTCTGCTCCCTGAACGTCTTTGCGCGATGCTTTAACAACGGCATCATATGCGTACCCATAAGGTGAAGAGGGCAGCAACTTGACTAAGGCCGCCGCGCTGATCTCAAGTTGATTGAAATCGCCATCACGTTGTGCTGCGGACGCCAGATCCAACTGAGCTTCGACTGAATCCGGACTAAGGCGCACAGCCTCGCGCCATTCCTGCTTTGCGCGGTCTCGCTGGGCGAGTTGGTCGTAGGCCACACCAAGGTAATAATGTGCTCTTGCATTGTCGGGGTCCGCCTTGAGGGCCGTCTGAAGCGGCGTCAAAGCTTCGCTGGCGTGGCGTTGGCGGATTAGAATCTGTCCCTTTAAGACAAAGCCGTCCACATCGTTGGGATTCCCCTTGATGATCTCCTCATCGGCTTTCGTAGCTCCAGCTAAGTCGCCCTTTTCAATGAGGAGCTGGCCGTAGGCCTTTTTTACGCCCAAGTCCCTCGGGAATTGTTTGTATAGGGACGCATACTCATCAAGCGCCTTGTCCCGTTGGCCGGACCCAAGGTAGTAGTCACCCAGCATTCGGTAGGCGACGGGATTATCTTTCAGCACCCTCTTGGTTTCGCTCGCCGCTTGCTCGGCCTTGTCCTTCTGGCCCTGGGCAAGGTAAAGACGCACAAGGTTCGCGTGAGGCGATGGGTTTTTGGGCTCGAGCTCGACAGCGTGCCGGAACTGCTGCTCGGCCTCTACAAACCGGCGCTGGCGTGCGTAGAATGCGCCCAGTGCCGAGACCGGCTCACTGGCCTTTGGGCTTAAGGAAACTGCCTTCTTGTAATCCTCTTCTGCTGCTGATGGCTGGCGGGCGCCCTCTTCCAATAGAGCAAGGTTGAGGAATTTCGATTCCTCAGGGGCCAGTTGCACGGACTTTTTCATTTCAACAATCGCCTGGTCAAGGTGGCCCTTCGCCGCGGTGATGTTCGCCATCAGAGCGTGGGCGTCCGCGTTGTTGGGCTCGCTCGAGAGCACCAGATTCGCTTTTTCCTGCGCGTGGTCGTATTGGCGGGCGGCATAAAGCAGATAACCCAAGTCAATTTGAGCCTTCCAGTGGTGTGGCGCCAAGCTAATGGTGTTCAGCAACTCGTTGTAGGCCTGATTCGTAAAGTTTAGTTTCAGGTCGCATCGGGCCATTTGATAGTGCGCCTCAGCGAAGCGAGGGTCAATCTTTATGGCGTTGCGAAGCTCCAGGACTGCCTCACGGTACTTGCCTTTTTCAAAGTACGTCATGGCGCTGTCGTAATACTTCTGCTTGCGTACATTCGGGTCGCGGCTACAACTGGCCACGACGCCAACCAACAATGCCAGAGACACTAAGATCAGGAGGCGCTTTTGCTTTCGCATTTGGAGAGGAATTGTACGGGCTGGCCTCGTGCCTGCCCGACCTTGCTCACTCATTTCAAGCCTCAGCTCAAGAGGAGAGCAATTCACGTTAAGGGACTATTCAGCGGCGTTTAAGCTCAGTAGCCTGCACAAAACGAAAAAAGCATCGTCGAGCTATATAAGGATATTCGCTTTGTCGGGTTTCTTTGTTCTTCGAGGGAACAACGTAGCAGGATTCACAGATTCAAGCGCGGGAGCCCCGGACCAAATCGGTCTGGGGCTCGCCGTGCTTTCCAATTGGTTTGAAGCTCCTAGCTAGATTCTTCGGCCCGTAAACTGCTGTTACAGATTCTTAGTTTGTCAGGCTAGCCTTGGGGTCCCCAGTCTTGGAGGCCGTAAAGCTCACCTGGCCAATGTTCGAGACCTGACAAATCATCGACCGGACAACCGTTTGTGGAAGAACCCCAACCCTAGCAAGGTCGCGCCTAGCAAGAGTGGGGTGGCCGGCTCCGGTGATGGTACTTCGTCCGTGTTGCTTACTACCACGTACGCGTTATCCGTTATGCCGCTTACGGTAAGGTGGCCGCTGACGTCTGACAAGGTCAAGAGGCCTGGCCCGCAGGCGCACGCCGGACTGTAGAGCGTGTAGGGGAAAATACCCGAATTGTCTTCTTCGACATAGGCAACAGAGTAGGGTCCAGCTGGGAAGCCTACCTCGCCAAAAGAATAGAGGGTTGCGGTGCTTCCTCCGCCAAGCTTCGGGGCGAAGACCAGCACGTCACTTAGTTCACCGCCGTCAATGCTAGGGGGGTCGTAAATAGCGACACTACCCGATACGACCACTCCTATTGTGCATGAGACCGGTGCCGTCCCAATCTCTTGGATGACCAAGAGACCGGTCCCGGACGAAAAGGTCCCAGTCTGCGTGCATTTGTTTAATCCGGGGGTGACAGTCTGGCTGGTCGCAAATGTGCTCGTCGCAACGAGAGACATTGCGGCCAACAAGACAGCCATGGTTAAGACCGGTTTGAGATTTCTCTTCATACAGCTTCCTCCCTTCATTTCCATTTAGCACTACGCCGGGAGATAACCTTCCCGCGAGTACTCTTTCTTGTACAGCACTTATGATGCCAAATTAATTAATCGTCAAAGGCGCTTAATATCAGTTACTTAGTTTTCCTGCTTCCAAGTGCACGTGTCAGTTTCACAACATCAAATGCGCACGATTCACTGTCAAACCCGGCTCTTGCCGAAAACCCTCTTGCCCATCAAACCGACCCCGAGAAACGTAGCGCCCAGCAATAAAGCAACTGTGGGCTCTTGAGCAGGCGCCCAGAATTCTTGCCCATTGCAACTGGGATGTCCCGATTGGCCACAACCCGTGGCAGCAAATGGCGTATATACGGCATATTGCGGCAGATTGGAGTCGTCCTTATGGCTGAACGCCAGACCCACATAATATGCTGCAGAGTGACTGCCTCCGTTGTTACTCGTATAGGAGGAGTTATTCCATGCGCCATCTGCGGTCGACCAAATCGCTCCAGCGAGACTGGCCCAATTGTGATCAGCGTTGTTTGTGTCGCTGAATATTTGCCCAACCAGCCAGGCGATCATATTGTACTCTTCTTGCTGGGTCACGATGGGATTCCCGCCGGAAAGCAAGAACGGGTTTGTAATGTGGTAGATGCCGTTGCCACTGGGAGCGTACCTGACGCCGTCAGGCCCGACGCTTACGGGCTTGTTGGTGTTGTCATGAGCGTACCACGACTGGCCGTAGTTGATCTCGGTGAGGAAATCGTCGCAAATGAAATCCGCCGGCTTCCCATTAATCGTACCTTTGTACACGCCGGCGTAAAAGGAGTCGTACGTACTATCATGAGAATCGATAGTTGTGAACTTAATGAGGGTAGTGGCCGAGGCCGACAGCGACAAACCTAGAACTGCGACCAAGCTCAGCACCGTCACCCAAGATGTACGCTTCATTATGTTTTCCTGTCCTGTCCCTAGAAAACGCAGACGGCACCAACCCTCTTACTGGACAGACCTATACTCCACCATCCAATAATGCAGCACGTCACGTTCCATAACTTACGCTGTTCTGAATCAGTGGTTTACGCCGAAACGGCAATCTAGAAATCATCAAACTCCGCACTTTTTGTGCAGGAATCACTGTCATTAAGAATTGTCGGTTGTCCAAGGGATTTTCAAGTGCCAAGCCGGCTTTCGCATCCGTGCAATTCCCTCGAGCGAGCAGACCATCAGTCGCCCGTTAATTCTAGTTGAGCGCGCCGCCACCGAGGCCAGCGCCTACCGGCTGAATTGACCAAACTGGCGCAATGCTCTGCGTAGCATTCCTGGCCTCACGCTCGACAGTGGATACGCCGACCTCCACTGCAACGGACTTCTGCAACATTTCCACCGACAGCACCAGGCGGAGCGCGCTCTTTTTGCGGACCAGAATGCCTCGAATTCCTTCCAAAGGTCCGGAGGTGATCCGAACCCAGTCCCCGCATTTAAGGAATGGATGCGGCTCCAACCGCAACGAAGTCTGAACCAAACGTCGTACCGCGTCGATATCTTCTTGTGGGATTACAGCCGGCTGCGCCCCCCAGCTCACCAAGCGATGGACGCCGGGCGTCGTCATTAAATGCATCATACGGTCAAGGCCACCATGAACAAACACGTAGCTCGGGAAAAGCGGCAGGGAGATCACCTTTCGCCGATCCTTCCACTGCCGAGTGCTGCTGTATTGGGGCAGGAAGATTTCAAATCCTTTTCGTGAAAGACATTCCGCGACGGTCTTTTCATGTTGATGACGAGTATAAATCGCGTGCCAACTCAGCGCCGAACCTGAATTTGTAGAATGGCCTGGTTGATCTTCTGTTGTCATCGAGATCGTCCCTCCCTCGCTCCACCCTGACGACTCTGCCCGAGCAACGGTGGCGACTGTTCGACCGGCACCAGCGCCAAGGTGTTGCTCAATGCGGGCGCCTCGTCAGGAACTTCTGCAACGACCAACTGGTACTGCCGTCTCCGCGCGCTATGCGGTAACCTTTGATGGCAACGGCAAGACCTGGCAAAGTGCCCGGAGTTCGAGAAGGTTCCATGCGAACGATAGTCCCCAAACAGACGATTTCACCCGGAGCCTCATCTCGGATAACCACGGGGAGACCGAGCCTCATCTCAACCTCTGTCTTTATCGCAAAAGGTTTTTCGGTATGAAAAAGCACTCCAGACTCACTGATATTCTCCGTCATCCCCTCGAACCACGGGGGACTTTGCACCATGCGAATTCGGGCGGGGAGGTGCAACAAGAAACGTTCTGCCCGAACGGGACCCTTCGGCGGTCTGTTCGTTGGCGATTCGGACATCTTCTTCTTCTCCGGTCGACGGTCGTTCTCTATCTCTTTGCCGGTGTCCGTGGCGATCTCCGCAAAGTTACTGCCGCACCGCCGATTACAATCCGGGGAAGGTATAAAGCTCCGCCCTGTGACTTACAGTCCCCTTTTCCTGTAAGCCTGGACAACCATTTGTTCTGGGAAAATCCCTGGCTTTCCTCAGAATCATCAAACTGCACGCCTGGGGAGAGCCCATCGTGGCGCCTATCAACCACGATTCACAACCGAATCAGAGAAACGAACCAGTCTATTCTTCCAACTCTACGGACCAAGACCGATCCGCCTTACGCCCGGGCATGCCAGGCACCACAGGTTGCGGTCCAACAATCCGGTAGTTCGAAATCGCCGTCGCGAGATCCGTGCGAGTCCCGGCATTTCCAGGTGATTCAGACCGCGTGACCGTGGCTTTGCACAGGACTCGAGCAGCGCGTTGCCCGTTGAGGCAGTCAGGTAATAAAAAACTCAATTGGAAGGGAGTGTTGGGCTCCGCAGACGCCCCAACGGGAAACAGCACCTCGACGCAGCGCATGTCTTCGATAATGCCGCCACGCGATATGCCATATCCGTTAACTCGATTGTGCGGCATTTTTTGAATCTCAAAGCGCCGATCAGGCACTTTGCCAGTCCATGCGACACTACCTTGTGAATGGAGCACCACTTGAATCCATCCTTGCCGGATTTCTCTCCAGTTAAAAGTTCTTACTTTGTTCCTTTTATGGCTCGCAGCATATACTTCTCCAAAATCCTGACAATGGCCTTGTGGTGCTATCTATATAACACTACTGGGTGCCATGGACGTAGCACCACGCTAGGGTTTCGAGTCTGGACGCCGCCAATGGTACCATGTGAATGGTTCAAGGTTGTTCCTCACAGGTTTAAACGCAAATGAACGAAGATTGAAATTTCCGTTAAGCTTGCGGATGGCAAGGGTTGTTATGACGGAGAAGCCATCTATGGCCGGGAGCGGTCTTGGAGATTCACCCGCCAGTCAGGAAGGTTGCGAAGCTTCACGATGATCAGACCTTGCTTCTCTTTCGCCTCGAGGAAGCGTGCAGGAGCGCAGGCCGCCGCGGGCTATGTCATTTTTGCGGGGTTTGGGCGGGGCCGATACAGCCCCCATTAACCGTGTGTTTGAAACTAGCCCGTCCCTCGGCGCTGACCACGCGTTGTATCTATCCTTGCTGATCAAAACGGAACTCATGTATTCTTACTCAATTAGGACATTAAAGGAGAACATCTGAAATGGACGACCATCTTGTTCCGCCGCACGGCGGGGTACTGGTAAACCTCATTGCACAGCCGGAGCGCGCCTTGGAGCTTCGGTCTCATTCTCGCGAGTGGCCGTCTTGGGATCTGACCCCGCGCCAGCTCTGCGACGTTGAGCTGCTTTTGTCCGGCGGCTTCTCCCCACTGCGCGGTTTTATGACGCACGCGGATTACGAGCGGACTTGCGCCGAAATGCGGCTGGCCGACGAAACCATCTGGCCCATACCCATCACGCTCGACGTGCCCGAAGCGTTTGCGAAAACCCTCGGCCCGAGTAAAACGGTTGCCCTGCGCGATCCTGAAGGCGTGATGCTCGCCGTCCTGCACGTGGACGAGGTCTGGCAACCCGACTTGAACGCCGAGGCGCAATCCGTCTTCGGGACCACCAGCCGCGCTCATCCTGGCGTGGACCACCTTTTGGCACGCACTCATCCGTGGTACGTGGGAGGCCGTCTTGAAGGCGTGCAGAGACCGACGCACTACGATTTCCGCAGTCTGCGCTTGACTCCCGCCGAGCTTCGAGGTGAGTTCCTGCGCCTCGGCTGGCGAAAAATAGTCGCCTTCCAAACCCGCAATCCGATGCACCGTGCCCACCAAGAGTTGACCTTCCGCGCCGCCAAGAAAGTGGGCGCCAACCTTCTCATTCATCCGTCGGTCGGGATGACCAAGCCCGGCGACGTTGAATATTACGTTCGTGTGCGGTGCTACGAAATGCTGCTCTCCAAGTATCCCAAGGACACCGTGAAGCTCTCGCTGTTGCCGTTAGCCATGCGCATGGGCGGACCGCGCGAAGCCGTCTGGCACGCCATCATCCGCAAGAACCACGGGTGCAGCCACTTCATTGTGGGGCGCGACCACGCCGGCCCGGGCAATGATGCCGATGGCAAACCTTTTTATGGCCCCTACGACGCGCAAGAGCTCTTAAAAAAGCACGAAGAAGAAATTGGCATGGCTATGGTGCCGTTCCAGATGATGGTCTACTTGGAGGATCAGGACGTCTACGTCCCGGATAACGAGGTTCCTAAGGGCGCTCGGACGCTGAATATCTCCGGCACACAATTGCGCTCCCGATTGAACGAGGGAAGGGAAATCCCATCGTGGTTTACTTTTCCCGAAGTCGCGCGCGAGTTGCAGCGCAGCTATCCGCCTCGACACAAGCAGGGCTTCACCGTATTCTTCACCGGATTATCCGGCTCGGGAAAATCGACGGTGGCCAACGTGCTGCGGGTTAAATTTCTGGAGATGGGCGGGCGTCCCGTCACGCTTCTGGATGGCGACATCGTGAGGAAAAATCT
>JBGPCF010000026.1:0-59606 GCA_041481635.1 Terriglobia bacterium | reverse complement strand
TCACCCGCGCCAGTACTCCCACCCTTGCCAACTCCCTCTTGCTCATCTCGGTTCTCCCCAATCAAACCTCCCCTCGGAGGTCCCATTAGGGGACATTTCTATCGAGCACAAAAGGGGACATTATCATCGAGGCACAACAGTCCGCCTTATACGATGATAGCTTGCAGGACTGGAATCTCGCGAGGGATTACGGTGAATTCCTAATTGGGATTGGTCCGGAACAGGTAATAGGCCATGCGCTTGTGGCAAGGGCCTCTAGACATCTGGGGAACTTGGACCGCGCTCGTGAAGAGTTGGAGCAGTGTCGGATCCTGCCTAAGCTCCCTGCTGAGAAAGACCTGTTTGTTTCATTTGTCGCGCAGGAGGAAAGGCTCCTATTTGGGGAAGCCGAAAAGGCGGAGCCGGATAACACCTGATGCTGCGCGAGGTGGCATGATGTTCAATAATCCTATATAAGGCATTATCCGAAATTAAATTACTCTTGGCTACGACCGCTACGGGAACCTGACCGCCATCAGCTCTACCCAATGCTCCTCGCCCACCATGAGTGTGACGGTGAAGGTTTCCTTGTCGAAGGTCAGGCGGCAGGGTAAGGCCTGAGCGGCCGTCCCGTCCGCATTCAAATATTGAAATTTTCCCGAGAAAGTGGGCATGAAGGCTCAGACCATTTTGTTGCCGCACTCGGGGCAGAACTTGGTTCCCGCTTCAACTTTGGTGCCGCAGCGCGAACATTCATTCTTCGGACGCAGGGGCTTGCCACACTCCGGGCAGAATTTTGCGCCCTGGGTCCTCGCGCCGCAACTGGGGCAGAGAGCGGCGGCCTCGCTGGTGAGGTCAATGTCCTTGGTCAAATCCTGGGCGGCAACTTTGGTCTTAATCTGGTCGACGGTGGCTTGAGCTTGTGCGGCGGCGAGCTCGGTTTCCACATCCGGCGCGCAATCGTGGCAAAGCCCGCGCTTGGGGTTCCAGCACGTGGTCACGCAAACCCAGTGCGAACATTTGGGGCACATGCGGAAATTGGGCTTGGCTTCTTCCACCGCCTCATGAAACGCCTTGTCGTGCCCGGGGCCCTGGACCGCGCGTTCGATCTCGTAAGCACCTGAAGCCGCGCTTCCGAAGAGCCCACCGAAGAGATTGCCGGCGGCGCGCAGCCCGCTGGTGGCGTAACCCGTCATCGAAGCCTTGAATTCGGTCATGAATCCGTTGCCGCACCGGTCACAAAAAAACTCGAATTGGTATCCTTTGTCGGTGGAGTGGTCGGTGTGGTTCTTGGTGAATTGAATGAGCGCCATCAAAAGTCTCCTTGCGATCAATGAGCTGTCTGGAGCAGCGGAAAGACATTCTAACTGTTCTCGTCCTGCTGTTCAATCGACGCGTGGGCTCTTAATTCGATTGTGAGTGATGCGTGACAATCTTGTCGCAGAATTCTCCGCCAACTTTGAATTACATGTGATAGAAAGTGCAGCGACCATGGGCTGGTTGTTCCTGCCCCGTGAGAAGGGCAATTTAATGATGACTGGAAATTATAGTAACAATCACTTTTGTGGCGGCGGTCTGCAACCGTCGAGTTTTCGGCGCTCATAGAGCGCCGCTACAACGAAGGGCTGTCATTATAATTTGCAATTTTCTGTAGGAGGAATTGAATGTCTTCTCGAAGGAATTTCCTGCGTACCGCCGGGACCGCGGCGGCACTTGCCCTCACTCCACCCATGCGCGCCCGCACGGAGGCGGCACAAGAAAACATCGAACCTCCCCGGGCAGCCCATGTGTTGCCCCCATCAATTGCCGGACTAAAGTCAATGAAAAGTCTGGCGAAGCCCATCACGGTGGACGAGCGACGTGAGCGCATTGAGAAGGCGCGCCGCTTGATGGTGGAGAACCGCTTGGATGCGCTGATGCTGATGGGCGGCACCTCGCTGGTGTATTTCAGCAACATTCACTGGGATGGAGGCGAACGGCTGTTCGCCTTAACTCTGCCCGCCAAGGGTGCGCCTTTCTATGTTTGCCCGGCTTTCGAGAGGGACCGCGCCGCGGAGCAAATTGCCCGTGGCCCGCTGACCGGCAATCCGGACGTCCGCACGTGGGAGGAGGATGAGAGTCCGTATGCGCTTGTCGCGCGAGGGTTGAAGGACCGGGGAATCTCCAGCGGCCGCCTGGGGATGGAAGAATCGGTGCAGTTTGTTTTTTCCGAAGGCCTTGCCCAGGCCGCGCCCGCCCTGAACATTGTAAGTGGCACGCCCGTAACCGCCGGATGCCGGATGATCAAGAGTGATCATGAAATTGACCTGATGCGACTGGCGGCCCTGGTGACCATCACCGCCTACGAGGCGGCGTGGCGCGCCCTCCGGCCAGGAATGACCAGCCGCCAATTCCAAGCGCTCATCAACCAGGCTTACGATCAACTGGGTTTTCCCGGTGAAGTGAGCGTGAATGTAGGCCAGTACTCGGCGCTGCCCCACGGATCGATTGCGCCGCAGGCGATCCACGAGGGCGAGATCGTTATGATTGACGATGGCTGCGACGTGGAGGGCTACGGTTCGGATATCACGCGCACCTTTGTGTTGGGCAAGCCTTCAGACAAGATGCGCCAGGTTTTTGACATCGTGCATCGCGCGCAGAAGGCCGCTCTGGAGACGGCACGCCGCGGGGTCGCCGCGGAGGCGGTGGATGCTGCGGCCCGCAAGGTGATCACTGATGTGGGCTATGGGCCGGGCTACAAATACTTCAAGCATCGCGTCGGACACGGGATGGGGATGGACGGCCACGAGTGGCCCTATCTGGTAAAGGGCGACAAGATGGCGCTGGCGCCCAACATGATGTTTAGCGATGAGCCGGGGATTTATATTCCCGGCGAATTTGGCGTGCGGCTCGAGGACGACATGCACATCACGGAAAACGGCGCGGAGTTGTTTACCGGCCAGAGCGCGTCGCTGGAAGAGCCGTTTGCAAAGTGAATTCGGAAATTTGGAATCTGACATCAGAAATCAGAAATCAGAAAGCAGAAATCAGAAATCAGAAAGCAGAAAGCAGAAAGCAGAAAGCACTTTCTCATCTGCAGGCGTTATGTGCCAACTCAACCGCGCGAGAGGGCGCCCAGAATTCTTTCCGGCGTCATGGGCAGTTGCAGCAACCGGGCGCCCGTGGCATCAAAGACTGCGTTTGCGATCACTGCACCCATACAAATAATCGCCGGCTCTCCGCCGCCCTGGGCCGGGGAATCCTTGGCATCCAGAATAACCGTCTCGATTTCCGGCAGCCAGGAGAAGCGTGGAATATTGTAGGTGTCGAAATTGCTGTCCAGTATTTCGCCGCCCTTGAATCGAACTTCTTCCGCCAGCGCATACCCCAGGCCCATGGTGATGCTGCCCTCCATCTGCAGCGTGGCGCCTTCGGGATTGATGCACAGTCCCATCTCCTGCGCGCAAAACACGCGCTTCACCTGGACGTGTCCCGTGGTTTTGTTCACTTCCACTTCCGCCATGTGCGCGACGTAAGTTCCGGCATCGATCCCACAAGCTACTCCGTAACCGCGCGAGCTTGGGCCCTTGGCCGGAGTCCAGCCGAATTTTTCCGCGACGGCTTGCAGGACGCGCCGCATTCGCTTATCCTTCAAGTTCTTTAGCCGGAACTCTACTGGATCCATTCCGGCTTTCACAGCCAGCATATCGATATGCGACTCTCGCGCAAACGTATTGGTGTTGTTGGCGGGAGCGCGCCACGGGCCTGTCGCAAAAGGATGCGAGCCGGGCACGCCGGTCCAGCCGGAGCCGTAGGCGACAGTGCGATGATGAGGGATGTCATAGAAATGCGCTGCGCCTCTGGCGCCAGCGAAGTACACGCCATAGTCCCAGAAAGAAATCTGCCCCGAGTCCGTGATGCCTGCGTTGATTTTGACCACGGCGGCCGGGCGGAATGTGTCATAGAAAAATTCTTCAGCGCGCGTCCAGCCGACCTGGACAGGCTTGCCCGTCAGCTTGGCCAGCCTCACCGCCTCCAGTGCTTGCTGGTTGTTGCTCTTTCCGCCAAAGCCGCCGCCGACGTAAGGCGTGATAACGCGCACGTTCTGTGCCGGGACTCCCAGGAGCGAAGCTGCGGCGTCCTTGAGTCCGAAGGGCGTTTGTGTGGAGGCCCAGATGGTCGCTTTGCCCCCTTCGATCTTGGCCAGAGCGGTGTGCGGCTCGATGGGAGCGTGAGAGACATAACTGTTGAGGTAGGCCGCCTCCACGACGTTGTGGGCCCCTTTTTTCCCCTCGGCAATATTTCCCCCTTCCACCACCGTCTCTCCCGCGGGGGCAACTTTAAGCAGGTGATCGAAAATCGTTTTGTCGTCCACGGTCGCCGGCGGCCGATCGTATTGTGATTTGATTTTGGCCAGGGCAAGTTCCGCCATGTCGGGATACTGATGCAGGACGGCAATCATGTCCCCGTCCTGTACGGCCTCCGCGCCCCCGATTTCGCGGACTGCGGAGGTGTCCGCGTGGACGAGCTTCGCGTCATGCGCGGGTGGCCGCAAAATGCGCGCGTGCAGCAGGCCCGGCTCCCTTATATCGCCGGCATACTTGGCCGTGCCCGTCACCTTCTCCACCGCGTCCCTTCTTGGGAGAGGGTTCCCCACGATGGTGAAATCCCTGGACGTTTCCAGCGCTGCGCCTTTAACGTGGCGCGTTATTTTCTGTCCCTTGGTGAGTTCAGCGTAGGTTGCTTTCTTTTGCCCTGAGACGTCATAGACCGTTCCATCCTTCGTCCTGAGCTGGTTTTTCGCAATGCCCCATCGTTCCGCCGCCAGCTCAATGAGCACGGCTTTGGCCTCGGCTGCCGCTGCCCTGAAAGGTGGGCCAAAAAAGCGGGTCGTCATGGAACCAAACGTCCCGCGGTCCCAGGGACAGAGGTCCGTATCGCCCATCACCATGTTCACCGATTCGAGCGGGACGTCAAGCTCGTCGGCCAGCATTTGCGCCAGCGAGGTCATCGCCCCCTGGCCCATTTCGATTTTTCCGGTGAATCCGGTGACCCGGCCGTCTTCTCCAATCTTGAGGAAGGTATTAAAGTCCTGGGGAAGTTCCTGGCCTCCCCCCCGGCGCCGCTCTCCTTCCTGAATCGCCAACGAACTTGGGATGGTGAAGCAGACGACGATGCCTCCGCCCACTAATTTCAAAAATTGCCGGCGGTCGACGGGAAGGACGGGGCCCGTTTCGCTCGCATCAGAGAAGTCCAGTTGCAGGTTCTCTTCGTTGATGTCCATCGCCGTGGAGTGAACTCGTTTCATCACTGTGCGCCTCCCCTCGCTTCGGCCGCCGCCTGAATCGCCCGGATGATCCTTGTGTGGGCGCCGCACCGGCACAGGTTGCCTTCCATCTGTTCGATAATTTCACTGCGTGAAGGTGAAGGATTTTTCAAAAGCAGCCCATAGGCATTCATCAACATCCCTGGAGTACAGTAGCCGCACTGAAGGGCGTCATGCTTGACAAAGGCTTTTTGCAGCGGGCGGAGTTCGCCGTTCTGGGCCAACCCCTCAAGGGTTGTCACCTCTTTGCCCGCAACTGCTTTCATGTTGAGCAGGCACGATCGCACAGCCTGTCGATCGATGATCACCGTACAGGCTCCGCAAAGCCCGCCTCCGCAGCCGTACTTGGTGGCTGTCAGGCCCAGGTCATAGCGCAGAACCCACAACAAAGGGCGGGCGGGCTCCACGGCCAGACTCACCGCCTTTCCGTTCAGTTTGAATTTGATGGTCTCTTTCATGCCGGAGCCTCCTTGGATTCGTTCCCTGAGAGGGTGAGGTACAGCTGCGCTTGGTCCGTTTATCATGCGGACCACCGCGCCGGTAATGGCCGCCTCCGGGCACCCGAAGGCGCTGTAGTTTAATCACACCATTCTCCCTAACGACGGTCTCTTGTTGCTGTGACAGGGGTCACATCTCATGTTTGGTGGGAGACGGGGTACCCAAATTCGCATAATGCTTGCCGGCCTTTAGACTCTCGTGGGGTGCAGAGTTTTCGGTTAATGAACTCTTCTGCTCTGGCGCACACGTGATTCGTTATAATCCCCTCCGAAATGGGCAAGCGCATCCTCTTCCTGATTTTGTTGGCGGCCCCAACGGCTTTCGCGAGCGCGCCGGAGGGCATTCCGCGCGAGTTGGCCCGCCAACGCGCCGCACAAATTTCAGATATCCGGTACGAATTGGCCTTTGAACTCACGCCCCCAACGGTTACGAAAACTGTGGGCAGGGAAAAGCTGACGTTCACGCTCAAATCTGCCGGGCCGGTTTTGCTCGATTATCGGGATGGGCTTCTCAACTCGATTTCGGTGAACGGAACGGGCGTTCCCATTCGTCCGGAGAACGGGCACATCGAACTCCCCGCGGACAAGCTGCGAATTGGGGAAAACATCGTAATCACCCAGTTTGTGTCCAATGTCGCTCCGGCAGGGAAGCCGCTGATCCGGTTCGAGGATCGCGACGATCACACGGAATACATCTACACGCTGTTCGTCCCCATGGACGCCAGCATGGCGTTCCCGTGCTTCGATCAGCCTGACCTGAAGGCGCGCTTCCGGCTCACCGTCCAGGCGCCCTCACAATGGACAATCATTTCCAACACCGCGGCCGCGATAACCAAAGAGTCCGGAGCCACAAAATCCGTCACATTTGAAGAGACACATCCCATCAGCACTTACTTGCTGGCCTTTGTAGCCGGCCCTTTTCGCCACGTGCACGAGGCACCCGGCTTGCCAGGAATTTATGCGCGCCCGTCGGTGCTGGCGCGCGCCGAGGCGGAAGCTCCCGAGGTGCAGGAGACGGCCGCGCACGGAATCGAATACCTGTCACAGTACTTTGGCCAATCGTTTCCATTTCCCAAGTACGACATGGTATTGATTCCCGGCTTTCCTTATGGCGGCATGGAGCACGCGGGCGCCACGTTCCTGCGCGAAGAGGGTGTGCTCTTCCGCCGCGCGCCCACGCACACCGATCTCCTGGGCCGCGATCTCCTGGTTCTCCACGAGCTCACCCACCAGTGGTTTGGCGATTTCACCACCATGCGCTGGTTTGACGACCTCTGGCTGAAAGAAGGGTTCGCGCAGTACATGGCCTACCAAACGCTGGCGACTTTGAAGCCGACGGAAAATATCTGGAAACACTTTTACGAATCGATCAAGCCCGCCGCATACGCGATCGATTCCACCCAAGGCACTACGCCGATCTATCAGGACATTCCCAACCTGAAAGATGCCAAGTCGGCCTACGGAGCGATTGTTTACTCCAAGGCTCCTGGCGTGTTGAAGCAACTCGCATATGTGCTGGGCCCGGAGAAGTTTCGCGATGGACTGCGGTTGTACTTGAAGGAGCATGCTTACGGGAACGCCGAGTGGAGTGACCTGGTGCGCGCCTTTGAGCAGGTGTCCCATCAATCCCTTGGCCGGTGGGCGGAGATGTGGATACGCCATCGCGGCATGCCTCAGGTGGATGTGGCCTGGGCGTGCGAAGGCCCGCGAATAAGCCGCTTGTCGCTTTTTCAGCACGACGTGCTGGGCACAAGTGACCTGTGGCCCATCGTGACGCTTGTGTCATTGAATTACGCAACTGGTCAGCCTATTCAAATTCCTGTGGAACTGGACACGGCAGCACGTGAATATCCGGTGATGGTTGGCCAGCCCTGCCCGCAATGGGTTTTTGCGAACAATGAGGACCACGCCTTTGGCCGGTTTCTGCTTGACTCTAAGAGTCGCGATGGTGCCATCAGTGAGCTCAATACGTCGCCGGACCTTTTCCGTCGCGCCCTGCTCTGGGGATCACTTTGGGAGGGGGTGCGCGAGGCCAACCTTCCTCCACGTGATTTCATTGTCCTGGCCGTAAAAACAGCCCCCTCCGAATGCGACGAAGCTCTCACGCAAACCATTCTCGGGGGCGCCACTACGGCGCTCCATCGTTATGTGAGCAAAGCCTCGCGCGCTGAATTTGTTCCCGTCTTCGAGGCGACGGCTTTGAACCGCATGGTCCATTCGTCCGAGCAGGGCTTGCGCATCATCTGGTTTCGCGCTTTCAGGACGCTGGCCGAAACTCCGGATGGACGCGCCAAGTTGAAAGCGTTGCTCGCCGGAGACCTCTCGGTTCCCGGCGTGCAGTTGCGTCCTCTCGACCGCTGGAACCTGGTGACCGCGCTCGTGGCGCTCGGCGATCCCGAAGCCGAAGCCATTTTCGACGCGGAGAAGCGCCGCGATCTTACGGGCGATGGCGCCAAATACGCTTACGCGGCCGAAGCCGCTCGCCCGGACCCGGCGACCAAGCAGAAATATTTTGACGATTACCTGCATAATGCGGCGCGTCCCGAAGACTGGATTGAGCAGAGCCTGGGCGCGTTTAACTACTGGAACCAGACCGAATTGACCGAACCCTATCTGAAGCCCGCCCTTCAGGAGTTGCCGGAAATCAAGCACCGGCGCAAGATTTTCTTTTTGATGGCATGGCTCAGCGCGTTTGTGGAAGGGCAGCAGTCGCCATCTTCCCAGGCGGTAGTTGCAGAGTACTTGCGCTCCGCAAGTCTGGATAAGGACCTGGAACTAAAAATCCTCGAGGTCAAAGACGAACTGGACCGCACCATCAAAATTCGCCGCAAGTTTCCGGAGTGAACGGGCCGTTGAGAACACTCTTTTCGCAATTAATGCCCAAATGGGGTGCTACAATCCAGACTTAACGGGGGTTCAATAAGGCGGTTGGGGGAAGGCAGGATGAATCACGAATCGGAACGGGGAGCCTCCAGGGTAAAAACTTTCGTCGCATTACTTATCGTTGTTGCTTTCCTGTATGTCGCCGCAAAAGTGGTTCCCATTTACTTCGCGAACTTCCAGTTGCAGGACAAGATGCGCGATGAAGCCTTGTACGCCCAGGCGAATCGCCGAACGCCTAATCAACTTCAGGAAATCATCCTGACCGAAGCCAAAGGACTGGATCTGCCGGTCCGTGCCGAGAATATTTCAGTGGAAATGACTGGGAACGCCACGCGCATCAGCGCGGATTATACCGTGACGGTGGATTTTACTGTTTATCAGCTTAAGCTGAGGTTGACGCCGACTTCACGCCGGGATTGATTCCTACTCGGGAGCATTCGCTCGAGCGTCAACGCCCCATTAATCCAGGTATTTGACAAACACCACTTCGTTCCGAGCTTCGTTATAGAGGAGCTCGTCCACAGTCGCGCGGGTCATCAATATCCCAAATCCGCCGGCGCGCAGACCTTTATCCTCGCGAAACCGGATGTGTTCGAAGGGCTGGTCGGGAGGATTATTGACCGCGGCGTGCGATATATCTTCCAGGCGAAAGCCCTTCCCGGGGTCAGCGATACGATAGAGCAGCATGCGGCGTGCCCGCAGGTAGGAGATGCGCACCTTGCGCGTGGGATCGAGTTGGCCCCCCCACTCGATGGCGTTCACCAGCAACTCATGAAATGCCCGGCCCACCGATTCCCGGACCTCATCGGACAGGCCTACCTCCAGGTGAGCGAGGAAACTCTGGATCCGGTCCACCACCTCCATGTCGCACGGTACCAGGAGTTCCACCCAATCCGGCCGGGCCGAGATGACTTCGATGCGGGCAGCGTCGCCTTTGGCCTCAAGCGCCCGCCTCACCAATTCCTCCAGCACTTTGGGTTGAAACGGCTTGGGCAAGTAGTGATAGGCCTGCTCGCGAACCGCTGTCAAAAGCGTCTCAGGTGTATTGTCCGCCGTCATCACGATGACTTTCGGACGTGAGGGCTCATCGCGCAATTTCGCCAGGACCTCCAGGCCGTTCATGCGCGGCATCCAAATGTCGAGCAACATGAGGTCATACTTCTTCTTTTTTAATTTCTCCAAACCTTCTTGGCCATCGCCCGCACTATCCACGGAGTATCCTGCCGTCTTCATCAGTTGAGTGAGCAACAGACGGATGGCACGATCGTCCTCGACCACCAGAATTTTTTTCATCAGTTTCTCCCGAAATTAAATCGATCATACATGAGTTTGAGCCTTACGGATTCGTGCCTTACGCACGGCCCGTATCTGAAAGCGGGTCGAGCCGCATGCCCCAGTGTCAATGCTGCAACGCGCTTTTTCCAGTGCCCCGAAGTCCATCCTTGTAAACATCAACTTCCCTATCGCTTCCGTTTGGAGCTTCGCGCCTGATTTTCCAGCCGGTCAGTTTTCCTGGGGGCGCGCGCCACTCCCAATGTGGCCAGAGCCTGCTGCAGGCGCGCGACCTCCCTCTGTAATCTGGCAAATTCGTCCGCTGCTTGAGGCAGATTTCCCGCGCGCGCCAAGGTTTCCAGGTTCACTGCCGAATGGACGGCGGCTGGAGCGGCAAAGATACTCACCGACCCGCGGAATGCGTGCGCGGCCTTTTTCAGCGACTCAAGGTCCCGGTGTTCCAGGGCATCCTGAATTCGCGCCAAGCCGTCTGGCGAGTCCGCCAGAAAAATAGTAATCAACTGTTTGAGGAGCGCCCTGTCGCCACCCACCTGGGAAAGCAGCGCCGATTCGTTAAGAGTCGCGCGCGAGGAAGCTGCTCCTGACGAAGCGGGTTTGGTGTCCGGAGAGCGCGGCAATAATTCTTTGATGGTGGCAAAAAGGTCGGCGGTCTGAATGGGTTTGGAGATATAGGCATCCATCCCGGCGGCGAGGCATTTTTCGCGGTCGCCTTCCATAGCTTCTGCAGTCAGGGCGATTATGGGGACGTGGGCTCCAGTTCTTTTCTCCTTTTCACGTATGGCGGCGGTCGCTTCGAGCCCGCTCATCCCGGCAAGTTGGACATCCATCAAGACAAGATCGAAGGGATTCGCTTCGAGTTGGGCGATGGCCTTTCGCCCGTCCTCCACTATTTCGATCGCGTGTCCCCGGTTTTTCAGAATGCGTTCCGCAAGTTTCTGGTTGATTCGGTTGTCTTCTGCTACGAGGATTCGGAGAGACCGCCTTCGGTTTTGATATGCCGGTAGTCGCGACTCAACGGGCGGGCGGTGAGATTTTTTTCCGTTCCCCTGCAAAGCCTTGTAAATGGTTTCCAAGAGTTCGGATTGCCTGACGGGTTTGGTGAGGCAGCCCCGAATGTCCAATTGGTGGCAGCGGGATGCGTCGTCGCGCTCGCCGGCGGAAGTCAGCATGATGAGACCGGGTCGCCCGCCCTTGCGCTGCTTCTTGATCCGCTCGGCCAGCGTGAATCCATCCATCTCCGGCATGTGGGCATCGATCAGGGCCAGGGCGAACGGCGCACCGGCTTGGTGGGCGCGTTCAATTGCGTCCAGCGCCGAGCGAGCGTCGCCGGCCAGAGTAGTTTTCATCTGCCATTGAGCAAGATGCTCTTGCAGGATGTGCAGGGCTGCGGCGCTGTCATCAACCAACAAAGTGGATACGCCGCTCAAATCGATGGGTTCGGTTTCCGCCGTGTGGCCCACCGACCCCGGGTGGAGTCCAAAACAAGCAGTAAAGTGAAAAGAGCTGCCCTGGCCCGCTTGGCTTTCCACGCGGATTTTTCCGCCCATCATTTTGACCAGTTCGGCGGAAATGGCCAGCCCGAGGCCCGTCCCGCCATACTTGCGCGTGATCGAGCGGTCGGCTTGCGTGAAGGACTCAAAGATCAATTGCTGCTTTTTCGCGGCAATGCCGATTCCCGTGTCCGTAACGCTGAAGTGCAAGAGGATTTCTTTTTCGCTTTGCGATTCCATCTCGACCCGCAGAATCACTTCTCCGCGTTCCGTGAATTTAATGGCGTTGCTCACGAGGTTCACGATAACCTGTCGGAGGCGGGCGGGATCGCCCACCAGCCACTCGGGTACGCTTGCCGGCACGCTGCAAGCAAGTTCCAATTGTTTCCGGGTGGCCTTCAACGCCTGGACTTTCATGGTGTCTTCGAGAGTGGTCCGAAGGCTGAAATCCACATGGTCGAGTTCAAACTTACGTGCTTCCATTTTGGAAAAATCAAGAATGTTGTTCACCAGTTCCAGCAAAGAATCAGACGAATCTTTCGCCGTCTTCAAATATTCTCGCTGTTCGGGGTTGAGCTTGGTGTCCAAGGTCAGGTCGATGATGCCCAGAATCGCATTCATGGGAGTTCGAATTTCATGACTCATATTGGCCAGGAACTCACTCTTGGCGCGCGTCGCCTCCTCGGCACGGCGCCGCGCGACTTCCAGCTCTTTCACCAGGCCGGAGAGCCTGGCCGCGTTATGCTCCTCGGCCCTCTTGGCCATCTCAAGCGATTGCGTATAGACCTTGAGGCCTTCTTCCGCTCGCATGCGCTCGACAAACTGGCCAATCTGGCTGCCGATGGCCCCAAACATCTCCAGTACTTCCTGGTCAGGCTCCCGGATCTCCCGGCTGAAAAACTCCATCACGCCAAGTACCTTTCCTCCGCTGCGGACCGGGATTGCAAAAGCACCGTGGAGCCCTTCCCGGTCCGCGGTCGCGGCGCGGGGAAAATTGGAATCCCGTGCCACGTCGGGAATCCAAGTCGGCTGGTCGGAGGCCCATACACGTCCCGGAAGCCCCACGTCGGGCGGGAATTGAGCGTGGCGGGTTGCTGCTTCGAACTCGGGGATTTGAAGTGAAGGAAGGTGCCACTCATCAATACAGTGAATGCCCCTTTCCTTTTCGTCGACCTGCCAAATGGCCCCCATTTCCCAATCCAGGCTGTCGCACACCGCTTGCAGAATTCGGGGCGCGGCGGCTTGCAGGGAAGTGGACTCGGCCAGGACGCGCGTCACGGCATACCCCGTTGCCGCCCGCTTTTCATGCCGCTTCAATTCCGTGATGTCCCGTGCCACACAATAAATTAGTTGCTGCGTGGCTTCAGGGGTGGCATTCCACAGAAGCCATTTGTAGCTGCCGTCCCGGGCGAGGTAGCGATTTTCAAAGGAAATTGTCCGGGTGCCCATCGTCAGTTTCTTCGCTTCGGTGAGTGTGGACGCCCGGTCATCGGGGTGGACAAAATCGAGATAGGGTTTCGCCAGAAGCTCTTCGGTGGTGTAGCCGAGTGTTTTCTTCCAGGCGGGATTTACCCGCTTAAAAAATCCATCAAACCCCGCCACGCACATCATGTCCAGGGAAAGCATGAAAAGATTTTCCAAATCCATTCCCGCTTGTCCCGAGCCAGTGGAAGCGTTCGTGCTTTGGGGTGTTTGAAGCAAGGACTCAAGGTGTGAGGCGAGCACTCGGGACGTCGACCTGAGCGCATCTTTCTGTTTGTGCGAGAGGTTCCGCGGAACCCAATCCAGCACGTTGATCGTCCCTAGAGCGGCTCCTTCGCGGGTTAAAATAGGCAGACCCGCATAGAACTTGATCCCGGGATTGACGTTCACCAGAGGGTCCGCCGAAAACCGTTGATCGGCAGACAAGTCAGAGACCAGGAAAAGATCTTTCTGGAGGAGGGGGTGGGCCCAAAAGCCGGTATCGAGCGGCACCTGCTGGAGGTCGCTGCCTGCCCTTGCGATAACCCACTGGATATGAGCGCCAACCAAGCCGAGCAGCGCGATCGGCGCCGCACAAACCTCAGCGGCGATCCGAGTGAGATCGTTGAGGGTGTCCTGGGCAGCGCCGCTTACGTCATTAAATCGGCGGAGGGTCTCCAGGCGATTCAGTTCGATGCTGGGAAATGCCGATTTCATCCTGCATGGCCCGGCGATGCTGACCGCGCTGCCGTTCTTGGGTATCCGGGCAGCTGATACGCGGAGATCCGCCCCGACACGATTTTCCAATTATAACATCAGCTTAACGAGCGGCCAGCTTCTTGGCCAAATTGAGCAAAACTTTACGGTCGGATTCCGGCATGTTCTTGAGTAATTTCTCAAGCTTAATCTGGAATCGTGCCGCCGCCCCTTTGGGCCCCGCCAAATCCGGCATCTCTTTCAAGGAGGACATCCGATATGCCGTGGGCGGCTCTTCCCCGCCATAAAAGAATTCATACAACTTGACATCCAGGGCGCTCGCGAATTTCTCCAGTGTCATTAGCGACGGGACCGTGTGGCCATTCTCGACCCGCGAGGTGTAGCACCTCAAGAGCCCGGTGGCCTTCTCGATATCGCCATGGGAGAGCCCCTTCTGCTCGCGAAGCTCCCTCAATTTTGTGCCTATTGTCATTTGTAATTCCCCCTTGTGTTGTTCGATTGAAACCACCGTGGCGACTTTGACTTAAAGCCTACCACTTTTAGATTCTTAAAGCATTTGCAAAAATCTTAACACTCTCACCCCAAAGCAGAAGACCAGCTTTGTAAGGACAAGCGCTCCCTCTCACTACTTTAATCGGCCGGTACTGTACGAACCATTAATTAAATGCCCCACGGGGCTTCATTCATGCAGAGTCAATTGGTCCCTTGTCCCAGAACCATTTTGAGGAGGGCCATGCGAACGTACAGCCCGTTCTGCGCCTGGCGAAAATAGGCGGCGCGAGGATCACGGTCCACCCCCATCGTGATCTCGTCCAGCCGAGGGAGAGGGTGCATAATGATGGCATCCGGCTTCATGAGCGCCAGGCACTCTTCATTCATGATGTACACACCGCGGCATGCATCATAATCCGTGATCCGGTCGCCGAAACGTTCCTTTTGAATGCGCGTTTGATAGACCACGTTCACTTCCGGAAGGACCTTGGCGAGGGATGTCTCTTCCGTATACCAGATGCCGTGCTCCTTCAAGTGGCCCAAGATATCTTCCTTAATCCTCAACATCTGGGGTGCGACGAAATAGATTTTGATATCCCGAAATTTGCTCAGGAGGTATGCGAGGGAGCGGACCGTGCGTCCTTGCGCCAGGTCGCCCACCATAGCGATGCGGAGCCCATCGATCGCCCCAATCTCCCTTCGGATGGTGTAAAGGTCAAGGAGTGCCTGCGTAGGGTGTTGGCCCACGCCATCCCCCGCGTTGATAATGGGCACTCGAGAAACGGCGGCCGCGCGTTTTGACGCGCCCACCTCGTTGTGGCGCATCACAATCACGTCCGCATAACCGTTCATGATATGAATGGTGTCTTCCAGGGTTTCCCCTTTGGAAACGGACGAAAACTCCGCAGCGTTTTCCGTGGAGATCACACGCCCGCCCAGACGGTGCATGGCAGTCTCGAACGAAAATCGAGTGCGCGTGCTGGGTTCATAAAAAAGTGTCGCCATGATGCGGTTGTCAAACTCGCGGATGCCACCGTGTTCAACCACTTTTTCCATTTTTTCGGCGATGTGAAAAAGTTCGGCCAGAGTGGACAAGTCAAATTGCTGTGCTTCCACAACGTGATGTAACTTCATAACATGCACGACCCCCCGCGGAGGTGGATAGGCGTTGCGAGTCTGATTGTGTCGCCTATCGCTATCTCAATGCAAGTCAGACGCACACCCGGCTTATTTCGCGCGCGGAGTGCCATCACCTGCGATGGGGGGTACAGCCTTTTTAACCTTTTTCACCTTCTTGCGCCGCCTCTATCGCCGTCAGCAAAGTGCGGCGGTTTTCAGCGCGCAGCTTGGAGAGCACGTTTGATACGTGGTACTTCACAGTGCGTTCCACAATACCCAGGGCTCCGGCAATTTCCTTGTTGGAAAACCGGCGAATCATGAGTTCCAGGACTTCCGTCTCTCGAGCCGTTAGGGAGAGATCCCGTCGCACCCGCCGGTCCAACAGGAGGTTGGTGTTCCGGACGTATTCGGCGATGATGGACCGGGGGAACCAGAGATTGCCTTCCATCAGTCCGCGGACCGCATTGAGAATTTCTTCCTGCCAGTTCCCACTAACCCTCACCACGCCGTCAATCCCTGAGTAAAGCAATCGAAGCATTTCGGCGTTATTGCACGTCGGAGCGGGGGCCAGGGCGAGAAACTTGCTCCCCGGACACCGGACACGCAAGAGGCGGGTCAGCTCAGTGGGTTGTTCCTGGAGATTCCAGCCGTCGAAAACAAACAAGTACGCCTGGCCTTGGTCCACCAAGGCATCAAAGTGCTCGATGGGGGGATAGGCGAGCAGACCTCCAAGGTCAGTGTCTTGAGAAAGAATCTGCGTCAGAACGTTGGCGACGATCGGATTGCGAGCGATGACCTGAATTTGAAGGTCCATGGTTTTGGGCTTGACCCTGCCCGCTCTTGCGTGGTGTCAGAAGCCCTGACGAGCTTATAACCCAGTTCCACTAAAAAAGTCTAGGTCGCGTGTTATACGTTGGCTACAGAGTTATTGCTATATGAATGGTTTTCAGATTCGTGTTTTCTTCGCTGTACCAAATGTGGAGAAACACTGCAAGAAACCTGCCCTTAATAACCCCTGAGGGACAGTTGACCATTGGCCGGATTGAGCGCTTATATAGATTCACTGGGGTGCGAGGTTCTTCTCCAGGGATCAAGCGGCAAATCGCATTGCCGTACCCTCGCCCCCTTCAATATTTCTTACGCCTTCGGTATGCGTCGACTCGAAGTGCGTGAGATGCGCGGATCGGGCGTTCCGGAGAATGGGGGCGTCATGGCCCGCTCGGAAAGAAGTTCAACTTACCGCTGGACGGACGAGTCTGGGAGTGCGTATATGATGGAATACCAGATTGCATCCCGTGAGATTGGAGCGTAAGGGGCAGGAAGCCAGTACAATCCAGATTAGCGGCTCACCTGCTTGGAGGACACGTGAGTTGCACCGTTACAATGGGGAGGTCAGCGATGGGTGCGACAATCCTGGTTGTTGATGATGAGGCAAGTGTTTGCGCGTTGCTCAATGACCGGCTTACTTTGGAAGGTTTCCAGTGCCGGACTTGCTCGACCGCCGAGGAGGCGATAAGTTTAGTTGAGAATGCCCCGTTCGATGCCATCATTTCTGATCTACGCCTGCCCGGAACATCCGGCTTGGACCTTCTCGAAGCAGTTCACCAAAAACACCCGCATTGTGCGTTCTTGATTATGACAGGTGTAGACGACGTCCGCGTGGGCATCGACGCGATAAAACGCGGGGCGGACGACTACCTGGTCAAACCTTTTCAAATGGACACCGTCGTGGCCGGCATCAAGCGGGCCATGGAGAGAATCCGCCTGGAACAAGACGTGAAGAATTATCGTCAAAACCTCGAGCAGATGGTTGAGCAAAGGACTAAACAACTACAAACTGCTATGAAGCGGATCGAGCATACCTACGACGAGACATTGGAGGCACTGGGCGCGGCGCTTGACTTGCGCGATACGGAAACCGAAGGGCACTCCAGGCGGGTCAGCCGCTTTTGCCTTGAAATGGCCAAGGCCATGGGATGCGCGGCGGAGCAACTCAAGCAGATTGCACGGGGGTCATATCTTCACGACATCGGCAAAATCGGAATCCCCGATTCAATTCTACTTAAACCGGGACGCCTTAATGAAGAAGAGACAGCAGTGATGCAGACCCACGCGCGAGTTGGGTATGACCTGGTGAGTCGTATCGGGTTCCTGGCGCCTGCTGCGGAAATCGTCCTCACCCACCAGGAACGGTACGATGGAACAGGCTACCCGCAAGGGTTGGTAGGCGACGAAATTCCGTTGGGATCGAGAATTTTCGCCGTGGCGGATACCTTGGATGCGATGACCTCCGACCGTCCTTATCGCCTTGCGCTGCCGCTGTCCGCTGCCCGGGCGGAAATCGCGCGGGAGTCGGGGCGTCAGTTTGATCCTGAGGTCGTGCGTGTTTTCCTCGCCTTACCTGAACAGGTGTGGGAAAAGATTCGCCTCGAAGTGGCCGGTGTCCGTCTTTATTCCGCGGCCCTTAAGTCCACTGTGGCGTCGTCGTGGGCGCCAATCACATTACCCGTTGAAAAACCACGTGTCCCTCCCGTCATGACAGGGGGGCAGCTGGATTAAGGCTTTCGGCGTGGAGCCTGCTGTGGCCACGTGCCTCCACGTCATCGAACTCTGGGTTCAATCCCCCTAGTGGTCTCGGATGTCGCCAAGCTCCCGATGTGCGATGGTGGCAAGCGTGACCTTCCTACAGATTCCCTTCACTCCCGTCGCCTAAGCACCGGCTTGTTAGTCGCCGCTTCAAGCATAATCTTCGCGCCCCACGATGGCATTCAAAGTGCTAGAATCTGAGTAACATCGAGGCAGTGCTTGCGTCAGCAAATTGTTGAAACGAATCCCGTGGAGTACTTTTGCTCACGCAATGGCAATTTGACATCTGCCCGACTCGACCCTAGGATGGGCTCTGTCGCCCCCGTGGGCGGATTCATTTTGGCGGCAAGGAGCGAAAGCGGTGGCCGTGAAAAGGAAAGCAATGACGCACAAGAAGACTCATAGAACGAAGTCCGAGTTGAGTGGCCACAAGACCGCGTCCATTCTCCTCGACATCATGAGTTCGCTCTCGGAAGAGCGCAACATTGACTCCTTGCTGCAAAAGATCATGGAAAAAACTTCCGAGGTGATGGGAGCCGATCGCTCCACGCTTTTCCTGGTCGATAAGGCGAAGGGGCAAATCTGGTCCAAGGTAGCCCAGGGCGCCGCGATGAGCGAGATTCGTGTCCCGCTGGGCGCAGGCATTGCCGGACTGGTGGCCAAGACCGGTGAAACCGTAAATATCCCCGACGCCTACAAAGATCCCCGATTCAATCAGGAGGTGGACCGCCGCACCGGCTATCACACTCGAACCATTCTTAGCATGCCGATGAAGAACCGCGATGGGGACATTCTGGGCGCCATCCAGGTGTTGAACAAGCACAAGGGTGTTTTTACGGATGAAGACGAAGAGTTGTTGGAGGCCTTCGCCGCCCAGTCCGCGATCGCCGTTCAGAATGCGCTGTTGAACGAAGAGATCAAGAAGCGCATGCAGACTTCGGAAATCCTGCTGAACGTGATGCGGGCTGTCTCCTCCGAACTCGAAATTGACCAACTTCTGCAGAAAATCGTCAGCAAGACTTCCGAGGTGATGAACGCCGACCGGTGCACGCTCTTCCTCTTGGATCGCAAGACCGGTGGCCTGTGGTCCAAGGTGGCCCAGGGCGCCGACATGAAGGAAATCCGCGTCCCCCGCGGCATGGGCATCGCCGGCCACGTGGCGCTCACGGGCGATACGGTGAATATCCGCGATGCCTATAAAGACGCGCGATTTAATCCAGAGGTCGACCGGCGGACCGGCTACAAGACGAACACCATCCTGTGCATGCCTTTGCGGAATGAGCAAAAAGAAATCCTCGGCGTCATGCAAGTCCTGAACAAGAAGGAAAGCGTCTTTAACGAGGAAGACGAAGAATTGCTTGACGCCCTCGGCTCCCAGACCGCCATCGCGCTGGATAACTCCCGCCTGTTTGAAGAAGTCCGCTTCATGAAGGATTACAACGACAGTATCCTGCGCACCATGGCCACGGGCGTGGTGACGCTCGGCCCCGAAGGCAATGTGGCCTACACGAACATGGCGGGGATCAAGATATTCCGCGGGGCCGTGGAATCACCGGCCGGGCAGGCCTACGATCAATTCTTCAACCGCGAACTGAACCCGCAGCTTGTGGAAGGTATTGAAACGGCGTTGCACAACGCTGAACCTTACACAGGATACGAGCTGCAATATAAGAAGGAAGGGGAAGAGGCGCAGAAGGTGAACCTCCATGCTCTCCCGCTTCTGGACAGCAAGCAAAAATCGCTCGGGGTCGTGGTGATTGCTGACGATATCACGCAGGAACAGCGCCTGATGAGCACCCTCTGCCGATACGTGACGCGCCAAGTGGCCGAGCAAATCCTGAAAGACCGCGACCGGCTGAAGTTGGGTGGCGATCGCACCATGGTGGCCGTTCTCTTTTCCGATATCCGAAGCTTTACGACCCTATCCGAGCAGTCATCGGCGGAAGAAATCGTGGCCATGCTTAACGATTACTTCTCTCGCATGCTCGATCCCGTCTTCAAATACGATGGCATGCTGGATAAATTTATCGGGGACGCGTTGATGGCGGTCTTCGGTGCGCCGGTGGCCCGCCCTGATGACGCGGAGCGGGCCGTCCGGGCAGCATTGGACATGCGCCGCGCGCTCAGGAAATATAATGTGGACCGTGCCGCCAAGGGCCTGCCTCCCATCGACAATGGAATTGGAATTACCAAAGGCGAAGCGATCTCGGGCAATATCGGGTCGGAACAACGAATGGATTACACCGTCATCGGAGACACCGTCAATATCGCCTCACGATTGGAAGGCCTGACCAAGAATTATCCGCAAAAAATTCTGATCAACGAGAGTGTGTACCTGGAAGTGAAGGACATGATTCCGTGCGTCGACCTCGGCATGGCTCACGTGAAAGGTAAAGAGGGCGACGTCCACATTTACGGAGTCCTCGATCCCGTTGATTGAGAATCGCCGCCATGCCTGTTCCCCGTTCTAGGTGATTTACCTCTAGCCGGATTCGCTACTCTTCGTGTTTCTCAGTGCATCCCTGATGCAACCCCCTTCAAACCCTGATATCCCCACAGGTCCCCTGTGCCCGAATAAATCTGCAAGGGTCACGACCTGGCTCGTTCCATAGGTGAAGGGCAGGAGGACCGCCATGGACTGCGCCATTTCATCGGGAGGGTTGTTAATCCACACTCATAAGGACTGGCCGTGCGCGATTTGCCGGCCCTGGCATACCACAGAGAGCCGCGGATTTTGCATATGCGTCAAATGCGCTCATCGCCTCATTTACGCTGTCGAAGCAGGGGTTGAAGGCTCACGCGCGCTGCTCGCCGACATTGTTGACGCGATGGTCATTTTGGAAGCCCATTTGCTTAGCAGGGGGAGTGATGTTAATTAAGTTGCTCAAATCTCTCACTTTCCCACTTCCCAGGTGATAACTCTTACACACTCCGGGTAAGTTTTACTAAGGAAGGAGTCCAACTCCAATGTTGGAAAGCTCCGTAAAGGCAGCACTGGCAGGGAACCGCGAGAGACGCACACCCAGAATCGCAATCGAATTACCCATCCGCGTTTTTGCCACTGATTTCAAGGGCAAAGAATTTGTCGAAGATTCCACGACCATCGCCATTAATCTGCAAGGGGCAAGAATCCGTTTGGGCCGCGAGCTGATTCCGGAACAGGAAATTCGGATTCTGAGCGGCAAGACCGGCCGCGAAGGGATTTTCCGGGTGGTAGGGAGGGCTGGCGATTCGGAGAGCCGAGCCTCGTTCTGGGCCGTTGAGTGCGTGACCCCGGGCGAAAACATCTGGGGCGTCAACTTCCCGCAGTTGGGGCCACAGGACCAGACCTTGGTGCGCACAATGATGCAATGCCCGGCCTGCCGGGCTCGCGAAGTGGTTTTTCTCGATGAACCGCTCCTCGACAAAGTAGCCGCGCACGGGGGCCTCTTGCGGGGGTGCCTCACCTGCGGCAAAACGGGGCAGTGGAAACAGATTCCTTACTATCAAACTTGAAGATCCCACGCCACGCGCCCTAAACCTCTGTTGATCCCATTCCCGTCAACGCACCCGGCCATCAACAGCACCGGAGCGGTTACCGCTATTGCTCGCGGTAGCCCATGATATCGGCGATCACGCCTCTTAGAATGCGGCCCCGATGCGGCCCGTCTTTCTCATCTTTGCTCGCGAAGGCGATGCGCTGGATCAGCAGCCGGTATCGCTGATATTCGCACTCCTCCGGAATCATCAGCTGATCACTCTCGTAAATCTTCCCGATTTGCACCTCCTTGGCTTCCATGTCAACTTCCGCTTCAAGGACCCTGGCCACAATGCGGTTGCCCTGATAGAGAGCTTCCTGTTCACGTGAGCTGGAGGGCTGTGGGGTATGCGCACCCGAAGTTTGTTTTTCGCTGGACTGTCCTTCCATGGTCAATGCTCTCCCAAGATTAATGTCCAGGTATTTTACTATGAGAACCAACCAATTTCGTTGTTTAACCCACCATTGGCGCGCGTTCCTGGATTGAATCTCAGCCTTCGCACACCGCCATCTGAAACAACGAACCGCTCAAGTGGTCCGAGGGGTGTCCGATTTCGGGACGGAGTATTTGCAGAAGCGGACACTTGGACCTAAGAAATGCCTTCCAAATATCAGCTAATGTCATTATACATCAACAGCTTGCACGCTGTTCACTCTCTGGCATGGGATGTGCTCTCCTGTTATCGAGCGAATGAGCGATTTAGCGATTGAGTGGTTGGATGATTAAGCGGATTTTGACTTTCTCTCTCCCTCAAAATCGCCAAATCGCTCAATCACCAAATGATATTTTAGATTCGGCAGATATTAAGAGTCGAGGGAAGATCTCATGGACACGGCGATAACACTTGCGTCGCAGCCCGAGGGAGTTTTCTTGGAGAGAATTATGGAAGACAACATGGATCGAGGGGCCCCACGGGCGTTGATTGCCGATGACCAATCGGACGTGCTTGAAGCCTTACACCTGCTTTTGAAGGGTGAGGGTTACCAAACGGAACTCGTGACATCGCCACGCGCCGTGCTCGAATCGTTGAAGGCGCGCAACTTTGACTTGCTCCTGATGGATCTCAACTACGCGCGCGACACCACGTCCGGCCAGGAAGGGCTTGATTTGCTCTCCCACGTGCAGGCACTGGACAGCACACTACCCATCATTGTGATGACCGCTTGGAGCAGCGTTCCGTTGGCCGTGGAGGCCATGCGCCGCGGAGTGCGCGATTTCGTGCAGAAGCCCTGGGAGAACGATCAGCTCCTGAACACCCTGAACAAGCAGATTCAGTGGGTCCGCACCGAACGCGAACGCCAGCGGTTGGAAAAGATGGAAATCGAAGACGCCCGGGAGATCGAGCGAAAGTTACTGCTTGACGAAATTCCCCAAGTCTGGGGCTACCAGATTGCCTGCGCGTGGCGGCCGGCCAGCGCGGTGGGCGGCGACTATTTCGATGTGCTGAAATTCGGCGAATCGAGGGCCGCATTGTGTATCGCGGACGTGATGGGCAAGGGCGTACCGGCCGCACTGCTGATGTCGAATCTCCAGGCGGCGGTGAGGGCGACGGGCACCAAGGCCGTCGAGCCGGGCGAAATGACCTTGAAGCTGAACGAAATCGTCTCTGGCAATCTCTCATCGGGCAAATTCATTACGTTTTTCTACGGTGTACTCGATGGGGAAGGGAAGCGGTTCACCTACACGAATGCGGGGCACAACCCGCCGGTGTTGATGCGGCGGGATGGCTCGCACTCGCGCCTGGAGCTGGGCGGCGTGGCGCTGGGCGTGATTGCCAAGGGGCAATACAAGCAGGGCGAAGTAAAGCTGCAGAGCGGAGATCGGCTGGTGCTTTTCACCGACGGCGTCACAGAAGCCGTAAGCCCGCAGGATGAGGAATACGGCGAAAATCGTCTGCTTGACTTGCTGATGGAAAACCACGGGCTGGGAGCGGAGGAGCTGCAGAAAAAAATTCTGAGCACTGTCACCGAATTCAGCGGCGGCAATCTGCGCGACGACGCCACGCTGATTGTGGTGGCAGTCGATCAAGAATTGAGTGATTGAGTGATCGGGTGATTTAGTGATTGGGCGAATCAAAAAATGCATTTCTCTTCAGTCACACAATCGCTAAATCGCCAAATCTTTGAATTTGTGCTTGAGGGTTTCGCAAAGGCGAATTTGGAAGAGGGTGAAATATGCGGGCAACACTCCAGGATTTGAGACACGGCTTGCGGATGTTGGCGAAGAATCCCGGGTTTGCTCTTGTGGCTGTCCTCACCCTGGCCATAGGGATTGGCACCAGCACAACCGTCTTCAGTTGGATTGACGCCGTCTTGCTTCGGCCCCTGCCGGGAGTGGAAAAAGGCCAAGAGCTTGCCTCATTTGAGACGGTCACCCCGAATGGCCAATTCATCACCAACTCCTATCCTGATTACATTGATTACCGCGACCATTTGAAGCTTCTGGGCGGCCTCGCCATGACGCGGCCCGGCGCGCTGACCATCGGCTTGGAAGACAACGCCGAACGAGTGTGGGGCGAACTGGTTTCCGGGAATTTCTTTGCCGTCCTGGGCGTGAAGCCGGTGGTGGGCCGCACATTTTCGCCCGACGAGTTTGGCGACAAGCCCGGAGGATTTCCGGTGGCCGTGATCAGCTCGCGGCTGTGGCGGACGCGCTACAACTCTGACTCGGGCGTGGTTGGCCGCACCATCCGTGTAAATCGCCACGAACTGACCGTGGTGGGTGTGGCGCCGCCTGACTTCCACGGAGGGATGGCTGGTCTGGGATTCGACATTTGGGTGCCCTACATGATGCAGCCCACCCTGAATGGCGTGGGTGAATGGATGCTGCGCGACCGCCAAACGCGTAACATGATCGGGATCGCGCGCTTAAAGCCCGGCGTGACCCTGGTGCAGGCTCAAGCGGAAATCGCCGAACTGGCACGGTACATGGCGAAGGCGGATGCGGATACGAACACGGGCATCAGCGCGACAGTTCTGCCCATGTATAAAGGGCACTTTGGCGCGCAGGGGTTGATGATTGCTCCCCTCGAAATCCTGATGGGCGTGTGCGGTGTTCTCTTGCTGATCGTGTGCGCCAACGTGGCGAACCTGCTGTTGGCACGTTTCACCGCGCGGCAAAAGGAATTCTGTGTGCGCCTGGCGCTCGGCGCGGGCCGGGGTCGCCTGGCTCGCCAGGTGTTGACGGAAAGTTTTGTGGTCGCCTTGCTGGGTGCGGCCGCGGGAGCTGCCTTGGCGATGTGGATGAGCGGATCCCTCCAGTATTTTCTTCCACCGGGCGACCTGCCCTTCGCGCTGGACGTACGTCTGAACAGCCATGTTCTCACTTTCACAGTGTTGGTGTGCGTTGCCGCGGCGTTGCTATCCGGGATTGTGCCTGCGATGCAAACGGCGCGCGCCGATTTGAATGAGAGATTGAAGGAAGGCGGGCGGAGCGGCATGGCAGGATTGCGCTCGCATCGCTTGCGCTCACTCCTGGTGGTCTCTGAAGTATCCTTGGCGCTGGTGGCATTGATTGGCGCGGGCCTGTTTGTCCGCGGCTTTCAGGCCACCAAGAAGCTGGATCCCGGATTCGACCCCAACCACGTGCTGCTCTCGCAATTTTATCTTTCCACCAGCGGCTACAACTTGGAACAGCGCAAGCAGTTTTGCGAGCGCCTGCGCGACCGCGTGGTGACCGCGCCGGGCGTGACCGACGCGGCTTTCTCGGACGGCGTGCCGCTGGGCTTCGAGCCCAGTTGGTGGGAAGACCTGCGGATCGCGGGCTATGTGCCGGGCACCAGCGAAAACATGAAAATTTTCCGCAATGTCGTCTCGCCGGGATTCTTCCAACTGATGCGTATTCCACTGCTCGAAGGACGCGATTTCACTAATCAGGACGAATTGAAATCGAACCCGGTCATGATCGTCAATCAGACGTTCGTGAACCGTTTCCTCGGCGGGGGAAACGCTATTGGCCGCCGCGTGCACGGCTGGGGCGAGTGGTTTACGGTGATCGGCGTGGTGAAGGACAGCAAGTATCATTACCTGAATGAGTCGCCGTTGCCCTATTTCTATGTCGCGTTTCGCCAGATCTATCGAGCGGACATGAACATGGCGTTTTACGTTCGAACCAGCGGCAGCCTGAACGACGCACTCACCACCGTGCGGCGCGAAGTGCGCGCGCTGGACCCCAACGTCACGTCGTTCGACGCTTCACCTCTGGCCGAGTTCATCGGCGCAAGCCTATTCTCGCAAAAAATCGCCTCCAGCCTGCTGAGCGTGCTCGGCGCGCTGTCTTTGCTGCTGGCCGCTGTCGGACTTTACAGCGTTATGGCGTACTCCGTGACCCAACGCACGCATGAGATTGGCATTCGCATGGCGCTGGGCGCGCGTCCGGCCGATGTTCTCCGCTTGGTGGTGCGGCGGGGTATGGTGATGACGCTGGCAGGCTTGCTGGTGGGCATTGCGCTGGCTTTGGCCCTGTCGCGGAGTATTGCCGGCGCTTCCGTACGCGGCTCGGCAATGGGTGTGGGTGCTTCCATGCTGGGTACCAGCACCCTTGACCCTTCGATCTACCTGGGTGCCGCTTTGTTCCTTGCTGCTGTCGCCGCGCTCGCCTGCTATGTTCCGGCGCGGCGCGCTACCAAAGTGGACCCGATGGTGGCGCTGAGATACGAGTGAAATCATTGAGTGATTGGGCCATCGGGTGATTGAGCGAATTAAGAAAACGTGCCTTGCTTCAATCAGACAATTGCTAAATCACCAAATCACTCAATTCGAGTTTGATTGAGCCATTGACGATCTGGGATGAAGGTGGACTATGGGAACAATCCTCCAAGACTTAAAGTACGGATTGCACGTGCTGGCCAAGAATCGTGCCTTCACGCTGGTGGCGGTACTCACCCTCGCGCTCGGCATCGGGGCCAACACGGCGATTTTTAGTGTGGTCGACGCGGCGCTGCTTCACGCCGCACCGTTTCCCCAGCCTGAGCGGTTGGTGATGGTGTGGACGGACAACCCCCAGCGCGAATGGCACCACTTCCCAGCCTCCATGCCGGACTTCGAAGATTGGAAGCAGACTGGTGTCTTTGAGCATCTGGCTGCCTTCGATGGCACAGGCTTCAATTTGCGCATCGGTGATAAGACGGAGCGCCTCCAGGGCCTTTTGGTAACTTATGAGCTATTTGACGCTTTGCGCGCTACGCCGCACCTTGGCCGCACATTTCGAAGTGAAGACATGCAGCCTGGGCACGACCAGGTAGTGGTTCTTACTGACACCCTGTGGCACTCACACTTTGCCGCTGACCCGAACATTGTCGGGAAGAGCGTCATGCTCGATGGCAGCCCTCACACCATTATCGGTGTACTACCCAAGGCATATCCCAAGCTCAACCAGGAGGAGCTCTATGCGCCCTTGGTCCTTGATGCATCCATCGCCACCGATCGCGGCAGCCGCTCCCTCGGAGTCCTGGGCCGGCTGTCCAGCGGCGTCAGCTTGGCGGCAGCGCAACAACGCTTGGCCGAACTCTCCCGCCGCCTCGCCCAGCAATATCCCGTCCAGGACGCGGGGAACATCGCCAGCTTGCAGCCGATCGAGGAGGCGGGCGTGGAAGACGTTCAGTCCCTCCTGTTGGTGCTCTTTGGTGTGGTGGGGTTTGTGCTGTTGATCGCGTGCGCCAACGTCGCCAGCTTGTTGATGGCGCGGGGAGCAGGGAGGCAGCGCGAGATGGCTATCCGCGCCGCGCTGGGAGCGAGCCGCTGGCGCCTGATGAGTCAGCTGCTTACGGAGAGCGTCCTGCTCGCGGTCGTCGCCGGATTGGTGGGATTGTTGCCCGCAATGTGGGGGATCGATTTAATCAATTCATTCGGGCTGGATGGCATGCCGAGCCCCGAGCAGATCACGATCAATGGAGGTGTGCTCAGTTTCAGCCTGTTTCTCTCACTGCTGACGGGTCTTCTCTTCGGTATCGCTCCGGCGTTCCAGGTGTGGAGAACGAGCCTGATCGAAACACTGAAATCCGTGGCCACATCCCAAGGTCACGGACCTCGCCAACGATTGCGCAGCGCTCTGGTGGTGAGCGAAGTTGCCCTGACCATGGTGCTCCTGGCAGGGGCGGGGTTAATGCTACAGACCTTTGTGCGCATGCGCTCCGCTTATCCAGGCTATGAGTCTCGCAGTGTCGCGACCATGTCGGTTGCACTGGCCAATAACCAATACGCTGCCCCGGAGAAACAGACCGCCTTCTTTGAGGAGGTCATACGGCGCGTGCAAGCCTTGCCGGGAGTGACCAGCGGCGGCGCTTGTGACTTGTTGCCTCCCGCCGACTCCGTGCATGGTTCCGGCATACACTTTTCTGACCGCCCGGAGCCCAAGCCGGGAGACGTCGAAATTGTGCTGGTGGACTCGGCCACGCCCGATTATTTCCGAGCCATGAAGGTACCGTTGATGCTTGGAAGGTATTTCCAGAATTCGGATCAGAAGGGCGCGCCTCTGGTCGCCCTGATGGATGAGTGGGGCGCGAAACATTTTTGGCCCAACTCGAGTCCGCTGGGCAAGCAAATCAGGATGGGCCCAAAGGAACCCTGGCGCGAAATTGTCGGTGTGGTGGGCGCCGTCAAGCGGCCCGTGGTCGCATTCCTGGGGCGCGGAGATGTGGGCCAGGTCTATTTACCATTGGCCCAGGCGCCCAAACCCGGGATGTCACTCGCCGTGCGGACTTCGGGCGACCCCAAAGCCATGATTGCGACGGTCCGGGGTGTGGTACGTGACGTGGACGTTGACCAGCCCGTCTTTGAAGAGAAGACTTTGGATGAAGCGCGGGCCGTAGGCATGGCGCCCCAGCGGCTGACCGCTCTTCTGCTCGGCGGCTTCGCGATAGTGGCGCTGCTCCTGACGATGACGGGAATTTATGGAGTGGTGGCTTACAGCGTCGCTCAGCGCACGCGGGAAATCGGCCTCCGCATGGCTCTGGGGGCGAAGCAACGAGATGTGCTAAAGCTGGTCCTCGGCCAGGGCGTCGTTCTGATGTCGATTGGGATAGGGATCGGCCTGGCAGGAGGGTTGGCCTTGACTCGAGTCTTGTCGAGCCTTCTCCACGGAGTCCGGCCGACCGACCCGCCGACATTTGTGGGCGTCTCGCTTCTGCTCGGCGGCGCAGCACTCCTGGCGAGTTACATTCCGGCGCGCCGCGCAGCCAAGGTGGACCCTATGGTGGCGCTGCGCTATGAATGAAATTATTGAGTGATTGGGCGATCGGGTGATTGAGTGAATCAAGAAAATGCGCCTTGCTTCAATCTCCCAATCGCTAAATCACCCAATTCGAGATTGACTGCGTCCAGTTTGACGACAGGAGAAGATGAGGCATGGGAACAATCCTCCAGGATTTGAAGTACGCATTCCGGATGCTGGCAAAGAATCGTGGGTTCACGGCGGTGGCGGTCCTCACCCTGGCGTTGGGGATTGGCGCGACCTCGGCAATCTTCAGCGTGGTTTATGGCGTGCTGCTGCGCCCGCTGCCTTATCCCAAGCCCGAGCAGATTCTCGACCTGCGCGAAGTGAATGAGAAGGGTGGGGCGATGAATTTCGCCGACCCCAACTTTGAGGACGTGCGCGCCCAGGCTCAGTCGCTCCAGGGCGTGGCCGAATGCGCGGCCTGGCTTCAGTCGGTTTCGGGTGGAGCCGAACCCACGCGCACCGTAGTGGCCGCGGTCTCGCGCGATTTCCTTGCGGTGATGGGCTTCACCCCGCTCTTTGGCCGGAGCTTTGCGGCGGAAGACCAGCGCTTGGGCGCGGCGCCCGTAGCCCTGATCAGCTACGGATATTGGAAGCAAAATCTCGGTGGAGCAATAGACCTTTCAGGAATCAAGCTGAAAATCGGCGAAGAGCCGGCGACCATCATCGGCGTGCTTCCTCCCGGCTTTCGTTTTCCCGACAACAGTGACATCTGGCTGCCGCGCGAGCGTAATGAAATGTTGCCCAGCCGCAGCGCGCACAATTGGCATGTGGTGGCGCGGCAGCGCGACGGAGTCCCGCTGACCCAAGCGCGCGCCGAGCTTTCCGGAATCGCGCGGCGGCTGAAGCAGCATTACGGACAGGACACGATGATGGTTGACGTCGCCGCGAATCCGTTGCGGGACGCCATGACCGGCCAGGTGCGCCTGGCGCTACTTGTGTTGCTTGGGGCGGTAGGATTCTTGCTCCTCATTGCCTGCGCCAATGTGGCGAACTTGCAGCTTGCGCAGGCCACGGCTCGCACGCGAGAGTTGGCGATTCGCGCCGCACTGGGCGCGGGACGAAGCCGGCTGCTGCGCCAATTCCTCGTCGAAGCTTTGCTGCTTTCAGTTGCCGGGGGGACGCTCGGAGTCTTTGCCGCGCTCTGGGGTGTAGACTCGCTCGTGGCCCTGGCTCCGAAAAATCTTCCGCGCCTCGAAGATGTTTCCATCTATTGGCCTGTGCTTCTGTTTTCGCTCGGCGTTTCAGTGATGGTCGCCGCCGCGCTTGGCGTCTTTACCGCGCTGCGCGCCGGTTCGGGGGATTTGCAGGCCGCGCTGCTCGAGCGCGGAGAGGGCGGAGTTGGAACTCTGCACGCCCACCGCTTGAGCCGCGCCATTGTAGCCGGGCAGCTTGCCGTCACGCTGGTCCTGCTGGTGGGTGCGGGCTTGCTGGGCCGCAGCTTGCTTCGGGTCCTCTCCGTCGATCCCGGATTCCACACCGAGCACATCCTGACCATGGACCTGTCGATGCCCTTTCCAAAAGGGTCCTCGGGCGGGGCGAACCGAGTGCAATTCCTGGACGAGTTATTCACGCAGTTGCGCGCCCTCCCCAGTGTCCGGGAAGTCGGCGGCACCAACGCGCTGCCGTTGGGTATCGGAACAGGGTCGAACGGAACCTATGTCCTGATGAATCCGGAACAGGTGACGCCGCGCATGATGGACCTCATCACGCGTTCTTTAAACGGTTCACTCGATTCCGATCCGGCCCTCCTCAAGGAGTTTTCGAGCTTCTTTGACCAATTGTTTCGTGACAAGGCCCGCACCGGCGATGCCGATTATGCTGTGGCCAGCGAGGGCTACTTCCGCGCTCTGGGCATCCCCTTGTTGCGTGGGCGCCTCTTTAATGGTGGCGACGATTTCAAGGCGCCACACGTTGCCCTGATCAGCGAGTCCCTGGCGCGCGAAAAGTGGCCTCGTCAAGACCCGCTGGGTCACTCGATCGAGTTTGGCAACATGGATGGTGATGTTCGTCTGCTCACAGTCGTTGGCGTTGTGGGTGACGTCCGCGAAGGGAGCCTTGAAGCGGAGCCGCGCCCCACCATTTACGTGAACCTCCGGCAACGCCCGCAAGCCGCCTCTAGCATGACAGTGGTGATGCGCACCGAGGTTCCACCCTCTTCGATGATACCAGCGGCCAGGCAGATTCTGCACGGTCTCGACCCCGATATTCCACCCAGTTTCAGTACCTTCACCCAGGTTTTCTCCGCCTCGCTTCAATCGCGCAGGTTTAACCTGATTCTGGTGGGCGTGTTCGCGGCGGCCGCGCTGCTGCTCGCCGTCGCCGGCATCTACGGTGTGATGGCTTATTCCGTGGCGCGCCGCACCCACGAATTTGGAATTCGTATCGCGCTGGGAGCGGGCGCGAAAAACGTTTTGGGCTTGGTGCTCGGACAAGGCATGTTGACCGCCGCCGTGGGCGTGGCCCTGGGCATTGCCGGGTCGTTTGTTTTGACGCGCACCATGCACTCATTGCTGTTTGGGGTGGACGCCACAGACCCCGTGACCTTTGCCGGCGTGGCTCTGCTGCTCACCTTCGTGGCGCTGGTGGCCAGCTACATACCGGCGCGCCGCGCAACCAAAGTCGACCCGATGGTGGCGCTGCGCTACGAATAATTGGGGATGTAAATCCTGAAAGGCCATTCACCGAACTCACTAACCGATTTCTGCTGAGGAGGGACTTGCTATGAAGGTGGGACATACGGTGGTGATCCTGGGAGCCGTTTTTTTATCACTGGGAATTGCGCCTGCACAACGCCTCGAAGATCCGCGCCAAGACAGGGCTGGCAGCAAAGGCCTCCCTGTTTATCCAGAGGCCAGGGTAGCGCCGGAACGAAGCGTCTTTGACCGGGGGCGCGGGACGGTCAGTGTGGAAAATGCCTCGGTCAGTCAATTGGAGGCTGCGCGCTATGTGTCCAACGATCCGCCCGAAAAAATATTGGATTATTACCGGAATCGGATGCGTTCTCTTGGCGAGGTCATTCAATGCAACGGTGGCAAGAACACCAGAGTCGACGTGAAGCTGGATGACCAGGCGCTTTCCAATCCGGCTGGTTGTGACGCCAACAATTTTGGGGAGAATGCGACAGAGTTGAAAGTAGGCGACGAGGCCAATCAGCACATCGTCGCCGTCCGGGCGCGGGGGCACGGAGCGGAATTCTCTCTGGTCCACGTGCGCAGGCATTAGGAAGGTATTGATTGGGTGGTCCAGCCATTTAGCCATTGTAAGATCCTCCCGGGTTTTCAATCGCCCAATCACTCATTCACCAAATCGCTCAATTCCTTTTGATCCCTGTCCGCTTTCGGGACGTAAGTTCGCGGAAGCGGACACTTTGAAGTCCGAACATTTCCCTTCCAATTCTACTTAGCCTCCGAAAATCAATCACTTACAGCCATGCGCAAGCTGGCATTGGATTTGCTATTGGGGGGTAGGGGCATTCATCTCACGACTCATGAGCTTATATTGACGGTTTCTGATTGGAGGGCGAGGCGGAACCCATGGCCTTCTCAAATTCGAAAATTGAAAATCGAGTATCGGCAAGTCTCTGATCCACGGAAAGGGCGTACATGGTGACGTTAATTCAGGACTTGCGATACGCAATCCGGATGTTGGCGAAGAGCCCCAGTTTTACTGGGGTGGCTGTTCTCACTTTGGCGCTGGGCATCGGAGCCAACACCGTGGTCTTCAGCTTGGTCAATGGCATCTTGCTCCGCCCACTTCCTTTTCCCGAGCCTGACAAATTGGTGTGGGTACAGTCAGCAAGCTTGGGCGCGGCCAATTGGGCAGGAGGCCCGATCTCCCCTCCCGACTTCAAAGACTTCCGTGAACAGGCAAAGTCGTTCGAGCACTTGGGGGCATTTATTACCAATCCCTCCACTTTAAGCGGAACGGGCGAGCCGGAGCGGGTTCCGGGTGCGGTGGTCTCGGCTGACTTCTTTGATATGCTCGGCGGCAAACCTTCGCTCGGCCGGATATTTCTTTCTGACGATGAACAAGTGGAAATGCCACAAGTGGTGGTGCTGAGCCACGGCCTTTGGGAGCGTCGGTTTGGCGGCGACGCCGGCGTGATTGGGAAATCCATGACCGTGGACGGCAAAAATCTAAACATCGTCGGGGTGATGCCCGCGGGTTTCGATTTTCCAGAGAAGGCTGATCTATGGGAGCCGTTGCCCCTGAAATTCAGGGAAATGTCAGTACGCCGGTTCCACTTCTTATCGGTGATTGGCCGGTTGAAGCGTAGCGTCTCGCTCCAACAAGCCCAGATGGAAGTCACGGGGATCTGCCGCAATCTCGCCAGGCAATATCCCGACTCCAACACCGACTATGGCGCGCAGCTTGTACTTTTGCAGGAAAACATTGTGGGCAGTTTGAGGCCAACCTTTACTGTTTTGATGGTCGCGGTGGGTTTTGTGCTGCTGATTGCCTGCGCCAATGTGGCAAGCCTGCTGCTGGCGCGCGGCACTTCACGCCAGAAGGAAATCGCCGTGCGTGCCAGCTTGGGTGCAAGCACCTGGCGGATGGTTCGCCAGTTGATCACCGAAAGTTTGCTCCTTGGAATCCTTGGGGGCGGATTGGGTGTGATTCTGGCCGTTTGGGGCATCAGCTTTCTAGTCTCACTGAGCCCTGAGGATATTCCCCGTCTAGAGGAAGTCGGCGTGAACGGAACTGTGCTGGGCTTTACGCTTGGCCTTTCCATTCTCACGGGACTGATCTTCGGAGTGGTTCCCGCGCTCAAATCTGCCAGGCTTGATCTGACGGAAACGCTTAAGGAAAGTGGGCGCGGTTCCAGCACCGGCCGCGGACGGCATCGCCTGCACGGCATTTTGGTGGCTGTGGAGGTCGGGGTGGCTCTTGTATTGCTAATCGGAGCCGGCTTGATGTTGCGCAGCTTCCAGCGCTTGGGCAATGTAAACCCGGGGTTTGACCCATCCAATGTGCTGACCATGCAGGTTGCCCTGCCATTTGGCAACAAAGCCGACGCTCCGAAGTGGGCAGAATTCTACAGGCAATTGATGGACAGGGTGAAAAACGTGCCGGGGGTGCAGTATGCCGGCGGCATCACGGAGTTGCCACTCAGTGGGCAACTGAACGATACATCATTCACGATCGACGGCCAACCTCCGCCCGCGCCCGGTCAGGGATATTTTGCCCAGCAGCCGAGAGTTACTCCGGATTACTTCAAAGCTTTTGGTATCCGTCTCGTGAAGGGCCGATATTTTACCGACCAGGATGGTCCGAATGCGCCCAAAGTCGTCATCGTCAGCGAGTCCTTGGCACACCAATTCTTTCCCAAAGAGGATCCCATTGGAAAACATATCACCATCGATTTTGGTGACCCTTTCCACTGTGAGATTGTCGGCGTCGTTGGTTCGATCCGCCACTACTCCCTCGATTCAGGCTTGGCGCGGGAAATGTACGTACCGGAAGCGCAAAACCCCCAGACGCAGATGAACATTGTTGTACGTTCAGCGGCCGACCCCATGACGATGGCCGCGGCAGTCAAAAAAGAAGTGCAAACACTCAACAGTAATTTGCCTGTGTATCAGATTCGGACCATGGTGCAGGTGATGGCCACATCCATGGCGCGGCCGCATCTCCGCGTCGTGCTGTTGGGCATCTTTGCCGCCGTCGCGCTGATTCTGGCTGCCGCGGGCATCTATGGCGTGATGTCGTACGCAGTGAGCCAACGCACCCACGAGATTGGCATTCGGATGGCCCTGGGAGCGAGGCAGAATGACATTCTCAAGATGGTGGTAGGGAAAGGCGTGACGCTAACGCTTATTGGAATTGCGGTAGGCATGGCCGCGGCCTTTGGACTTACGCGCTTCATCGCCAGCTTGCTATACGACGTGCGCCCGACTGACCCGCTGACCTATGCCTGCATCGCGATTCTTCTTGGGGCAGTCGCGTTCCTGGCAAGTTACATTCCGGCGCGGCGGGCGACGAAGGTCGATCCGATGGTGGCACTGAGGTATGAATGAAATGTTTAGCGATTGAGTGATCGGGAGATTGAGTGATTTAAGGAATTCCTTGATCTTCAATCACTCAATCACCAAATCGCTCAATCACCCAATTCGTGATTATTAGGCAGACGACAATATGGGAACTTTGATTCAGGATCTCCGCTACGCCTTCCGGATGCTCGCCAAGAACCCCGGCTTTGCGTTCGTGGCTATTCTCACCCTGGCGCTGGGAATTGGGGCCAACACGGCGATATTCAGCGTGGTGAACGCGGTCTTGCTTCGCCCGTTGCCCTACAAGGATTCGAGCCAGCTTCTGAGGGTCTGGGCAACTGACCAGGATGGCGGCTCGACGAGCGATGTCTGTTCTTACCCTGAATTCACCGAGTGGCGCGCCCAAAGCCACAGTTTCCAACAGGTCGCGGCCTTCCGCCATCATTCTTATAATCTCGCGGGAGGTGATCGGCCCGAAAGGATTGTGGGCTTGCTCGTGTCAGAAGATTTGCTGAACGCATTGCAAATCAGCCCTGTCAAAGGGAGATCATTCCTGCCTCAGGAATTTCATGCGGGCGCTGACCATGTGGTCTTGCTGACCGACGCTCTTTGGCAGCGACGATTCGCGGGTGACCCCAACCTCATCGGAAAGACGGTCAGGCTGAACGATGAGAGTTATACCGTCATCGGGATTCTTCCTCCCCAATTTGTCTTCACGCCCGATAGCCCCGCCGCGCTGCTGGCGCCGCTGGTGGGGGATCCAGATCGAGGCCACGGCTACCTGAACGTAATCGCGCGTCTCAAGCCGGAAGTCAACTCCGCAAAAGCTCAATCCGAAATGAACGGCCTCGCGCGTCGAATTCAAAGTGAGTTTCCCAAACAGGAAAAAGGTCGTGGCATCCGCCTTGAGTCTCTCCAAGCCTCGTTTGTGGGTGACGCTCGCCCAGTCCTCCTCATTTTCCTGGGTTCAGTCGGGCTTGTGTTATTGATTGCCTGCGCCAATGTGGCGAACTTGTTTTTGGCTCGGACGTCGGCTCGTCAAAAAGAGTTCGCCGTGCGCGCCAGTTTGGGGGCGGGGCGGGCCCGGTTGCTCCGACAACTGCTTACCGAAAGCGTGATGGTCGCTCTTGCGGGCGGCGCCCTGGGCTTGTTGTTGGCAATTTGGGGAACTGATGCGCTGGCGACTCTTGTCCGTCGAAATTTTCCCAACCCACCTTTCCCCCTGCAATTTGGCCCTGACGTCTGGGTGCTCGGTTTTACGCTGATCGCTTCGGTGGTAACTGGACTTTTCGCTGGCTTGGCTCCGGCGGCCGGGGCATCGTTACCCGACCTGAACCAAACCCTCAAGGAAGGAAGCCGCGGACTGTCGGGCGGGTTGAAGCGAACTCGCCTGCAAAGTGCGTTAGTGGTTTCTGAAGTCGGTCTCGCGCTCGTTTTGCTGATTGGCGCAGGTCTGATGATCAAGAGCCTGCTTCTGCTCGAGCACGTGGACTCCGGCTTGCACGCAGAGAATATTCTAACCGCGGACTTTTCACTTTACGGCTCAAAATATGTCCAATCTTCAGCGCGGGCCGCATTCTTCCAGCAGTTGGTTGACCGCGTCCAAAGACTGCCGGGTGTGAAGTCCGCCGCATTGGCTGCGGATGTTCCATTGACCGGAAACTCTGATTCCAGCAGCTTCTCCATGGAGGGCCAGCCTGACCCCGCGCCCAACAAGAAGAGGCACGCCAGTTACAATATCGTCAGTCCAGCCTATTTCCAAACGCTGGGGATTCCGCTTCTCAAGGGACGTGATTTGGCCAACCAGGACAACCTGGGGACTCCCTTGGTTGTGGTCATCAACCAATCAATGGCTCGCCATTTCTGGCCGGACCAGAACCCAGTAGGGCGGCGCGTCAGCACCGATGACAAACACTGGTACACGATAGTGGGAGTCGCCGCAGACGTAAGAGACTTGGGCTTAAAGCAGGAACCGAGGCCGCAAATCTTTATTTCCTACTTGCAGGATCCATTCTTGTGGCCTTACCTCAGCCTCCTGGTGAGGACGGATTCTGAGCCGCTGAAACTCTCAAGTTCAATTCAAGAAGCCGTCTGGTCTCTCGACAAGGATCAGCCTATTTCAAATATTCATACGATGGAGGAAATCCTGTCCGTTTCTGTGGCCCAGCCTCGCGTTACCGCGCTCATGCTTGCCATATTCGCTGGACTGGCCCTGGTGATGGCCGCGGTGGGGATTTATGGCGTTATCGCGTTTGCCGTCACCGTGCGCACCCACGAAATGGGAGTACGCATGGCGCTGGGAGCGAGCCGGCAGCACGTGTTGAAGCTGGTTGTAGGGCGTGGATTGGGGCTGGCGTTGCTGGGAGTTGGGATTGGACTTGCAGGAGCATTTGCGCTCACCCGGTTTCTCTCGACTCTCCTGTATGGGGTGGGCGCCAGCGACCCGATGACATTTGTGGCTGTCTCGCTCTTCCTGCTGGGTGTCGCAGCCGTCGCAAGTTACATTCCGGCGCGGCGGGCGACGAAGGTGGACCCAATGGTGGCGCTGCGCTATGAATAATTGCCGAATCTCGATTGACGACTGCCGATTGGAAAAATCACCGCCCCCAGTCTTTGCCTTCAATCGACAATCGTCAATCATCAATCGTCAATTCGAGATTGGTGATGCAAATTTGCCGAATGGAAAAGGTAAGAAATGAGAACAACTCTCCAAGATCTAAAATACGCCGTTCGGATGCTGGTGAAGAACCCCGCCTTCACGGCGGTGGCAGTTCTCACGCTGGCGCTGGGCATTGGGGCAAACACGGCGATCTTCAGCGTGGTAAACACAGTGCTCCTGAGGCCGCTGCCTTACAAGAATCCCAACAGCCTGGTTATGGTCTGGGGAAAGAATGTGGAAAAAGGGTTCACCATCGACCTCGTTTCCAAGCCCGATTTTGTAGACTGGCGCTCGCAAAGCCGTGTCTTCGAGCAGATGGCCGACTCGGATGACGCGATGTACACGCTTACGGGGGTTGGTGAGCCCGCCTCAATTATTGGCTACCAATTTTCGCCAGATTTATTTGGCGTGCTTGGCGTCGCTCCACAGGCTGGGCGCACCTTCCTGCCCGATGAAAATCAGCCCGGCAAAAACCATGTGGTGGTGCTCAGCCACCGCTTGTGGCAGAGCCGGTTCAATGCTGACCCAAACTTGCTTGGAAAAGCGATCACCTTGAGTGGGGAGAAATATACCGTGGTGGGTGTCATGCCTCCTGGATTTGCCTACCCGACCGAGGACAATGAACTGTGGACTCCACTGACCGTGGACGCAAAATTGGCGGGCAATCGCAGCATTCGTTTTCTACGTGTCTTGGCGCGCTTGAAGCCGGGCGTGACCATGAAGCAGGCTCAGACTGAGATGGAACAGATTGCAAGCACGTTGGCCCGCGAGCATCCGGAGACCAACAAAGGTTACGGCGTAAATCTTGTTCCCCTGAGGGATATGCGCGTGGGCGACATTCAACCGGCGCTGTTAGTGTTATTTGCTGCGGTCGGCTTTGTCCTCCTCATTGCCTGTGCCAATGTTGCCAATTTGCTTCTCGCCCGCGCTGCAACTCGCCAAAAAGAAACCGCCATCCGCTCGGCTATGGGTGCGAACCGTTTTCGCCTTCTCCGGCAATTTGCCACGGAGAGTATGGTGTTGGCGCTGGTGGGGGGGGCGCTGGGTTTATTGCTGGCGAGTTGGGGAGTTGAGGGCCTGGTCGCCATGTTTCCGCGCACCATTTCAAACCTCAATATACCCCGCGTGGACAGCATACCCATGGACGGTTCGGTGCTGGCCTTCTCGTTTCTGGTCGCCTTGCTGACGGGATTACTGTTTGGCTTGGCGCCTGCCTTCAGCACCTTCCGATTGAACATCAATGACACGCTGAAAGAAGCAGGAAGGGGCGCGACGAGGACCGCCCATGCCCGCCGTTTCCGCAATGCGCTGGTGGTCGGTGAAATCACAGTGGCGTTGATCATGCTGGCGGGCGCGGGCTTGATGATCAAAAGTTTTTATCATCTCGTCACAGCCGACCCTGGTTTCAAGCCCGATCACCTCCTCACCCTGCGTGTCTTCCTTCCGGATTACAAATACCGCACCGATGCTCAAAAGCGCGCCTTTGAAGACCAAGTGGTTGAGCAGGTCAAGGTGCTACCCGGAGTCCATTCGGTGGGCTCGGTCACATTCCTGCCGTTGAGCGGGTGGTCCGGACATCGAACGTTTTCGATTGAGGGCCGGCCAGCGGTCCCCGATAACGAGCGGCCAAGCGTAGCCTGGACGGCGGCGAGCGTCGAATACTTCAAGACGATGGGCATTCCGCTGATCAAAGGGCGGAACTTCACCGAGCACGATACGGAGACCGCTCCCGCCACCGTAATCATCAGCGAAGACTTGGCCAAAAATTACTTGGCGGATGCAGAGCCCATCGGCCAGCAATTGTTGCTTCAGGGAGAAAAGACGCCGCGTGAAATTGTTGGAGTAGTGAGCGAGATTCGCCAATTCGGAGTGGCTGATGAGTCGAAGCCAATTGTTTATTTGCCCTCACATCAGGCGCCAGAGCCTTTAATCTGCCTTGCGATTCGCACCACCGCAGATCCGTTAAGCCTGGCGGGCGCCGCTCGACACGTCATCTGGGGAGTGGACAAGGACCAGGCGATTTCTCACGTCATGTCAATGGACCAACTGGTGTCAGAGTCCGTCGCTCCACAACGCGTGAGCATGCTGCTGCTCGCCATTTTTGCGGGAGTTGCCTTGATGCTCGCGGCCGTCGGGATTTACGGCGTCATTTCCTATTCCGTCACGCAGCGCTCGCACGAGTTGGGCGTTCGCATGGCCTTGGGTGCTGAGCATCGCGACGTATTGAAATTGGTGGTGGGTGAAGGATTGCGACTGGCACTTTTCGGCGTCGCCTTGGGCGTGGGCGGAGCGCTACTTTTGACGCGATTTATGAAGAGCATGCTCTATGGAGTGCAGGCGACTGATCCGCTCACCTTCGTAGCGGTCTCAGTTTTGTTAACCGCGGTGGCGGTAATGGCCAGTTACGTTCCCGCGCGCCGAGCGACGAAGGTGGACCCCATGGTGGCGCTGAGGTACGAGTGAGACCATTGAGTGATTGAGTGATCGGGCGATCGAGTGATTAAAAAAACGAGCCTTCAACGGCTCGATCGCCAAATCGCCAAATCACCCAATTCGAGATTGATGAGAATAAGTCGAAAGTAGAAGACCGAGGAGGAAGACATGGCAAAAGTGGAACGAATTCGCGAAGTGCTTTCGGAGCCTTTGAGTCCGGAGTACTTGAAGCAAAAGGCCGAGGCTGGTTGGAAACCGGTGGCGGTGGAATGGCAGCGGGAATTGGCGCCCGGAGAAGAGCCGGCTGGCACGCTGGTGGAGGAGGTGCCCTACGGCCTTCGCATCGCCGAAGACGGCCAGCGCCTGGAAGAGGAGCCCAACGAAAAGCAGGCTCTGATGGTGATGATGGAGCAGATTGTTCTCGACAACCCACTTTCCATCATCGCCGACGAATTGAACCGGCGCGGATTTCGAACACGAAAGGGATTGAATTGGAGTGCCATCGCAGTTTTCAACATGCTGCCTCGCCTGATCGATGCCGGGCCTCAACTCCTTTCCGGCGAAGAATGGATCCAACGGAGACGGCAGTTGGTTTTGTCTCGACCAAGCCCGTCCGAGATGCGTTATCCGCCGCAGGACCGGCCGAGACACTGAGTAAACCAGATATTGAGTCATTGGGTGATTGAGCGATCGGATGATTAAAAGAATATGTGAGGATAACCGCCCATGGAATTACTTCTCAAGGGCTTTGGAAATTCGTTACGCAAGCAGAGGGAGATGCACCGAGTCTCGATGGCAGCCCTCCTTGCTTTGGTGCTGAGCCTTGCGGCCATACCAGCCACGTTTGCGTCGCCCCAAGGGGCCACTCAAGAGGTGGCAGCCCGATGGGAAGGCACTGTCCAGATTCCGGGAGCCGAGATGGTAGTGGTGATAGATCTCATGCAAGACAGTAAAGGCGCTTGGACCGGCTCGGCCATTGTCCCCGGTTTCGGGATTAAAGGCGCTCCGCTTGCCGATATCACCATAAAGGATTCCGACTTGGCATTTGCCATCAAAGGCGCGATGGGCGATCCCAAGTTTAAGGGGCGAATCAACGGCGCCGGCAACCTGGAAGGCGAGTTCGAGCAGGGCGGAAATACCGCCCCATTTGCACTTCATAAGACCGGACCACCGCAAGTAGAGCCGCAACCGCACAGCACACCCGTCGGGAAAGAATTGGAGGGCGAGTGGCAGGGAAATTTTGAATTGATTGGAAAAAAACTCCACGCACTGATCACCCTCACCAATCAAGCGGGAGGCGCGGCAGCAGCGCAATTCCAAATTAAGGGCGAGATCGAGACCAAGGTGCCGATTGACCTGGTCACCAACGACGGCGGCTTGCTTACATTGGAAACGCCGCGACAGAGTTTTATCTACCAGGGCCAATATTCCAAGGACCTAGACGAAATCAAGGGCACTATTCAATTTGGACCAATGGAATCGCCGTTGGTTTTGCATCGGGCGGCGAAGCCCGGGGCTGAGCCAAAGCCCTGAGCAAGATCATCTTGAGCCTGGAGAATTCATGAGCAATCGTATCGTTCACACAGCGCTCGTCGGATTGATTACGGCCGCGATCTGCCCGGCCCAGTCGATGTTTCGTGGCGACGCCGCGCACTCGGGCGTGTACGCGGGACAGGGGCCTCGGCAATTCCATCGGATGAAATGGAAATTCGCCACCGGTGATCGCATTGTTTCTTCGCCCGTGTGGAACGACGGCGTAATTTATTTTGGCAGCGACGATGGTAACCTCTACGCCGTCGACGCCGCAACGGGCGGGCAAAATTGGAAGTACTCCACTCGCGGTCCCGTGCCATCAACCCCCGCAGTTGGCGGAGGTCTTGTTTACTTCGCCAGTTACGACGGCAATTTCTATGCCGTTGACGCGCACAGCGGAAAAATGAATTGGAAGTTTTCCACTGGAGGCGAGCGGCGGTTTGAAGCCAAGGGACTTCACGGCATGCAGCCGAAAAACCAGACTTTTCCCGACCCGTACGACGTTTACTTGTCGAGTCCGGTGGTCGCAAGAGGCGCCGTGTATTTCGGTTCAGGCGACGGACATCTCTACGCCCTCGACGCGCTATCGGGAGAACTTCGTTGGAAGTTCCAGACTGGCGATGTGATTCACGCCTCGCCCGCCTATGCGGATGGCGTGGTGTATGTGGGAAGTTGGGACAGCTTTTTCTACGCCATCGACGCCGCGACGGGCCGCGAGAAGTGGCGGTTCAAGGGCGGGGAAGATCCGGACATTCACAACCAGGTGGGATTTCAGTCGTCACCGTCGGTGGTTGACGGAGTGGTTTATACAGGCTGCCGCGATTCCAATGTTTATGCACTCGAAGCCGCAACGGGCAAGGAAAAATGGCGGGTCTTCAATCAAATGAGCTGGGTGAACAGTGCGCCCGCGGTCGTCAAGGGAAAAGTCCTTTACGCTACTTCGGATTCCAGCCTGTTCCACGCCGTCGATGTGGCGGCAGGGAAACCGGTGTTCAAGCAGCAACTCAAGTCTTATGTCTTCTCTTCGCCGGCCGTGGCGGGCGACGTGGTTTACGTCGGTGTCCTCAACGGCACCCTGGAGGCGCGCGACCTGAACACAGGAGATTTGTTGTGGGATTTTCAAACAGAGGCGTCGCGGCGCAATGCAGGTTGGGCGCTCACTGCCGACCGGAAATTCAATTCCCCCATGCTATTCGCTTCTGGCTGGAGCGAAGGTCCTATCGTCGGTGCTATCCGTGAGTTCAGCGTGGGATCGATTTTTTCTTCGCCACTGATTGTGAACGGGGTGGTTTACGTGGGCAGCGCGGATGGATTTTTGTATGCGCTCGAGTAGCGTGACCACTTTGGAGGGATCTCTGCGAGAACGTCGAGTTCGGGCTGAAAGAGTGAAAGGCGGATGTTGAACGAGGGGTGGAATATTTCCCACCACCCCCACCAAAGTCTTACGAATTCCTCGTTCACCCGCCACAAGGATAGGGTTTGCGGGAGGGCCGAAAATGAATACGTTGCTGCAGGACATAAAGTACGCAGTCCGAATGCTGCTGAAGAGTCCCGGCTTCACTTCGGTCGCCGTGCTTTCACTTGCCCTGGGCATTGGCGCGAACGCGGCCATCTTCACCCTCATCGATAATCTCCTGCTCAATCCACTCCCCGCTGTGGATGCGTCCCACGTGGTGGCCGTGTACACCACGGACAAGAAAAATACCGGCGGGCTGATCAGCTGCATGCCTACGTCCTATCTCAATGCCAGAGACTATCGTGAAATGAATGACGTTTTCAGCGGCTTGGCGATCACGAACTTTACAGGCGTGACCTTGGACATCAAGGGCAACACGGTGCCGTTGGGCTGCGAAGTGGTGAGTGGTAATTATTTTGATGTGCTGGGTGTGAAGCCTTCTCCCGGGCGCGGCTTTCTGCCCGAAGAAGACGTCAAGCTGGACGCCTACCCGGTGACCGTCCTCAGCTATCAACTTTGGCAAGACCAATTTGGTGGAGACGCGAGTCTGGTAGGTAAGACCATCACTCTCAACCACCAGAGCTACACCGTGGTAGGCGTCGCGCCCAAGGACTTCTTTGGCGAGGCAGCCCTTGGGGGACCTGATCTGTGGATTCCGATTGCGATGCACAACCAGATTGTGACCGGCCAGGTGATTGACTGGTTTAACGAGCGGCGCGGGCTGGCGTTCGGCATGCTCGCGCGCCTGAAACCCGGCGTCACACTTGAGCGTGCACAGACCAGCATGCGGGCGCTGGCGCAGCACCTCGAGACCCAGTACCCGGACGTCAACAAAGGGCGCAGCATCGCGTTGCTCCCGCTCATTCAGGCATCGATCGACCCGAATCTCCGGGGAATTTTTGTGCGCGCCGGGCTGCTGCTTCAAGGCGCGGTCGGCCTGGTGTTGCTCATCGCCTGCGCCAATGTAACCAATCTGTTGCTCGTGCGCGCGTCGAGGCGCCAACGCGAAATGGCGATTCGCCTCTCGCTAGGCGCTACCCCTTGGCGAATCGTCAGGCAGCTTCTTGCAGAGAGCCTCATGCTCTCAATCCTCGCCGGTGGGCTCGCCGTCCTCATCGCGAATTGGACGGGCCGCCTGCTCGTTGCGCTAAAGCCACCCTTTGTGGGGAGGGCGCTTACGCAGATTTCTGTCAATCCACAAATTCTCTTCGTGTCTCTTGGCATTGCCGTGGTAGCCGGATTGCTGTTTGGCCTGGCTCCGGCGCGGCAAGCGGCTGGGACTGATCTGATGAATTCTTTGCGGGACCGGCTGGACCCGACTTTGCGCGTGAATCACTGGCTTGCTTTGCGAAATCTTCTGGTGATCGCGCAGGTAACGCTATCACTCGTCGCCTTGGTGGGCGCGGGGCTTTTTGTGCGCGGCTTGGGCGTGGCTGAGCAGATTGATCCGGGCTTCGAGACGCAGCACCTGGACTTGCTTAGACTCAACCTCTCCCCTGCGGGCTACGACAACGCGCACGCAAAAGAGTTTTTCCGAAGTACCGTGGAAAAGCTCCGCACACTGCCTATGATTCAAAGTGCCAGTGTCGGAGTCAATGCGCCCTTCAGTGGCGGCTTTATGAGGACGGTGTTCCCTGAGGGTATGGACTCCACCGATCGTCGCGCCGGCAAGCTGACCCTGGTGGACCCGGTTGATACAAATTACTTCGAGACGGTCAGCATCCCCATCCTTCGAGGCCGCGGGTTCACCGAGAACGACACGGAAACGTCTCCCATGGTTGCGGTTGTCAATCAAACTATGGCCACCCGCCTTTGGCCGAATCAGGATCCTCTAGGCCGCCATTTGAAGTTTTTCGGAGAGACTTGGAATGTTGAAGTAGTGGGCGTCGTTCGGGACTCCAAATACATTGCCCTGGGCGAAGATCCGACCCCTTACATTTATTTTCCCCTCGTCCAGCAGATGACCACCAACGCGACGCTTTATGTGCGCACCAAGGGCGACCCCGCTCAAGCGCTGGGATCGATTCGTTCCGCAGTGCAATCACTGGATGCCAAACTGTCTTTACGTGGTGAAACAACCATGACCCAAGTGCTGGACCGCTCGCTCGGGGCGCCGCGCATGGGGGCGCAGCTCCTGGGTGTGTTTGGGTTGCTCGCGCTGGTGCTTGCCGCCATGGGCATCTACGGCGTGGTTTCCTACTCGGTCACGCAGCGTACGCACGAGTTGGGAGTCCGCATGGCGCTGGGAGCCCAGACCCGCGACATCATGCGGCTGGTCCTCGTGAATAGCATGACCGTGGTAGGGGCGGGTGTGGTGGTGGGCCTGGGCCTGGCTGCGGCGCTGGCGCGATTCATGGGGTCGCTCCTTTTTGGTTTGAGCCCTCACGATCCCACGACGTTTGTGGTGGTGGCTGCAATTATGCTCGGCGTCGCTCTGGTCGCGAGCTTCATTCCGGCTCGACGAGCGACCCAGGTGGATCCAGTGGAGGCATTGGCACACGAGTGAAATTATTGAGTGAATGAGTAATTGGGCGATTGAGAGACTCAAAGAAATCTTTACCCATCAATCGCAAAATCACGCAATCGCTAAATCGGTCAATTTGACCTTGGGAGGCGAAAGTAACATGGGGAACCTGATTCAGGATTTACGTTACGGGGCGCGTATGTTGGCCAAGAGTCCCGGCTTCACCGCGGTGGCCGTGCTTACGCTGGCGCTCGGCGTGGGGGCAAACACGGCAATTTTCTCCGTGGTTTACTCGGTCCTCCTGCGTCCACTCCCGTACCGCCAGCCGGGCAAACTGGTTACGCTGGCGGAAGGGCGGGGCAAGCAGGCAACCCCGGAAACCAACTCTTCTTATCCTGATTATCTTGACTGGACGCGCCAGGCCCAAAGTTTTGATTCACTGGCCGCCTATACTCCCAATGGATTCACTTTCAGTGGAAACGTGGCGCCGGAAACGGTGCAAGCTGGTTCGGTCACTTCAAATTTCTTTTCCACGCTTGGAGTGAAGCCGGCGCTGGGGCGCGATTTCGTTGCCGGTGAGGACCAGCCCAAGAGCGGCAAGGTAGTAATCCTCAGCCACAAATTTTGGGCTGAGCGCTTTGCCGCGGATCCAAGCGCCATTGGCCGCGCCATCCGGCTGGACCGCGAAAGCTACACGATCATCGGAGTTCTTCCGAAAGACTTCGAGTTCGCGCCCACGAATTCTCCACCGGTGTGGGTGCCGATCGACACCAGCCAGGAATATACCCGCCGGCGAAACCTCCGATGGCTGAACGTAATTGGGCGGGTCCGCGGCGACAAGTCATTTGCGCAGGCCTTGTCTGAAATGGAAGGCATCACCGCGCGCCTGGATTCCGCCTATCCCCAGGAAGACGGAGAAGTGACCATCATCATGGGGGCTTTGCGAGATCAAATTGTGGGCAAAGCACGCCCGCTGCTTTGGACTCTGTTCGGAGCTGTGACCTTCGTGCTTTTGATCGCGTGCGCCAACGTGGCTGGATTGCTACTGGCACGGGGAATCTCTCGCAAGCGGGAAATCGCAATCCGTCTGGCTATGGGTGCGGGGCGCCGCCGACTAATCCGGCAACTGATGACGGAGAGCCTGTTGCTTTCCCTTGCCGGCGGGGCCGTGGGTCTGCTGGGCTCACAATGGTTTGTCGCTTTAATGATCCAGGCTATACCCAAGGCGCTGTTGGACAAGATGCCTTATCTCAACTCCGTGAAGGCTGACCCCACCGTCCTGGCCTTTGTGTTTGTAGTCGCGGTGGCCACGGGTATCGTCTTTGGAGTGGTGCCCGCGTTTGAGTCGTCCCGTTCCAATGTGAATCGGACGCTCAAGGAGCAAACAAGGAGCTCTGAAGGTCGGGGCTTTCGCAGTGTACGGGATGCCTTCGTGGTGGCGGAAATCGCCCTTGCGTTGGTGTTGTTGGTGGGGGCTGGTTTAATGCTGAAAAGCATGAAAGCGCTGCTCAACGCAGACCCGGGCTTCAGGACCGACCATCTTCTTACCTTCGCGGTGTTTCTGCCGCCCACCTCCTACAAAGATGACGCTAGCACATATCGTTTTGAAGAATCTTTCAGCGACGCGCTGAGAAATCTCCCCGGAGTGGAAGGCGTTGGGATAACCAGCATGCTCCCACTGACGGGCGGCGGCAATACGGTCCGATATGTCGTGGAAGGCAGGCCTGTGGCTCAAGGCGCGGAAGACGAAGTGAGTATCCGCGATATCAGCCAGGGCTATTTCGATGTGATGAAAATCCCGTTGCAGAAGGGCCGCTTCTTCGCGCCTACGGACAAGATGGGCGCACCGGGCAAATTGATTGTGAACCAGGCGTTCGCCAAGCGTGTCTTCCCCGGCGAAGACGCGGTGGGCAAGCGAATCAAGTTCACTTATTCTCCCACTAATCCTTTCCTGGAAATCGTAGGTGTGGTAGGCGACGAAAACACCAACCAGCTCGACTCGCCAATGACGCCCACGCTCTACGCCTCGTTTGAGCAAGGGCCGGATTCTTTCTATAACTACGTCATTCGAACCGCCGGCAGGCCGGAAGACATGATGAGCCCCATCCGCAATCTTCTTCACAGCGCGGACGCGGAAATGCCCATGATCCAGCCGCAAACGATGGATCAGATCATCAGCGAGTCTCCGGCGGTTTTCCTGCGGCGCTACCCCTCGTATCTCCTGGGCAGCTTTGCCGCGCTCGCAGTGGCGCTCGCCATGGTGGGCCTCTACGGGCTTATCGCATTCACCGTTGCCCAACGTACTCCGGAAATCGGCATCCGCATGGCACTGGGCGCACAAGTCCAGGACGTTTTGCGACTGGTCCTCCGCCACGGAATGCGGCTCGCAGCCTTGGGAGTGGTGTGCGGCATCGTGGGGGCGCTGGCCATGACGCGATTAATCACCAGCCTCCTCTATGGAGTTTCACCGGCCGACCCTGCGACGTATGTGGCCGTGGCTGGTTTGTTGGGAATTGTAGCGCTCGCCGCCAGTTATATTCCGGCGCGTCGAGCCGCGAGGGTGGACCCGATGGTCGCGCTGAGATACGAATGAAAGGATAAAGGTTAAAGGATAAAGGATGAAGGATAAATCCGGAGCAAAATGTTTTTTCTTTTATTCAGCCTTTATCCTTCACACTTTAACGTTTCAACCTGACATGAGGACATTGAAATGGGAAACTTATTCCAGGATTTGAAATACGCATTGCGGATGCTAATGAAGAATCCGGGCTTCGCGCTGGTGGCGGTGATCACACTTGCGTTGGGAATCGGAGCCAACAGCGCGATTTTCAGTGTGGTAAACGGAGTGCTGTTGCAGCCGCTGCCCTTTAAAGACCCGGGCCGTCTGATGGTGGTCGCTGAAAGCACTCCGCAATTCTCGCGGATGTCGTTTTCATATCCAAACTTCACGGATTTCCACGACCAAAACCGGTCGTTCGAAACTTTTGCAGCATTCAATTGGCAAGACTGCAACCTGACAGGCTCGGGCTCTTCCGAGCACATTCATGGGAAAAGGGTTTCCGCGGAATTCTTCACCGTGTTTGGGATTGCCCCCGTGGTGGGCCGGAATTTTGAATCTCAGGAAGATCGAAAGGGCGCGGCGCCTGTAGCGATGATCAGCGAAGGCCTTTGGGACCGGCGTTTTGGAAGGAGCCCGGGCGCAGTGGGCAAGGCCATTACGCTTGATGGGAATGGCTACACCGTGGTGGGCGTGGTACCGGCCAAGTTTCTCTACAACGGCCCGGCGGACGTCTACACATTGTTGGGGCAGTGGGACAGCATCATGGCCCGGTCGCGCGAGTCCCATCCCGGCATAGGCGCGGTGGGACGCTTGAAGCCCGGCGTAACCCTGGCCCAGGCGCAATCCGACATGAGTGCGATTGCGGCGCGACTCGCCCAGGCCTATCCCAAGGACGACCTGAACCACGGCGCCTTTGTTGGCCCGCTGGCTCAACAAGTGGTGGGTGACGTGCGGCCGGCATTGATGGTCCTCCTGGGTGCCGTTGGTTTCGTGTTGTTGATCGCATGCGCTAACGTCGCGAATCTTTTGTTGGCCCGAGCCACCTCTCGCCAAAGGGAGATGGCCATCCGCGCCGCGCTGGGCGCCCGCCGCTCACGCGTCATCCGGCAATTGCTCACGGAGAGCGTCCTCCTGTCCATCACGGGAGGAGTGTTGGGATTGATTGTCGCCACATGGGGTACGCAGGCGATAGTGGCCGCGATTCCTGGCGGGTTGCCCCGCATGGAAAACATCGGAATCGATGGCTGGGTTCTGGCCTTCACTTTGGTAGTGTCGCTTTTCACCGGAGTCATTTTTGGATTGATGCCCGCTCTTCAAATTTCCCGTTTTGACCTGCAAACGACGCTCCGCGAGGGCGGGCGTGGTGCAACCGCGGGCCATCACTGGTTGAGAGCAGTATTGGTGGTTTCGGAAATTGCCGCCTCCCTCGTGTTGCTGATTGGCGCCGGCTTGATGCTCAAAACCATGGCGCAATTGAACCGCGTTGACCCGGGCTTTGAAATTCACAATCTCCTTACATTTTCCGTGGGGCTCTCGCCCGCCAATCGTACTTCGGCGGACAAGATTAGAGCCGCGTATCGGAATCTTGTCGATCAGGTCCAGAACCTTCCTGGAGCCCAGGCCGTGGCGGTAGCGAGCGATTTGCCTTTGACAGGTGATGACAGCGAAATCCCACTCTACGTGAGCGGGCGGCCACGTCCCACCTCCCAAAGCGATATGATCTGGGCTTTGCTGTATCCCACGGGTCCTAATTACCTGCGCGCCATGGGCATCCCGCTTTTGAAGGGAAGGTATTTCACCAATCAGGATAACAAGGATTCCCAAGGCGTGGTGGTGATCGACGAGGTCATGGCGCAGGGCTTGTTTCCAGGGGAAGATCCCATTGGCAAAAGCGTGGGCATTGCCATCTCCAGTCCTGCAATGGGGGTGGGATTGGATAAACCGCTCGAAATTGTTGGCGTGGTCCGGCATGTCAATCATTGGGGGCTCGGCAGTGATGCTTCGGCAAAGATTCGCTACCAGCTCTACTTGCCATTTGTCCAGATTCCCGATCCCTTCATGGCGGAATTGGGGACCGGCATGAACCTTGTGGTTCGCACCACCGTCAATCCTCTTAGCATGGAGAAGGGCGTTCGCGCGGCCATCGCGCAAATGGATAGCAACCAGCCTGTCTACGATGTCAAGACCATGCAGCAATTCGTCACCGACTCGCTGGCCGACCGCCGATTTTCAATGTTGCTCCTCGGCATATTTGCCGCCCTCGCCCTCCTGCTTGCGTCGGTGGGGATCTACGGAGTCATCTCATACTCGGCGAGCCAGCGTACCCATGAAATAGGCATCCGCATGGCGCTGGGCGCGGGGCGCGCGGACGTATTGAGACTCGTGGTGGGGCAGGGCCTCACCCTCGTTCTTGCAGGAATCGGCCTCGGGCTGGCCGCGGCTTTCGGCCTCACTCGCCTGATGGCCAGCATGCTTTATGGCGTCCAGCCCACGGACCTTGTCACTTTTGCCGGAGTGTCACTCCTCCTCGCCATGCTGGCTCTCCTGGCGAGTTATATTCCGGCGCGCCGCGCCTCCAAAGTCGATCCGATGGTGGCGCTGAGGTACGAATGAAGCCATTTAGTGATTGAGCGATCGGGCGATTGAGTGAATGACGGATTGTTTTAGGCCCTTATTCACACCATCACTCAATCGCCAAATCGCCCAATTTTAGATTGACCTGGCCAACTTGCCCGACGGAGACGGTAAAACATGGGAACAATCTTCCAGGATTTAAAATACGGCTTGAGGATGCTGACCAAGAATCCGGGGTTCACTCTGGTGGCCGCGCTCGCACTGGCGCTGGGCATTGGGGCGAATACGGCCATATTTAGCGTGGTGAATGGCGTTCTCTTGCGCCCTCTACCGTTTCCGGACTCAACCCGTCTCATGGCCTTGTATGAAGTCGACCAGCGGCACATTTCTAATTCTTCCAGCACGTCCTTTCCGGACTTCTTCGATTGGCGCGCCCAGAACCACACGTTTGAGCGCCTCGCCGCGTATCACGATTCCGAATTCACCCTCACCGGCGTTGACCAGCCTGCCCATTTGAACACCGAGGTGGTTTCTTATGACCTGTTTCCACTGCTCGGCGTGTCTCCTGCCTTGGGCAGAAGTTTCTTGCCTGAAGAAGAGAAGGTTGGCTCGCACGTCGTGATCATCAGCCACGAGTTCTGGGAATCGCGCTTCGGTTCGGATCCCAAGATAGTGGGCCACACCCTAACCCTGAATAACGTCAGTTACTCCGTAGTGGGAGTGATGCCGGCCGGATTCAATTTCCCCCTAAATTCCGACCCAGTTGCCCTCTGGTCAACCATTGCGATCGACGCCGAGAGCGAAGGTGGCGACAAACCTTCCACCGAACAGCGCGGCTCGCATTTCCTTACAGTCATTGGGCGTCCCAAGCCCGGTGCGACCCTTGCCCAAGCTTCAGCGGACATGAGCGTTGTCGCGCAAAGGATCGCGAAGCAATATCCCGATACTAACGGCAATCGCGGCGCTGTAATCATTCGCCCTGAGCTCGAAGACCTGGTCGGCGACATTCGTCCGGCTCTGTTGGTTTTGTTCGGAGCGGTGGGGTGCGTCCTCCTGATCGCCTGTGCCAACGTCGCCAACCTGCTTCTGGCCCGCGCCACGTCAAGACACAAAGAGATGGCCATTCGCGCATCCCTGGGAGCGGGGCGCTGGCGTGTGATCCGCCAACTGCTTTCAGAGAGTGTGTTGCTCTCCGCCCTGGGCGGCGCCTTGGGCCTCCTGTTGGCGCTTTGGGGAAATGACGTCTTGCTGAAACTCAGTCCGGGTTCCATTCCTCGATTAGCGCAAGTGACGCTTGACGGTTCTGTGCTCATGTTCACCACGCTGGTTACTTTACTGACCGGAGTAATCTTCGGCCTGGCCCCGGCATGGCAAATTTCCAAGACGGACCTTGGCCAGATGCTCAAAGCGGGCGGCCGCAGCTCCACCGATGGCGGACATCACAACAGGCTGCGCAACGTTCTGGTGGTCGCGGAGACAGCGGTCTCGCTGGTGCTGCTGGTGGGCGCGGGCTTACTCATCACCAGCTTCATTCGCTTGCAACGTGTTGACCCGGGATTCAATCCGCACCAACTCCTCACTTTCAGTTTTGAATTGCCGGAGGCTCGATATCCCTACGCCCAGCGCATCAATTTCTACAACCAAATGCTGGCGCGCTTGCAGGCCACTCCGGGAATTCGCTCGGCGGCTTCCATCCTGCCTTTGCCTTTGGGCGATTCCCGCATCAGCGTCAGCTTCGAGGTGGACGGCCGCCCGGTTCCGAAATCTGACGAGCCCTCCGCGTGGTTTCACGTGGTGAGTCCGAAATACTTTTCCACCATGGGCGTCCAGCTCCTCAAGGGGCGTGACTTTACCGAGCGCGATGACGCCCAGGCGCCCGGCGTGATTGTCGTAAATCAGGAGTTCGCGCGCCGCTTCTTTCCTAATGAAGATGTGATCGGGAAACACATTAAGCCCGGCGCCGCGGGCATTGGCAATGCCATGATGCGGGAAATCGTCGGTGTGGTTGCAGACGTGAAGCATCTGAGTCTGTCCCGCGACGACACTCCGGAATATTACGTTCCCTACACGCAGTGCCTGTTTGATCCCATGACCATTGTGGCGCGCACCCAGGGCGACCCGCGCAGCATGCTGGACGCCGCGCGCAATGATCTTCGCGCCCTCGATAAGGATTTGCCCGTCTACTCGGTTCGCACCATGGATGACTATCTGAAGGCTTCAGTTTCGCAGCCCCGCTTCAATACCATGCTGCTGGGAGTCTTCGCCGGGGTGGCGCTCCTGTTGTCGGCCGTGGGGCTTTACGGCGTGATGGCCTACACGGTGGGTCAACGCACTCATGAATTCGGCATCCGCATGGCTCTGGGGGCCGAGCGGCAGGACGTACTCAAGATGGTTCTGCGTCGCGGCTTGGGATTGACGCTGGTCGGGGTCGCCATCGGCTTAGTGGGCGCAATTGCCTTGTCGCGGTTTCTGACCGGAATGTTGTTTGGCGTCCATCCCCACGATCCTGCAACACTGGCTGGAGTTTCGTTCGTGCTCGTAGCCGTGGCGTTGCTGGCCTGCTACATCCCCGCCCGCCGCGCCACAAAAGTCGATCCCATGGTCGCTCTGCGGTACGAATGAAGCTATTGTGCGATTGAGTGATCGTGCGATTGAGCGAATGGCGGAATTTCCCATTTCCGGATTTGCCCGCGTCCTGACCAACGTACAGCATGACTTCGCACTCGCCACACGTTTACGGGCAGGCTCGGACGTCGAACACAATTGCCACCGTATTATCCAGTGGATTTTGCTTAACGTATGTATCTCCGGAGGGATGCACGTCAGGAGGTAAAATGGACTTGTTGTCGTTGTAGAATTCTTTTATCAGATCATTATTGAAAATATCCCCAGGCTTCAGCTTTATTATCAAATTGTGATGTGAAACCTTTGAATCAAAACCAAAGGCTTCAACGGTGCCAACTCTGAATTGCTTGTCCTCTCCACACTCGAAGAGAATTGACAGGCTCCGATCCTCCCGGTGGATTTGAATATTCGGACTCGCGGTGAAATTGATATATCCCTGCGAGCCGTAAAGCACGGTTAAAGTCTCAATACCCCGCCTGATTTTGGACATATTGAAAGGTTCGCCGTCTTGGATTGTAAATTCGGCACGCAGTTTTTCGGGCGAGAACACGCTGACGTTTGAAAACTGGATGTCCCGTAAACGGTATAGCTCCCCTTCAGAAACCTCGATATGGACCGTGATGCTGTTGCTTTCCGTATCACTATTCAAAGCTTGCGGCTGTGCGGTCACTTTGGCGACGAAATAACCATTTTGCTGAAGGACTTCCCTGACAGTTTCTTCCAGGGCTTTGATTAAATCAGAATCGCCTTCAGATCCATTTTGTTGCAGCCAATCGCTGATTCGCGCCCTGATCGATTGTTCCAAATCGGGAGCGCCATCGATTGTCACATCTTCGATGTGAAATTTTAGTTCGGTGGCATCTTCACCCTTTCCCAACCTGCTTTCCATTATATCCCGTCGAGTGCTTTGGTTTTCCCCTTGGGTCTCTTGATAAGGCGGACACGTCGCATGTTGTAGCGGCATCTGGGCATGAATTGCCGCAGGAAAAGCCATCGAGCCAATGGCCCCCCAACAGACGAGCCATGCAGGAACTTGCCCACGCATAAGCTGTACTTTAGACCTGCGCAGTGCGGCACGCAACCCCGTACTTGTCATTAACCGACCATTGGTGCCGAGACAGGGCGCTGGCGGCATTCCCTCTCACTTAGCTCGATGGGCAAAGATCCCCAGCCACAAAGCTTTCCCGGACGGCAAAGGCCGCTGCTCCTGATGGATCAGATGGAATCCTTTTTCATCGAGCATGCGGCAAAACTGAGAAACGTCGATTAACGCAAAGCTGTCCCGCAACAATTGGACTGATTGAAAGCGTGTCACAGCAACACCCTCCTCGGTTGGGCTCGGCATCTGCAAAACGGCTGAAAACTTGCCGCCGGGCGCAATCAGGGACAGCGCATTCTCGAGGCAGGGGCCCAATCCGGTATGTTCGAAAACCAGCGCCGCATGCACCATTTGGACCGGAGCTAAACTCAATGGCTGGGCGGCCAAATCAGCGCAGCACAGTTCCAGGCCCGGAAGAGCGCCGAATCGCTGCCGGACGGCTTCGAGATACTGCGGATTAAAGTCCAGCCCAACGATCCTCTTCGTAATGCCGCAATCAAGTCTGTCCAATCCATTTCCGCCCGCGACTCCAAGAATGGCAACGCTTTCCGGCTTACAAAGGTCGAGCGCGCGTGCAAAGAGATCGGAAAGCGCCTCTGACTGGCGGACCCCATCGGGGCCCATGTGCCCTTCGTAGTCATCCAGCGGGATGGCGAGCCACGGATTTGGCATGCATGCAGTATAAGGCATCGACGGTCGCGCAACGCGTCCGCCAGCTTGTGGATTGAAATGCACAGATGTGGCACAGCCATCTCACGCCGCATTGACCCCTCACCTGGCCCGCTCCGGCTGGTTACTGCCCCGGCAGCGGGACCGCCCTCTTCCCAAGGGAGAGGGATTTGCATTTCAAACGTACAGTGACTTCCCACCCTCACGACCAAATCGAGGGGCCCCCTTCCGTCGGTCGAGGACCGCCACTGCAGAGCTTGGGGGCCCATCCCTTTCCTTTCGGGAGAGGGCTGGAGTACTGAGTCTCGGATATGCATAGAGACGCAGGGTCACTCTTAAGAGCCTGTCCTTCGTGGGAGCGATTAGCGCGGCAGATGCCGATCAGGCGTGTGGGATCAGCTTTACAAAACTAAAATGCGTCGCCGCTCACTTCGTGAGCCCTCTTCCATTTCGCGCCTGACTGGCGTATTCTGGCAGTGATCCCAAGTTGAGGTTGAGCACAGAGATGAATGCAGAGGCCCCGCCGACCCTCCAGGCTCAGAGACGGCACAGCGAACGCGTGCTGCTGCGAATTCCCATTACTGTTAAAGGGAAGGATATTGACGGTAACCCATTCGTCGAACACACCAGCACCCTTGTCATCAACCGGGACGGGGCCCGGATCACCCTGAAGAACAAAGTGAGACGTAATGAACTGATTCTGATCACCAACCGTCGGAGCCAGGCCGCGGTCCCATTTCGGCTAGTTGACCAGGCGGGCCAATCGATGGGAGAGGGACCCGAGTGGGGCGTTAAGTGTTTGGAAGAGAACCGGGGATTTTGGGGCATTTTATTTCCCGAGGCCGTACTCGGAAAGTCCGGAAAGCCCCCGGAAAAGGAAATGGTTGATGCCCTGATCGAATGTGCTGTGTGCCGTTTCCGGGAACTCGCCCAATTGTGCATGGGCGAGTACCGAACGCTCTCCACGCGATCGACGTTGAAGCGGCCATGCAGTCAATGTGGCGCACCCACTGAGTGGCGCTACGCCTCAATCGAAGGAGAAAGTGAGAAGGGCGGGGAAGCTCGCATAGAAGTGGTTCCCTCCGCGGGGGCCAAAAAACGGCGGGCGAAGCGCATGACGGTGAAGCTCCCAGTCCGCCTCCGTTTGTCCAACGGGAAAGAGGAAGTTACCAAGACGGAGAATTTATCCACCACCGGAGTCTGTTTTATCTCCAGCCAGACGATGGCGGTGGGGGAGCTCATCAATCTCACCGTCGGATTCGAGGCCGGAAAGAACGAAGGCACGATCCCGGCTCGCGTGGTTAGGTGCCAGCCTCTGGAGGGCTCTTCGCACTTCCTCTACGGGGTACACCTCGAGGAAACTTCCTAAGGTTTGCTGGGTCACTCAACCCGCCCTGCTGCGAGGCTACTCCAGCCGGATGGAATCCCCGCAGTAGATCTTTCCACTTTGCAGGACAGAGGCATAAACCCCGACCCCGGCCTTGTTGTGCCGGGCCGCGGTTCGCAAAATCCCTGGATCCTTGGGCAGGTCGCCTTGGGCGAGCGTTGTCATCACACATCGGTAGCACGGCCTTGTGATGCCCAGGCGAACCGAATCTCCAATGGCCAGCGTTCGCCCCACCCATGCATTCTCCACGAAATCCTTTTCGCCGTCGGGAGTCTCTACGACAATGTTGGGACGAAATCGGCGGACCTCGAAACGCCCTTCGGGATACAGCGTGCGCAACCGGTCGATAGTGGCGGTGGTCAGGAGATGAACGAAGGCGCAGTCAAAAAAGGCGCCCTCCGGCATCACGAAGTCGGTGACCGTGTCGCGATGTTCAAAGCCTTCCATGTCCATCCAGTATTCCTCGACGGTGGATTTACGCAAATCGGGCGATGCGGGTTGGAGCTCAACATCGCGTTTGAGCGCGTTCGAGAGGAACTTGTGCAGATCGTGTTGCCCGCTATGGACGACGGTGCCATCCGGCAGGGTGATGCGGACGGGCGGCACCTTCTCACCGGTCCGCGGCACGTCGGCGAGTGCGGCTCGATAGCTAAAAAGCTGTGGCCACTTCCGCGGGTTCTTGGCGCTGGCAATTTTCCCGTCGGAGTTGTCCACCAGCGCGTAGGCGCGATCGCCCAACAGCCCGCCTGGAGTAACCTCACTGGCATTGAGCTCTTCGCCCATCATGGACTTGACGGGGTACCGCCATAGAGAAATGACTGAGCCTGCAGCCTCTTGCATTGAAATCATGGATGATCCTTTTGCCCCGCTGCTGATTGGTGGGGCACACGTTCGCCAACCTTCACCACATTATTTTGTCCGGATTCCTTCGAGTTGAATGGCGGGAATCAAAATACGCTGGAGGTGGTGCTGCGCGTCCACCCAAAGGTCGACACGAGCGAGTTCGGTCGACACGACCAGGTGCCGCATCATTTCTTTTTTGCCCGCCACGTCCACTTCTTCCGACCCGATATCCTGCACGTCCAAGACTCCCGGTACGGCTTCCTGAGGCGTGTAGGCGTTGAAGGTTTGCTGCTTGTCGGATTTCTGAGCAAATCTGTCCACCAGGAGTTGGTAATGGTTGATCACATTGTCGTCAAGGACCACTACATCCTTGGTCAAAGCAAACTCACGGACGTCGTCCTCCTTCTTGTTGGCCAGGCGCAACTTGCTCTTGGCGGGCGAAGTGTGAAAATCCACTTCGAGATGAAACTCCGGCGCACCTTTCTGGTTGATTACATAAGTCTGAGGCTCAAATTGAGGGCTTAACACCAGTTTGGGATTGGATTTGATGTTTACCGTTTGTCCCGCCTGCTCTGATTTCAATTCGATTTCCGCGTCGGCCTCGATCTTGGTTGAAGAGGAGCGAATAACGAACTTCTCCGTTCCGAGAGGGTGGCCCGCGAAGGAAACCGCGAAACTACCCTTATCGTTCAGGTCGAGAGGGATTGAACTTGGGGACGGAGTTTGCCCTGGCAGGTGTGCTGCGCCCCCGCCGAGCGCCAACGTTGCGGCAAATATTGCAAAGATAAAGGATCGTTTAGCGATCACCTTTCCTCCTCGCGGTCTAGAATACTCTCAGGCGAAGGATTTGCTCCGCCACTTCTTGTGGCGCGCGGCCCTCGGTCGAAACCCGGAATTCGGCCATTTGATAATAGGGCACTCGCTGTTGAAGGAGCTGGCGGAAGGTGTCCAGGTCGCGGAAGAGCGGCCGGTTGGTCATCCCTTCGCAGCGGCGAACCAACTCTTCAAAAGGGGAGTCCAGCCAGACGGTGGCCCCGCCCCGCTCGCGGATGAATTGCAGATTGGGTTCCTGAACAAAAGTGCCTCCGCCCAGCGCGATTACCGCGGGCTCGGTTTTGGAGGCTTCCGTCAGGGCGGCGTGCTCAATGCCACGAAAAAACGGCTCGCCCGCCCGGTCAAAAATCTCACGGATGGTTTGCCCCTGGCCCGCTTCGATAGTAGTGTCGAGGTCGATGAAGGGCCAGCCCAGCGCCTTCGCCAGCAACGCCCCCACGGTGGATTTGCCACTCCCCATGAAGCCGAGAAGATAGATCAATTTGGCCCGATGACGTGTCATGCTTGAGGGAATGGCGCCGAATTCTTTGCTCCCTGCTCATTATAGGTGCATGCCGCAAGCATGCGCAATATTGTCGTAAATTGTGAAGCGGGAGCGAATGAAGGGTTTAGGATGGCGTCGCTGTGAGCTTTCTTGAATAGGCAGGTGGAGCCGAAATCTCAGTGCTGGCGATGGATGTGAATATTTCCGGTGAACGAATTGAGTTTGACCGCCGCAGTGCTGGAGATGTTCGAACCGAGGAAAGTATGTGAACCTGGCGGCGCGGAAGCTGAGTGCAGCCGGCTGGTCGCGGAAATCTCGCTGATGAACTTGCCGCGCCCGGTGTTTTTGTTGAGCTCAAATGAAGCGTTGGAAGGAAGGAACAGGTCGATATCGCCGCTGTAGCTTGTGAAGGAGTAATCGCCGCCCGTGACAAAGTCGCCCTCATACAGAATTTTGCCCGAAGTATTGTGAACCTTCAGAGCTGTGCTGGTGGGGGAGATAAAATGAATGTTGCCGCAAATCGAAGTGGCTTCCACGTGTCCGGAGGGCCGAATGATGTCAATGTCGCCGCCAATCGAACTCACCACCAGGCGGCCGGAAACGTCGGACACAGAAATGATGCCGCCCAACGAATCCACGGTGGCATCCCCCTGCAGCTTCTCGATGTCCACCCGGCCTTCGGGATTTCGGATTTCGATGGTCGAGCCCAGCGGAACTTCGAGGGTGTAAAAGACCGTTCTGTCTTCGCCGCTGGCCTGTGAATTGGAAACGTGGGTGGTGAAATGAATTTTCTCGGCAGGCCCGTTGCTCGGGAGTTGATCGATATCAATGGTGGTTTGGGGCGAGCCCGTGGCGTAAACGGCGTGGACCTGGGGCTTGTCCCACCCGCGTACCACCACGTGTCCCATGAAGTTGGAAAGCCCGATGTGGGGGGCGGCGGTGGTCACGAAGGTCTTTTCCATGCGCGTCTGATTGGCGCCTTGCACGACGGCCAGAGGGAGGAGCAGAAGGGGAATGCCTCCCCACCGTAAAATGTTTTTCATAATGTTGTTGTGTTCCCATCTTCGCTTGACCACGGTCATTTCCTTCTCTCCCTCGAAATTATTGGCCATCATACTCCAAGGCGGCCGTGAGCACAGCGGCCTTTTGCTGAAACGCGGACGTCAAATATTCACGGGCGAGCGTATTGCCGGGTTCTTTCGCCATGGAGGCTTTGCACTCGCGAATCGAATTGTCCAGGGAATTCAGGCCCTTCTGGTAGCTTGCATGTAAAACCGGATCAATGTTCGTTTCCCTCGACCTGTAACTCTTCTCCATCTCGCTGACAGTTGCTTCCAGGCGAAGATCCGCAGGTGCAACGGGCGCCCCCGCGACTGTGATATTGCTCGAAGTTGGAGTTGAATTTAAATCCGGATTGGAGGAGGGATGCCGAACTAGGAGG
>JBGPCF010000025.1:0-59794 GCA_041481635.1 Terriglobia bacterium | reverse complement strand
GAACATCGCACCTTGCTGAATGTCGTCGCCACGCATGAGGTATCCTCCTTTGGAATCCCTAATATGGATTATACCTCAACTTATATGTCTAAAGAAGGGACAAACAAGCATTTTTCATCAGCCTGCTAGGTGGGCAGCCCCTTTCCTGAATACCGGGCCGCGCAGTTTAAGGGCATCAACTCTGTGCCGCGAGTCCGGCAAAGTCGTGCGAGGAACCTGTCCGAGCAAACGGGGCCAGCTCGCATACGACCGTCGTAGGGGCAGCGATATTCCAACTCATGAATGGAATGCCAGCGGATCCCAAAACATGGCTCAGTCGCGAGGACGCGCTATGCCGTGAGGATCGAGCGCGACGGCTAAAGTGGCTCGCCTCCAGACTTCCCAGCGGCCAACCCCTGACGTTTCCCGGAGGGCTAATGGCCAAGTTTCTATTTGAGGAGATGAGGTATTGCTTCGCCTATGGGCAATTCATTGCCACCGTGGTGCTCGGCACGGCATACATCGTGCGGACGCTCGCCGCCAAGTTCTTCGCGGCAGGCCGCACCGAGCTAGAGCGCGAGGGCATCGGGGCACTTATCCGTGAAGCGCGGAAGCGCAATGTGTTGACTGAGAATGAAGCAAAGGAGATCGACCGAATTCGGCTTAGCCGGAACCCCGTCGCGCATTTTCGACGGCCCGGAGCCGATGACTCGATTCAGACCCGCTCTCTCCAAGGAAGCAAACACGAGTACGAAATCTTGGAGCGAGAAGCACGGGCTGTTATCCGCGCTGCCATCAAGGTACTCGGCAAGCGCCTTATCTAATCGCTCATTCATTGGTTCAACTGACGGAGCGGGGTTCTCGATGCTGAGGGCCTCGACCGCTCTCCAGCCGAGCGAACGACCAACTACCAGCCCTCCTACCTTTGCTATAATCGCGCCGCTTTTGCTTTTTCATCCTGACTCCTGACTTCTGACTCCCGGCTACAGCCTTTGAGCGAGGCCGCGCCTATGGCAAACAAAGAACACCTGAAGATCCTGTGGCAAGGGGTGAATGCCTGGAACCAGTGGCGAAAGGAAAACCCCAAGATCGAACCAGACCTCAGCGGTCAATCTCTTGCCTATGTGCACTCCGAAAGTTTGATGTCGAACCAGCGTAGGCTCCGGAAGAAGCGAGGGAGGACAGGCCTGACCGATGAGCAATATCGCGACCTTCTTACATCGTCGTACCTCAACCGCATAAACCTTTCTGGTGCCCTGCTAAGAGAAACAACATTCGAGCGGGTCTCCGCCCATTACGCCGATTTTCGTGACGCCTACCTTCGCGATGCTGACTTTCGCGAGGCTGATCTGAGAAACGCGCGGTTTGAAGGCGCAGACCTAATCGGCGCGGACCTGCGTGGGGCGGTGCTGTCCGGCACGGATTTTGCGAGCGTCCAGGTTTCCGGGACGATATTTAGCGAAATTGACCTCAGTTCAGCGAAAGGCTTGGAGACTGTCCGACACTATGGCCCTTCGACCATTGGTATCGACACAATCTACAAATCGAAAGGCAACATCCCTGAGGTCTTCTTGCGCGGCGCGGGCGTGCCCGAGAACTTTATCACCTACATGAAGTCCCTGGCCGGGTCGGAAAAAGCCTTCGAGTTCTATTCCTGCTTCATCAGCTACTCCACCAAGGACCAGGCATTCGCTGACCGGCTTTATGCCGACCTGCAAGCCAAGGGCGTCCGCTGCTGGAAGTTCGATGAGAATGCAAAGTGGGGCGAGCCGCTCTGGGGCGAGATCGACACGGCGATTAGGCATTACGACAAGCTTGTGGTGATCTGCTCCGACCACTCGCTTCAAAGTCCGCCCGTGGTTCGCGAGATCGAACGCGCATTGCAGAAAGAGGACCGCGAGCGCAAGAATGTGCTATTTCCAGTCCGCATCGATGACTATCTGTTTGAAAAATGGGATCACCCTCGGAAGGCGGACGTAGTCAGCAAAGTGGTCGGTAATTTTTGTGGCTGCGACGATCTGCCGAGCTATGCGAAAGCCTTCAACCGCCTCCTCGACGCCCTCAACCGTCCCCAGCGGGCTAACTCGGATACTTAGCGCACATGCGCGATTTCGCTGAGCCATGCCCCATGGACAACCGCCAAAGCGCTCCGTAGCCCTATCTAACGTTTGGATTGCCCCGAGCCGGAGCCCGCAAGGATATCTTCGATCTGCCTTTTCAAAACGGGGAGGTCGGCTTGGGTAACTTCCCAAACTGCCTGAAGCCGAACGCCCATATAGTCGTGGATCAGGACATCACGCAGCCCGGCGATGCGCCTCCAGGGCACTTGCGCGTGGCGGGAACGGAACTCCGACGATAGGTTCCTGCTTGCCTCTCCAATGATCTCCAGTTGGCGAATGACAGCATCTTGCCAATGTGAGGCCGCCATGAAAACATCATGCCCCACGGCCACATAAGACCCGATTTTGGCGATGGCATCGAGGATGTGCCGCAGATAAACGGTGTCGTCCTTCATAGCCGGACGGCTTCTCTCATGACTTGCTCTCGCATGTATGGACTGATGGCGTCTTCGGTGACGATATGTACGGGTGCCCCGAGAAGATCTTCGAGGTCTTGCTTGATGGCGACAATGTCCAGCAAGCTTGTGTGCTCGCCGACCGTAACGAGGATATCGAAATCGCTGTCGGGCCGAGCCTCATCGCGGGCGCGAGACCCGAACACTCGAACATCCCGGGCGCCGTAATGCTCCGCCACCCGGAGTATCTCTTCACGCCTGCTGCTCAGAACCTTGTCAATCGGCATCTCGTGCTCCTCGGTAAACGCAGGCTTGATTCTACCATTGGTGCTCAGTGCCGAGCTTCGAATTCCCAGTTTCGATTTTCGACTTTTCCGGTTTCTCAAGATTCCGGAATCCCTGATCCGAATTCGCCGCGGACGCGCCCTAATTCCTGAATCCTAATCCCTGCCCACTGCCACTGCCATGGCGAATTTGCGAGCGGCTGAGTTTCGAAAGGCTTGAAACCCCGCAATCCCCGCGACCAGTAGGGTAAATTCCGACCGCCGCTACTAAGGCGCTGATCACTGCAATTTGCGGCCTACCTATTCAACCACTTGCGCCAGGACGTCGAAGAATCCAGGAAAAGAAATATCCACGCAATTCGCGTCGCGAATTACTGTTGTGCCCTGGGCGACCAGACCCGCCACGGCAAAGGCCATTGCGATTCGGTGGTCGCCGTGACTGTCAATCTCCGCGCCACGCAGATGCTGATGGCCCGCCACGCGCAATCCATCTTCAAACTCTTCCACTTCCGCGCCCATGCGCTTAAGATTTTCCGCCGTGGCGCCGATGCGATCGCTTTCTTTCACGCGCAGCTCAGCGGCCCCGTGAAATGAGATGCCGCGCTCGGTCTGCGTCCCCAGGACGCACAGGGCGGGCAACTCGTCAATGAGGCCCGGAATCATTTCCGTGGGAATTTCGCCGCCCACCAACTTGCTCGATTCCACGTGGAGATCGCCCAAGAGTTCGCCATTCACCATCTCCACGTTCAGCACTTTCACTCGCCCGCCCATCGGCACCAGCCAGTCAAGAATTGCGGTTCGCGTCGGATTCAAGCCCACGTTGGGGAGCGTCAGATTGGATTCGGGAACCAGCAGGCCGGCGGCCAGAAAAAAAGTCGCAGAAGAAATGTCGCCGGGCACAAAGAATTTTCGGCCCTCCAGGCGCGCCCGCCCGTGGACCGAGATCGTTTGCCCGTGGCGCCCGATCTGGGCGCCCATCTGCTCCAGGGCAATCTCCGTGTGGTCGCGCGTGGGCGCGGTCTCGACCACTTCCGTATCGCCTTCGGCAAACAAGCCCGCCAAAAGAATCGCCGATTTCACCTGGGCGCTCGGGACGGGCAGTTGGTAGCGCACCGGATGCAGTCCTTGCCCGGCGGCCCCATCGATTTCGAGAGGAGGCAATCCTCCAGCCGCGGATTTGATGCGAGCGCCCATTTGCGTCAGGGGATCGATCACGCGCTTCATGGGGCGGCGGGAAAGCGATGCATCGCCCCCGATGACGGAGCGAAAAGGCTGGCCGGCCAGAATCCCCGAAAGCATTCGCATGGTCGAGCCGGAGTTGCCCGCATCGAGCGCGCCCGACGGCGCACGCAGGCCTCCAAGCCCAACCCCTTGGACATTCACTGTATCGCTGTTGCGTTCGATTTTGACCCCGAGTTTCTTAAGACAGTTGAGAGTGCTCTGGCAATCGGCGCTGGAGGAGAAGTATTTGATCTCGCTCTCACCCTCGGCAATCGCCGCCAGCATCCCATAACGGTGGGAAATGGATTTGTCACCCGGCACCATCACCGAGCCCGTCAGGCGTTTCGCGCCGTTGATTTTTCTGTTTTTGTTGGAGCTGAATAGGCCCATGGGAAGAAAAGTTGGTCAGTATGTCAGTCCGGTCAGTTGGTCAGTCAACTGAAGTACTAAATTACTGAAATACTGAAGCACTGAAATACTGACAAACTGAAATACTCTCTGACCACTGACAGCTTTTACAGAAGCGCGAACAAGCCTGTAAGCCGAATTTTGTTTCCCGATATGATCGGGACGGCGATCATTCATCTAGTCCAGCCATTGCTGGCAGGATCCAGCGACCTACCCGAGAGTTATAACGGAGCGGGCCGCCCCTCCTCTCCTATTTGGTCTTGCTCCGTGTGGGGTTTACCCTGCCTCGAACATCACTGCCCGAGCGGTGCGCTCTTACATTAAGGCCGCACAAGGCGGCCCGCACCTTTTCACCCTTATCCGTCAATTGACGGACGGTATATTTTCTGTGGCACTTTCCGTATCGCAGGCGTACGTCCCTTGCGGGAATCCCCCTCCGACCCTCGCCGTTAGCGAGCACACTGCCCTGCGGAGTTCGGACTTTCCTCCCCCCCGCCCCTGCTGGTCCCCAACAGATCGGGACGCCAAGGCGGGGCGGCGATCGCCCGGCTTGCTCGCGCAAATTTAATGATAGTCTGCCCAGTGGAGGCGGTCAAACGATTCCATACGCCTGGGAGCGACGCTCAGTGCGTTGCCTGATTTCGCTCGATCACCATCAACGAGAATGTTCCGGGCAATATCGGTGGTCTGCCCCCGGCCGCCCCCCCCGGCGCCGGCGGCCCAAACTTCGCGCCGACAATGTAAATGCGATGATTCGTCGGGTCGAGCCCCATATTGCGCGACCCCTGTTGGGTCTGGACGGTTTCGGCCACGTGGTATTGGTCCGGGGTGTCCTGATGAATCACGGTGAGAGTGCCGTCCGCATTCGAGGCAAACGCGTTTCCGGAGTCCGCATCGTACCCGGCACCGTCGACACCAGTGCCGATGGGGAGCGTTGCGACCACTTTGCCGGCTTCATAGTCGGAGACTGCCATCAAGCCGCTGCGGCATCCGCTGAACAGCCGATGGTGGGCGGTGTCAATGGCCATGGAGACCGGCTGCTTGCACGGGGCGGTGGACCAGCGCCGCGTGACGGTGGCCGCACTGGCGTCGATCTCAACCACCTCGCTCGTGTCGGTGAGATTGGCGTACACCTTGCCGTCGCCGGCTGACGCGCCGTATTCCGGTTTGCCGCCGAGAGGAATATTCGTGATCCCGGTCCCCGCCGCCGGGTCGATCACCGTGGAGGAGTGCGCGTCCCCGTTGAGCGTGAAGACCCGGTTCGATACGCCGTCATAAATGATCGCATCGGCATCCTCGGCGGCAGGGATACGGCCGAGTACCGCGAAGGTTTTCAGATCGAACATCACCACGGATTGGTCGTTACCCGAGGTGGCGAATCCATGGCCCGTGGCGGGCGCCAGCGCGGTTCCGTGCGCCCCCTGAATGCCAGTGACTTCGCCGAGAAGCTTCCCTGTGTCTTCGTCGACCACCATCACGCGATTCTGCCGGGCGATAAACACGCGGTGATTGGGTGGATCGGGCACAACGTAGTCCCAGCGGCCATCCCCGCCCAGCGTGTAGGTGTGGGTGATTCGGTACGATGAAGACTGTGCGAAAAGCGATGGCACAAAAACCAGTGTGAAGACGATTGCGATGATGCGCATAGTTGCTCCTTTCTGCCTGAGTATATCCGAGTGGACAATTATTTGCACCGGCGGTGCCAATCCTAAGATTCGGAAGTAGCATTCAAATTGGAAATATGGGCTAATGTCTAAAAACGCCTGGCCCGTGGGGAGAAACATGGAACGGTTTAATTTGCATAAATGGTTTTGGCGCATCGTTTCAGCAATGGAGGTGTTGGCGTTCATGATTGCGCCGGGGCGCGGGCCAATCCTCGCCGCCCCGGCACAGCAAACCGAACAACAAACCGACTTACAATCTCAGCTCGCGACTGCGGATCAAGTCCTGGAAGAAATGAGCAAGACCACGAGCTTGCCTATCAAGGCTCCCCTCAAGAAACAGATCCTCGGACGGCCCGCCATTGAAAAATACCTGAAGGACAATTTGCGCGCCGAATACACGCCGGCGGAGGTGCACGCCCAGGAAGCCACTCTGAAGGCATTTGGACTGGTTTCCAATGACTTTGATCTGGAGAAATTTTTTATCGGTTTTTACACCGAACAAGTGGCGGGATTATACGATCCCCATACTAAGACGATGAATATGGCGGATTGGATTCCGGCCGAAATGCAGTCCATGGTGCTCTCGCATGAGTTGACGCACGCGCTCCAGGACCAGAATTACGATCTGGATAAATTCCTGCACGCGGTGCGTGACAATGACGACGCGACCAGCGCCCGCCAGGCGGTTGCGGAAGGCCACGCCATGGCCGCCATGATGCAACACATGTTCGGGCAGGTCGACTGGGCCACCCTGCCCTCGCTTGAACCGATGATGGCCGGAGTGGTCGACCAACAACTGAGCGCATATCCCGCTTTCGCCAATGCCCCTTATTTCTTCCGCCTCCAGGCCCTCTTCCCATACTTGCAGGGCATGACCTTCATGCAGCGGGGTCTCGCACATGGCGGGTGGAAGGAACTCAACACGCTCTTTACAACTCCGCCGGCGACCACCAAAGAATTATTTCAGCCGGAGGTCTATTACGAGCACCAACCGCTTCCCAAGGTCTCACTGCCGAAACCCGGCGCGCTTTCCAGCGTACCCGCATTGCGCTTGCTCAGCGATAACACCATGGGCGAGTTGGGCTATTTTGCCCTCATCGGACAATTAGTCTCCGAGGACGAAGCGAAATCCGTGGCCATGGCGTGGCTCGCCGACCGCTATCTTCTTTACGAGTATTCGGGCACAACAGGAGGCGGGCAGAAATTCGTTCTGGTGGCCAGAACGAAATGGTCCAGCTCGGAGAAGGCGTTGGCGTTCTTCCACGATTACCATACGATTCTCCAGAAGAAATATCCCGGACTCTCGCCCGACGCGCGCTCGGCGGACGATTTGTTCATCGGCGGGGTGGGCAACACCCGGGTCATCGTTCTGCGTCGCGGTGACGAAGTCCTGTGGGCCGAGGGTATTCCCGCCACGCAGGCCGACGCAATTTTGGACTGGCTCAAATCCCTTTGACGCGATGACTTTTTTGAATCACTGCCGCGCACCTTGGCCGCTCTATTTGCCTTGCCAAGGTTCAAGTTTTCGACTATTGTTAAACATGTTTAACAGGAGGCGTGGTTCCCATGCTGGGTGTTCGATTAGAGCCGGAGTTGGAAGCTAAGCTCGACAAACTTGCCCGAAAGACCGGCCGGAGCAAGAGCTACTACGCGCGCGCCGCCATTCGGCAATATCTTGAGGACCGCGAGGACTACCTGCTGGGCGTTGCCGTTCTCGAACGCAACGAACCCACCATCAGCCTGGAAGAATTGGAGCGCCGTCTTGGCTTGGCGCGTTGAGTTCACCAGTACGGCAGAGAAACAAATCACCAAACTTGACCGGCAGCCCCAGGCCAGAATTCTTCGCTTTCTCAGGGAGCGCGTCCGAAGAGCAGAGAATCCACGCCAGCTTGGAAAGGCATTACACGGTGAAAGACAAGGGCTGTGGCGGTATCGAGTGGGCGACTACCGCATTATTTGCGAGATCCGCGATACGGAAAACAAAGTGACAGTTCTCGTCGTGGGCCACCGTAAAGAAATATACCGTTAGGCGCCGGACAGCTTCGGAGGCGAAGGGATGGCCCGCCGGGGCTTCTGCTACTTCAGGAGCTTGACCAATTCCGCCTCGTCGATAGTCTTAACACCCAGCGATTTGGCTTTATCGAATTTTGAACCCGGCTCCACCCCCACCACTACAAAATCTGTTTTCTTGCTGACTGACCCAACCACGCGCCCGCCCGCGTCCTCAATCAATTTCTTTGCATCGTCGCGTGAATAGTTGGGGAGGGTGCCCGTCAGGACAAATTGCTTGTTCTCGAGCGGCAGATTCCCTCGCTTGATCGCCTTTTTGTGCTCGAACCGCAAGCCGGCTTTGCGAAGCTTTTCAATCACCTGGCGGTTTCGTTTTTCGGCGAAAAACGCTGCGATGCTCTCCGCGATCCTCGGGCCAACCTCCTCCACTTCCGTCAGTTCTTCCAAGCTGGCGTCCGCCACTTTGTCAAGCGACCCGAAGTGCTCGGTGAGGAATTGCGCGGTGCGCTCACCGACAAAACGAATGCCAATGGCAAAAATCACGCGTGCCATTTCAGCCTTCTTGCTGTTCTCAATTTCTTCCAGCAAGTTGGCGGCGGATTTGTCACCCATGCGCTCCAGGTTGGCCAATTGTTTCTGGGTCAAGGCGTAGAGATCGGCGGCGTCTTGGACCAACTTCTTGTCCACTAACTGGTCCACCAGCGCGTCGCCCAATCCGTCGATATTCATGGCGCGCCGCCCGGCGAAGTGCAGGAGAGACTCTTTGAGTTGGGCGGGGCAGGCGACGTTCACGCAGCGATAAGCGACCTCGCCCTCAGCGCGAAATACGGCCTCTCCACACACCGGACATTTTTTCGGCATGCGGAATTCGCGGCGGTCCGGCGCCTCCTTTACCACCTTCACTACCTGCGGAATCACTTCGCCGGCGCGCTGAATGAGCACGGTGTCGCCAATCCTGAGACCCAGGCGCTCTATCTCGTCCATGTTGTGCAGTGTTGCGTGGCTCACCGTCACGCCACCCACATCCACCGGTTCCAAATCCGCCACCGGCGTCAGGGTGCCCGTTCGCCCAACCTGGGCACGGATGTCCAGCACTCGCGTGGTGGCCTGGCGCGCCGCATATTTGTAGGCAACGGCCCAGCGCGGCGACTTGGCCGTGCTGCCCAGCTCCTCCCACAATCGCGTGTCGTTTACTTTGATGACAATGCCGTCAATCTCGTACTCCAGCTTGTCGCGCTTCGATTCATTTTCCTGAATGTATTCGAGCAGTGCTTCAAACGAGGGGCAAACGCGCCAGTGCGGATTCACCTTGAAGCCCATCCTGACGAGCGTTTGGAGCGTCTTGGAATGTTCGTGGAGCGGCTCCGCGCCATTCACCAGGAGGTAGTAGAGAAACATGTCGAGCTGCCGCTCCGCCACGATTTTCGAATCGAGCAGGCGCATGGTCCCGGCGGCGGAGTTGCGCGGGTTGGCAAATTTCGCCTCGCCCGCAGCTTCGCGTTGGGCGTTCAATTTGTCGAAAGCCTTGCGGAACATCAACACTTCGCCGCGCACCTCAAAGCGCTTAGCTCCGCCGATCGCCTCCAGTTTCTTGGCATCGATTTTGAGGGGCACCGAGCGGATCGTCTTCACATTCGGGGTAACGTCTTCACCTTCCACGCCGTCGCCTCGCGTTACGCCATGGGTCAGCACGCCGTTTTCATAGGTGAGCGCCATGGAGAGTCCGTCGAGTTTCAACTCCGCCACGTACTCCACTTTATCGCGACCCGAAAGCTCGCGAACCCGGCGGTCGAAATCGCGCAACTCGTCCACCGAATAGGTGTTGTCCAGGCTGATCATCGGCGAGGAATGGCGGACTTTGGGGAAGGAGTCAGCGGGCTGGCCACCCACGCGCTGGGTGGGCGAGTCCGCCGTCACCAGTTCTGGATGCGCGCGCTCCAGGTCCTGAAGGCGGCGTATCAGTTTGTCGAACTCGAAATCCGAAATTTCCGGATCGTCGAGGACGTAATAGCGGTGCTCGTGGTAGCGGAGTTCGTTGCGTAGTTTCTCGATTTCTTTCTCGACGCTTTTCGCCACGCGGTTCACCTTTCGCTTTGGAATGCCCAATTCAGTCCGGTGGAATTATACCGCGAAGTTTCGCGGTGTCTCTGGGCTGAGTTCCGATTAGCTCGTCCGTCGCGCGCCCTTCAGCTTGACACGCCAGCGTGGGGGCGTTAGCTTCGAGGGGAAGAGTCGCAATTTACCTCGTTTAATGGGGAGGTATGCCATGAGTGCCCGAACTTTATTCTTCTCTTTTTTGATAGCCGGCGTCCTGGCTGCGCCGTTGATTTCCGCGCAGGATAAAAAAGACGCCGCCAAGCCCAACAACGCCCGCTTTGGAAATCCAACCGACATCGGGCGAAAAGTGCAAGGCGACTTATACGGAGTGATTAAGTCGGTCAAGGAAGGCGAAATCGTTTTGGATAAAACCAAGTTTGGAGTGGACCAGGATATTCGCCTCGAGCCCAAGACAAAATATATTCGGGACGGCAAGTCTAGTACCTTCGACCAACTGAAAGTGGGCGATCCGGTATACGTCAACCTGAAGACAGACAAGAAGACCGGGGTGATGACCGCAAAGCGGGTGACCAGCGGCGTGATCGCTGCTCCCTGAACTGTGCCAGCCCGTGACCTTCGGAGAAGTGCAAAGGCTATAGGGTGAATGCCGAATGGAGTGCGGATAGTTCTTTGCCCTTTAACCTTCATTCTTTAACCTTTTCTTCTTTACTCTCCTTTGAAGAACGCCACCCTCATTTACAATCCGGTCGCCGGAGGACAGTCCCGGAAACGCGAGCGGCAGGTTCGTGAAGCCGCAGCGGCCCTGGCAACTCAGGACATTGCGGTGAAGATCGTCCCCACCACGGGACCCAATACGGCGGTTGAGTTGGCGCGCGCCGCGGCTGCCCAGGGCGATGAGTTGATACTCATCTGCGGCGGCGACGGAACGATCAACGAAGTGATCAACGGGCTGGCGCTGACCAGTGCCACGCTCGGAATACTGCCCGGCGGCACGGCCAACATTTTCGCCAAAGAACTTGCGCTTCCGCACCACCCGGTTCGGGCGGCGCGCGAGTTGGGCCAGTGGATTCCCCGCCGAATCGCTTTAGGGCGCGCGACGTCGGCAAAAATTGGCGGCGGCCCAAATGAAAGCCGTTTTTTCTTGAGCCTGGCGGGCGTTGGTTTTGACGCGTACATCGTCCACATGCTCACTTGGAATTTCAAGAGGGGCTGGGGCGTCCTCGCCTACGTTTGGGAAGCCATCCGTCAGGCTTTTCGCTATCCCTATCCCCCTTTTGCCTGCCGGCTGAACGGGATTGAACTACCCGCCACGTTTGCGGTGGTCCATCGGACCACGCGCTATGCGGGATGGCTGCACCTGGCGCCCCACGCCGATATCTTCGCGCCGCGATTCGAGGTTTGCGTCTTCAAAAGCAGGAACTGGCTTCGGTATTTTATGTACGCCGCCGCGGTTGTCCTGCGACAGCACCTTCGGCTCAAGGATGTTGAATTGATCCCGGCTCAAAAAGTCGAATGCTCTGCGTTGACTCCGGACAGTCCCATCTTCTTTGAGCTGGACGGAGAACTGGTGGGCCAACTTCCGGCGAGCTTTGAAATCGTCCCTGACGCACTGACCGTGCTTGTGCCTCCCAAGAAAAACCGGAAGTAGAGAGTAGACGTGAGGCAGGGAAAACCGTATGCTGTCACTCGTCCGTTGCTGCCATGGATAACCTCTCGCACACCCTTGCCGCGGTCGCGCTAAGCCAGGCCGGGCTCAATCGCAAAACGCGCTTTGCAACCATCACCTTAATCGTCGGCGCCAACCTTCCCGATGTGGATTTGGTTTCGGCCCTGGGAGGCGCCGCGTCTTACCTGAAGTACCACCGCGGCATCACGCACTCAATATTGGGCGCGGCGATTCTGGCCGCGGCCCTGGGCGCTCTCGCCTATTTTGTGGGCCGAAAATTTCCTCCCGCCAAGAAACCCGGCCCTCCCGTCGACGCGCGCTGGCTGTTCATGATTTCGGGAATCGCACTGGCCAGCCACGTGCTCATGGACTTCACCAACTCCTACGGCACCCGCCCTTTTATGCCTTTCAGTGCCCGGTGGTACGCGTGGGACATCATGCCCATCGTCGATCTTCTCTTATGGGCGCTGCTGATTCTGGGGTTGTCGCTGCCGCCACTTTTCCGGCTCATCTCTGAGGAAGTGGGTGCGCCGAAAACCAAACCGCGCGCTGGAGCAATATTCGCGCTGTGCTCGATGCTCGCGCTCTGGGGCGTTCGCGACGTGGCACACCGGCGCGTGCTGGGCATGCTCGATGCCCATACCTATGGCCAGGAAAACCCCGTTCGACTGGGCGCCTTTCCTTCGCCCCTCAACCCGTTGGCATGGAACGGCGTGGTGGAAACCGAAACGGCTTTCCACATTTTGGCTGTCAGCGCCCTCGACCCGGACGTGGACGCGGAGCACACCACGGTCTTTCACAAACCTGACCCGTCGCCTGTTATTGACACTGCCGCGAAAACTCGCACCGCTCAAATCTTTCTGGACTTCGCGCGATTTCCCTGGCCCAACGTCGAGGAAACGGATAACGGCTATGACGTGACCATTGAGGACCTCCGCGCCGCGACATCTCCCGGCCAGCGCCGGCCGTTTGTGGCGGACGTTGAATTGGATAAGAATCTCCGCGTGCTCTCAGAGTCGTTTAGTTTCATCGGCAAGTCGAACCCCTAATACACGGTAAAAAACCGCAAGGCCTGACCGGGGACCACCTCGGGAACTCACTTCCGCCAACACCTAAAATATTAGTTGACAAACGGAATTTTCCGTCTTAATGTCTCCTAATTATTTAGGAGGATGGCGCGCCATGGGACGAAAACGCAAGAGCGGGCAACTGACGCCGCTGGAACTGGAAATCATGAAAGTGCTTTGGGCCAGCAATCCCGCCACCGTGCAAGCCGTGCAGCAGGCGCTGCCCGGCGAGCCTCGCCTGGCCTACACCACCGTGCAGACGATGCTCAACGTGCTTCACCGCAAAGGCAAGGTGAAACGCACGCTGCGCGGGCGCGCCTTTGAGTACACGCCCGCCGTGAGCCGCGAAAAAGCCGCGGGGGTGGCCATTCGCGACATCATCGACCGCCTTTTTGGCGGCTCGGCGGAAAGCCTGGTGATGAGCCTGGTGGAAGGCCGCCACCTGGCGCCCGAAAAACTTGCCCGCCTCACCAAATTGATCGAGCAACACAAGGTCGAGGAGGCGGCGAAGGAGGCGAAACATGGAGACCGTTAGCCACCTGGTACTCACGTTCTTATTGAACTCGCTTTGGCAAGTAACCGGGGTCGCCTGCGTCGCTGCTTTTTGCGCGTGGCTGATGCGCAACGCCCCGGCCTGGTATCGGCACTTGATTTGGGTGATGGCGCTCGGCGTCAGCGTCTTGCTGCCACTCAAAAGCGTGAGAAGCGGTTGGAGCACCGGATCGTTTCCCACACTCGTGAGCTCGACGGCCAGCCACGGAGAGCTGCAAAGTTCGCCGGACTTGCCGGGACAAGCGCGATCCGGAATAGAGCGGGCGTACACAAACAACGGGTGGGCGTGGAAAACGGTGGGCTCGGCGGGGATTCTCGATTTCCTTCGACACCGGGACCGGAGGATCACCCTCGCGCCCTATCTCAGCTTTACCGCGCTCGGCGTTTACGTCCTATCGCTCGTCTTCCATTCACGACGATTGTGGCGGGCGTGGCGGAAAACGATAGCGATTGGCCGCTCGGGATACGCGCGTGAGATTCCCGCCGCGATTGCCGGCGCGGCAACTCGATGCCTTGCTACCCTGGGATTGAGAAACGTTCCGATTCTCGCGTCCGCCAGCGCCACCGGGCCCATGACGCTGGGCGCGCGCCGTCCCGTGATCATTCTTCCCGAGACCTTTTTCCAGGAAGCCTCGGCTGAAGAGGCGATGTCCGTCTTCGCGCACGAAACGGCCCACATCTTGCGCCGCGATTTCCTGATGAACCTGATTTACGAACTGCTCGCTCTGCCCATTGCATTTCATCCCGCCGCGGTGTTGCTCAAGCGGCGAATCAATGAGACGCGCGAATTGGCTTGCGATGAGATCGCCACCTCTCGATTTACGCGCGCCTCGGACTACGCAAATTCGCTCGTGGCGCTCGCCCGCAAAATGTCCGCCCCACTTGCATTTGCCCGTTCGAGTTATTTACTGGGGATTTTTGACGCCAATATTTTGGAGGAACGCATCATGAGAATCCTGGACCAGAAACACCGTTTGGATAAGCGGCTGGCAAAGGCAACTCTAACCCTCGGCGCCTTCTTGATGGCTGCGTCTTGCATTTTAGCCTCGGCCTTCTCATTGAGCATCAGCCAGGAAAAAAACACGCAAGGCGATGACGCCCTGAAACTCTTCGTCGGGACCTGGAATGCGAAGTTAAAGGGCAAGCCATATGTCACCGTGACGCTCGGCATAGCTGACCATAAGCTAACCGGTAAGGTCACTTCCTATCGAGTCGTTCTGGATGACAACGGGCATCCTGCCGAGGTCAATCCCGAGTCGGACGTGTGCACGATAAAGGATTCCAAAGTGGACGGAAAGAACCTGACCCTCAGCAGTGAGTGCCCTGGCGGACAAGCCCGGCAGTTCGCAATTAAGTCGATCGGGGATACCGAACTGGAAATGCGAGTGATGGGCGTTCCTCCCCCTCCCGATGAATCTGGTGACAATCCCCACGGGCTCAAGCTCACTAAGGAGGCGGAGGGACCCAGCCAAATCCCAGGCGGCGTGATGGCGTTTGCAGGGACCTGGGAGGCTATCTTCAATGGGAAACCCTTCACCACTCTGAAGCTCGTTGTGGATGGGGACAAACTTACCGGAACGATGAGTCCATGCAGGATCATGCTGGACGGTGAGGGAAAACTGACCAGCGCCGAAAGGAACGAGCAAGGCGGCGGGTGGAAGATTGTGGACGCCACCTTCGATGGCGGAAGATTGCTCCTCAAGGCCAAGGAGGATGGTTCTGAGGACATCGATCAATTTGAAATGAAACTCACCGGCAACAACGCGGCGGAGTTCAAGCCCGCGGGCACACCCATGCCGGTCGAGCCCTGGAGGATGACACGCTACGCAGACAAGCCCACCACCGGCGTGCTCGTGCCGCCACCAAGCCCGGCTAGCCTGAGTAAGGATGACCGCCTCATCATTGAAGGAAAGAATTTGAAAGCGTCTTATTTCTCGGACGAGGGCGAGCAGGAAAAGAAACAAACTACTGCGGCAGCCGAACAGACGCGGGAACCTCGGAATGAGACCATCGAAGAGATTATCTTCCGCGGAAATCGCCAAATCCCAGCTCCGATTTTGCGCGCGCGAATGGCCATCCACAAAGGCGATGTTTATGACGAAAATTTGCTTAGACACGACTTTAGGGCATTGTGGAAGACGGATCTCCTGGATGCGGTTCGGTTCGAAGTGTCCAACGGTGAGAAAGGAAAGATTGTCACGATTTTCGTCCACGAAAAGAAAGTAGTGCGCGCCAACAACTAGGCCCCGCGCTACGTCGCCGTTTTGCGAGCAGTCCAAATTCGATAAGCGATTGTGATTCCAGCCACCGCGACAGCAAGCACTAGCGACACCCACGCCAAATTGGCCTTCAGATAAGCCTCGGCGCGCGCCCCATACAGCACGGCCAGCCAACCTTCCGCAACAAACCTCGCGCCGCGGCCCACCACGAGCGCAGCGCCATATCGAAGGCGCTTCATGCGCGCTGCTCCCGCCGTCACCAGAAATAATTTGAAGGGTGCTGGGGGAGGCAACAATGAAATCACCAGGACCGAGGCAAAATCATTGCGATCCAGCCAGTGTTGGGCGCGCTGCATCTTTTCCGGGGAAAACTTTCGCCGGAGAAAATGTCCGCCTCCCGCGCCAATGGCATAGAGGATGTAAGCCCCCAGCACCGAGGCGGCCGTGCAACTGAAAACATAAATGGGCATTCGGGCCGGGGCGAGGCTCGAGAGGTGCATCAGGAGCAGGTCATTCACCATCGGCATGGGGATGAACGTGGAATCGAGGAACGAAATGGCGAAGAGTCCCCAGCCCCCATACAAAACCAGAGCCTGCACCAGCTTGAGGGAGAATTTCTTAAAGGAAGACAATCGTTGGCCTCGTGAACCCCTGCGATTGAGCGGCGAATTATTCTAAGCAAGTCTGCGAAACCGCGCAACGCTCGATTCATCGACCGGAGTCAACCCTCGAAACCACGCGCCCCAAATGCGGCGCGGTTGACTAAACTGGCGAGGGCCGATAAAATTGTGTGTTTAGAATGTTGGCAAGGGTCTGATTGTATGGCGCTGCGCTTTCACAACACGCTTTCCGGGCGGGTGGAGGATTTTGTCCCCATCGCCGGGAACCATGTGGGCATCTACACCTGCGGCCCGACCGTTTACGACTTTGCTCACATCGGCAATTACCGGACTTTTGTCTTTCAGGACATATTGAGGCGATATCTGAAGTATCGCGGTTATGAAGTACGCCATGTGATGAATTTGACCGACGTGGATGACAAGACCATCCGCAACTCGAAGGCCGCCGGGATGGCTCTGCGCGACTACACGGCAAAGTTCATCGCGGCGTTTGAAATTGACCGCCAACTCCTCGGCCTGGAGACTCCCGAGGTGGTTGTCCGCGCCACCGACCACATTGACGAGATGGTGAAAATGATCCAGACGCTCGCTGAGAAAGGGTATTCGTACTCGAGCGAAGGGTCGGAGTATTTTCGCGTCAGCCAATTTAAGGGTTACGGCAAGCTGTCGAAGATTGACGTTTCAGGAATGCGCGCCGGTGCGCGAGTGGACTCGGACGAGTACGAAAAAGATAACGCACGCGACTTCGTGTTATGGAAAGCGGCGAAGGAGGACGAGCCGCGCTGGGAAACTCCGCTTGGTCCGGGGCGTCCCGGGTGGCATATCGAGTGCTCGGTGATGTCGATGAAATTCCTGGGCGAGACGTTTGACATCCACTCGGGAGGGAGTGATCTGATATTCCCGCATCACGAAAATGAAATTGCGCAAAGCGAAGCGGCGACGGGCAAGCCATTCGTCCGTTACTGGCTTCACGCTGAGCACCTGATGGTGAATGGCGAGAAGATGGCAAAATCGCAGGGGAACTTCTATACCCTTCGCGACCTCATCGCGAAAGGCTACAAGCCCAGTGCGATTCGGTACCTCCTGGCGTCGGCGCATTTCCGCATGCCGCTCAATTTCACCTTCGACGGCTTGGTCCAGGCCTCCCAATCGATCCAAAGGATCAGGAATTTCCGTTACCGCCTGACCAAGGAGAAATTTCCTGCCGGCGAACATCCGCAGCTGCGCGAGCGAGCCGAGTCCGCCCGCCAGAAATTCGAAGAAGCGCTGGACGACAATTTAAATACTGCGGCGGCGCTCGCCGCAGTGTTTGACCTTGTGCGCGATGGCAACACGGCGATGGACTGCGGCGAGTTCGCCGAGGGTGACAGCGCGCCGTTCCTCGACGTGCTGGAGCGCTGGGACCGGATTTTCGCTGTCCTCGAGGACAACGACCACGAGAAGCTCAAGCAGCTTGGATTCATCACGGCTCGTGAAACGGCCGGTGAGGCAACCGGCGTCGCGCCAGGCAACGGTGATCGTGGAACTGCACTTATGGAGACCTTGGGTGAGCAGGAAATCGAGAACCAAATTGCCGCGCGTGAAAACGCGCGACTCCAGCGCAATTTTGCCCGCGCGGATGAGATCCGCGACGAGCTTTTGAAGGCCGGCGTGATTCTGGAAGATACCAAAGCGGGAACTCGCTGGAAACGTAAATAAGCTGGTATAATGGAAACACGTTCGGCGCGCTGCCCCTGAGCGGAAGTGAGTATGACGAAGTTGACCACGTGGTCTGCACTACCATTCCTTGCGCGTCCCAACCTTTTTGGTGGGGACTAGATCTCCTCAGCCGCAACCTGCCTTGAAAATTCACGCCTGACAACCGTCCGAAAGGACAGGCAAGAGGAGATTAAAATGGAGAAAAAGTTTCCGCAGATTAAGACCGCACTACCCGGGCCGGAAGCGCAGAAAATCCTGGCTCTCGATCGTCAATTCGTCTCACCCTCCTACACGCGCGATTATCCGTTGGTGGCCCGGCGCGGCCAAGGCATGCTGGTGGAAGACGTCGACGGCAATACCTTCCTCGATTTTGCGGCCGGCATTGCCGTTGTTTCCACTGGCCACTGCCACCCGGATGTGGTTCGCGCCATCCACCGGCAGGCCGAAACGCTCATCCACATGTCGGGGACGGATTTCTATTATCCCCTGCTCGCACAATTGGCGGAGAAATTAGCGCAAATCACTCCCGGCAAATTCCCCAAGAAGGTCTACTTTGGGAACTCGGGCACGGAAGCGATGGAAGCCGCGATGAAGATGGCGCGCTACCACACGCGGCGGCCCGGATTCATTGCGTTCTATGGGTGCTTCCACGGGCGAACATTCGGATCGCTGTCGCTGACCGCTTCGAAGGCAACCCAGCGCAACGGCTTCGGTCCTTTGCTGCCGGGCGTTGTCCACTCACCGTACCCGAATCCTTACCGGTGCCCTATCGGGCACAAGCCGGGCCAATGCACGTGCGACCCGTTGGAGTTCATCGAGAAGAAGCTGTTCAAGACGACGATGCCGCCCGAAGAGGTGGCGGCTATCATCGTTGAGCCTATTCAGGGTGAGGGTGGTTATATCATTCCGCCGCAGGGCTTTCTCGCCCGGCTGCGTGAATTGGCCGACCGCCACGGAATTCTTTTGATCTTTGACGAGGTCCAGTGCGGCATGGGCCGGACGGGCAAAATGTTTGCCTGTGAACACGAGGGTGTGATTCCGGATATTCTCACCACGGCCAAGGGGATCGCTTCCGGCCTCCCCCTCAGCGTCACGGTTGCACGCGCGGATATCATGAACTGGCCTCCCGGCGCGCACGCTTCGACGTTTGGTGGCAACCCCGTGGCGTGTGCGGCTGCCTTCGAGACCATTCGATTGCTCGAAGAAAAATATATTCAAAACGCTGCGCGCATGGGCGAATATATCCTCAAGCGAATAGCCGACTGGCCCTCCAAACACCCGATTGTTGGCAATGTGCGAGGGCGGGGATTGATGATTGCCATCGAACTCGTGAAAAGCCGGGAAACGCGCGAGCCCAACGCAGAAGCGCGCGCCAAGGTGGTGCAGCGGACATTCGAAAAAGGCCTGCTACTTCTGGGCTGCGGTGAAAGCTCGGTGAGGCTGATGCCTCCGCTGCTCATTGAGCAGGAGCACGCCGACGTGGCGCTGGATATTCTGGAGCGCACCATCGTGGAAGCCTCCAAGTAACGGGAGTGAGGAGCAGATTGCCGGACTTGGGATTTGTCCTTCGCGAGTGTCCGGCTGCCCGCTCGAAATGTGAGTCTACTGGCGCGAGTGATGTATCGTGCGCTGGTGTGGAAAGAGCGCCAGCGCGCGCATTTTGGAGACCCGTCCGGAAGGGCGGGCGGCGGAGGTGGCCCGGCGCACCTTGCTACGGGGCGGCGCGGTGAAACTCTTGCCTACTGGTATCTTCGCGACGCAGGCTATAAAATTGTGTCCCGAAACCGGCGCTCGCGGGGCGGGGAACTGGACTTGGTGGGATGGGATGGCCCGGTGCTGGCGTTCATCGAGGTCAAGACAAGGACGTCATTCGTCGCGGGCCCGCCTGAGTTGGCGGTGACTCGAAGCAAGCAGAAGCGAATTATTCGAACCGCCCAAAATTATCTGCGGCGACTTGACCGGAAATCCGTGACCTACCGCTTTGATATTACGAGCGTGGCCTGGGATCCCCAGGCGGGTTTTCAAGTTCGGCTGATCAAAGACGCTTTTAAGGATTAGAATTCTAGAGCCGGGAGTTGCCTGGTCAGACAGGGTCCCCGGAGCGTGGGCTGATATCCTGCCAAGAAGGAGCTGACACTTTGCCCGAATTGAGAAAAGACCCTGTGACGGGGCGCTGGGTAATCATTGCAACCGATCGCGCCAAGCGGCCCATGGATTTCGTGCGCGAAAAAGTTCAGATCACCGGCACCGGATTTTGCCCGTTTTGTTACGGGAACGAGGCCAAAACTCCGCCGGAAATTCTGGCCTATCGGAATGATGGAAGCGCACGCAACGCGCCGGGTTGGACCCTGCGCGTGGTGGCAAATAAATTTCCAGCTCTCGGCATCGAGGGCAATTTGAATCGCGAAGGCGAGGGCCTCTACGACAAAATGAACGGTATTGGCGCGCACGAGGTGATCATCGAAACGCCCGATCACCAGATGACGCTCGCCACGCTCCCCGTCAATCGGATTGAAGAAGTGTTGTGGGCCTACCGCGACCGCATTCTGGATTTGAAGAAGGACCGGCGCTTCAAATACATTTTAATTTTCAAGAATCACGGAGAGGCCGCGGGGGCCTCGCTCGAACACACGCATTCGCAGTTAATCGCGCTGCCTGTTGTCCCCAAGCGTGTTCTGGAAGAAGTGGATGGCTCGCGGCAATACTACAACTTCAAGGAGCGCTGCATCTTTTGCGACATGATCCGGCAGGAAGTGGAAAAGGCCGCGCGTGTAATCGCAGAAAACGACGACTTTATCGCAATGGCGCCCTTTGCGCCCCGCTTTCCTTTCGAAATGTGGATCATTTCAAAGGCCCACCAATCGGCCTTTGAGGAGTCTCAGAAGCACGAATTCGAGCAGCTCGCTATGATCTTGAAAGACATGCTGATGCGCCTTGACCGCGTGCTGGATCACCCGTCCTATAACACGATCATCCACACCTCGCCTTTTCCCGAGGCGTCGAACGATTACTATCACTGGCATATGGAAATCATGCCGAAGCTCACCAAGGTCGCCGGATTCGAGTGGGGCACGGGCTTCTACATCAACCCAACTCCTCCCGAAGAGTCGGCGAAATTTCTGCGTGAGGCTACGATGCCGGCGACAGGCTGATTGGGCTCTACCGGCATGGGTGCGCGCGTCCCGGCAACCATTTTCGGATTTCCAGTATCTAGGTGCTGGTATGGATACAAAAGACCCCATCACGGTCGATCGCGAATTCCTCCGCGCGCTCGTCGCCCGTGAGTTCGACTCCGTGGAACAGATCCTGGCGGACGATTTTGTTCTAATCGATCTATCTGGTGCGGTCGTCCCCAAGGAAGGATTCCTCGGAGGCTTGCGGTCGGGCGACCTCAGTTTCGGTGCGATCCAGCCGGAGGACGTCTCGGTTCATGTCTACGACCACACGGCCTTGGTGCGAGGTCGCACGGCGATGCGAGGTTCATTCAAGGGCGCGCCTTTCGCGTTCAATTCCCGCTACACGCATACCTATGTCCAGCAAATGGGATGCTGGAAGATGGTAGCTGCCCAGGGAACGCCGATTGCCGGGTAGTCCTCGCGCCGGACTGGAGCAGCTTGACATGGCCACGTCACGGTACCTATAATTTGAAAGTAAGAGGCTGGCGAGACATTCGCCGCAAAGGCTTGAGCGGGAATAGCTCAGTGGTAGAGTGCGACCTTGCCAAGGTCGAAGTCGCGGGTTCGAATCCCGTTTCCCGCTCCAAAATTTGCAGTCCTCAGTCGTTCGCCAGGCGTTTCGGTGTGTTTTGGGTGCTCCCCACCGATTTGAGCGGACGACTGAGGACTCACTTAGGAAAGCCAGAACCCGATTTCAGAAAAACAGTAAGGGGCGCGGTACCCAAGTGGTAAGGGAGAGGTCTGAAAAACCTTTATGCGTCGGTTCGATTCCGACCCGCGCCTCCAATCTCCCGCGCAGTTCTTCAACTCACTTCGCTAGAAATTGCAAAACTTCATTGCTGGTTCTCTGAGCCGCGCGCAGGGCTTCTGAATACTCGGAAACGCCGCCTTGTGAGTCCGAATGGGCGAAGGTGATATGTCCGAAGGGCTGGCGGATTTTCGGCGCGAGGCGGGTAAAAACTCCCGGGGCGGCGAGAAACATCGGGTGGCCGCGTCGGTAAATGTGCACCTCTTCGATTTTGGCGGCAGCCCCGGGAAACCATCGCTCCAGATGCTCCACCACGCGCTTCCCATATTCCAGGCAATGGTTGTCATCCAGTATTAAGACGCGTTCGGACTCGGGACGCGGGACGTAGCAAGTGAGTACGTGGGACCGGCGCTTCTCAGAATTATCGCGGTTCTCCACCCAATCGGCGACATTGAAGTCCACGATGATGCTGGGCGCGGGAATGTTGGTATCGTAGGAGCCGTTGTAAATGACCTCGCGACAGCACACGTTGACCACCAGGTAGGGCGCGTAACGCATGGCGTTCATGGCGCCGAATTGATCGGTAGACAAACCCTTTACCACGCGCTTGCCAATGAATTTGGGACACGCGATGATGGCGGCGCGCGCCGCCACGGTCACCAACTCGCCGTTCTCAATGTAGCTGACCTCCACGCCCCCCGTCACGTTTTGCACTTGAATGACGGTAGCGCCCTTGTGCACTCTGCCGGCGCCAGCCTTCTCGAGCGCCGCCTCAAGCGCCAGGGAAATGCGGCCCAGGCCGCCCGGCCAAGTCCAGCGGTCCGGCTCGACTCCACCGCCCCAGTTCACGGTGTCCGCTCCGATCAAAGCTGAAGTGTTTTCTGTTTCAGCGCCCCAATTGTTGGGGCCGAAATTGTCGAACCAAAGCTTGAGTTCCGGGCCGTAGGGTTCGAGCAAACGAGCGAAGGTCATGTTGTCGAGTCTTTCGGCGTTCTTGTCGAGGTCGAGCGCCTTCATGTCGGCCTGAAATTTCGCGAAGTTCTTTTTGACAGTTTCAGGATACGGAGAGTTCCACAAGCCTCCCGCCCAAAACTCCGGAACCACCTGACCGTTGATGATGGCGGCGTCAATGCTCTTGATGGGGTGAATCTCCATTCCAATCTCAACGCACAGTTTCCTCAAAGCTTCGTCGCTGTTGTAGGCCGCGCCCGTCGAATACCATTTTCCCTGCCATTGCTCGCTGATAGCGTTCCCGCCCAAGCGCGGCTCTTTTTCGAGCAGGAGGAAATCCTGATTGCGGAGCAGGTAGGCGGCCATCAGCCCGCTCGGCCCTCCGCCCACGATCACCACTTCGTGGCGCGCCGATGCTCTGGGCAGTTGGAATTCTTTTCCGTCGCGCACTTGGTGGCAGATCGAATTGTTTTCACTGCCTAATCTAGTGGGAAGATCGGCGTCCCGCGAAGACGCGGCAGCCAGTAGATTCGAGGGAATGGGGCAGGCGGCAGCCGCGGCGCCCCCAATCAAATATTTGATCGCTTGCCTTCTGGAGGGCTTGGCGGAGTCCGTCATAGATTGTTTCGGTAAACAATTTTGCCGCCCACGATGGTCATGAGCACGGTGGTCTTCCTGATTTCGAGCGCTGGGATGGCGAAGAGGTCCTGGGAGAGCACAATCAAATCCGCGAGTTTCCCTGGTTCGAGCGATCCTTTGATATCCTCCTGGAATTCCGCGTACGCCGCATCGCGCGTGTAAGCCGCCAGAGTTTGTTCAAGCGTCACTTTTTGGTGCCCGACCCAACCCTCGGGGGGCTGCCCGTCGTTGTTTTGGCGTGTCACCGCGTTTTGAATTCCGATGAAGGGATCGAGCGAAACCACCGGCCAATCGCTTCCGAAAGCCAGTACCGCGCCGGCCGCCGCCAAATCGTGCCAGGCAAAAGAATAGGGCAGGCGGTCCGGGCCAATGTTGCGCGCCCAAACATTGATGAGGTTGGGTTCGGGAAAGCAATGGTACGGTTGCATGCTGGCAATCACGCGGAGGCTGCCGAAGCGCGGGATGTCCGCGGGATTGATATTTTCAATGTGCTCGATTCGAAAGCGCCGGTCCCTCGGCCCGTTTACTTCTTCGGCCGATTGATAAGCGTCCAACGCGGTACGGACGGCGCGCGTTCCGATGGCGTGGGTTATCACCTGGAAGTGGCGGCGGTCGAGCTCCACCACGTTGCGGCGGAATTGCTCGGGCACGTAATTCAACGAGCCGGTGAGCTTCGGATCGTCGCTATACGGATCGAGCATCGCCGCTGTGTGGGATTCGATCACGCCGTCCATAAAAGCCTTAATCACGCCGGCACGAACCCACTCGTCGTTGAATCTGCGTCGGCCCTCTTCAAACATAGCGAGAGTTTTCTCGCTGAGCTCGGGCTCCATCATCAGCGAAGTGGTCATCCGCACGTTCAATGCGCCCTGTTTGCGGAGAGTGTCGTAGAGCTCGAGTTCCTCGATGCTTCCCGAGGCGTTCAACACGCTGGTGACGCCGTGGCGGTTCGCTTCTTTCAATCCATCGCGAATGGACTTGAGTTTCGCCTCGCGGCTGGGCTCGGGAATCACTCGCTGCACCAGGGTCGCGGCTTCTTCCTTAAGCACACCCGTCGGCTCACCGGTGACAGGATCGTGAACGATGGTCCCCACCACGACGCCGCCCTTCTTGACGTCGGGCGTGTTGCGATCAATGCCCGCCAAGGTCAGGGCGCGCGAATTCAGCCACACGCTGTGGCCGTCGTAGCAATCCACCACCACCGGGCGGTCTGAAACCACCTCATCCAGGATCTGCTTGGTGGGAAGTCCGGAGGGTTTGAATGCGTCGTAGAGCCATCCGTGCCCCAGGAGCCACTGTCGATCAGGATGCGCGGCAGCGAAGTCGCGTACGCGGCGCTGGATCTCCAGAATCGCGTAAGCGTCGTCGAGCGCAAACTGATCGAGGGACAGACTGCCTTCAAGGAAGTGACTATGGCTGTCGATAATCCCGGGCAAAACCATGCGGCCGGCCAGGTTGATTACCAAGGTGTGTGGGCCGCGATATTTCGACACTTGAGCTTCGTCGCCAACCGCCAGAATCTTCTCCCCTCGAATCGCCAGCCCTTTTGTCCACGGCTGCGTGCGGTTGGAGGTGTAGATGTGCCCGTTCAGCAGCAAAAGGTCAGCGGCGGGTTTTTCAGGAGGCTGCGACCAAGCGAAACCACAGGTTAAGGCGGCGAGAAGAAGTGAGGTGCATATACTTCGTCGATTAATTTCCATGTTTGCAAAATGTCGTACGAAGGCCTATCAATGCATCAGGCCAGGTTCATGACAAGGAGCTTCCTTTCGGTCATTTCCTCAATGGCGTAGCGCAACCCTTCGCGACCCAGGCCCGAATCTTTCACACCGCCGTAAGGCATGTGATCGATTCGGAAAGTAGGAACGTCCCCTACCACTACGCCGCCGACTTCCAACTCTTCATAGGCGCTGTATACGAGTTTGACGTCGCGCGTGAAAAGCCCGGCTTGCAGGCCGTAACGCGAATCATTCACCTGCTTCACGGCCGCCGCGAAATCGTCGTAGGGTTGGACGGTGACCACCGGCGCAAACACTTCGAGACAATTCACCCGCATCTCCGGGCGTGTTTCCGTGAGCACGGTGGGCTCGAATACCGATGCGTGGGGAGCGGCGCGACGCTTTCCGCCGCAGAGCACTTTCGCGCCGGCCGCCACTGCTTCATTCACCCACTCGTCCACGCGCCCCGCGTCTTCGGCGCTGATCATCGGGCCGACGTCAGTGGCTTCATCCAGCGGGTCGCCGACCTTGAGCTTCTTGACGCGGGGGACAAACGCCGCCAGGAACTTTTCGTAAACGCCGCGCTGAACGAGAATGCGTTGCACCGAAATACAGCTCTGGCCCGCGTAGGAAAACCCGCCTGCCACGCAACGGTCGGCAGCAAAATCCAGATCCGCGTCACTGTGGATAATCACTCCCGCATTTCCACCCAACTCCAGCGTCACGCGTTTCTTGCCTGCCCTTTTCTTCAGTTCCCAACCGACTTCGGGACTGCCAGTGAACGTAAGTTTCTTCAAGCGCTCGTCGGTGACGAACTTCTCAGCATCGCGGCCGGATACCGGCAAGACATTCAAGGCGCCGGCGGGCCAGCCGGCTTTTTCCACCACCTTGGCCAACTTTAGCGAACTCAGAGGCGTCTGCGACGCGGGTTTGTGAATGATGGTGCACCCCGCGGCGATGGCGGGCGCCCACTTGTGCGCCACCAGGTTGAGGGGAAAGTTGAAGGGGCTGATGGAGGCGATGGGTCCGATGGGGAAGCGCCTGACCATCGCCCACCGCCCCGCCGTAGCGGGGAGCAAATCAAGCGGGATCCATTCGCCGTAAATCCGCGTGCTTTCCTCGGCGGCGATTGTGAAAGTAAAGATCGCGCGCTCCACTTCGGCGCGAGCAGTTTTGATGGGTTTGCCGGCTTCTTGCGCGATGGTGCGGGCGAAATCTTCACGTTGCTCCGTAATCCCTTGCGCCACTGCACGCAGAATCCGTTGCCGCTCGTATGCGGGGAGTTTCCGGGTTGTTTCAAATGCGCGCACCGCGGCCTGAATGGAGGTTTCGATGTGATTCGCGCTTGGTCGAAATGTGGTTCCAACCACGCTTTGGTCGTAGGGGGAGTTAACCTCAAATGGAGTGCCCTCGGAAAGCCAATGGCCATCGAGTAAGAAGCCGAAAGCATTCGATGATACAGATGCTGATTGTCCCATGGTGCACCTTTAAGGCCAGAACGGAAGTGGCGCGCGCCAAGATACTTGAGAAATTCCCGGGCGCCATTCTCGGCGAGCCTAAACGGGCTGTGGAGCCTCGTAGACCTTCGCTTCGCACACCGACTTAATCCCCGCCTCGAGCACTGCCATGCCTTCCTCAAACTGTTCGTCGGTGATGGTGAAGGGGACCAGCAAACGGATTACGTTTCCGTATGACCCGGCTGAGAGGACGATCACGCCGTGCTCGTAGCAATAGCGCAGGATTTTCTTGGTCTCTTCCTCGGCGGGCTCACGCGTTTCACGGGATCGCACGAATTCAATGGCCCGCATCGCGCCGAGTCCGCGGACATCCCCGATGATTTCAAATTGCCGCTGCCATGTCTGGGCGCGAGCCGAGAATTTCTTGCCCAAAATACTTGCGCGCGATGCGAGGTTTTCGCGTTCGAACATTTCGATGACCGCCAAGGCTGCCTCACAGGAAAGTGGGTTCGCGCCAAACGTCCCGCCCAGAGCCCCCGCTCCCGGGACATCCATGATCTCGGCACGCCCCGTCACAGAAGCGATCGGCATGCCGCCCCCCAGCGATTTTGCCGTCACCAAAATGTCGGGTGTGATGCCGTACTGCTCGCAGGCAAATAAAGATCCCGTGCGTCCAAGGCCGGTCTGCACTTCGTCGGCGATGAACAGGATTTTATGCCGCGCGCAAGTCTCCTGGAGGAGCTGGAAGAATTCGCGGGGAGGCGCCACAAATCCCCCTTCGCCCAGCACCGGCTCGACGACCACCGCGGCCACTGACTCCGCAGCGACCACGCGCTTGAAAGTGTCTTCCAGGTGATGGGCGCAAAAAACGTTGCAGGCCGGATACTGCAGCGAGTATGAGCAGCGATAGCAGTAGGCATACGGGATGCGGTAAATGTCGCCGACGAACGGCTCGAAACCGCTTTTGTAAGGGTGCGTCTTGCTGGTGAGCGAGAGGGTCAGCAGGGTGCGGCCGTGGAAAGCGTCCTCAAAGCAGATGATGGCGGGCCGGCGCGTGTAGGCGCGCGCGATTTTCACGGCGTTCTCCACTGCTTCCGCGCCAGTGTTGACCAGAAGAGTTTTCTTGGGAAAATCGCCGGGCACAAACGCGTTCAACCGCTCGGCCAGGCGAACGTAGCCATCGTAAGGCGTGACGTGGAAACATGTGTGCAGATAGCGGTCGAGTTGAGCGCGCAGGCCCGCCACCACCTTGGGCGCGCGATGCCCCACATTGAGGCAGCCCAGGCCTCCGGCAAAGTCGATGTACTGGTTGCCGTCCACATCTTCGAGGACGGCGCCCTCGGCGCGCGCAACGAAAATCGGCGTCATGTTGTAGGCCGCACGCGGGACGGCTTTCTCGCGCCGTTTCATCCAGTCTAGCGAGCGCGGTCCGGGGATTGCTGTTTTAATCTGAATCGTCGCCATATGATTAATCTTTCTGGAGCCTGGACGGCTGAGGAAATTATTCCGCCTGCTCCCAACTCCCGATGCTCAATACCAGCCGATGGGTTGTTCGTTCAAGTTGATGTGGACCTGCTTGGTTTCGAGGTATTCTTCGATGCCCCAGGGGCCGAGCTCGCGCCCGAACCCAGACTGCTTGTAGCCGCCCCAGGGGGCTTCCACATAAGTCGGTTGCATGTGATTCACCCAGACAATGCCGGCGCGAATCGCCTTCACCATGCGAAACGCCTTGAAGATGTCGCGCGACCAGACAGCAGCGGCAAGGCCGTAGGGCGTATCGTTCGCGATGCGAATAGCTTCCTTCTCGTCCGTAAAAGGAATCACCGTGGCCACCGGGCCAAAGATTTCTTCCTGCGCGATGCGCGCGCTGTTCTGAGCGTCGTAGAAAATGGTGGGCTCGACGTAGTAGCCGCGCTTCATATTGGCAGGCCGTCCGCCTCCGATGGCCACTTTGGCCTCACGCTTTCCCACCTCCTGGTACGATTGAACACGGTCGAACTGCTCCTTGCTTACCAACGGTCCCATTTTCGTCTCTCGCTCGAGCGGGGGGCCCAATTTAATGCGTTTGGCCTTTTCCGCCATGGCCTCGACAAAGCGTGGGTAGATCGAGCGCTCAACCAGAATGCGGCTGCCCGCGGAACAAACTTCACCTTGATTGATAAAGACGCCAAAGAGCGCGCCATCAATCGCAGCTTCGAAATCCGCATCAGCAAAAAAGATGTTGGGTGATTTCCCGCCCAGCTCCAGCGTAACGCGCTTGATGGTGTCCGCAGCCATTTTCAGAATCTGCTTGCCGACGGCCGCGCTGCCCGTGAAAGCGACCTTGTTCACGCCCGGGTGCTGGACGAGCGGCGCTCCCGCAGTCTCGCCAAATCCGGTGATGATGTTCACCACGCCTGGCGGAAGCCCGACATCGGCAAGCCACTGGCCCATCTCGAGAGCCGTCAGCGGCGTTTGCTCGGCGGGCTTGAGCACGCAAGTGCATCCGGCGGCGATGGCGGGCGCCAACTTCCACGCAGCCATCAATAGGGGGTAATTCCAGGGAATAATCTGGGCCGCCACCCCCACGGGCTCCTTGATGGACAAGCTGAGCGCGTTATCCGGAACGGGATTCACGTGGCCGGTCACTTTGGTGGCCAGCCCGCCGTAATACTCAAAGCAGGTCGCAACGTCGGTGATGTCATATTCGGCTTCGACGATCGGCTTGCCCGAATTGCGACACTCGATTTCCGCGAGCATCGCAGTTTCCTTCCGCACCTTTTCCGCGAGCCGCAGCAGAACCCTTCCACGCTCCTGGGCGGTGGTTTGCGGCCACGAACCGGAATCGAAGGCGGCCCGCGCCGCGCTCACGGCCCGGTCGACATCTTTGGCGTTGGCCTCAGGCACTTCCGCGATAATCTCTTCCGTCGATGGATCGACCACGGGAAAGTAAGCCCCGCTCGCGCTTTCCACCCACTCACCGTTGATGAGCATTCGATATCGCTTCATGATTCCCCCCGAGATTTCACCGGGCTGGCGCAACTGATCAAGCTTGTCCAGCTCGCATCGCCAGTGGAGACCGCTTTAATCCAAGGCGTGCGCCACTTCCTGTGGCGCCTTGCGCCGTCCGTACACAAAAAAAAAGAATGCGGCGAGGCCCACAAAAAACAAAGTCCCTCCAACCATCTTCAATTCGTAGAGCCACAGTGATGTGATCTGCTGCGCGGGAAAGAACACCAGCGCGATTCCGAGAATCGTGGTGACCATCCCGCTGGCGCCGGACAGGAACAAGACATTCCTACCGTAGCGGCCTTTGATTTCTGATTCGTTCCAGCCGAACTTAAGCAAAGCCCCGAACATGTAAATGAACGGCACCAATTGGAGGACCACGGCCAGGGACAACATGGTTTGGAACGCCTCCTGCACTCGTGCCCCTGCAAGATTCAACAGGCAAAGCAGCGCGGACACCGTGGCATGAACCGTCAGGGCCATGTACGGGGTCCGGTAGCGAGGATGCACGTTGCCCAACCAATGCGGCATGTAGGAGTCAAGTCCGGCCACAAAGGGAATGCGTGCCGAACCCGCGAGCCAGGCCGAGCCAATTCCCGCAATGGAGATGCTCAGCATCAAGGCGAACGGAGCAACAATCCAGGACACGCCGACTTCGCCCGCCATGTGGCTCACTGCTTGCACAATTCCCTGGAGCACGCTGATGTCATTCTTGCCCACCGCCACCAAAAGGGTGAGCGTGGCGCCGATATAAAGCAGACCGGAAATCACACCGCCCCACGCCACGGCGCCCGGCAGGGTGCGCTGGGGATCTTGAATTTCATCACCCATGACGGACGCCAATTCCAAACCAACCAGCCCGAAACATATCACGCCGAACGAATTCAATAAGAAACTCGGATCGCGGGGAATACGAAACTCTGCCGCCGTCATCGTGGTTCCAAATCGCAACCAAATGACCAGCCCCAGGCCAATCAGTGCTGCGGCCGCAATTCCTGTGCCGATGCCCCCCACGTTGTTCAGCCACTTTCCAACACCCAGCCCCACGATGTTCAGGATGGTGAGCACAGCCAGGAGCGCCACCGACATTCCGAGAGCGAACGCCTTGTTATCCGCCAAGCCTTGATGTCCTGCGCCGAGAACAAAAACTGATACGCCGACGAAATAAAGCATAATGGTCGGCACGTAAAGCATGTTGTTCGTCCAGTAGCACCATCCGGACAGGAAACCGTGGAAATCGCCGAACACTTCCTTGGCCCACAAGTAGACTCCGCCTTCGCCGGGAAACCGGTGGGCCAACTCGATCACGGCGATGCCCTGGGGCAGAAAAAACATCACCAGGGCGATCAGCCATAACCAGACCGTGACCCCGCCATTCGCGGCGATTGAGGGCAACACGTTCAGGTTGAAGACCGCCACCACGAAGAGGAGAACGAGATCACATCGGCCCAAAACGCGGCGCAGATGGGGCTTGCTCTCCTGTTCGGAGGCGGCGATTGTGGAAGCCATAGGGTTGAAAGGTGAAGGATAAAGGTTGAATGGTAAAGGGTGAAAGTCAAACCCACCCGGATCTGACTTTTACCTTTTAGCCTTTACACTTTAACCTTTTCTGTCCGTTCTTGCTGCGCGTGGGCGAGCGCGGGGGCGACTTCCGCAAAGGCCGCAATGTGCCGGTCGATATCGGCTTCGGTATGCGCGACGGAGATCGTCCACTGCTCGTCCCACCAGTGTGCCTGGCAAAGGACCCCGCGGTTGACCATCGCAAACCAATAGTGCTTCCAGAGGTCGACGTCAATCTTGAGCCAGTCGCGGTAGTCGTGAATGGGTTTCGCGTAAAGCATCAGAGCGCCGTTGGCGCCTGCGCCGATGCAATAGGCCGTGAGGCCGGTCTTCTTGATGATTTGATTGTGGCCGTCCACCAATCGGTCATTGAGGCGGATAATGTGCTCGTAAGCCGCGGGCGTCAGCACCTCGCGAAAAGTTGCGAGGCCTGCCGCCATCACCAGGGGATTTGTGTTGTAAGTCCCGGCGTGAAACACCTTATATTGCGCAATCGGGGCCATCACATCTTTGCGCGCACCGTAGGCGGCCAACGGGAATCCGCCACCGATGGACTTCGCCAGGCAAACCAGGTCCGGCTTGACCTTGAAATACTCGCACGCGCCGCCGCGCGCCAGCTTCGCTCCCGTCTTGACCTCATCGAAAATCAGCAAGGTACCATGGCGGGTGCATAGCTCGCGCAGGCCTTGCAGGTACCCGGCATCGGGCATGCAGATGCCCACATTCATCATGATGGGCTCCACGATCACGGCCGCCACTTCTTTTGGATGTGCGATGAAGAGTTTTTCCATGGCGCGGAGATTATTGAAGGGTGCCACCAGGGTGTTTTCGATTGTCCCCGCGGGAACGCCGGCACTCGAAGGCACCTGGGTGGGCGCTTCGGGGTCGCCAAACTGGTCAGCCTTGGGCTTCACGCTCACCATGACGGAATCGTGAACACCATGGTAGGCGCCTTCTGTTTTGATGATTCGGTCGCGTCCAGTAAACCCGCGGGCCAGGCGAATCGCGTGCATGGTCACTTCCGTCCCGCTGTTGCCGAACCGAACCTGCTCGATGGGGAAGCGAGTACAGATTTCCTGCGCCAGCTCGGCTTCCAGCTCGTGGGGCATTCCAAACATGGTGCCGGTCTTGAAGCGCGCCTCCACGGCCCGCACCACCGCGGGGTGGCAATGGCCGGCCATCAGGGCGCCGAAGCACAAGTTGAAATCGATGTATTCGTTGCCGTCGAGATCGTGCATTAACACGCCCTTCGCGTCACGAACGAAAATGGGATAAGGCTCGTAAATGCGAAAGTTGCTGCCCACGCCCAGGGGCAAACTGCCCAATGCTTTTTGGTGTGCCGCGTGGGACTTGGGCGTGCGTTTTTGGAAGACTTCAATTTCTTTTTGCAGCTCTCCGTACATGATTTCTCCTGGGGCCCGGTCGTAAATTAGAGGCGAAGGCCGGCGGAGAATCCTTTTCACCGCCGGCGTTCACTTTTCGACCGTCCTAAAATTTAAGTTTCAATGCAAACTGAATCAGCCGTGGATCGCGAGCCCGCACCACCTCGCCAAAGTTCGAAGCGGCAGAATCGCTGGAAGCGCCGGGAAACGCGGTTGGATTGGCGAATTGGGCATGATTGAAGATGTTGAAGAACTCGGCCCGGAATTCCAGCCGGGTTTTCTCGGTGATGGCCGTGTCCTTGAGCAGCGCGAAATCAAAATTGCTGATCCCAGGACCGCAGCAGAGTGTGCGGGCTGAGTTTCCAATGGTGCCCAGGGCCGGGTCGGCGAAGACCGTCGGATCGAAAGCCAGGTGGCCGGGTCCTCGTGGATCCAGAGTCTTGAATTTACCCACCAGGTCGGGCTCTCCGGGCAGCAGGAAGTCGTAGCTGTTTTGCAGCTCGTTGTCGGCTGAAGAGAAGATACGAAATGGAAATCCAGCCTGGAATGTGGTGATGCCTGATACTGACCAGCCGTTGGCTACCTTCCCTGCGAAGCCACGATATTTTGGAACCGGGATTTGCCAGTCGTAGCTGAACACCAGGCGGTTGCGCGCGTCAAATTGTGACAAGGAGTAAGCCCTGCGGAAATCGAGTGGGTTGATGATGTCCTCAAAGCTCGACCCATAATCGTAGGACTTGCTCCAGGTGTAAGCCAGTTGAAACTGGAGCCCTTTCGACATTCGCCTTTCCGCGCTAATCTGCAGCGAATTGTAATTCGAGTTGCCCATCGTATCCTGGGCAAAGATGCTGCTGAAAACAGGTACTCCGTCCTGAGGGCAGCCTGTGCCAGTGGTCGGCTGGCACAGCGGAGAAGAATAAGGCCGCAAGCCCACCAGCGTAATGTCCGGGTTATTGGGTCCGGTCACCGCCGGCACTGAACCATAGGGAAGGTGAAGGGTCACTCCCGCCGGGATTGTATTGGCAGGAATAAAGAAAGGCGCATCTTCGCCGTATTGTGAACAGGTCCCGTCACCCAGAATTGTGTTTAGGTCAAGGCACGTTTGAGGATTGCTGTAGTTCAAGTCATGAGTGATTAGCAGACGATGTCCTTGCGAACCCACGTACGCCACCTGTACAACCGTGTCCTTGCCGAACTCGTGCTGGAGGGTGAGGTTGTATTGTTCGGAATACTGGGAGCGCTGATGGGGCAGGAACTGTCCGTAGAGCAGGATGGGCCGGAAGAGTGACCAGTCGACCGGCTGGCCCGGGGTGGGATTCAGAATTCCATGAAACGGGTTGGGAGATGGCAAGCCGCTCTGGCCCAAGAACGGCGTGTTGAACAAGGGCGCGCCAAGATAAGTGCTCCCGCCGAATGGAGGCTCCGCGCTGAACTGCTCGAGCACGAGTTGCTCAACGGGATTGTAAAAGAGCCCGAATCCGGCCCGAACGCTCGTTTTGCCTGAACCTCCCGGGTTCCAAGCCAGGCCGATGCGTGGCGCGAACGACTTGTAGTAAGTCTGTGTCAGCCCGGGAGGAATACCCTTGTCACCGGGGACAACAAGTCCCAAAGGAAAGACCGATTCACCCGGCCCTCCGGGATTGCAATCCGTCGGGCCATTTCCAACTCCAAGGTTTTGTGCCGTGGTGGTGGAAAGCTGGCAAGGATAAATCGAGGTTGCCTGACCGGGACGAGTGGTCTGCAGGCGATTGTAACGGTCATGCAAGGGCGTGTTGAGTTCCCAGCGAAGGCCATAATTCAGGGTAAAGTTCGGTCGCAACTTCCAGCTATCCTGGGCATAAAGGTAGAACGCGCTGCTGCGTACGGCTTCCAGTTGCGCCGAGCCCTGACTGTAAGAATCGGGAAGACCCAAAAGATAATTGGGCAAAAGATTTTCATTGCCGTTGGCGTCGGACAGGCCGGGATCGTTTGTCCCGCCACCGAAATACGAATAGTAGCCATTGACATTGAAGTACAGCAACTGGTTAAACTGTTGGCGGCGGAAGTCCACGCCAAATTTCAGGGTGTGCTTGCCCACCACTTTGCTCAGGTTGTCCGAGACCTGGTAGGTGTTGCCGAATTGCGGCAACTGACCCTCGAAATTGTTCCCGATCACAAAGCTGCCCGAGACCGCGATAAATGGAACACCTTCATATGCCTTCCCCAAAAAGGGAGTAATGCCGAGCGAAGGATTATTCGGGTCAGAGAAGCATTGGGCGGCCGGCACCGTCTTGCACGAATCCTGAACCAGGTTGGTATTCACCGGCGCATTCACTTTACCTTGCCCCTCGCGAAAGTAGGAGACGCGCAATTCGTTGACCGTGGTCGAACCGATGACCCAAGTGTGGGTCAGGTTCGCCTGCTGGTCGCGTTCTGCATAATTGGACCCGAAGCCCGGAACGTTGGCGCCCGCTGCCTGAAAAACCGAGAAAGGCTGGAAGTTGGACCGATCCGTAAAGTAGTAATAGCCGGACAGAGTCTGATGCTCGGTGAGGTTGTGATCGATCCTGTAAGTGGTTTGGTCCTGGCGCAGATTCGAATTGGGGGATGCCTGGAACTGGTTGCTCCCAATATTGGCCGCTGGGACAAACTGGGTCATCAAGTCCAAAGCGGTCTGATCAAAGCATTGGGTGGGGATCGTGTTATTGAGAAAGATATCGGAATATGCCGTGCCCGCCGCGATCGGAGCTCCACCGCTCGCGGTCACTGCAGCCGCGCAGCCGGTGCGATTGTTAAGAGTATCGGCCACATTAGCATCTTGCAATGTGCCCGCGAAGCTGAATCCCGAATCGCCTGTGAAATCGCCAATCCTTTCCGCCGAAGTGGGGACGGTAACCACGTCCGACGAAGTTCCCTGGACGATGCGCCGGCCTTCGTAAGAAGCGAAGAAAAAGGTCTTGTCTTTTCGAATCGGTCCGCCGATTGTGCCGCCAAACTGGTTCTGCTTAAAGTCCGGCTTGTTGACATCAAAGAATCCGCGCGCGTTCAGCACGTTGTTGCGCAAGAATTCAAAAACGTCACCGTGGAACTCATTGGTGCCGGACTTGGTGACTACGTTGACCACCGAGCCGGAATTGCGGCCAAACTCAGCGTCAAACGTATTGGTGAGGACGCGAAACTCCTGGATGGTGTCGGGCGAAGGCTGGATGGCCGGCAGGTTGGCGAACTGGTCGTTCGCATCGCCGCCGTTCACCATGAAGTTGTTCGAACGGCCGCGGCCGCCATTCACCGAGACTGAACCGGCGTTATCGCTGCCGTAGAAAAGCCCGGCGCCGGTCTGCGACTGCACTCCCGGCTGAAGCTGAAGAAGCTGGTAAGTGTCGCGGGAGTTGAGCGGCAGGTCAGTGACCGAGCGGGCCCCCATCACGGCGCCGAGTTGAGTGCTGGTGGTTTCCAGAAGCGGCGCCGCGGCCGTGGTTGTGACTTCTTGAGTCACTGCGCCCAGTTCCATCAGGGGATCGACAACGACCACGTGGCCCAGTGTAATCTCGATCTGTTTCTGGACGAACCTCCTGAATCCGGCGGCCTCCACTTCGAGGGTGTAACTTCCAACCGGCAGGACAGCAAATACATAATCGCCACCGGAATCGGCGTCCGCTTTGCGCGGCACGTTGCTACCTTCCTGGATGGCCGTGGCGTGGGCGCCCGGGATGGCGGCGCCCGTGGGGTCTTTAACAGTCCCGCGAAGAGTGCCGGTGGTTTGAGCAGAAGCCGCACCAACAATCATGATTGCGGCAAGTAGAGACCAGTAGGTAGTCTTCAACTTCATGTGTTTTCCCTCCACGGGTGGCCCCAAACCAGGATGCGACGCAAATTTGCCAATCAGAATTCACTTGCAGCAATTATTTAAACCTTACTATAATTCGGCAAGCCTAGAGGAACCTCATAGGGTTGTCAAGGAAAAAGAGCGCGAAGGGACGGGGGTACTGAATTGGGTAAGTCAACTTCAGCGGGAAAATCGGGAAATGCGAGCGCTGGATTGATGAAGATCGGTGATGTGGCGCATTTCGTGGGCATTTCACCCTCTGTGCTTCGCTCCTGGGAGAGCCTGGGATTGGTCCGGCCTCAGCGCGCGCCCAACGGCTACCGGGGATATACTTCCGACCAGATCAAGCTTTTGAAGCGGGCACGGTTTCTGCGCCGTACGCGCGGGTTGAATGCGCCGGCAATCCTTCACTTGCTCAAGAGCCAGGGATTGTTGACCACCACCCCCACTCAAGCCTCCGGAGCGATCGGACCGCGCTTGCGCAGCTTGCGATTGAACCGCAGCCTCTCTCTCGCTCAGGTGGCGACTTCCGTGGGGACGTCGATTGGCTTTCTGAGCTCGCTCGAACGCGGACAAATGGCCGCATCCATCGCCACACTGAGGAAGCTCGCACGCTTTTATGGCATCCAGATTCTGGCCTTGTTCAATCCCTCAGACGAAAATCCCCGCCTGGTCCGCCCCTCGCAACGCAAAATGCTGGAGGCCGGCCCCGGCGTCAAAATGGAACTGTTGGCTTGGGGAAACACAGTTCTGGAACCACACTTGTTTCGCATAGCCCCCGGCGCGGGCAGCGGTGAAGCCTACGCGCACGAAGGAGAGGAATTCCTTCACATGCTTCGCGGACAATTGGAGATCATCCTGGATGGCGGGGAGAAGTACCACCTTCATGCGGGAGATAGTTTCTGTTTTGAAAGCCATACATCCCATCGCTGGGTGAATCCTGGGAAAGGTGAAGCCTGGGTCCTTTGGGTGAATAGCCCACCGACTTTCTAAAACCGGGCGATTGTGGAATCGCGCCAGGTGGACGCACGCCGTCCATGCAACTATGACGTCACTTCACCTTCGAGCGGCGTCGCTCACGTAAGTACCGCCATGGGCCGCACTGATGTTCATTGCCCCTTCCATGGACAGCGCGGACCCGAAGGGGATTTGGCCTCATGGCAGAGTGGTGCTGTTCGAGCGCGTCGTGAGTGAGGGGAACGTCAGGGGCTGTCATAAATGAGCAGCAAATCCAATTGGGCAAAGAACGGCGAACGAGACCTGATCCGGGAGCGCAAACTGGGCATGGACAGGCACATCTCCAGACGCGACTTCCTGAATGGAATCGCGGTTGGCGTCGGGGGCGGCTTGGCGAGTTCGTTGTTGCCTCAATCAGGCCTTGGCGCAGAAGCGCCGCAATTCGCGCAGGACGCGCCGGGTTACTACCCCCCCGCGCTCACCGGGATGCGCGGCAGCCACGAGGGATCCTACGACGTGGCTCACGCGCTGCGCGATGGGGACTATTGGAAAACGGCGGGAGAGCCCATCAACACCAACGAAGTGTACGACCTCGTGGTGGTGGGCGGCGGAATCAGCGGCCTCGCCGCAGCTTACTTTTATCGCGCTCGCACGCGGCCATCGGCGCGCATCCTCATCTTGGACAATCATGACGATTTCGGCGGCCACGCCAAGCGCAACGAGTTTCGTCCCGGAGGGCGCCTCTTGCTTGCCAACGGCGGAACGGTGAGCATAGATTCGCCGTTCAACTACAGCGCCGAAGCGCGCGGGCTGCTCACCGAACTGGGCATCAACCCTTCGGCACTGAATGCGAAGTGCGCCGACCACAACCTTTATAGCAATCTTCTCGCTGCGGTGTTTTTCGACAAAGAGACATTTGGCGCTGACCGCCTTGTGGTCGGGATACCAGTGGGCAACTCCGATGAGGGGGGAGGGCAGGCGATGTCGTGGCCGGAATTCCTTTCCAAGACGCCCCTCTCCACGGACGCTCAACGCGACATCGCGCGGATTCAGGAGGCCCGGACAGATTACATGCCCGGCCTGTCACAGGCGGAGAAAAAAGGCCGCCTCTCGCGGATGAGCTACAAAGACTTTCTCTTGAACGTAGTCAAGGCGCACCCTGACGTGATTCCGTTCTATCAAACCCGGACTCACGACCTTTACGGGATAGGGATTGAAGCCGTGCCCGCACTGGATTGTTGGGCGCTGCGCTATCCCGGTTTTCAGGGACTGGACCTCGACCGGGTTCCGTCGCCCGGCTTGACCTTCACGGCGCTGGGCGAGGTGACGCCGGGGAAGGCGCCCTACTACTTTCATTTTCCGGATGGCAACGCGTCGATTGCCCGATTACTGGTGAGGGCGTTGGTCCCCGATGCCGTTCCAGGACACGCTCCCGAGGACGTCGTCACAGCAAAAGTGAACTATAGCAGGCTCGATTCGAGCGGCTCACCGGTTCGGATTCGTCTAAGCAGCACGGCGGCGCGAGCACGCCACGTAGGCGATCCGGCATCGGCCAAAGAGGTCGAGGTTACATACGGGCGCGAGAAAAAAGTCTACAGGGTGCGCGCAAAAGCGGTCGTGATGGCATGCTGGAACATGATGATCCCTTACATTTGCGATGAGCTTCCGGATAGGCAAAAGGAAGCGTTGCACTATGGGGTGAAAGTTCCCCTCGTGGAAACCGTTGTGGCGATCAGGAATTGGAAAGCATTCCAGGAATTGGGTGTCCGGCGTATTTTGACCCCAGGCATGTACCATACGGTGGTTTATCTCGAACAAGCGGTCAGTATCGGCGATTACAAATTCCCGAAATCCCCGCAGGAGCCCATGCTGCTCCGCATGCAGCGCACGCCATGCCAGCCGGGCCTGCCCGCCCGCGACCAGCAGCGCGCGGGGCACATCGAGCTTTTCACGACCCCGTTCGAAACCTTCGAGCGAAATATCCGCGACCAACTGGGCCGCATCCTGGCGCCGGGCGGATTTGATCCTGCCCGCGACATTGAGGCCATCACGGTAAACCGCTGGCCGCACGGCTACGCTTACGAGTACAACCCGCTTTGGGATCCTGACTGGCCTGAGGGCGAGAAGCCGTGCGAGATCGCGCGAAAAAGGTTTGGACGAATCGCCATCGCAAACTCAGACGCCGGCGCAGCCGCCTATACCGACGCCGCCATTGACCAAGCCTACCGGGCCGTATGTCAGCTCACGACCAGTTGAAAGGAAAAATCCCAAAATCATGACTTCGATCAATCGCCATCGCTTGAAATCTCTGATGCAGCGGGAGCAAGAAAGGTTCGTAGAAGAACGGCCCAAGTCCAAGGCCCTGTTCGAGCGCGCCAGACATTCGTTACTGGGGGGTGTGCCCATGAACTGGATGGTGAAGTGGGCTGGTGCGTTTCCGCCATTCGTGCGCGAGGCGAACGGCGCGCACTTTGTGGATGTCGATGGCCATCGCTATATTGATCTCTGCCTGGGCGACACCGGCGCCATGACCGGCCATTCACCCGCCGCCACGGTCTCGGCGGTGCAGGAACAAATGGCGCGCGGGATAACTCTCATGCTCCCCTCGGAGAACGCGGTTTGGGTGGGCGAAGAATTGCAGAAGCGATTTGGCCTGCCTTACTGGCAATTTACGCTGACCGCCACGGACGCGAATCGTTTCTCGATTCGCCTGGCGAGGCAAATCACCGGTCGGCCGAAAATTCTCGTGTTCAATTGGTGCTACCACGGCAGCGTGGACGAAACTTTCATTACTCTGAAGGACGGCATAAGCGCCGCCCGCCGGGGAAACATTGGCCCGCCTGTCGACCCAACGGTGACCACTAAAGTGGTGGAATTTAATGACCTCGAGGCGTTGGAGGAAGCCCTCAAACCGCAGGACGTGGCCTGTGTTCTCGCCGAGCCCGTGATGACCAACGTCGGCATCGTGCACCCCGATCCCGCGTTTCATCGGAATCTCCGCGACCTGACCCGCCGGTTCGGCACACTCCTCATAGTCGACGAAACCCACACAATTTGCGCAGGGCCGGGCGGCTACACGCGAGCCGAAAACCTGGAACCTGATTTTCTGGTGTTCGGCAAACCCATCGGGGGCGGAGTGCCCGGCGCAACCTACGGGTTTTCCGGCGACGTCGCACAAAAGATTATCAGCTGCCAGAATCTGGAAGACTGCGACACTGGGGGGATCGGCGGCACGCTTGCCGGCAACGCTCTTTCATTGGCGGCAATGCGCGCCACGTTGGAAAAAGTCCTGACCGAAGAATCCTTCGCCCACATGATGCCCATGGCTGAGCGGTGGACTGCAGGAGTGGAGCAAGCGATTTCCGATTTCGCGGTTCCCTGGCATGTGACCCGCCTCGGCTGCCGAGCCGAGTATTTGTTCTCAACCCACCGGCCGCGCAACGGCACTGAAGCTCACGACGCCATGGACTTTGAACTCGAGCGATTCATGCACCTTCACGCAATGAACCGAGGCATCCTGCTCACACCGTTCCACAACATGGCTCTGATGTCGCCGGTGACCACGGCAGAAGATATCGATCTCCATACCATTGTTTTTCGCGATGCGCTTCAAGAGCTGGTGGGCTGATTCACTCACGGGTGGAATCAGGGGTGCTGCAAGATTGGGGATGTCGAATCTCTCGCCCCAGGAGGCACGCACGGTTTAGGTTGGCCGTTTGACGTACGCCACGCCGTACGCCTTCACTTCTCCTCCAGGAATGTGTTGAACGCGGACAATGTGGCCGGTCATAAAAATGTTGCCGCCGCCTTGCGTGTAGGGAATTGCCACTTCGATTTTGGTGCCCTTGGAGTAATGCCGTGTGCTTTCGAAGGACAGGCCACCGCGCGATGTATTTCTGCTTCTGACGATATCCTCGCCAAGCCAAACTCCAAGCCGCCCATCCTCTTCCCTCTTATCCAACTCACAACCGAGGGGGGCCGGCGGGTTAGCCGTGCTGCGGTCGGTTGTGCCGCCGCTCTGTCCCGCGTTCCCGCAAGTCTGGCAGGTGGGTGTCAATGAACTTACGCAGGCGATCGCGAACCGCAGGCGGGAGATTGTGAAAAACCAAAGCCGCCCGACCGGGTCCCTCCAACCGAATCACGCGCGCGCGAGCACTGCAGTCCGGGGCTCCATCCGTCAACTGAAAATGCAACTCCATCTCCTCCCCTCTTTGCGGGACCCAGCTCAATTCCAGCAGAACGCCGGTGGTGCTAATGTTCACGCTGGTGGCCTTCATGCGCCGCCCGCCATGAACGCAATTCATACTGGCCCGATAGTCCAGGCGGCGGTCTTTCCTTCGGTCAGCCAGCAGCTTTTGCCGGAGCTCTTCAAGGTGCGGTAACAGGTCGGCGGAATTCAAGGGTCTGGCCATCACTGAGAACCCAGTTGGAACCTTAACCCTTTCCGACTCCTCTGCATAGAGTGACACGATCAGAATCACGGGAGTCTGGCTGTTGAAAAGGGAGTGGCGAACAAGATGTGCGAACCCCTGCCGGGAAAAATTGGGGACCGCAGGATCGACGAAAATGCCCTCGTAGCGTTCCTCTCCTATCTCTCGCCCAGCCTGCTCAAAAGTTTCCAGGACGGTCAGCTCCGCCCCGACTGAATGAGCTGCTTCCTGAAAGACCCTTGTGGTCTTTGGGAACTGATTCACCAGTAGCACACGAAATTTACCGTGAATACGCGCACCCCAACCGGCTCCCGCCCGCTCTATTGCCCGTTGACCATAGGCCCGGGCCGTGTAATGCCTGGTGGCGATGAAGCGGATCGCACGCGGTATTCGCCATCAGGCGGGGCCGTTCCTGCATTATACACTGGCAGTGCCCTTCATCCCGTGATTTCGGGATCATTTCGCACGCGGGAGTCACCGCGGTTTTAGAAAATCGTTGCCACTGCCGCGGCCTTTAGGATAAACTCCTAAGCCTATCCCAGTTATGGTTGACACGAGATAAACGACATGGGGTCTGACAAGCGCCGGTCTGATCGGCTAATGTTGACAGTGCCGCTGATGGTGAGTGGTGTCGATTCGAAAGGTTCAAGCTTCAAAGACAATGCCCGAACTGTTACATTGAACAGGCACGGGGCCCACATCCTATCCCCTCGATTGCTCACCAGCGGCCAGACAATCCGGATCACCAACCTGGTTAGTCGTCGCGATGCGAATTTCCGCGTGGTAGGACCTCTTTCGCCTTACTCCGAAAAGGGCGGCGAATGGGGTGTGGAGTGTCTGGACGGCCAAGAGAATATTTGGGGAATTCAATTTCCTCCCTCTCCCTCAGGGCAGGAAACCGAATCTGCCGCATTGCTGGAATGCCGGCGGTGCCACACCGTTGCGCTGATGCGAGTCTCGCTGGTGGAATTTGAAGTACTCGGTGTGGCGGGCCTGCTCACCAAAACTTGCGAAAGTTGCAAGGAAACCACTCCTTGGGGCTACGCGGAAAAACAAGTGGCCATGAACGCCCCTCCGGATGAGGCGGCCATGATGGCTCAAGCCGGAGCCGCGGCCGCACGCACGGGGGCCGATCTTCGCCGGTACCGGCGAGTCGCCCTTCAACTTCCTGTCCTTGTTCGGGACTTTTCCGGCAACGTCGCAGTAACCAAGAGTGAAAACGTCTCCAAAGGCGGTTTCTGTTTTAGCAGCGAAAGAGATTATTACGTCGGCGAAGGTGTGATGGTGGCCTGCCCTTACAGTGGCACAGACCAGAGTATGGAAGTGAGCGCCAAAATCGTTCGCAGGCAGAGAATGGAAGGCTCAACCCGCAAGATTTACGGCGTCCGCTACAATAAGAAATAGAGAAGTCAGCAGGAATACTCCATTGCTGGTTACCCACCCCTGAATCCCATATCTTGTCCCAAAGACCGAGAAGTTTTCCCCCTGGTCCCATATCCAAAAAGATTTCCTTCAACCTCTCCAATGATTCAGGCATGCTCAGTCTTTTTAAGCGGCTCGAGCCATAAGGAGAGGAATCGGAAAGGCGCTGGCAGCCGCGTTTTGGATTTCCCGTGCTGAGGAAGCGTCTTTGGGGTAGTTAATAATCTTCAGATCGAACGAAAAACGAGGGTCCCGGCCTGAAATCTCACGAAGGCCTTCCTCCAGCCGTTTCCCGACCGTATTGGCGTCCGTCGCGCCCGCGCTCGGCACCAGAACTCCAAACACTCCGGGACGGAAGTAGTAAAGGGAGTCCTCTCGCCGCATCCGACGAAGGATCGACTTGGCGGCGTCTCCGTATGCGGTGACCAGATCATCCGCTTCGTGTGAATCGCCCAGACTGAGCGCTGCGACGATAACCGAGAGTGGCTGGTCAGCGCTGGTGGCCCGGCGGAAATCCATAGTCAACTGATCTTGAAAATGCTCGAATTTCGGAAGCGTTTCCAGTAACTCAAGGCTGGCCTGCTGGAGCAGCCGCGCGTTCCTGCCTTTTTCCTCTTTCAACCGCTGGCTGAGGATTCGGATGGCGATACGCCGTTCCATGAGATAGCCGATCATCAGAGAAGAGAGCACGCAAAAACTGAAATAGATGCTCCGCATCCAGGACCCACTGATGTTCACGGTTTCTTCGAAAGCCGCAGGGTAAAGTATCAGGGCTATTCCGGCCACTAGAATTACGATCATGGCGATCGCCAGCATCCACAGTTGCGCGTTGCGCCGGTCCAGCTTCAATGGGTCTAAACGATCAAATATGTGCATAAATCTCTCCCCAAGCGGGGACGGCATTCGTACCTAAGGGGCGCCCGCTTTGCCATTTCATCGGACGTTCTGGGGGAAGACATGAATCTAATCTGTACACTTTCCCAGGGATTGCCACCGGCGAGCCGAAACCTCTACAATTAGAAAGGAATTCAGGGCTGTCGAAGTTGATGCGGATTCACCGCAACTGGTGAGAGGAAGGAAGTCGGATATGATTGCAATCATTCGTCGGTTCGTAAAAAAGTACCGCCCCAATTTCAGGGAAGGGCAATGGAGCTTGAGAGCGAGAGTGTTGAAGCACCGTCTCGTTGCCAGCCCCACCCTTTGGATCGTTTTCGCAGTGGCGGCCACAGGTCTGGCGTTAGGGTCGCTTCCAATTCCACCTCGCGCCATCTCGACCTTGCCACCACTTAACGTTGAGATCCAGGAGCGAGTTACTCCGGAAATCGACCTGGCGTCGCCTTTAAAGGGGAAACAGAAACGGGAACTACTGAAGGCGAACTTCGATAAAGTAAAACGAGACGCGGATGACTTGGTATTGTTGGCGAAGTCGCTTCAGGAGGATGTGGACAAGTCCAACGAGCACGTTCTTTCCTTGCAGGTGGTGGAAAAAGCGGAAAAAATTGAGAAGCTGGCGAAAAGAATCAAGACCACGGCCAGGGGTGAGTAGCCCATTGCGGTCTGCAGTCTTCCGTGCAGCAAAATCCAACCAATACTCCTCCGCCCCGGAGCCCCAGGCTTACTTGCCGGAAGACTGGCGAATCCGCATCCCGTAGAAAGACCGGTAGACAAAGATATACGAAATGATGAAAAACGTCAGGGCCAGGCCGTGGGCCAGAAGGCTGCCGCTGGTGGCCGTCAATTTGACCGCCAACTCAACGGCCAACAACCCGAATAGAGTAGTGAACTTAATGACCGGGTTCAACGCCACCGAACTCGTATCCTTGAACGGGTCGCCCACCGTATCGCAGATGACGGTGGCGTCATGTAGCGGCGTGCCTTTTTGCTTCAACTCGACTTCGACAATCTTCTTGGCGTTGTCCCACGCCCCGCCCGCGTTGGCCATGAAGATGGCTTGATAGAGGCCAAAGGTCGCAATCGAAATCAGATACCCGATGAAGAAGAAAGGTTCCACGAAGGCGAAGGCTAGAGTGCCGAAGAATACAGCGATGAATATGTTCAGCATGCCTTTTTGGGCGTACTTGGTGCAGATTTCAACCACTTTCTTGCTGTCGGCAACCGATGCCTTCTCAGCACTCTCCAGCTTGATGTGCGCCTTGATGAACTCCACGGCGCGGTAGGCGCCTGTGGTCACGGCCTGGGTGCTCGCGCCGCAGAACCAATAGATCATGGCCCCGCCCGTGATGAAGCCCAAAACAAATGGGGCGTGCAACAGGGAGAGCTTGTCGACGTTAGTGGTGAGGCCGTCGGTGAGCGCCATGATAATGGAAAAGATCATGGTGGTAGCGCCTACCACCGCGGTACCGATCAAAACCGGTTTGGCCGTAGCTTTGAACGTATTTCCCGCGCCGTCGTTGGCCTCCAGCATCTCTTTGGCGCGGCTGAAATTCACGTCGATGTTGTAAGTCTGCTTGAGTTCCTGCTGAATGTTCGGAATTCCCTCGATCTGGGAAAGCTCATAGACTGATTGCGCGTTGTCGGTGACCGGGCCGTAGGAGTCCACCGCGATGGTCACCGGGCCCATCCCCAGGAAACCGAAAGCGACCAATCCAAATGCAAACACCGGGGCCGCCAGCATCAAGTCGGAAAGTCCCAATTGGCTGACCAGAGACCCGATGGACATCAGGATCACCATGGCGAGGCCGAGATAATAACCGGAGAAATTGCCCGCCACAAATCCGGAAAGGATGCCGAGCGATGCTCCGCCTTCCTGCGCCGAAACCACCACTTCCTTGACGTGCCGCGATTCGGTGGAAGTAAAAACCTTTACCAGTTCCGGGATCAATGCTCCTGCCAGGGTTCCGCAGGAGATGATGGTGGCCAGCTTCCACCACTGCGAGTCGTCACCACCCAGGCTGGGAATAATCAAGTAAGAGACAACGAATGTGAGGGCAATTGAAACGATTGAGGTGAGCCAAACCAGCGAAGTAAGAGGTGACTCAAAATTCATCTTTTCCGCATGCCCGAACCGCGCCTTGGCGAGGGCGGCGTTCAGGAAATAGGCCCCCGCGCTGGACACCAGCATCATGATGCGCATCACGAAAATCCAAACCAGCAATTGCACCTGCACATGAGACGCAGCAGCCCTGGCCGCATCAACCTGCGCCAAGCTGGCGCTATTCATCGTCAGTCCAGCAGGAAGGTATTGCGAGGGAGAAATTGCCAGCAGAATGAAAGTAATCAGCGCCACACCCGTGACGCCGTAGGTTTCAAACCCGTCGGCGCTGGGGCCCACAGAATCACCCGCGTTGTCGCCGGTGCAATCGGCGATGACGCCCGGATTGCGCGCGTCGTCTTCCTTGATCTTGAAAACAATTTTCATCAGGTCGGAGCCGATATCGGCAATCTTGGTAAAGATGCCACCCGCGATGCGTAGCGCGGCGGCGCCCAATGACTCTCCAATGGCGAACCCGATAAAGCACACCCCGGCATAATCGCCCGGAATGAAGAGGAGAATAATCAGCATCATCAGCAGCTCGACGCTGATCAGCATCATGCCAATGCTCATGCCGGCTTCCAGCGGGATTTTGTAAATGGCAAAGGGCATGCCGCGCAGGCTGGCAAACGCGGTGCGGGAGTTGGCGTAGGTGTTTACGCGAATACCAAACCACGCCACCCCATAGCTTCCGGCAATACCAATCACGCTGAACAGCAAGATGATGAATACCCGCCCCACTTCATATTTCAGCAGCACGCCGAAGTAGAGCACGATCACCACCGCGATAAAGACCCAGAGCATCATCAGGAATTTGCCCTGCGTGATCAGATAGGTCTTGCAGGTTTCGTAGATTAAGTGCGAGACTTCCTTGATTGACTTATGGACCGGCAGGTATTTCAAGTGGCGGTAGATGACCAGGCCAAAGAGCAGGCCGAAGATGCAGAACAATATTCCAAACATCAGCAGAGTGTGACCATTCACGCCCAGGAATTGGACTTGGGAAAGGTCGGGGAGTTTCAGGTTGGCTTCGCCCCCGGCAGCATCATCGCCAGGCTTGGCCAATGCCCGGGTGGCACCCGCCAACATTAAGAAAACACTCGCCAAACCCGTCCTGAGGATTACTCTGGGACGTGGCCAAATACTTGCAATGGAGTTCGATAGGCGCCAGAAGAACACATTGATCCTTTCTTTGGTCAGCAAAAACACACCCAATATCAGCATGGCCGGGAGGGAATACGCCACCCACAATGCCGTCGTGGCCTCAAACATAATGTCTCCTCAAGCTCAATCTCGCTCTTGTGCCCCCACGACGGATTAGATCGAGCCTGCCGACATAGAGTCTTCGGGAATTTACTGACCTGGAATGAGCTAAAATATCTTTAATGTAGAACATAAATTTATAACACAGATAAAAAATTTTAGTCAAGCGAGGCACTTTCCCGCTGTGACCTGCATCACAAGCGGGTGTGCCCCCACGCCCAGTGTCTATCGGCGGCGCGAATCTATCAGAAATTGTACCCAAAGCCTGTAGTAAATGTGACCTCGTTGGACTTGATGGTAGCCACCGGCGGCTGGCTTAGGTAGCGGTCGGCGAAGCTGGTGTTGAATGACAAATGTGAAAATAAGCGCGTGCTGATTGTGGTGATGGTTTCAAAGCGGAATTGCCCCGAAGAGGTCAGGTTGGGATAGAAATTAAGGAAATGTTGGAGGCGGACGCGCCCGTTCAGCCCCAAGCCTAACTTCTCCCCAATCAGGCCCTCCATATTCTCTCTCCGCGTCCCGTCATGAAACTGCTCGATCACCAGCGTGCATCCGCCCAAAAGGCTGAATTGCGTGCGCGATCCTCTTCTGAGATCCCGGCCAAATCCCGCGCCATAGGTTTGTCGCAACTGCAGATTTTGTGCCGCGATGTGATCTAATTGGCCCAGGGCAAACACAAAATCGTTGGAGGTAAACAGGAGGTCCTGTCGCAGCGCGGAGGTGAAGCTGTTATTCACAATCTGATTCTTTGACGACGACTGGGTGTTGGAAAACAGTCCATTCAGCAGGAAGTTGGTTCGCCAGCGCTCGGTGAGACCCGGCAGGTCAGGGGATTTATGAACTGCGTTCATACCCAAATTCCACGTGGTTGATTGAAGATCGCCTTGGACCGTCGCATAGCCGAAGCTGGCAGACCCGCGCCAGTTCCGCCATGGCGCCACCGTGCTTTCCAAACTCTTGGCTTCGTAAACCTCACGGGTGTAGATGGCCTCCACCACATCCACCGGCACAACTTTGATGCCGGTCTGTGAAGCAACCTGCCATTCTCCTGACGGCAACAACGAAAGATTCCCGCGTACCACCTCATTGTCCCTCAGGATGACCACTGCGGGCTTGGTCGCGGAAAACGCTTTAAGCTTTTGAACCGGTATGGTGACTTCGCCCATGATGTCGGAATTAAACTTCAACCCGCCATGCAATACATGTACCCATTGTCCCGTCAACTGGTCGCCGTTCTTAAACTGGATGACCTCGCCCCTTGCCTGGGGCGGGATAAGGCATAGAAATAGTCCCATAACAAAAATTCGTCTCATCAATATCTCCGAATGATGTTGAGTTTTCAATCCGACTAGCCGGAATTATCAATTGTCGGCTCTTCCTCTAAAGTTTACTTGGAGCGTGACTCTTACGTCATCTGAAAACCCTCAGGCTCGGCAGCCGGGGTTCCACATCTCAACTTTGCCGCTGATTTTTTTCCATGATTTCAATTCGAGAACTCTGCTAAATTCTTTCATTCGTTGAATTGAGTCCTGTTCGGGATGCCACGGCGCAGTATCGCCGTGGCAGTGGAGAAATCCTTGCTGCGTTGGCGAATCGCCATCCTAATCAGTTTCGCCATCGCGATCAGTTATTTGGACCGCCAAACCCTGCCCGTCGCCATCCAGGCGATCGGGAAGGACATCCCGCTGACCAATCAGCAATTCTCGGAACTCCAATCGGCGTTCCTGCTGGCATACGCGTTCATGTATGCGGGAGGCGGCAAGCTGACCGACGCGCTCGGCACGCGGCTCGGTTTCACTTTGATCATGGCGTTCTGGTCGCTGGCGTGCGCCAGCCACGGCCTGGCATTGACTTTCGCCATGTTGGCCGTAAGCCGCTTCCTGCTAGGGATGGGCGAGGGAGGAGGTTTTCCCGCGGCCACCCGCGCCGTGGCCGAATGGTTTCCCATCAACGAGCGCTCTACCGCCATGGGCATCATCAACGCGGGCACAGCCGTGGGCGCGGTGGTGGCGCCCCCCATGATCGCCATCGTCTTGAGCTACACAAATTGGCGATGGATCTTCTTTCTCACTGGATCGATAGGCTTGCTCTGGACGCTCTGGTGGAGGGTGGCGTACTATCCCCCCGGGGATCATCCCAAGCTAAGCGCTGCTGAGCTCGAAGAACTACAATCCGTTTTGCAATCATCCGCTGCACCAGAACGCGGACGTTGGATCGATTTGCTGCACATACGCGAGACCTGGGGGTTGGTGAGCGCGAAATTTCTGAGTGACGCCGCATGGTATTTCTACCTTTTCTGGCTGCCGAAATACCTCTACGACGCGCGCGGGTTTGACATCAAGGCCGTGGGCAAATTCGCCTGGATCCCTTACGCGGCATCAGGCGTGGGCTGCCTGATGGGAGGATGGTTTTCCAGCTACCTGGTCCGGCGCAATTGCTCATTGGGCGTGGCGCGCAAAGTGGCGTTGGGGCTCAGCGCCGTGGTGATGCCGTCCATTTTGCTGGTCCCGCACGTTGAGGTATCCTGGGCGCTTGCCATCTTCAGCCTGGCGTATTTCGGACAGCAGTCATGGTCGACGCTGGTGATGGTGCTGCCCGCGGACCTTTTCCCGCGCAACGTAGTGGGCGCGGTGGCGGGCCTGGTGGGATTCGGTGGCGCCATGGGGGGAATTGTCTTTGGCGAGGTCGTGGGCTACTTGCTGGATCACGGCTTCGGCTACGGCGTAGTCTTCACCTTGGCAGGGTCGTTTCATGTTCTGGCATTCTTGATTATTCTGGTCACCGTTCCCGTGGTTCGGCCGCTGAGGACAGGGAATTCCTCCGTGGCCTCCGTGGGTTAAAGATCTGAACACAGAGACCACAGAGCGTCTCCGTGAACTCTGTGTTGAGTCTTTCTTGCCCGCTGAGATCATAGAATTGCGTCAAAAGAAATTCGGCGGTCAGACGCCGCTACAATAAGGAGCCTTATGAAAATCAAAAAAATTCGAACACGCGTGGTGGAGTGGCGCGGCAAGACGGTCCCGTTGCCGCAGCACTTTTGCACCAACCCCATGGACCTGCTGGAGCTTCCCCAGGCCTCGATGCAAACCTTCACTTTTCACGGCTGGCTGGTAGTGGAAGTTTTTACTGACAATGGCCTGGTGGGCATTGGCAATGCCGCGTTGGCGCCCCAAGTGACCAAGCAGGTGATTGACCTTTATCTGAAACCCTTGCTGATTGGCGCCGACCCATGGGACCTCGAATTCCTCTGGCAGCACATGTACCGCAAGACGATGGCCTTTGGACGGAAGGGCATCGGCATGACGGCCATCAGCGCAGTGGACATCGCGCTGTGGGACATTCTGGGCAAGTCCGCCAAGCAGCCCGTCTACCGGCTGTTGGGGGGACGGACAAAGGCCCGGATTCCGGTCTATGCCAGCCGTCTCTACAGCGTGGAGCTGGACAAGCTGACGGCGGAAGCGAAGCGCTACAAGGACGAAGGCTACAAGGCCATGAAGCTGCGTTTTGGCTGGGGCCCCGCAGACGGCGCCGCGGGCATGCAGCACAACGTCAGTCTGGTGCGAACGGTGCGCGAGACCGTTGGCGATGGGATTGACGTGATGGCCGACGCCTACATGGGCTGGACGCTCGACTACGCCAAGCGCATGTTGCCGCTGCTCGAGCCTTTCAACTTGCGGTGGCTGGAGGAACCCGTGATCCCCGACGACATTCATGGTTACGCGGAGTTGAAATCCTATGGGAGCATGCCCATCGCGGGCGGCGAGCACGAGTTCACCCTTTATGGTTTTCGCGACTTGCTGGAGGCGCGCGCCGTCGACTACATTCAGTTTGACACCAGCCGGGTGGGCGGCCTTACCCAGGCGCGCAAGATCGCGGCGCTGGCGGAGGCGCATTCTGTTCCGGTGATTCCTCACGCCGGCCAGATGCACAATTTTCACCTCGTCATGGCCAGCCTGAATTCACCCATGGCCGAGTTCTTCCCCGTCGTCGACGTGGAAGTGGGCAACGAACTGTTTTGGTATATCTTTGAGGGCGAGCCCAAGCCGAAAGATGGTTTCATCGATCTCGATGAGAATGCCCCTGGCCTCGGTTTGAAGATCAACGAAAAGGCGCTCAAGAAATTCGAGGTGACGGAATGAGTCAAATTCTTCAACAAGTTTAAGAGATAGCCGGCCAATATGTCATTCTGAGAAGGTCGCTGACGAAGAATCTCAGTAGTGCTTGAATCAAGAAATGCAGAGATTCTTCGCTTCGCACAGAATGACAGCGCACTGGACTTTTTCATCAACCCTGTAAAGGCAGGTCAAACTATGTCCAAACCGCGAGTCGCAATTCTTGGATTGGGAATTATGGGGATGGGGATGGCGGGGCGGGCGCTCGGCGCCGGATTTCCGTTGGCCGTCTATAACCGGAATCGCGCGAAGGCGGAACCTTTCGCGAAAAAGGGGGCGTCGGTTGCCAATTCTCCGCGCGAGGCGGCAGCGCAGGCTGACATCATCATCAGCATCGTGGCTGATGACGTGGCTTCGCGAGGCATTTGGCTGGGCGAGGACGGTGCGCTGGCGGGCGCGGCGTCCGGTTCGGTGTTGATTGAATCGGGCACGCTCACCGTGAGCTGGATCAAAGAGCTGGCTGCGGCGGCCGCACAACGCGGCTGCGAGTTGCTGGATGCGCCGGTCACCGGCACCAAGCCTCACGCGGCTTCGGGCGAGTTGCGCTTCCTGGTTGGTGGGTCGGCTGCGGCACTAGAGCGGGCGCGCCCGATCCTCTCAGTGATGGGCCAGGAGATTGTCTATTTCGGCCCCACGGGGAGTGGTGCGCTGATGAAGCTCATCAACAATTTTGTGTGTGGAGTTCAGGCGGCGTCTCTCGCCGAGGCAAGCGCGCTGATCGACGCGGGCGGCCTGGACCGAGAAAAAGCCTTGGCCGTGCTCACCAACGGCGCTCCTGCCAGCCCTCTCGTTAAAACCGTTGCTGCGCGCGCGGCGGCGGGTGACTTCAACAACCCAAACTTCGTTTTGCGCTTGATGGCGAAAGACAGCACCTACGCCATCGAAGAAGGGGCCCGGCTCGGGCACCCCCTACAGACCGCCGCCGCTGCCCTCGCGATCTTCCAGCATGCGATCGCGGCAGGCTATGGCGAAAAAGATTTTTCCGCGGTCATCGAGGCTATGCGGAAACGGTAAACCGGCGCGACGCGGGTGGCGAGTACGTCCCGTACTGTAGAAGGCGCGCGGTTGTGATGGTTGGAACCAAGGAGAAGGTTTTCTGAAACATCCTCTGCGCTGAGGCTGTAAACCCATACATCGCAAGAAACGCCACGTATGGGCCGCCCGCGAGCAGAACAAAGGAAAACCTGTGGGATGGTAAAGAAGAAATTGGGAATGATGAATTATGAAGAATGAACTAAGACCAGAAGCCAATCACGATTTCCATGTATTGGTTTCTTATTTCAGAATTCATCATTCATAATTTACGATTCCTTATGAAGCCAAAAGTTTTTATAACACGACCTCTGCCGGCGCCAGTGATTGAAATGCTCGGCGAGCATTTTGAGGTTGCGGTTCACCCGCAGGATTCACCGATGTCGCGCGAGAGTCTTAGCGAGGCATGCCGTGAGATCGACGGCTTGCTGGTGGCGGGGGCGCGCATTACCGCCGAGGTGTTGAGCGCCGCGCCGAAGTTGCGTGCTGTTTGTACTGCCTCGGTGGGCTACGACAATATTGACGTGGCAGCTTGCACGGCGCGACGCATCCCAGTCACGAATACTGTGGGCGTGCTTGAAGAAACCACCGCGGACCTGGCTTTTTCCCTTCTCCTCTCCGCCGCGCGCCGCATTGTGGAGGGCGACCGATTTGTTCGCGATGGCCGCTGGCACGAGTGGCAATGGGGCTTGCTGCACGGGACTGACATTCACGGCAAGGCGCTGGGCCTTTATGGCTTTGGCCGCATCGGCCAGGCCGTGGCCCGGCGCGGGCGCGGGTTCGGGATGCGCATTCTTTATTACGCCCGGCATCGCGTCGCGGAAAACATCGAACGCGAGTTGGCGGCTCGGCACGTGGACCGCGACACTCTACTGCGCGAGTCGGATTTCCTCAGCCTGCACATTCCAAAAACTCCCGAAACCCAGCATGCGATAGGAGCGCGCGAACTGGGACTGATGAAACCCTCCGCTTTCCTGATCAACACGGCGCGCGGCAGCGTGGTGGACGAGGAGGCTTTGGTCCAAGCTCTGGCGGCGAAGAAAATTGCGGGCGCCGGGCTGGACGTTTTCGAGCACGAGCCCCAAGTTCACCCCAGCCTCACCACCATGCCCAATGTTGTTCTGATGCCGCACGTGGGAAGTGCGACCGGTGAAACGCGCCTGAGGATGGCCATGCGCGCCGCGGAAAATCTGGTCGCCTTGCTCAGCGGCCGCCGGCCGTCGGATCTGGTGAATCCGGAAGTTTACAAGTCGTAGGGGCGGTTCGCGAACCGCCCCTACTTGCGTTTATTTCCCGGCTCTCCAATAATACGTTTGTGCTGACAACCACTAATCCCCGACTCACTCTGGAAGGCGCTCGCCTCATTCTGGCTGCGGCGGAAAAGAAAGCGCGCGAGATCTCGGTGCCCATGAACATCGCCGTGGTGGATGATGGCGGCCACCTGCTTGTATTCGCGCGCATGGACGGCGCCAAGCTCTCGTCCATTGAAGTGGCTATCACCAAGGCGCGGGCTTGCGCCCTGCGCCGCGGCCCCACCGGGCCCTCACTTACCGCGGGCGATGCCGGCGTGCTCCTTTCGCTCGGCCTGTCGCTGGCCACCGGCGGCAAGCTCACTCCCATTCGCGGCGGCTTGCCGTTGAATGTGAGCGGGCAATGCGTGGGGGGAATCGGCGTAAGCGCCGGCTCGGAGGACGAAGACGTCCAAGTGGCGCAGGCGGGCGTGGACGCCCTAGCCCAATTTGCCTGATGCCAACCCACTCCAAGACGCCTCGAATCAGCCCCCCGGTCTATTCACGCGGGAAAGAAATTGCCCATCAGATTTTTCTGGAAGTCATGAAGGCCATTGACGTGCGCCACGCCATGCTCGCCAAGATCAGCTTGCAGGGCGAGGCCCTAATCGCCGGCGACATTCAGATCCCTGTCGTGCGTCCGCCGCGAGTGGTGGCGTTTGGGAAGGCCGCCCGCTTAATGGCGGCCGTTCTGCACGAAATTCTTGGGAGCAGAGTGGAGGCAGGCGTCATCGTCGGACCGGCGGAGCCCGTCAAAAAAATGCACCGCTTCAGTTATTTTGCCGGCGGCCATCCTTATCCCAACGCCGGCAGCATCGAGGGCGCGCGTGCCGCACTCGACCTGGTGTCAAATCTTTCCCTGGACGACACGGTAATTTTTCTCGTATCCGGCGGAGGGTCGAGCTTGTTCGAACTTCCGCTCGATGCGGAGACCACGCTGGACGATCTTCTCAGGTTCAACCAACTTCTGGTGACTGGAGGGCTGCCCATCGAGCAAATCAATGTGCTGCGCAAGCACCTCTCGGCGGTGAAGGGAGGCCGGCTGGCAATGCGCGCCTACCCGGCGCGGCAGCTCACCGTGTATATTTCCGACGTGCCTGACCACCTGCCATCTATGGTTGCCTCGGGGCCCACGATGCCGGACGAATCGACCACGGCGCAATGTTATGCACTAGCGGCGCAGCATCAACTGACCGCCCAATTCCCTCCCAACATTCGCAAACACTTCTGGGGGTTTACGCTGGAAGAAACGCCCAAGCCCGGCGACCCCTACTTTGAGCGTTCACAGTTTTTCTCCCTGCTCTCCAATCGTGACGCGGTTGAGGCCGCGAAAGCCGCAACCGAAAAGGCGGGGTTTTATTGTGAAATTGATACGAACTCGTGGGATACGGATTTCAGGCAGGTGGCTGACAACAGCCTGTCTGCCTTGGACGAACTGAAGAAGCGGCACACGGACCGTCCCGTGGCGCTGGTGGTGGGCGGGGAAGTCACGTGTCCAGTCACCGGTCCGGGCCAGGGCGGACGCAATCAGGCGCTTGTCTTGTATGCGACTCGGCGCATTGCCGGCCAAAAGCGCGTGGTGCTGAGCGCGGGCACGGACGGCCGCGACGGCAACAGTCCCACAAGCGGCGCCGTTGCTGACGGGCACACCTTGGCGCGCGCCATCGATCGCGGCTTTGACCCGGCTCATTATCTGGCGGAAAGCGATTCATATCACTTCTTCCGCTCGCTAGGCGATACACTGGACACCGGGTTCACGGATAATAATGTTCGCGATGTAAGGTTGTGGTTGGATTTTGGTTAATGAAAGTATTTCAGTTTGTCAGTGTGTCAGTATGTCAGTATTTCAGTTTACTGACCGACTGACGACCTGACTAACTGACCAACTTTGCTACTGACGAAGGACAACAGAATAGGAGAAATTCTATGCCCCAAAAAATAGCCTTCCTCGGCCTTGGAATCATGGGCCAGCCGATGGCTCGAAATCTGATCAAGGCTGGATACGACGTAACGGTTTACAACCGCACGCCGGATAAGACCAAGCCTCTCGCCGATGCTGGAGCGCGAGTGGCCGCGAATCCAGCTGAGGCGGCTCGCGACGCGGAGATAATCTGGAGCATCGTGAGCGACACGGCGGCGATGGAAGAAGTGGTGCTGGGCAGCGCAGGGGTTCTCAGCAGCATTCGAGAGGGCGCCGTGCTCATCGATTCGAGCACCATCAGCCCCACGGTGAGCCGCAAATTTGCCTGCCACCTGGCGGGCAAGAGGGCGAAAATGCTGGACGCGCCTGTCACCGGCAGCAAGCACGGTGCGGAGAAAGGTGAGCTGACTTTTATGATTGGCGGCGACCGCGATGTTTATGAACGCATGCTGCCCGTCCTCGGCGTGCAAGGCAAAAAGCATATATATTGCGGCGCACACGGTTCGGGCCTTTCCGCCAAACTCGCGCAAAACGCCATCCAGGCGACCATGGTGGAAGTTTTTTGCGAGGGCTTTGTGCTTGCCACCAAGGCGGGTGTGCTGCCGGAAACCATGCTTGAAATCATTCAGTCGAGCATGGCGCGCGCCACGCTGACGGATTTCAAGGCGCCCTTTATCTTCAAGGGCGACTTCACGCCCTACTTCCCGCTCAAACTGATGCACAAGGATTTGGAATTGGCCATGGAAGCCGCCTATGCACAAAACGTGCCCATGCCTACCACGGCTGCGGTGAAAGAGACCTACGGCGCCGCCAAAGCACAGGGGAAAGGCAATCTGGATTACGCCGCCGTGGTGACGTTTCTGGAGGATTTGGCGGGCGTTAAAGTCCGGGCCTCAGCGCAAGAAAAGAGTTCTGGAATTGGGAGCTGATTGCCCGATGGGCGCAATACTAAGCTGGTAGATATTTTCCCCGAGTTATGGGAATATTGCTTGGTCAATATAGACGGGCTACTACCCATAATTTATGAATCGCGCGCTCCCCAAGCCGGTGCTCGCTTTGGTGATTACCTTCACCGTTCTCCTCCCCTTATGCTGCGCCGCCCAACAAAAGCGCGAGCCGCTAACCAAAGCTGAAGTCGTTGACCTGCTCAAGAGTGACGTCACTCCCCAACGCGTCGAGTCGCTGGCGCGCCAATATGGCGTCGCGTTTGAAATGAACCCGGATACTGAGAGCCTCCTGCGGGACGCCGGCGCCACAGATGAATTGATAACAGCCCTGCGCGAGATTGCCCCGAAACCCACTACCCCTCCAACCCTCCTGATTGAGGCCGCTCCGGGGGGCGCGCAGGTTTTTGTGGACGACGAGCTCATTGCCAGGACGAGTCCTGAAGGCCGCTTGAAGATCTCCACCCTCCCAGCAGGACACCACAACGTGCGCATAGCGCTTGACGGCTATCGCGATTACGAACAGTCTGTGACGCTCACCGCCGGGCAAACCGCCAAAGCCTCCACCGCGCTGCAAGCTGTCACTGGAGCGGACTCTTCCCGATTGGGGAAAACCACAGCTAATGGGATGGGCAGGCAGAGTCCCGGCTCCCCCTCCAACACACAACTGCAACGCCTGATCATTCCACAAGGCACGGTCATTACGGTTCGCATGGTCGACAGCGTCGACTCTTCTCGGGATCACATCGGCCAGGAATTTGCGGCTAAAGTGGTTACGCCAATCAGTGTGGGCGATCAGGTGGTAGTTCCTGAGGGAACTGACGCGCACGTGAAAATTTTGAACGAGGTCAAGACAGCGGCCCAGTCGTCGTTACAACTTCAACTTTTCAAGCTGACTGTAAACAGTAAAGATTACAACGTGGCGTCCACCGTTTACAGTCAGGCCAGCGCGACGCCTCAAAGAACAACTCCACAGAGAACTGCCAGCAATGCCCAATTGGGCGGATTAATAGGCTCAATCGCAGGGACTAAGGGAAGGGCGATTGGCACTGCCATCGGCGCGAGCAGTCGATCGACCTCCAACTCGGGTGTTCAAGGCCTGCCGCAGACAGTGGCCGTAGATACCAAACTTGACTTCACCCTGCGGATGCCCGTCATCGTGATGCAATAACCCGCAGCGTGATTTTTGTCGCGCTCGCCGCCGCTAATAAATCCCTTTGACGAACCCGCCATCCACGGCGATAGAGACGCCGGTGATGTAGCTGGCGCGTTCCGAGGCGAGGAAGACAACGAGCGAGGCAAATTCTTCGGGCTGGCCGAGGCGCTTGAGGGGAATCTGGGAGGCCCAGCGCTCGCGAATTTGATCGGGGGCAATACCTTCGGCTTGGGCGAGCTTGTTGGCCAACTCATCCAGGCGCGCGGTCTGCGTGTAGCCCGGACAAACGTTGGTTACCAACACATTGTCCTTGGCGTATTCGTTCGACAAACTTTTGGCCAATCCACTCACCGCAGAGCGCACCGAGTTCGACAAAATCAGGTTGTCGATGGGCTGCTTCACGGACATCGAAGTGATGGTAATGAACCGTCCCCACTTTTGCTTCTGCATCAATGGAAGAACTGCGCGCGCAAAGTAAAGCGTGCTCATCAGGTTTAAGTTCACACCCGCCTGCCAGTCTTCCACGGTGGTTTGGGAAAACGGTTTGGCGGGTGGCCCTCCGGCATTCGTCACGCAAATATCCACGTGGCCAAAACGCTTGACAGTCTCGGCGACAAGATTGCCAACCTGAGAGTTGGCGGTCACGTCTACGGCGCGCGCCAAAACCTCAGCCCCAGTCTCATTGTGAATCTCAGTGGCGGTCGCTTTTAGAACCGCTTCGGTGCGGGCGCACAGCGCGAGCTTCGCGCCCTCCCGGGCCAGCCCCATTGCAACGGCTTTGCCCAATCCAGTGCTCGATGCCGCCACAATTGCCACGCGGTCCTTTAGCCCCATGTCCATGATTCCACCTCCCGGAAGCGCAGGGGCGGTTCGCGAACCGCCCCTACCCTTTGCGCAAATAATCGTCCTGGCCCGTCAGCCAATCGATGCGAATAGGACTGAAGATATCAAGGTCCATCGTGTCTTCGAGCGCCACCGCGCCGTGCGGCACGTTGGAAGGGATGTGCAGCACTTCGCCTTTGCGCACCACAATTCTCTTTCCCTCCAAATCGAATTGGAGAGCTCCCTCGAGAATGTAGGTCAACTGCTCGCTTTCGTGGTGATGGATTGGGACCACCCCGCCCTGGGCAATGAATACCTGGGCCACCATGGCCTTCTCACCCGCAATCACTTTGCGCCAGATTTTCGGGTTCATCACCTCTTTTTTGACGGTGTCCCAATTGAAGTGTTCCATCGTATCGCCTCCGCGGGCCGGCCAATAAGGATTTGAAACGCGCCCGGACATTCTACACGCGCCCACAAGTTCTACACGCTCACCGAGTATCTTGACGACAAATTCCGCCCCGGCTGTTGAGTATCGCAACAGCCACCATCAAGCGGCCCTGAAGAATCTCCAGCCCTTCCAAGTTCGGACACAATCGCAGCCTTTGCTTTTTGAACCATCCCAGCAAGTCTCCAAAATGGGATTACAACCAGTTTTGGGTAGGAAATGGTCTATTTTCAGCCTTTTCCGCCCTAATTGCTAGCCCCTAATTCCTGACCAGCTCATTGTTTTCAACAACATAGTGGCTTTCAACACGCATAAAACGTCTCTTTTATTTGGTGCAATTATGCCCTGAATTCAATTTCACCCAATAGGCATGCAGGTCGCATGAAGTGTGTGCGGCGTGCAATTGCGTGTGCGCATCAACATAATCTGCCCAATCCGCGTCTGAGGTAACCGTTACATCGGCCCGGAATCCAGTCGAAGGTCAAAAGTCGACAGTCGAAAGTTGACTCCCGCCTCCTGACTCCCGCCTCCTGACTCCTGACTCCTGACTCCTGACTCCTGACT
>JBGPCF010000024.1:0-60288 GCA_041481635.1 Terriglobia bacterium | reverse complement strand
CTCCGGGCCAGGCCAACGACAAAAGCAAGAACCAAAACAAAATGAAAGGCAAAAACCAAAAACAAGAAAAGGGGACACTTCTAACGAGGTAAGAAAGGGGACATTTCTAAAGAGCTTTGACACTCGCCCTCCGCTCCATTCGACTTCGCGCCTTTTTCCGGATAACATGGACTCAGGCAACACCCCTTCGTCGCTGAACTGATCCAGAGCGCCAGTGTGCGCGGGGAAAATCATGCCCATGGAACTCAACCAACTCGAAAAAATCGATGACTACCGCTGGCGGGTGCCGCGAGGCACGAAGGACGGCATGCTGACCGACGCGGTGATTTACGCCGACGAGCGCCTGCTGCGCGATATCCTGCGCGACCAGTCGCTCGAGCAGGCCATCAACGTGGCCATGCTGCCCGGGATTGTGGGCTCGTCACTCGCCATGCCGGACATCCATCAGGGTTACGGATTCCCCATCGGCGGCGTAGCGGCCACACTGCCCGACGAAGGCGGCGTGGTCTCGCCCGGCGGCGTCGGCTTTGACATCAACTGCGGCGTGCGTTTGCTCAGCAGCACTCTGACGCGAGAGCAGGTGCAGCCGAAAATGCGAGACTTGGTGAACCAACTTTTTCGCGATGTCCCTTCAGGGGCGGGCCGCGGCGGGCAGATTCGCGTAAGCTATCAGGACCTGAACAACGTCCTCGAGCACGGCGTGGCCTGGATGGTGGAGCACGGCTACGGCCACGCGGAAGACATGGCGGTGTGCGAGGAGAGTGGCGCCATCGACGGCGCGGATGCGGAGTCGGTGAGTGACCGTGCCAAGAAGCGCGGCCTCCCGCAAATCGGCACGCTGGGCTCCGGCAACCACTTCCTGGAAGTCCAGTACGTGGAAAAAGTCTTTGAGCCGGAAATCGCCCGGACGCTGGGCCTCTACGAAAATGAAATCGTGGTGCTCATCCACTCCGGGTCGCGCGGGCTCGGGCACCAGGTTTGCACCGACTACCTGCGCGATATGGACGAGAGCATGCGCCGATACGGCATCAATCTGCCGGACCGCCAACTGGCGTGCGTGCCGGTTCATTCCAAGGAAGGGCAGGCGTACCTGGGCGCCATGCGCGCCTCCGCCAACTTCGCGTGGGCCAATCGCCAGGGCATCACGCATTTCACGCGCCAGGCCTTCAAGCGCATCTTCGGCGAGAAGGAAGAGTTGCGCGTGGTCTACGACGTTTGCCACAACATCGCCAAGCTCGAACGCCACCAGGTGGGCGGCCGCGATCGCAAGGTGATGGTGCACCGCAAGGGCGCCACGCGCTCGTTCCCCGCGGGCCGGCCGGAAGTTCCCGAGGTCTACAAATCCTGCGGCCAGCCTGTGCTGATCCCCGGCTCGATGGGCACCGCGTCTTACGTTCTGGTGGGCGCGCCGGGCGCCATGGAGCAAACTTTCGGGACCACATGCCACGGCGCGGGCCGCGTGATGAGCCGCACCGCCGCACGCAAGTCCGAGTTTGCCGAGAACGCCAAGCAGCGCCTGGAAGACCAGGGCATCATCGTGCGCTCCGAAACGCGCGACGGCATCACCGAAGAAATTCCCGAAGCCTATAAGGACGTGGACGCGGTGATCAACGTAGTGCACAACGCGGGCCTCTCCAAACGTGTGGCATGCTTGAAACCTCTGGGGGTAATTAAGGGTTGAAGTCGCGGCTCGCCGCCCTCGTCATTCCCGGGAAAACGCGAATCCAGTTTTCGATGGATGAAATAGAGTGGCTCTGAAACCTGAATAAAAGCACAATGCAATGAAAACCATAAGTCTTTTGCTCGACGAAAAATTACTAAAGGCAATTGATCGCCATGCGAAGGCGCTGGGTTGTTCCCGTGCAGCATTCATTCGAAAGGCCTGCGAGGAATTCATCCGAAAGCTCAAAGAAGAGGAACTTGAGCGGCAATACGTGGAAGGCTATCGGAGTAAGCCCGAAGATCCCGTTTGGGGAGAAATTGGCTCCCGGTTAGCGGCTGAGGTTTGGCCGCGCGAGGATTGGGCGGAGTGGGATGAAAAGAGGTGAGGTCTGGTGGGGAAAGGACAATCAACCCGCCTGTAAGTGACCAGAAGTCTTTTTAGCCATGCCGCTAACCTCGGAAGCGCAGGTGCTCCAGATGCCGGATTTGAGATTCAAGGTTTCAGAACGGGTATGCGGGATTTTGAAGCCATGCGAAGTGGTACACTTGCGATCCTATGAGCCAAGTCCCGGCCTGGTTTGAACGGAAATTCGAGTTCACGTTTCCAGTGGAGCAGTACCCCAACCTTTTCGTCCGGCTGCGGGGCACTCCGGCGCGGCTGGAAGAGATATTACGCGGCGTATCGCGCGACGTATTGATCGCCAAACCGGGAGGCAAATGGTCAGCCCAGGAACACGCCGGCCATCTGGTCGATGTGGAGCCCCTATGGATGGCGCGCGTGGACGACTTTCTGGCAGATGGAGACACCCTTACCGTCGCGGACCTGAGCAATCGCAAGACTGATGAAGCCAACCACAATTCCCGACAGTTGGCGGAGATTCTGGCGGAGTTCCGCGCCGCGCGTCTCCGTTGGGTGGATCGGGCAGGGAAATTCCAGCCTGCCCTCTATGCCCGCACCAGACTGCATCCGCGACTGAAGCAGCCCATGCGGCTCGTGGATCACTTGTACTTTGTTGCGGAGCACGACGACCATCACCTGGCAAGAATCTGGGAGCTGGTTGGCACTTAGGAGTTCGGGGTTAGGATTTAGGATGGATGATTCCCGACCTCCGCCACGCGCGATACCCCTGAAATGAAAAACCGCAGAGTCTCAAGAACCGAGACTCTGCGTTACATCCTGAGCCGGTCAAGGGTTAATTGGTCGAGCTCTCCGTTAAAATATTTTTGCAGGGCATCCCTGAAGACTTGGCTATCTGACGCGGCGTTGGCGAACAGCGTGATCGACGAATGAAATTTCATGTCATCCGGATATCCAAAAATGTCCTCAATTGACCGCCCCTCGATTTGATTTACCAACCGGGTGCACTCCCTGAGACGAGGCCCGAGAGTTGGGTGATTCAAATACGCCCTGGCCTCCTCGAGGGACGAAATGGAATACTTCACCGATATCGCACTATGCCCCAGCCCTTCGATCTGGGGGAATATGAACCACATCCAGTGCGACCGCTTGGACCCGTTCCGGAGTTCGGAACAGACCTGGTCGAACACCGGCTCTTGAGCGTCCACAAAGCGCTGGAAATTGTAAGGATCGCCCATAGGGGTCTTCTGAGTCATCCAGTCTGCAACGCGGAATCCCGACCTGATCGGGACTCCGGGGCTCTTCAATGTCGGAAATCGGGGTCTGCTGACCTGATCAAGTATTCGCGCCTATTCATGGACGGCCTTCTAGCTCCACGACCTTCGCCCGGAATTTTCATTTTGATTTTCCGGGCGGCCCATAATGTACATTTGACCGCGTCCGCATACAATGCTCCCTCCCACATTTCGGCGCCAGTAAAGTCAATTCGCAAACCTCGAAAATTCTGCCGCCCTTGATGCGGGCCGTGGGACCCATTGCCTACTTTTTCCACCGCTGTTTGGACTATCCCACGGTGCACGAGGAGAGCTAACATGCGTAAGTGGAAATTTGGATTGGCGGAAAACGCTGAAATCACCGAGCGACAACTCACGAACTCAAATCCGATGAGGTCCTCATGATAAGAACAACAAAACTCAAAACGCTATTTGTACTGGCTGCTGCATTGGCATGCGTTTGTCCTTCCGCGTTTGCGCAGGCGCGTTCTCTTCCCCATCTCTCCAAAGAGGGGGCTGCCACCCAACTCATAGTCGATGGGAAACCGTATCTCATCCTGGGGGGCGAACTGCACAACTCCAGCTCGTCTTCGCTCGAGTACATGCAGTCCATTTGGCCGCGGCTTGCGGCCATTCACGCCAACGTGGTGTTGACTCCCGTTTCGTGGGAGCTGATTGAACCACAGGAGGGGAAGTCCGACTTCACGCTGGTCGACGGCTTAATCCAGCAAGCGCGCCGCCACGACCTGCACATCATCTTTTTGTGGTTTGGCAGTTGGAAGAATGGAGTGTCCACCTACGTCCCCGTCTGGGTGAAGACGGACTCCGCGCGTTTCCCCCGCGCATGGGACGAAGGCGGGCACCCGTTGGAGATTCTTTCCACCTTTAGCACAGCGAGTCGCGATGCGGACGCGCACGCCTTTGGCGCGTTGATGCGGCACATTCGTGAGGTCGATGGAGAGAGTCACACCGTCCTGATGATGCAAGTGGAAAACGAGGTTGGCGTGCTTGGGGAATCGCGCGACCGCTCGCCCGCTGCCAATGAAGCGTTCGGCAAGGCGGTCCCGAAGGAACTGATGGATTACCTGGAGAGGAACAAGGACGCGCTGATTCCGGAGTTCCGCAAAGCGTGGGAGGACGCTGGAGGAAGAACCTCCGGAACCTGGGAACAGGTTTTTGGCCCGGGGAAGCCGAAGGGAACGGCCGTTCCGGTCCGGACAGCTAGTCCCCCTTTGTCGCCGGAAGAGTACGAGACGGGATGGCGCAACCTGCATTGGCCGGTTGACGAAATTTTTATGGCGTGGCAATACGCCCGTTACATCAACCCTGTGGCCCGGGCCGGTAAGGCGGAATACAACATTCCCATGTACGTGAACGCCTGGCTCCAGCAGCGTGACACCGCATGGCCGGGAACATATCCGAGTGGCGGCCCCCTCCCGCAAGTGGTGGACGTGTGGCGCGCGGGCGCGCCGGCAATCGACATGTTTTCGCCGGATATTTACGTCCCGGAATTTGACGAGGTGTGTGTGAGATTTGCGCGATCCGGCAACCCGATGTTTATCCCGGAGAGCGCCGGAGACGCGCGAGGGGCGGCGAATGTTTTTGCGGCCTTCGGGAAGCACGCCGCCATGGGCTACTCGCCGTTCGGAATTGAAAATCCCACTGTGGCGGCACCCGACAACCCCTTGGCCAAAGTTTACGAATTCATTTCGCAACTCTCGCCTTTGATTCTGGCGCACCAGCAGAAAGGTACGATGGCGGGCGTCACGCTGGACAAAGACCATCCGGCCAGAAAGCTTCAGCTTGGGAAATACATCCTGGAAGTAAGCTTCACACGCGCATGGGGGAGCAACCAGAATCCCGACCATGCCGCGGCAATCATCATGGCCAATGGGGACGACGAGTACCTGGTCGCGGGGAAGGGGGTATCCGTGTCGTTTTCATGCGATGGGCCGGGGTGTCTGGCGACAGGTTTGGCCAGCGTTGAAGAAGGGACCTTGGTGGGCGGCCAGTGGATTCCGGGGCGGCGCTTAAATGGCGACGAAATCTTGTCCGGCAAAGGATTACGGCTGCCGGGCGATAACTACACCGTACAAAAGGTAAAACTCTACCAGTACCGTTGAGGTTGGGACCTCAGCAATTCCGCCGGAGCACAATTTTCCCAGCGCGTTATTCTGCGGTGTCCTCTTCTTCCCCACCCATCTGTTCGATGAGGTAATTCTCGAGGCCCAGGTCTTTAATCAGGCTGAGTTGGGTTTCCAGGAAATCCACATGCCCTTCCTCGTCCTTGAGGAGCACCCTGAGCAAGTCGGCGCTGGCGTTGTCGCCGGCCTTGATGCAGGTGGCGACGGCCTGGTTATAGTCCCCCACCGCCCCCACTTCCAAATCCAGATCGTTCTGCAATTGTTGTTTCACATCCTTGCCGATATTGAGCTTGGGGATGTCGGCCACGTTGGGCACGCCTTCGAGAAACAGAATGCGCTCGCAGAGAATCTCGGCGTGCTTCATCTCGCCGATGGATTGCTTCTTGATGAAATCGCTCAGGCGGGAGTAGCCCCAGTTCTCGCACATCTCGGCGTGAATGAAATATTGGAGGATGGCGCCCAACTCCTCTTTCAACGCTTTGGACAGCACTGCAATAACTTCGGGTTTACCCTTCATGGTTTTTATCTCCTCGGAACAACAAGCCTAACGTATTTTATCCCAGACTTCCAGAAAACAATCTGCACACGCCGGAAACCGGGCCACTCTGCGCTCAGTTCACCCGCCCAGCGTGCAGCGTGGCGCTCTCGTCCCTCTCGCGCGCGTGAGCGATCAAACTCCGCACGCTGTTGGCGAGCAATACGACTTCACCCTCGCCTTTGACGTCAAACTCGATCTCATAATTCCCCGCCGCGGCATGGTCGACCGCCTCTTTGAGGTCCATGAGGGGCTTCACCACCCGGCGCGGCAGAATGAGGCTGGCCAGAACGCTCAGGACGAAGGTGAGGGAGGAAACGATGATTAAGACCCATTCGGCGCGACTCATCAGCTTGCGCGCTTCCTGGTGATCGTGCACCACGCGGTTCCAACTGCGACCCTCGACATCGGTGGCTATTTTATGCACCCGGTCGCCAGTGGACCGCAGGTCCGCGGTCGCCTTGCGCAGGGCGGGATCATCGGCCTCCACCGTCCCGGCAATCTGGGCGTCGAAGGAGCCCACCTGCACGCGGAGATCGTCGATCAGACGGCCCCGACTATTGCGCCGGTCGCGCTGCAGCAGGTTGTCCAGATTCCTTTCGTATGCGCGGACCACGTTCTGGATGCGGGCCACGGGTTCCTGGCCGGGTTCGCCCATACGTGCCACGGCCTCTTCCAGCCGGGTCTGATGCAGCTTGACCTGATCGAGCATTTTCTGGGTGCTGTCCTTCTCGAGGGGTTGGAGGTCACGCATGGTGACGATCAATTGCCCCAGATCGGCCAGGGCTTGCCGGTTCGACTGGAGTTTTTGGGGGTCATGCGACAGGAAGTAGTCCTGCTCGTCGCGCTGCGCCTCGGCCATTTTATTCGCCGCGGATTCCGCCATGGTGGCGACAGGAGCATCCACATTCACGATGCCGTCCACGATCCAACCCATCGCAAATAGATAATAAACCGCGAGGAAAATGACGGGCACCAGAATCAGGCGCACAATCGCCAGGCTGTAAGCCACACGCCGCCGAAGAGAGGTGCCGCGCGCGAATACCTTAAAAGGTTTTCGGTCTCGCCAATTCATACGTTATTCCTTTCCGGAGGAATTCAAGTAAATATCCTCCCCGGAATGACCAGACTTGTCAGTTCAAGTGTTTTGTCGGGTGAATATTACCCCAAAATGGCTCGTGCGGAGGTAATTTCCTTTCCCATTCGCCGGAAATCATATTCCCTCTCTCCTCTGTCGCCCAAACGCCAATCTCTGCGCCCTGGGAACTTTCTCGCTCTGCCGGACGTATAATGGAATGAAGAGACGCCTCAACGCGACTGGAGGTCGTGCCATGTTTTGCCCCAAGTGCGGAAAAGAGTACACCGAGAGAGTCAACTATTGCTGCCAGTGCGGAACCTCGCTCTGCGGCCCACCGGCCCCGCCGAAGAAGCTCACGCGCTCCATTCGCGATAAGAAAATCGCCGGAGTGTGCGGCGGCTTGGCCGATTACCTGGATATGGACCCGACGCTCGTACGATTGGTCTGGGTGATGCTGGCCATTTTTGTCGGTTGGGGCATCATCGGTTACCTCATCGCCTGGATCGTTTTGCCCGAGCAACCTGACCCGCTGCCCGTTGCCGCCGTTGTTCCGTCGGGAACACCCCAGCCCGCCCCCAGCCACTAGCTCGGCCCTGAAGTTCATGGGACAGGCGGACGGTGAGGAGAGCTCCGCGTTTCCGACCGGATTGCGGCGCCCGTTTGTTTTTCGCAGTCGAAAGTGTCCCTCAGCCAGAACTCTAATGGCACGCCCTCGCCGTTGGTCTGCTTCCCCCTTGCAGCGGCCTTGTCACTTTAAGTCAATCGATACGGCCTCGAAAGTTGTCTTGCCCACATTGATGAATGAGTGTGTCTGTGCGGTAGCCGGACCGAAATCCACAAAGCCGGCCTTGTCAAGACTTTCCTTGACGGACCCGTCTGTTCCGACAACGCGCAGGTTTGATCCGCGCAGGGTAACGCCCACGTGGTCCAAGGTGTGATTGTGAATCGGCGAGCTCTCTCCGGGCTCGAGCACCCAGCGCTCGACTTTGATCCGCTGGTTCTCCAAAACCAATTCGGGCTGAACCACCTTGGGTTCTCCGCCGCGCTGAGCCCGCAACGCCAGGGTGGAACCGAGCGCGCCAACGATTATTCCCGCCAGAAACCGTTTCATGAAGATCTCCTTCCGCAGTGTGTCTATCCTTCGCCCGCCTGGAACCACAAGAATAGCGGAGAAAATTTGATATGGCTACGCGCCGCGCAGCAACCGGCGGATCTCGCCGGCCTGCCCGGGATTCTTGCGCAGGATGATGCGGCGGAGACGCGCAAATTCGTCCCCGTCGATCTTCTGCACGGTGCCCCGCCCGCGCTTCGGAGTGAAGGCTAGAATGTGGTCGAGGTCGGGATTACGTGTGAGGGGATTTTGCAGGCGGACGGCCTGCCGAGGCGGGCAGAAGTCGATTAGAGAACCCATGCCCACGTCGCGCCCGTCGGATGCGGCCTTCGCCACACCCAGAATTTGCTTGCGATCGGATTCGTAACAGAGGAACAAGTCGCCGCGCTTCACGTGTTCGCGCAGATAGCGGAGGCTGGAGGCGCTGCGGATCCAGCCCTCGTCCCCCATCTCATAAATCCCTTGCGCCCGGGAGCGGAAATAGCGGTCAAACTCCCAGCCGCGCTTCGTGTTGATTTTGAAAACCCAGGCCTTCATTTGTGATTGAGAGATTGAGCGATCTGGCGAATTCGACTGTAATTATGCCTTTGATGTGCGCCGGGAAGCTGAAAATATTTTGACTAATTCAGTAGTCTCGGCCAGGAGGTCTGCGAGTTTCGCTTTTTCTACAATCCCGGTTTCAATTAGAAGTTCCAGCCAAAAAGCCGTCTCGTCTGCTTCTTCAAGTACTATCCCAATCCTGGATGCGAATTCGGCTCTGGAGCGAGCCCGGCATGCCGCACGATAGTTGGCGGCGATTGAAGTGCCGGAGCGCAACGCCTGTTTACCTAGGACACGCCCTTCATCGGTCTTGGGAAGCGCCCGGAATAATTTGACGATGCGGACTGCAAACCGCATGGTTCGATCTCGGAGTTCTTCGGGCCAGCTTTTCGAAGATTCAATCACCAAATCACCCGATCACCAAATCACTCTATTTCAACAATTCTTGCCGTGCGGACCGCAGGAATGGCGCGAATCTCCGCCAGCACTTCCTCGGGTACGGGATTATCCACGTTCACCAGGCCGATCGCTTCCTTCGTCTCTTGGTGGCGGCCCAGAGCGAAGTTGGCGATATTGACGTTGCGATTGCCGAGGATTGTTCCCACGCGACCGATGACGCCGGGGACGTCCTGGTTGCGGATGTAGAGGATAATCCCGCGCAAGGGCGCCTCAATGTCGATGTCGTTGATGCCGAGGATGCGCGGGGTGCCACCCAGGCCCACCATGCCCAGCACGGTGGCTGAGCCCGTTTCAGTGCGCAGCGCGATGCCCAGGGAATTCAAAAACGCGGCGCGCCGGGCCGAGCGCAGTTCGATCACCTCCAGGCCGCGCGCCTGTGCCAGCGCTCCTGCGTTTACAAGGTTCGCTTGTTCGGAAAGCACTTGGTTCAAGATGCCCTTCAGCACCGCGTTCTTCACCAAGTGGGTATTGAGTTCCGCCAGGCCGCCGTCATAACTGATGCGCACTTCTTCGACACGCTCGCCGGCAATTTGGGCTGCGAAAGCGCTCAGCTTTTCGCCCAGGCCAATGTAGGGCTCGAGCTTCTTATATTGCTCCGGCGAAATCGAGGGCATGTTCACCGCATTGCGCGCCACACCTTGCAGAAGGTAATCGCGCACCTGTTCGGCGATTCGGATGCCGACAATTTCCTGCGCCTCTTCGGTGGAGCCGGCGATGTGCGGCGTGGCAATCACATTGGGGTGGCTGGCGATGCCGGGGTGCGAGGGCGGCTCGGTTTCAAAAACGTCGAGCCCGGCGCCTGCCACCTGGCCGCTCTCCAGGGCAGCGAGCAAATCGGCTTCATTCACCAGTTCGCCGCGCGCGCAGTTGATGATGCGGATGCCCGGTTTGGCTGCCGCCAATCTCTTGGCATTGATCAGGTGTTGCGTCTCGGGAGTGAGGGAAGCATGCAGGCTGACGAAATCGCTGGCTGCCAGAAGTTCCTCGAGGGTTACCAGCTTCACGTTCTGCTCGCGGGCCACCATGGAAGAAACATAGGGGTCATAAGCCACCACTTGCATTTCCATGGCCTCGGCCAAACGCGCCACTTCCATCCCAATTTTGCCCAGGCCGACCAGACCCAGCGTCTTGCCGCGCACCTCTATGCCCTGCAGCTTTTTCTTTTCCCACTTGCCCTGTTTCAGCAAACCGTCGGCTTGCGGAACGCGCCGCGCCAGGGCCAGAATGAGGGCCAGGGTGTGCTCGGCGACGCTAGTGGCGTTGCCTCCTGGAGTGTTCATCACCACGATGCCGCGCTGCGTGGCGGCGTCCAGGTCGACATTATCAACCCCCACGCCGGCCCGCCCCACGGCGCGCAGTTTGGGCGCGCCCGCAATCAACTCAGCCGTCACTTTGGTGGCTGAGCGCACGATCAGCGCGTCCGCGTCCCGGATTTGCTCCGCGACGGGCGCTTTGGTTTCCTGAAGGTTCACCACTTCAAACGTGTGCTCCGCCCGCAACACTTCGAGGGCGGAACTGGAGATGCTGTCAGCAACGATTATTTTCATGGTGTCGTGTTTCAGTTGACAATCAAAAGGTCCAAGCCTTTAGTTGAGCGTTAAAGCGTTCCACAGGATGAAGGTGGCGCCCATCAACCCCGCGTCCGTTCAAACTCCTGCATGAATGAGACGAGAGCCTGAACACCCTCCAGGGGCATGCCGTTGTAAATTGAAGCGCGTACTCCTCCCACATCTCGATAACCTCTCAACGCATAAAGGCCTTCATTTTCAGCCTCTCTAAGGAATGTCTCGAGTTGCTGGGGTGTCGGGAGATCAAACGTGACGTTCATCGTCGAACGGTGCTCCTTGTCCACCAAAGGCCTGTAAAAAGTTGAGCGGTCCAGAAAATCGTACAGCAGCTGAGCTTTCTGGTTATTGCGCCGCTCCATCTCACGCACCCCTCCAAGGTCCCTGATCCAGCGCATCATTTCGCGAGCAAAATAGATATTGAATGTGCTTGGCGTATTGACGAGCGATTGTCCTTTCTCCACAACCGTGTAATTAAGCAAGGGCGGGGTCTCGCGGAGAGCATGGCCCAGGAGGTCTTTGCGCACCACTACGATGGCGGTTCCGGCTGGGCCCAAATTCTTCTGAAGACCGGCATAAACCAACCCAAACCGCGAATAATCGACAACTCGCGACAGTATTTCTGAAGTTGCATCGCCAACCAGCGGCACGTCACCGGCGTCAGGGAAATTGTTCCATCGAGTTCCGCAAGCAGTGTTGTTCGTCGTAATGTGAAGGTAGGATGTGTCTTTTGTGATGCGCTCCAAGTCCACATCAGGAATCCGAACGAACTTAACGTTCCGGCTGCTCGCGACGGTCTCAATAGCGCCGTACGGAGCGGCATCCTTGATTGCGGAGGCCGAGAAGACACCGGTTTCGACATACGCCGCCTTCCGCGCAGGCGTCCGGGCAATCAAATTCATTGGAACGGCCGCAAATTGCATTCGGCCCCCGCCATGCACAAAAAGGACCGAATAGTTTTCTGGCAACGAAGTCAACTCTCTGAAAAGAGCGGTCGCCTCTTCCACAACCCTCACAAAGTCCTTGCTTCGATGGCTGATCTCAACAATGGATGCCCCGAGGCCGCCATAATTCAGGAATTCATGCTGAACGCGGGTCATGACCTCAATGGGGAGCATGGCGGGGCCGGGGCTGAAATTGAATACGCGCTCGCCTGACCGCCGGGATGGCTTCACGGTCATACTCTCTTCCTTGACAATTTCAGACATGAGGGCGGTTCCTTGTATATCGGGATTTCAGATACCTTTCCGGGCGGACCTTGCACAGGACCGACAGGCGGTTCATACCATGGCAGCCGTAGAAAATTAGTTTAGGGGTGACGGGACGGTATTGTCAAACCGGAGCACGCGCCCCGGCCATTCCCCGGCGTATCGTCAAGACCAAATGCAATGCGACTTGCATATAGTCCTACTATATGCACCACGGGTTGCATTTGGTACAGAGGCATTTCGGGCCCCTACGGCCGGAGTTCCACCGGGGTGCCGATCTTGACCAGGCGCCAGATTTCTTCGATTTCCTCGTTGGTCACGACGACGCAGCCGTCGGTCCAATCGGTTTTTCGATGCAGAGGGCCGAGGTAAGCAAATTCTTTGGGCAGGCCGTGAATCATGATGGCACCGCCGGGACCGGCGCCGAGTTTGCGCGCCCGCTTCCGATCTGATTCATCGGGATAGGATATGTGGAGGGCGAGGTGAAAGCGGCTGCGCGAGTTCTTGGAATCGATGGTATAAAACCCCTCGGGCGTCTTGTGGTCGCCTTCCCTCTCCTTGGGCCCCACCGGCTCGCCACCCAGCGCGACCAGATAGGTTTTGACCACCCTGCCGCCGCTCAAGAGCGTCATAGTGCGCTTGGATTTCTCCACCAGGGTGCGGTCGACCATTTCGGATTTGGATGGATGCTCGCCGGCACTGAGGGACAGCACACCGATTAGGAGCATCATGGTCATGCCCAGAGGTCCAACCATGGAGGGCTGAGGGTCTCGCATAGGCCTCCATTACAGGAAGTCTCTTGAACGTGGAAAAGGCAAAGGAAGTATACTGAGTCCAATCAGGTGGCGGAAGCCGGGCTGCCGATCAGGCATCATGGAAGAGCGTCGACAACACGCCCGCTATTCATGCAGCCTCAAAGTCCATTGCCGGCTCGATCACGAGGGCGCCACGACTTTTGACGCCGTCGGGATGAACATCAGTGATCGCGGAATGTTCATGCGGCCTTCGGGAGGAATGCTCGAGGGCCAGGCCATCCGCATTCGGTTTACGTTGCCCGATGGGGCCGAAGTTAGAAACGCGCGAGCTTTGGTGAACCGGACTGAGCCGCAGGACTGTGTGGCCGTCCTCTTTATTTCCGTACACCTCAACGCACAGGAATTCTTCGAGTAAGGCTTACCAGAGGTGCGCCGCACTTTTGGTGCGCGCCAGAACCGGCTTCTTCCCCAGCCGGCTAGCTTTAGTTCGTCTCCTCTTTTTCTTTTCCGTGGCTGATTCGAATCAGATCGATGCTAGTGCCGTCTCCGACATCTTTGATGGCGACCACTTTCTCGCTGTCGGCGCGCTTAATCTCGTAAACAGTCTTTCCTTCCCGGTCTTTGCGGATGAAGTTCCCTTCAGTCTTGTCCCACTTGTCGGAATCGAACGGGGTTTGGTTCACGGAGAATCTACCCACCTCAGAGGTCAGCCGCTGGTCATAGAAATCCTTGACCTTGTCAATGGGATCGGAAGTATGGAACTTGGCCACCACCAGGCGCGCCATGTTGTCGCCAAAATTCATGTTCACCGTGGCATCGCCGTGGCCGGAGCTCCGGGTGGCGCCGGGATACATGGGAAGGCCCAGTGACGCTTCGCTGACCTCTTTGTTCACTTCGATCCCGCCAAAAGGCGTCTTGATGGTGACTTCTTTCTTGTCACCTCCAGTATCGTTCACCGAAACGTGCACGCCGCGCGTGAGAACACGGAAACCCACCCACAGGGCCATGGCGGAGCACAGAACAATAAAGCCCAGCACCAAGAGTGCGATGGTCACCGCGTAGCTGCCCGACCGCGGCGGTGGGGGCGCAACCGGGGGACGCGGCGGTTGTGGAGTTGTTGCCATAAATCCCTCCTGAACTAATAATCAAAATCCGATCGACGGAGGCTCAGGGGGCTGAGACTATTTTGAATCGTCCTCCAAGCCTTCGATGTGCACCAGATCGATTTCTGTGCCTCCCTCGATGCTCTTCACGCTAACGACGCGTTGGTCCATTTTGCGCTTGATCTCAAAAGCGGTGCTCCCGTCGTCTGCCTTTTCCGTGAACTTCGTAACATCTTTTCCCAAACGCCTTTTATAAAAGTCGATAACTTTTGAAGCCGAATCCGCAGAACGATATTTCGCCACTACAAAACGCACTGTGGGCTTGCCCGAGGCAGACCAGTTCACATCCAGCCCGCCCTCGTTATCCCCCTTCTGCAATTTGGATCCGGGATAAACAGGCAAACCCAGGTGGGCAGGATCGGGTTCGCCCGATGCCTTGAAAGAACCCTCGGAAGTTTTGATTTCAAGCTGCTTTTTTTGGTGTTCTTCAGGCCGTGCAGTGGCCAGATTTGCCACGAACAATAGAGCGAGCGGGAGGATCAGAATCCAGCGGCCCCGAAAAGACGCATACATTGGTCCACCTTTGAGCGAGCCGTTCAGCAGTTGCCCATCCCAAACAGTCTCGCCCCAAATGCCTTCACTTACAACTACGCATCGCGGAAGCCCGGAGTTCCGTCTAAACCTTCAACGCGTAAGGTCACCTTAGAAGCGCACTTTGACGTCGGGGCGCTTGGAGAGGTGTACTGAGTCGATAAAGCGCACCTGGCGGGTACTCAGGGTCATCACCAGGGATTGGGTTCGGATGCCGTCGCCGGAAAACCGCACACCCTTCAAGAGGGTACCGTCGGTCACGCCGGTGGCGGCAAAGATAATCTCCTTGCCGGGCGCGAGGTCCTGGGTGGAATAAACCTTTTTCAAATCCTGTATGCCCATGGAGCGGATGCGGTCGGCCTGCGCGGAATCCTTGACCACCAGGCGGCCCTGGATTTCGCCGTTAAGGCAGCGTAGCGCGGCGGCCGTCAACACGCCTTCGGGCGCCCCGCCGATGCCCATCACGGCGTGCACGCCCCGCCCGACCACCGCGGCGGTGATGCCGGCAGAGAGGTCGCCATCGCCAATCAGGCGAATGCGCGCCCCCGCCTCGCGAATGGCGGCAATCAATTTCTCGTGGCGCGGGCGGTCCAGAACAATCACCACCAGATCCTCCACATTGCGCTCCATGCGCCGGGCGATAGCGCGCAGGTTGTCGCGCACCGGAGCGTCGAGATCCACGGCGCCTTTGGACGCCGGGCCTACCACAATTTTTTCCATGTAACAGTCGGGAGCGTGCAGAAGCCCGCCATGCTCAGAAGCGGCAAGCACGGTCATTGCGCCGGGCGCTCCGGTGGCGCAAAGGTTGGTGCCCTCGAGCGGATCGACGGCGATATCAATCTCGCGCACCGTGTCGCTGTACTCTTTCTTCAGGCCCACCTTCTCGCCAATGTAAAGCATGGGCGCCTGGGCGCGCTCGCCCTCGCCAATCACAATGGTGGCGGCGACGGGCACCGTGTCGAGCACGCGGCGCATAGCCTCCACGGCCGCCTGGTCCGCCCCATGGCCGTCGCCGCGGCCCATCGTCCGCGCCGCATCAATCGCGGCCTCTTCCACTACCCGCGCAAATTCGAGAGATAGTTCGCCTTCCATCAAGCCCCCCTGTCGAAGCGGAATCTGGCATGTCCGCGCGAAGAAGTTTAGCTTAAGAAGCGTCCCTTTGTTGTGGATTATTGGCTGCCCGGCCGCCGTTTTCGGCTTGATCTTTGTCCTGTAGTGTCAACTATGTGATACATATCGTAGGTACTATAGCGACCGCCACAACGATTTACTTGACCGGCAAGCAGCGAAAAGATTTGTTCCGCCGCGCCCGCAGGCGCGAAACCAGCTTCTCCGAAGAAGTACGGGAGGCCCTGGACCTTTATCTGGACTTGCCACCCGAATTCGATAAGGAAGGTTTGGCCGCGTTGGCCAAAGAGGCGAATGCGGCCATGGACCGTAGTATCGCTCGGCTGGATGAGACCATCGCGACTTGCAGGAAAGTCATGGAGAAACTTGATGAGCTCGAACGTCGCTAGGGATATATACGACGGTCTGAAGAAAATCATCACAATGGAAGACCGTATCTCACAGTCGGCCGATTCCGCCAAACAAGCGGACGTCATACTGCACGATCACGCCGAGCGCCTCGCCCGCATGGAGGGCAAGTTCGAGATCCTCGAGAATACACTTGCCGCCAGCCCGCGCTATCCACTTGACCAGTCCCCGTACACCAGTATAGTCTGTGCCGACCCGATTTCAGCGATGCCAGTGGTGAGGGGGGTGTGCCGTGGTTTTGCGGTACCTTTTCATTCTTGCTGCCCTTCCAGTCTCAGTCTTTTCCGGCCAGTCAACACCGTCTGTGGAAGCAAGCCACTTAGTGAAAATCGGTCAGCTCGAATTTCGATTGCCAGCCTCATTCCAAGAAAAGCCGGAACTTGCTAGGGCCACCAAGGCTGACATGCCCGGACGGTTCCATTTCTACGAGGGGCGAGCTTTCTACGATCCGGGGTCCGGCGTCGCAATCCAGGTCTATTCGTCCGATAATCTGCTACGAGGAAGCAATTACGAGGACGCCCAGAAGATGTTCCTTAAGGACTTCGGTGGCTTGACCAAGCGGAGTTGGGGTGTTGATACTATGAGCGCTGCCTTCTATCAGTTTCCCGAAAGCGCAGAAAAGGTCAACAAGGGATTTATAGAGGGGCTAGTGGGAGGCGATAAGAACGTGCTTTCTTCGCTTAAGGTTTTTGACGCAAAACGAAATATTTTCGAATTCTCCACCGCCCTGTATCAACCATCGCCGTTGGATATCTATTCTATAACGCTAACGCCTGCTCTCCTGATGCAGTTGAAAGATAAGGAAAAAACCATTTTGTACGACTTTGAGTTCTCGCCGAACGATTCTCTCCTTGGTCAGACCGGAAGACGAACTGAAAGCCAGACACAGACTTTTCTTGCCTTTCGCGCGCGAACACGTGGAACGCTCACGCAGGAATACGCCAAATTCTTTTCCCTCCCTGCTTCACTCGTAGGACAGCCGGTCGATTTCTGGTGGATAATCGCCTCGTCCCAACCGAATGTGTTCTTGGAGCAAGACAGGCTATACCATTTTGTAATCGCCCGGTTCGCCTCGGACAGCCATCCGGGCTTCCTAGATGACATGATGGAATCAATGACTTTCGGGCACTGACGAGCGGACAGCCCCGCTTAGTGCATTCCTGGCCCTAGACGTTTCCCACATCGAGTCGTTCGCGACCCGAGCGATCGACATGTTCTATTTGTACGCCGCCAACCCCGTCGCACGCTCGCCGATGATGAGCGTATGGATGTTGTGTGTGCCCTCGTAGGTGATCACGGATTCCAGGTTGCACATGTGGCGGAAGATGGGGTACTCGTCCGCGACACCATTGGCGCCCAGGATATCGCGCGCGGCGCGGGCCACGTCAAGCGCGATTTTCACGTTGTTGCGCTTGATCATGGAAACGTGGGCGTGGTCCGCCCGACCCTTATCCTTCAGCCGGCCCACTTGTAGGGCCAGCAACTGCGCCTTGGTGATTTCCGTGATCATATCGGCAAACTTGGCTTGCACCAGTTGGTGGATGGCGATGGGCTTATCGTCAAACTGTTTGCGTATCTTCGCGTATTCCAGGGACTCGTTGTAGCATGCCATGGCGGAGCCAATTGCGCCCCAGGCAATGCCGTAGCGCGCCTGAGTGAGACAACTGAGCGGCCCTTTCATGCCCTGCGCGCCCGGCAGCATGTTGGAGGCGGGCACGCGGACGTCCTGCAGCGAGAGGCTGCTGGTCACCGAAGCGCGCAGCGACATTTTGCCCTTGATGTCCTTGGAGGTATAGCCCGGCGTGCCGCGCTCCACCAGGAATCCGCGCACGCCGTCTTCCGCGCGCGCCCACACCAGAGCCACGTCTGCGATGGTGCCCGAGGTGATCCAGGTTTTCTCGCCGTTCAGAATGTAGTCACTGCCGTCTTTCACGGCGCGCGTGCGCATTCCGGCGGGGTTTGAGCCGAAGTCCGGCTCGGTGAGCCCGAAGCAGCCAAGCGTTTTCCCATCGGCCATGGCGGGCAGCCAGCGATTTTTCTGTTCTTCCGACCCGTATTGCTTGATGGGATACATGACCAGCGCGCCCTGCACTGAAACAAAACTCCGCAAGCCGCTGTCGCCGCGCTCCAACTCCTGCATGATGAGTCCGTACTCCACGTTGGACATGCCCGCGCAGCCGTAACCTTCCATGTTGGCGCCGTAAAAGCCCAGCTCGGCCATCACCGGCACAAGGTGCTTGGGAAACTTTCCCTCGCGGCTCCATTCTTCAATGTGCGGGATCACTTCCTTATCGACAAATTCGCGGACCGTGCTGCGCACCAGTTTTTCCTGGTCGCTGAACAACGAATCCACTTCCATGTAATCGACGCCGTGAAAAGGAAACATAAAGCCCCCGGTAAATCATTGAGTGATTGTGCGATTTAGTGATTGGGTGATTGAATCATCGAGCCATTGTACCAATGAAATTGGACTTATGCTGCGAGATGTCCTTGATCGGCAGGAAAGGGCAGGCAGTCATTTCGTCGAAGGGCTGAACCACTCGTCTATGCACGCAACCATTCGCTCAAAAGCCCGATCATGCAATTACCCGATGCACTAGCGGACAACCGGCGTTCATTCGCATATAATCAAGCGCATGACCGACGCACGCGAGCGCCTGACGGCGATGGTGAAAGCGGCGGGTTGAGCGGCCAAGTTGAGTCCAAGTATGTTGGACTCGGTGCTCGGCAAGTTGCCGAAACAATCCGACCCGCACGTCCTAATCGGCTTCGACACCGCCGACGACGCAGGAGTGTATCAACTGACGCCCGATTTGGCGCTGGTGCAAACCGTGGATTTCTTCACGCCCATCGTGGACGATCCCTATACCTTCGGGCAAATTGCGGCCGCCAACTCACTGAGCGATGTCTATGCGATGGGTGGGCGGCCCATTTCCGCGCTCTCCATTGTCGGATTTCCCCAATCGGGGCGCGACCTTTCCATTCTGGAGCGTATCCTCCAGGGCGGTCTTTCGAAAATGCAGGAGGCGGGTTGCGCGGTGATCGGCGGGCACTCGATTGGGGACGACGAAATCAAGTTTGGGTATGCGGTGACCGGCGTCGTAAATCCGCAGCGCGTCTGGGCCAACGCCGGGGCGAAGCCGGGCGACCGCCTGGTGCTCACCAAACAGATCGGCACCGGCGTCATCTCCACCGCCCTCAAGAACAACGCGGCGAGCGATGCGGCCATTCGCGCCGCCATCGAATCCATGTCCACTCTCAACCGGGAGGGGAGCGAGACCGCGCAAAAGTTCGCAGTGCACGCCGCGACTGACATCACGGGGTTTGGATTCCTCGGCCACGCGCGCGGCATGGCGGCAGCCAGCAAGGTAAGCCTGGTGATCGACCACCGGGCCATCGATTTCCTGCCCGAGGCTCGCGACCTCGCGCGTCGCAATTTCTTGCCCGGCGGGCTGAAGCGGAATATCGAGTTCATCAGCAACTGCGTCGAGTTTGCGGAGAACATCCCGGAGGATATTCGCAACCTGCTTTACGACCCGCAAACCTCCGGCGGGCTGCTCCTCTCCGTCAGCCGGGAGGATTCGGCAAGGCTGGTGGATAGCCTGGCGGCGACCGGAGTGCCCGCAAAGGAAATCGGGGAAGTCGTCGAGAAAACAAAACCTCTGCTGCGAGTTCAATAAATATGGATGCGGCTCGTCGGTTTGGAATAGCCTGGGTGGCGCTCTCCGTGAGCCTGGCATTCCATGTGACGGACGAAGCGCTCACGGACTTCCTCTCGGTTTATAATCCGACCGTTCTGGCCATTCGAAGCCGCATCCCTTTTTCGCCCCTGCCCACGTTTACGTTTGGAATCTGGCTGGGAGGTTTGATTTTCGCCGTGGTGGCCCTCCTGGCACTCTCGACATTTGCATTTCGCGGCGCGCGCTGGATGGTTCCTTTCGCTTACTTCTACGGAGTCATGATGTTCATGAACGGCATGGGGCATTTGGGAAGCTCGGTTTACTTCCTGCGTTTTATGCCTGGCGTTTATTCTTCACCGCTCTTGCTGGCCGCCTCAATTTACCTGTTGATCTGTGCACGGCGTCTTCGCGCCACGTTCGTCCAGCCGGCTAATTGAAATATGTTGAAAATCGGCGAGGTCAAAACTCCCGAACACGTTGAAATCGCGCGCAGGCTATTTCGCGAGTACGCGGACTCCCTCGGCTTCGACCTGTCTTTCCAGAATTTCGAGCAGGAGTTGGCCGATCTGCCCGGCCATTACGCCCCGCCGGGAGGGCGTCTCTACCTGGCTTTTGACGGCAAACGTGCCGCCGGGTGCATCGCGTTGCGAAGACTGTCTGACGACGATTGCGAGATGAAGAGATTCTATGTTTGCCCGCTCTTCCGTGGCAAAGGTGTGGGGAAGCGGCTGGCCACGCTACTGATCAACGAGGCCCGGGAGATCGGGTACAAGCGCATGCTGCTCGACACCGTTCCTTCCATGAAGCGCGCCATGGTCCTCTACCGCGCCCTGGGCTTTAAATTCATTCCGCCCTATCGAGAGAACCCCGTTCCCGGCGCCAGCTTTCTGGAACTCCCCCTGCATTGAGCCCCCTCAGTCTCAGCAACCCCAGTATTGACGCTATTCCCGTTGACCCCGACCATGTGACGCTCATCACTGAATTCTGAATCTGACTGGTTGTAGATTTTAAGAGGCCGCAAGGATTCAACGTCTTAAGCTGTCTTGGGTGAATCCTCCAGGGGAAGAGTGTCCGCTCAAAAGGAAGGTGTGGTAATGGATACCCCAAAACACCATCGCAAGAAGGAAGACTACCGGCTTCGCACGCACTTGATTCACGGCAACTACGACAGCAAGAAGTGGGACTACAACCATCAGGTGGTGCCTCCGGTTTCCCAATCCACAGCTTTCCGGTTGAGCTCTTTGGAGCGCGGAGCGAAGGGATTTGTTCAATTCGCGTCGGCGGAGGAAGCTCTAAGCGGTCACATCCCCATATACATTTACGACCGCTTGGATGAGCCCACGCGCGGCATGCTGGAAGAGAACCTGGCGTACGCGGAGGGCGGGGAGATTTGCGTCACGTTTGCCACCGGCATGGCAGCGATCAGTGCGGCGTTGGGGATGACCTTGCGACAAGGACAGGAGGTGCTGGCGAATGAGATCCTCTATGGCTGTACGTACAGCCAGATGACCAACTGGCTGCCACGATTCGGCGTTGGCGTCCGCTTTGCTGATTTCCTCAACCCGGACACTATGCTGGACCAAATCAGGCCCGCCACCCGGGTCCTCTATCTCGAGACACCCATCAATCCCACGCTGCAGATGCTCGATATCGCCGCCATCCGAGCTATCGCCGATCAGGTGAATGCGCAACGCGCTGAGGCGGACCGCCTGCTGGTGATTGTGGACAACACTTTTGCCTCGCCTTATTGCCAGCGCCCACTCGGCCTGGGCGCGGATATCATGGTGGAAAGCCTCACCAAGTCCATCGGCGGATTTGGCACGGACATGGGCGGCGCCGTGATCACTTCCTCCGACTGGTACAATCGCCTGATGCTCTACCGGAAGGATTTTGGCGGCGTGTTGGCACCGCGCAGTGCGTGGGGCGTTCTGGTGTACGGCCTCCCGACGCTCGCCACGCGCATGGCCAACATGCAGAAGACCGCGCAACGCGTGGCGCAATTCCTTTGCAAGCATCCCAAAGTGGCGTCCGTCAGCTATCCGGGCGCCGATTGTTACGCCCAGAAGGACCTAGCTCACCGGCAGATGGTCAGCCCCGACGGAAAGTTTGCTCCGGGCAGCATGCTCTACTTCACGCTCAGGAGCGTCGACGGCAAAACTTCGCGCGCCGAGAAACTGGTGGATTATCTCGCCGAGCACGCTTATTCCATCACGTTGGCCGTCAGCTTGGGCCAGATCAAGACATTGATCGAGCATCCGTACTCCATGACGCACTCCGCCCTGCCTGATGAGCAGAAACGAGCTTTCGGCATGCACCCGGACGGGATCCGCATGTCCGTGGGCCTGGAAGATTGGCACGACCTCATCCGTGATTTGGAATTGGCGCTGGAGAAAGTTTAAAGCTTGTGCCGGCTGAATTGAATTACTTAGGGTCTGGTTTCTTGGACCACAGATTTCGAATGTCCAATTTGAGATTGTACCCGCTTGAACTCGCGGCTTGAAGCGTGGCCTCGAATTTGGAGCGCATCCTTTCACAGGAGTTTATCCGCTATGAAAAATTCGATGATGGATCGCAGGAAGTTTGTGGGAACGACTTTGGCGGCCACGGCTGGAGCACTGGCCGGGGCGCAGCCCGCCTTTTCAAGGTCCGGTTCCACCCCGGGAATGAAACTGGGGCTCTATAGCATTACATTCCTGGGAGTCTGGTATCGAGGCGAGCCGCTCAAGGTGGAGGACGTCATCCGGCGCGCCAAACAGTATGGGTATGACGGCGTGGAAATTGACGGCAAACGTCCGCATGGGAATCCGCTCGACCTGACGAAGAAACGCTGCGACGAACTGCGTCGGCTCGCCGAGGGTGAAGGCATCGAGATTTATGGACTGGCTGGCAACAACGACTTCTCCAGTCCGGTTCCCGAACAACGCGAAGCCCAGGTGGTTTATGTACGCGAGTTGATTCGCGCGGCGTCCGACCTGCGTGCAAAAGCTGTGCGCGTTTTTCTCGGCTGGCCCGGAGTCACCAAGCACCCGCAGATTGCCCGGTATGACATCGCGGATGGCATCTGGCAATTCAGCCACAAGGATTTTTCCAAAGAAGAAACATGGGCGTGGTGCCGCGAAGGGTTGGTGGAATGTGCCAAGTACGCCGGCGACGCTGGCGTTACGCTGGCGCTGCAAAATCACCACCCCATCATCGAGACTCATCACGACGTGCTGCGCATGGTGCACGAAGTTAATTCGCCCCACCTCAAAGTTTCGCTCGACGCTCCCATCATGCCGGAAAAAACTGCGGAATATGTCCGACAAGCTGCACTCGACGTAGGCTCGCTGCAAGCGCTCTCGCATTTCGGCGGCGAATACGATCGCAACCCCGACGGCTCCGTTAAAGGCGAGGATTTTTACAAGCCTTTTGTGAGCGCAATGCGCGAAATCGGGTATCATGGCTACCTCGGTTACGAACTCTGCCACACCCTGCCCGTCGTAGACGGCCAGACGGTGGGCATCGATTTCGCGGAGAAGAACGCAAAGCTCGCCGCCGAGTTCATGCGCGGGCTGATCAAGGCGTAACCGGAAGTCCGGAAAATACTGAACCTGCCTGGAGCAGGAACTTTGAGCTCGTCAAAACAGGGGGGCGCGATGAAAGTTCGCAATAATACTGACAACGCATTGGACCAACGCTTTAACCGGCGCAAATTTCTGACTGGCGCGGCGACGACAGTAGCCGGCCTCACGATTGTGCCGCGCCACGTGCTGGGCGGCCCGGGTTACGTGGCGCCCAGCGACAAAATCAACATCGCCTTCATTGGCGTGGGAGCGCAGGGCCTGCGCGTCATGCTCGACTTTCTGAAGGAGCCTGACGTTCAGGGTGTCGCCGTCTGCGATCCCAGCAAGGGCAGCGATGATTATCCGCAGTGGGGCGAGCACGAATTTCGCGATTCGGTGCGGAGATTGATTGGGACGGATTCGGGTTGGGACTGGCTGAGTCCCGAGAAACCCATTCAATTGACGCCTTCTCTGAAAGTGACGGGCGGAGTGGCGGGGCGCGACGCGTGCCAGAAGATTGTGGATGGGTACAATGGCGCGCAGAAACGGTCCGGCGAGTCCCGGGGGTGCGCGGCCTACAGCGACTTCCGCGAGTTGCTGGAAAAAGAAAAGGGTGTCGATGCGGTGGTGGTGGGGACCACGGACAACCTGCACGCAGCGGTCTCCGCGGCGGCCATGAGGAAGGGCAAACATGTCTTCTGCCAGAAGCCGATGACCCACACGCTCTACGAGGCTCGGCGAATCGCGGAAATCGCCCGTGAGACCGGAGTGGCCACTCAGGTGGCGGTTGGCAATCAGGCTTCAGAATCCACGCGCCAGTTATGCGAGTGGATTTGGGCGGGTGCCATCGGCCCGGTCCGCGAGGTACAGAATTGGTCGAGCCGGCCGTTCTGGACGCAGGGCATCGACCGTCCTACGGAAACGCAACCTGTACCGGAGGGGCTCGATTGGGACCTGTGGCTCGGCCCGGCGCCTACGCGGCCTTTCCATCACGCCTACCTGCCCTTCGTGTGGCGCGGGTGGTACGACTTTGGCTGCGGCTCGCTGGGCGACATGGGGTGCTACAGCTATGACACCATTTTCCGCGTGTTGAAACTTGAGGCGCCCACCAGTGTCGATGCCAGTTCCACCGAGCGCCATGAAGAGACCTATCCGCTGGGCTGCATTGTGCGCTTCAATTTCCCCGCGCGCGGAGATATGCCGCCGGTCAGGTTGAATTGGTACGATGGCGGATTGTTGCCCGCGAGGCCGGAAGAAATGGACGAACATCAATCCATGCACGGCGAGCAGAACGAAGGACTGCTGTTCATCGGCGACAAAGGTAAAATCCTCTGCGGCTTTACTGGCCAACACCCAAAATTGATTCCTGCCGCCGCGATGGCGGCTTTCCAGCCGCCGCCCAAGACATTGCCGCGCTCGCCGGGCAACGAACGCGAATGGCTTGATGCCTGCAAGGGAGGCAAGACCAAGCCCGGCGCGAACTTCGAGTTCTCGGGTATTGTCACGGAGTCCCTCCATCTCGCCAACATCGCGACGCGCACGGGGGAGAAACTCTTGTGGGATCGCCCGAACCTTAAGGTGACCAACCTCGCGGCCGCCCAAGCTTTCGTCAGTCCCGAGCGTCGCCAGGGCTGGGCGCTCTAGCGTTGCCTCTGGGCGAGAGTCTTTGTAGCCACCGGGGTCAATTCTTTAATCAATCAGCGGTAGCTGCGCGCCATCCATTTATCCGCCTGCCCATCACGCAAACTCCTGCCGGCCATGCGCGGAATCTTCAAGCCCGGCCAGATCTGTGATGGATCGAAAATCAATCAGCCCACCGAAGTGTCTTTCGCGCCAGCGACTGTCGGCCTGGACCGACACTGTCACCCCAAGGCTCCACTTCCGGGGCAATCAGGCGCGGCGGCCGGATACCCAAACCCTTGAAGGTATTACATATCGCGCCCACCAGGGATTTGGTCGGTCAATTGCCCTTGATTCATCGAACGTGAACCATGTTCCTATGTCCGACCAGGGAGGAAATCGAGATGAATCCAAAAGTGCCTGAAATAATTCGACACTATTTGTCACATACCATGAGATCTTTCGCACGAAAGGCCATCGCGACCACGTTGGTTGCGGTATTCACGGCTTGTTCAGCCTTAGCGGCTGCGGGTGCCCAGGCTTCGCCGCAAGATCGCCTAGATGAGCCTCCCACGGTGCGGGAACGCCTCCAGGCCTTGCCGCCCCATACGCTGATTCAGGTAAAGATGCACGATAAGAACATCAGGGGCCGCCTGAGTGTTGTCACTCGTAAAGGATTTGTTATCAAAATTTCGTCAGATGGCAAAACCAAAAACGAAAAGATTAACTATGATGACGTTCAATCCATCGATGCTATCGAGCGGAATGGAAAGGGAAACAAGGTGTCCATCCACATTGTGGTGGACAACGGCTCAGGTAGCGGAGTGGACGTGCAGATCGATCACTAGGTGATCAGCAGGGTGTTGAACGTTGTCGCCGTAAATTCCTTCTTAAGTCGGCCCTCGGTGCGCGTACCCGCCAATCCTTGCCTTCGCTCTTCCGCCTTGCGAGACTAGAAGCCACTCGGATAGACTTTCAAACGATGCGCGCCATGCTGCTCGAACAAACGAAACCAGCGGAAGCCGATCCGCTGCGGCTGGTGGATCTTCCCGAACCAGTGCCCGGCGAAGGCGAAATCCGCGTTCGAGTGCGTGCTTGCGGGGTCTGCCACACCGACCTGCATACGGTGGAAGGCGAGCTGTCTCTCCCCCAATTGCCAATTGTTCCCGGCCATCAAATTGTGGGCGTGGTGGAGGCGCAAGATGCGGGCGTCAAGAATTTTCACGAAGGCGACCGGGTGGGAATACCCTGGATCCATTGGACGTGCGGACAATGTTCCTTTTGCCGCAAAGGCCTGGAAAATCTCTGCGACACCGCCCGCTTTACGGGCCTCCATGTGAATGGCGGGTACGCCGAAGCTACTGTTGTTCCCGAGGCCTTCGCGCTACGCCTGCCGGAAACTTTTTCGGATATTGAAGCCGCGCCTCTGCTTTGCGCGGGTATCATTGGTTACCGCGCCCTGCGGCTCGCGAACATTCAGCGCGGCGAGCGGTTGGGGTTGTACGGCTTTGGCGCTTCCGCGCACATCGTACTCCAACTCGCCCGGCACATGCAGTGTGAGGTATATGTTTTTACTCGCAGTGAGGCGCACCGTCAGTTGGCCCGTCAACTTGGCGCCGCATGGGTGGGCAGCGCGCAGGATCAACCGCCCGCACAGGTTGATGGCGCGATTATCTTCGCGCCCGCCGGTGCCCTGGCTCTTGACGCGCTGCGCGTTACGCGAAAGGGCGGCACCGTGGCGCTGGCGGGGATTACCATGAGTGCGATCCCTGAGATCGACTATTCTAAATTGCTCTACCACGAGCGGGTGCTGCGCAGTGTGGCCAACAGCACTCGGGAAGACGCGCGCGAACTGTTGCGCCTGGCCGCAGAGATCCCCGTGCGCACGGACGTGGAGGTATTCGAGCTCGATCAGGCGAATCGCGCCCTGCAGGCTTTGAAGCGGAGCCAGATTCGGGGCGCCGCGGTGCTGAAGATTGCGTGAGTGTGTACGGAAAGAGTCTGGTTAGTGAACCCGAAGGAGGCCAACTGATGACGCATCGAAGAGCCATTCTGCTTGTTCTTTTATTCGCCGTGATCCATCCCGCGCTTCGCGCCGGCGACGAGCCTGTCAAACTTACCCGGCACGGAGACCGCATTGACGTGCTCATCGCGGGCAAGCCATTTACGACTTATTATTTCGGCGCCGACTCCCCCAAGCCTTACATGCATCCCCTGCGCAGCGCCCAAGGCACCATCGTGACGCGCGGCTGGCCGATGGTGAAAGACATTCCCGGTGAGAGCCACGATCACCCGCACCATCGCGCCATGTTTTTCACGCACGGAGACATTAATGGCATCGATTTCTGGGCCGAGGGGGCGCCCACCCAGGCGCAGCAGACGGCAAAGGGCAAAGTCTACACAAGCGAGGACCTGCCCAAGGGCCGCACCGTCTTCACCAAGCTCGAGGAGATGAAAAGCTCAGGAGACTCCGGTTCGATTCGCGCCGAGTTCAATCTGGTGGGGCCCGACGGAAAAGCTATCGGAGGAGAAACGCAGACCTACGTGATTCGCGGCGACGAGCACGAGAGAATCATCGACTGCGAGTTTACGATTCAGGCGCGCGAGATGGCGCTCAAGATGGGCGATACCAAGGAAGGGACTTTCGCCATTCGCGTGGTGAAGGCCCTGGAAGAGCCCACCGGCCACATGCTGAATTCAAACGGCGCAATGGGTGAAAAGGAAATCTGGGGGAAGCGCGCCGATTGGGTCGATTACTCGGGAGACGTGGCAGGTGAAAGCCTGGGCATCGCGATCTTCGACAACCCGGCGAATCCCAAGCACCCGACTTATTGGCACGCGCGCGGCTACGGATTGTTTGCGGTGAATCCCTTCGGCGAGCACGATTACTACAATGACCCGAAGCGCGACGGCAGCATCACGATTCAGGCGGGCGAGTCGCTCACTTTTCGCTACCGCGTGGTCATCCATCACGGCAATGCGGCAGAGGCCAAAGTGGCGGAAGCGTTCCGGGAATACGAGCACGCTAAATAGCCTCTGGGCGGATGCTGCGCAAGTGCCAGGAGGGCACAGGGAAAGGTTTAAGCGATTCGGCCAAAGTTACTTTTTGTACTCGACCTGCTGGAGGGTTGCTCGGTAGTCTTTAGAGATTCTGAATGAACTCGCCAGGGCCGACTTTAGTCTGCTTGAGAATTCCCCGCAGGGTCCCGATGGCAAGCTCCCGATGAAGGGGAACGCCGCATCCGACAGTTCCTTCGGGTGTTTGCCGTTTGAGGACAACGTGGCTGCCCGTTGCCTCGCCTGCACAAATCCCCTCTTCTCCAAAATACGAATTGCCTCTTCGCCAGAGATGCGGGGTAGATTCTTCATACAAGAATTATCAGGCGTTTTCAAGACTAGCGCTAGTTATGGAGGGTAATATTCGCGGTCCGCAAGTAGCTAAGTATACTTGGCCTCAAAAGTCGTCAACAACGGACGACCGTTGTGGGAACTGGGAAACTCTTCCAGGTATAGTTCGGTCGCCTCTTTCAAGTTGGCGAGGGCTTCGTCAATAGTCGACCCCTGACTTACCGTTCCGACTTCGGGTCACTCGGCGACATACAAGTCATCTTCCTTAAGAATTACCGCGGAGAATGTTTGCACGTGCATTCTGGAACCTCCAACACCATTTATATCAGGTGGTCATTGTTCCCACAAGGCTAAGGGCTTCACTCATCATCCGTGCTTTTGGGTTTTCGGCGGGCGGGGGTTTTGCGAGCCCGCCCGGCAGTGCCTCTTGCGGCGCGTGTCCTGCGGGGCTTGGGCGGCGCTTCGCCCGGCTCGGTGGCGACTGCTGATTCTTCCGCCGGGGTGGGCTCGGCTCGCGGTCCCTCCGCCTCAGCCTCACTCACCACCTCGGTAATGGTTGGCTCAGGCAAAACTTCTTCAACTCCTGAGGGAGGCATGGATTGGCCGGATGCCGCGCCGAATTCCTCCACTCCGGGCGCGCCCATCGCACCAGCTTCCTGAGGAACCGTAGTGGAAGGCACTACTTGGAAAACTCTCCACACGCCCTTGCGGTCTCTCTGGAGCCGGAGCCAGCCTTCGCGCTGCCCTTGGTGCAAGAAATCTAAGAAGCCCCGGAAGCCGTAGCGGCGCTCATCAAAATCCTTGTTGGCGGCGCGCAGGGCCTGACGAATATGGCGCATGTACAGTGGACGGTTTGGCGCTTTGGCGGCGGCGGCGGCGAGCGCCAGCTTCAACAGGCTAAGAGCTTCGGCTGTGGTGCCCACTTGATCCTGGGCGGGAGGCGGTGCCAACTCCATGGATGTCTCTTCGCCCGTGCCCTCTGTGGCCATTTCCGTGGCTTCGCCTGCCGGCATTTCCTGCGTTTTTGGGGGCGCGGCTGACTTGTCACTGTCGCCCTCGGCCACTTCCACCAGGTACCCGCGATCGATCCTACGCAAGTGAACCAGTCCAGCCTGCTCCATCTTCTGCATGAATTCCCTGAAAGTTCCGGCGCCGAAGTCGCGCTCGCTGAACGTGGAATCGAGCTGGAGGACGGTGCTCTTGAGTGGCCCAAGCTGTGGCGCGACTTCGCGGTCGGCCAGGATCTTGAGCGCGCGCTGAATATTGGGGAAGGCGGCGGTTAGCGAGCGACTCTCGGTTGAAGTTCGGCTTGTGGCGCGCACAGAGCGAGTCCCACGCGAGGCTTCCAGCGGGGCCGGGCTCTTCAGGAGGTTTTCGTAAGCAATAAACTCATGACAATTGCGCTGCAGGATGTTGCTGGTGAACGATCGCCCGCCAACCACGAACACGCGCTTGTCGTACTGCTTCAGCTTCTCGACCAGGGCGATAAAGTCGCTATCCCCGCCCACAATCGCGAAGGCGTTGATGTGGTCGCGGGTAAAGGCCATCTCCAGAGCGTCGAGCGCCAGGTTGATGTCGGCGCCGTTCTTGTCGCCGCGCGGCGTTACGTTGCGCTGCACCATTTGCACGGCGTGCTGAGTCATTTGGCGGCTGTGCTCGCCGGCGCGCGGCCAATCACCGTAAGCCACCTTGGTCACCACTTCGCCCCGCTCTTTCAACGCTTCCAGGACCACGGAAACATCAAATTCCTTGCCCAGCGTGTCTTTCACGCCGATCTGAATATTGTCGAAATCAATAAATACTGCGAGCTTCAGTCGCTCTTCAATCACAGAACCTTCTCTCTCCCGTGTCTTCGCTTGGGTTCAGTTAGAGGAGCTGACGCGGGTTTGCTGACTTTGATCGTGCCCGGGGAACACGCCTCTACTTCCATCATACTACCGGTTGGGTATGGATGTCTGTTTAATCGCGCGAAAATACGCGGAGGGGAGAAGTCCGAAAGCAGAAGGAAGAGGCGCCGGAGGCAACGGGCAATCTGCACTCTGGAAGAAAACGTTGTGCTCCAGGCCGGGCATGTTAACTCGTCGCTTGACCTTTTGACTTCACCCTTTCATGAAATGCCACTTGGATGCGGTCCAATTCGCGCGTGCGTTTCTTCCTGGCGTACCACACCCGCCACGCGCTTCCGGCGACAATGAGGGCCAGGCACGCCTCAACATAAACTTTCTCTCCGTCAAACGGATCGATGGGACTTGGCTTTAGAGTTGGGTCAGTCAGGATGCCGTGAGTGAACAGGCCTGCCGCCGCGGCATACGTCAGGTAGTGGAGACGTTTCCAGAGCTTGCGCCCCAGCTCGATTCGATAAACGGAAGTGACAATGATGATCACGAGCAGGTAAAGGGCGGCCGCGCCAATCGTGTTTTCAAGGGGCTGTTGGGGCGACCAGAGTGGTAGAAGGATGTCCAGCACGCGAAAGGCGGGCTGGTGGGAGAGCAAGAGCGGAAGCGGATGGAGCAGCGTCGTGCCTAGGGTAATGTAGCCACTCCAGCGGTGCACGCGAAAAATGTCGAAGCGGCGATGCGGCCAGTACCGGACGGGGCTGTAGCGCCCCCAAATCATCAGGCCGATGCAGATATTGAGGGTGGCAAAACAAATTGCCACCAGACCGATGTAGGCGGAGAGATCGAGAATGGTCACAGAGGGGAGCGTTCTCCTCCCGTGGCAGGCGTGGGGTCAAGCGACCCCTGAGTAATCAAGACGCCCGCTATCTTTTTCGAAACCGTACTGGGTGGCGTGCTTCGCATAAACCTTGGAACTATACTCAGACGATGAATCACTGTCGAGAGTTACAGAGTAAACGCGAAACGCTGGCTGCGCACACACTCAGGTTCCAAACCAGTGAAGAGTGTAACTCTCCGGTCCGGCGAAACGTCTGCGCTTACAGGCCTGAGGCAAAAGGGTCATCGTCGCTTTTTCAGAAATCATGCGCCTTCGCGGCCTTCAATAATTTCCAGGACGTTTCAGCTTCCAGCCTTGCGCTTTGCGCGAGACCAGCCTATTATTCCCGCCAGTTTGGCGCCGCCGGGGTTGGTACGTCCTCCCAACATAGGAGCATCCGAATGAATTCATCTCTTTTTCGCTCGTCAGTGCTGATCATAACGAGCGTCGCGCTAAGTGTAGTTTCCCTGCGAGCACAATCCGCTACCGCAATTACCTTGGCGGTCGATGCCACGCAGGCTCCCGACAAAATCCTGCGCACGCGTGAAGTGCTGCCGGCAAAGCCGGGCCAGCTCAAGCTCTACTACCCGAAGTGGATTCCGGGTGAGCACGAACCTTCCGGCCCGGTGGGGAATATCGCAGGGCTGAAGTTTACGGCCAATGGCAAAACCATTCCCTGGCGCCGCGATCTGCTGGATGTGTTCACGTTTCACCTGGACGTGCCAGAGGGGGCGGACAGGCTGGAGGCCACATTCGAATACCTGGAACCCACGGGTGGCGGCTTTAGCGCCGGCGCGTCGGCCACCGATAAACTTGTGATCGTCAGTTGGAATCAGAACCTGTTGTATCCTGCAGGAATCCCGGCCGCCCACATTACCTTCCACCCGATACTGCGGCTCCCCGATGGGTGGAAATTTGGAACGGCGCTTCCGGTCGAGAAAGCTGACGCCAATCAGATCGCGTTCCAGCCGGTGGCGTTGGACTCGCTGGTAGATTCGCCCGTGATTGCCGGCGAATACTTTCGCGCTGTTGACGTGACACCGCGCGGCGAGTCGATTCATCACGAGATTGACATGGTGGCCGACAGCGCGGCAGCGCTCGACATGAGCCCGGAACTGCAAAAGAAATTCACCAACCTTGTAGCGGAATCGGGAAAACTATTCGGCGCCCGCCATTATCGCGACTATCATTTCCTGTTGACCCTCAGCGAACATGTGGCGCACTTCGGGCTCGAACACCATGAGTCCAATGACAGCCGCGTGGGTGAACGCGCGTTGCTCTCACCTCCCGGACAGCGAAGCGTCGGTGGCTTGCTATCCCACGAGTTCGTGCACTCCTGGAACGGGAAATTCCGCCGTCCCGCCGATTTGAGCACTCCCGAATATGAATCCCCCATGCAAACCGACCTGCTTTGGGTATACGAGGGCATGACGGATTTTCTGGGACCTTTGCTCGCTGCACGCAGCGGCTTGTGGTCCCCTGGAGAGTACCGGGAGAACCTCGCCTCCGTCGCAGCTAACTTGGGGCCGGGACGTCCCGGTCGCACTTGGCGCCCCCTGCAAGACACTGCGGACGCCATCCCCGGCATGTTCCGCGGCTTCGGCGGCACCAGTTGGAAGCGCGGCGCAGACTACTATGAGGAGGGCGACTTGCTGTGGCTGGAAGCTTCCATGATCATCCAGCGGGAGAGCAAGGGCAAGAAAACCATCGAGGACTTTTGCCATCTGTTTCACGGCGGTCCAAACAAAGGCCCTGAACTAAAAACCTACACCTTCGACCAAATGATGAGCGACCTCAATTCTGTGGTGCCGTACGATTGGGCCGGCTTTCTACACGAGCGCCTGACTTCCACTTCGCCCCAATCCCCTCAGGGTGGAATTGAAGAGGGTGGTTGGAAAGTGGAATTCAACGACAAGCCGCCTGAAGGCAGCGGGCGCGAGGGTGCGGGTGGGCGATTCGGCGGAGGCGTGGATGCGACTTACTCCCTCGGCCTGCGCTTGGCCGCCGACGGCACCGTGGGCGACTCGCTGGTGGGCGGCGTCGCTTGCAAAGCAGGGATTATGCCAGGCATGCGCGTGGTGGCCATCAACGGCCGCGCCTTCACGCCCGACTTGCTGGCCGATGCGCTTAAGGCGAGTAAGGCCAGCGCGCAGACCATCAGCTTCCTGACCGTGAATGACGATTACTACCAGACCTACACCTTGACCTACGAGGGCGGTGAAAAACATCCGCACCTGGTCCGAGTGGACGGTAAGCCCGACCTCCTGGATGAGCTAGCCAAGCCGCTCGCGGAACACAAGTAGTTGGGATTCCACAATATAGGTGGTGGGAGGAATGAGAAGATCTCATTCCTCCCCGGATCCTAAGTGTGGCTCTTACTTCTCCTCTCTCAAGTGATTGGTGACAGAAAGAATCTCATAGACGCCGCGGGCGGTTACTGCACCACCACTTTGCCCGTCATCTTGGGATGGATCGCGCAGAAGTATTGATAGGTGCCGGCCTTGGTGAAGGTGAAGGAAAATTTCTGATCGGTGTCGAGAACGGGCGACTTAAGTGTCTGCCCTTCCGAACTCCGAACGTTGTGCGGAACATCGTCCTGATTGGTCCACGTCACTGTGGAACCGACAGGGACAATTAGAGAAGAGGGCGAGAAACTGAAATTGTCGATCTTCACCTGGTATTCCTTGCTCGAATTATTCTGGCCGCCCTCCGCGGGCCTTGCGCGATTGGAATTCAAAGCCAGAAGAACAAGTGCGACGGCAACAGTGCTAAGAATGATTTTCCTCATTTTTATTTTCTCCTATTGGGATCTTGTCGGACAAGCTATGCCAACGACGAATCCACGATGGCGATCGAGTGTTGGCCCTCGACGTATTTCACATCTGTGATGCCGAGCAATCCCCGCAACTGGTCCGCGGGCACTTTCATTGGACCGGGGGAGGGCGCCGAGCCGGGCGCGGGCTGCGGAAATGCCGTGGAAGTGGCGGTGTGGAACGTGATGTTGCCTTCCACTTTCTGCATGGTCTGGTGGATGTGCCCATTGAGCACGGTGACGGAGCCAAACCGTTTGAGATAGCCGAGTGCCTGGGCGCTGTCCTCGGTGCCCCAACCCCACTCGGGATACACGGCCCAAAGTGGAATGTGGGCGAAGACGACGATGGGTGTGCTGCTCTTCAGCCGTTTCACATCTTCTTCCAGCCACTCGAGTTGGTCGTGGCCGAGTGTGCCCAGTCCGCCCGCCTTGAGGTTCAGTACATTCACCAAGCCGATAAAGTGCACGCCATTCTTGTCGAAGCTGTACCACCCGCCTCCTTGCGACGCTTTTCCGTACCGGTCCAGATAACCCTGACCGTTGTCAGTAAGGACGTCGTGCTCGCCGGGAACGAAGAACACTTCTTTGGCGCTCGCGCTTTTCAGCATCTGGTCCACTGTGTCGAACTCGACGGGCTTGGAGAGATGGCTGATGTCGCCCGTGTGTAGAATGAACGCGGGTGGAACAGGCAGCGCGTTGATTTTGTCGATTGCCGCCTGGAAAGTCGCGGCCACGTCTGTATTGGCCGGCTTGTTGAAACCCATGTGACTATCGCTAATCTGGACAAAGCTGAGCTCGCCCATCATTTTGTCCGGATGCATTTTGCCCGCGGCGCCCAGCGCATAAGAACTCAGAACGCCGCCTTTGATTACGCAGAGCGCTCCTGTCCCCGCCCACGCCATGCACTTCAGGAACCCGCGGCGGTCCACGCCATCGGCCTCTGGGCCGTGATGGGCATTTTCTTCAATTATTTTCAGAGAACTTTTCATTGACATGTTGCATCTCCTTTTAGCAGGGTGCGTCCAATCCGGGCGGCAACTGTTTCCGCCTTCACAGCGCCATACTGCTCGGGGAGGCCGGATATTCCCGGAAATCGGGCTGAATCAGCCTCGGGAATAAAATAGCGGGAGCGCGAGTATTACCTTTGTAAGTGTCTCCTGGAGGGAGAAACGGTTTCGTTGCCAGAGGCAAGCCAAGTCGGGCGATTTGAAGACGTCATGCTGCCGCACCTGGACGCTGCCTACAACCTGGCTCGCTGGCTGACGCGCAACGAACACGACGCTGAAGACGTGGTGCAGGAAGCTTTCCTTCGCGCCTTCAAATTCTTTGGCGATTTCTATGGCGCTGACGGGCGCACGTGGTTGCTGGCCATCGTGCGCAACACGTGCTTCACCTGGCTGCGCAAGAATCGCGCCGGGGAGCTTGCCACTCCCTTCGACGAGGAAATCCACAGTGGCGAGTCGGCAAGCGAAAATCCGGAAGAGCTGCTGTTCGAGAAAGCAGACCACCGCCATCTGCAGGAAGCATTGGAAGAATTGCCGGCGGAGTTCCGGGAAGCGCTCGTGTTGCGCGAGCTGGAGGGGATGTCCTATAAGGAAATCGCGGATGTGGCCAACGTGCCTGTAGGTACGGTGATGTCCCGCCTGGCGCGTGGGCGGGATCGCTTGAAAGAAGGGTTGTCACTGCGCATGAAATCAGGAGGATTGAAGTGAGTTGCACTGAAATACAAAATCTGGTCCACGCGAGCGTAGATGGTGAGCTCGACTTGGTGCGCAGCATCGAGATCGAACGGCACCTCCACGAGTGCGAAGCGTGCGCGCGCGTGCATCAGGCCCAACAGGGGCTCAAGCAACAATTTCGCGACGCTCCTCTGCGCTTCAGATCGCCCGTCGGCTTGCGGCGGAATATCCAGCAAACTTTGCGCCAGACTATCCCGGCGGCCGTGCCTTCGCGGACTTGGCCGGGGTGGGGCGCTTGGAGTTGGGCAGGCGCGGCGGCGGTCGTCTTGCTGGCGGCGGTGCTTGGCATAGTCTTCGGGCACATCCTGCGCGAGCCGACATCCGACAATTTGCTAGCGCAGGAAGTGATCGCGAGCCACGTGCGCTCGCTAATGGCCAACCACCTTGCCGACGTTCCTTCCACTGACCAACACACGGTCAAACCGTGGTTTGACGGCAAGCTCGATTTCTCCCCTCCGGTGAAAGACCTGTCAAGCGCGGGATTTCCTTTGACGGGTGGGCGGCTCGACTACCTGGACAATCGTCCCGTGGCAGCCCTGGTTTACCAGCGCGCCAAACATGTCATCAACTTGTTTGTGTGGCCGTCGATGGAGGAATCCTCCGAACTAGCCCTCACGCACCAGGGCTACCACGTGATTCATTGGGCGGGTGGCGGCATGACCTACTGGGCGGTCTCCGACGTGAATGAAAAAGAGTTGGGAGATTTCGCCGCACTTATTCGGCGAAAATAACCTGGCGTTCCTAAGGCTTCTGGAAAATGATCTTGCCCGCGCGAAAGGTGTACTTAACGTGGGCGAATGCTTTCACATCCGCGGCCGGGTCGCCGTGAAGAAGGACCAGGTCGGCGTCCAAGCCGGGGGCGATCCTTCCCTGGTGGCGCGACACGCCCAGGCGCGCGACGGGCGCCGTGGTGAGCGAAGTGAGAATCTCGCGAAACCCCAGTCCCGCCCGAGCCATCAATTCATACTCCTCAGTGGTATCGTAATCGTCGATGTATCCCACGTCGGTGCCAAACAGCACGCGCCCTCCCGTACTTGTGAAGGCACGCAACTGTTCCACGCCGGCGTTGATAAAGCTTTCAGTGCTTTCCGTTGACGCGTTGCCGCGCTTCATTTCCACGTGCCAGAGTTTCAGAGTGGGAATCAGCGAAACGCCGGCGAGTTTCATCTTCGTCAGGAGCGCAGCATCCCATTCGCCGGTACCAGGTGCAGTGTGGGCCAGGATGTCCACACCACTGCTCAGGGCGTTTTCCAAACCGCCTCGCGTTTGCGGGTGGGTGAAGACCAGTTTGCCTTTGCGATGGGATTCAGATGCCGCCGCTTTGACAATCTCGAGCGGCATGTCGATGGTTTGGTCACCGTCCAGCCACGACCCGGCAAAAAGTTTGATGGCGTCCACGCCCCCGCTGATCCTGCGGTCCACGAATTCGATTGCCCGCTCAGGACTGTCCGCTTCGGCGCTATGCCTGAGGAAATCGTATAGGTCATCGCTAATATTCGTCTTTACATAAATCGGGACGCCGCTTTGAGGGAAAATCGGCTCGCCCGTGGTGAATATTCGCGGGCCCAGAACTTCTCCAGCTTCCACCCGCTTTCTCAGCGCGGAGGTGTTGGCCAGGATCGATGCGATGTCAAAGACGGTGGTGAAGCCGTAGCCTGAGACCATACGCTGAAGCTCGGTTGTGAGTTTGCCTGCGGGCTGATGCGCGGCGTCCTGCCATTGCGGCCCGGTAAAGTGAACGTGACTATTCCAAAAGCCCGCGACCAGGGTGAGGCCTGTGGCGTCCAACACCTTGGCGTTTTTCGGCACCCGAATCTTGCCCCGCTCGCCGATGTCCACGATCTTTCCGTTCACCACCAGCACGGCGCTGTTCTCGATGGCCTCCGAGGAGGGGGTCGGGTAAGCTTTCGCGCCCATAATGGCCAGCACCTCGCTAGGGTCGCGAGAAAGGGCGGAAGGAGAGACGATGGCCATCGCGCCAAGAATGAAGATGAGGAGAATTGACGGTAACCGAAGTCGATTCACAGAAATGCCTTTGAGGCCTTTTCCATTTTTATCGCGAATGAATTTAATCCAGCATTTTCGCGAGCCGCAGACCCTCACTGCAGCACTACCGGCAGGATCAACGCCGAGGGATGCTTGGCGTCATGCAGGATAGTGTTGGCCGCCTTCACCATACGCGTCGCGCGTCCCTGTTCCTCGCCGGTGTTCAAATTGCGATCGAACCGCGGAAAATTGGAGCTGGAAATCTCCAGTCGCAGGGAGTGTCCGCTGAGGAAAACGTTGCTGGTGGCCCAGAGATCCATGGTGAATTTGTAGGTCTCGCCGGGCTGCAGCAACTCGGGCTTCTCCTGGGAATTGCGGTAGCGCGCGCGCACAATGCCCTCGGTCAAATTCTGCGCAAACCCATTGGGCCAGACGTCCACGAGCTTGGCGGTGAAGTCCGTGTCCACGGCGGTGGAACTCGCGTAGAGCTCCAGGCTGACCGGGCCCGTGACTTCAAGATCCTTGGTGAACTCGGGCGTGGTGTAAATCAGGACGTCCCCGCGCGATTCCACCGGACGCTGGTCGCGCGGCCCGGGCGCCAGGTGACCGCCGTCGCAGCAAAGCGGCCCGCCGATGGTCTGCACCGGCTCGGCGGGATTGTAAACGAAATGGTCTTCGGCCTCGGCCTGCGGAGCCGTGGTGCTCAGCGTGCCTTCGCCATTCAGCCCGTTTGCTTTTCCACTCGAATGAAGGTAGTAGCGCGTGCTCTGAGCGCGGGCAAGCGGCCAATCGTCCTCTTCGCGCCAAACGTTCTTACCCATTACAAAAATCTTTACCGGCTTCTCGCGCTCCACGCCATTGTCGAGCCCCTTCAAAACTTGGTCGTACCAGCGCAGCATGATGTCGTCTTCACTGAACTCTGCTTGCGGGCCGAAATCCACTTCGCCGATTTTGCGACCGCCGCCCGCGTGCCCGCCAATCATCACCAGCAGGCGCTGGCCCTGGCGAGCCGCCTCGCTGCCTCCGTGCGCCTTGATGCCGGTATAATTGCGCAGCGACCCGCCCAGAAAAATGTCGTACCATGCCGCCACGTTGTACACCGGCACCATCACCTTGTCGTGGTGATCCTCGATGGACAATGATTTCCAGTAATCGTCATAGCTGGGATGCGCGAGCCAGTCGAGAAAATACGGCGCGAGTATGGAGAGCCCGTCATCCGCCGCTCCATCGTTGAAAAGCGGGTAATGGGTGAGCGGAAGTTTTTCCATGCCGCCCAGCGCGTTCGTGTTCCTCTGGACCTGGCGATTGAGAGTGTCCTGAGCGAGCCCTGAGGTCCATGATTGATTGAACCATTGCTCAAACGCGCCACCTTGGTAAGTCCAACCGTCGTGATAATTGCTGGCCGTCACCACGGGGAAAATTCCGGCGAGGTGGGGCGGCGACGCGATGGCGGTGAGCATCTGCGTCGCGCCCACATAAGAACCGCCGAACATTCCCACCTTCCCATTGGAGTAAGGCAGCGCGGCAGCCCACTCCACGCTGTCGTAGCCATCGCGCGATTCGTTCTTGAAGGTGTACCAGTCCCCATCGGAGGTGTATCGCCCGCGCACGTCCTGAATGATCACCACGTAACCGCGCGCGGCAGCCCTAAAGCCAAACTCGACCTCGCCCGCCTTGTTGTACGGCGTCCGCTGGAGAAGCACAGGAAATTTTCCGTCGGCTTTGGGGCGATAGACATCAGCTCGTAGTGTAACTCCATCGCGCATTTTCGCCGCGATCCCGCGCTCCACCTTGACCTCATAATTTTCAGCCGCAAAGGCCGAGGAGATAGCCAACAGGACTACTCCAGCCGTCAACCACCCTCGGCTGGTTTTAAAAAAGTTCATCGCTCTGAATGTCATAAGAGCCTCGCTTATGGGACGCGGCATTGTCGAATCCCCGAAAGAGTTAATCAAGGGTCAGTAGGCCTCCCCAGTTCCACCGACCGGGTTGAGCATGACTATTTACCAGAAATTTGGACTCTAGACTCGCAGCCATACCTTGTACTTGTAAGTGATCTTTCTCTCTTCTCCCGCCTTCAGCGTGATTTCCCACGTCATTCGCGACATCGGGTTGTCCACTGAGATCGCTTCTCCCAACTTCTCCGCCTTACCATTGTCGGTCTGCGATTCCACGCTTCCCCGCAGTGTCTTTTCGATGCTGAGCCGCACATCCTTGCCCTTGTAGTTTTTAATCTTCAGAGTTCCCTCGACCGTCACCTGATCGTACGTATACCCGCGTCGCCGCTCCACGTTGCGCTGGCGGTCCACCTCTTGCTCCTCGTGGCTCGCGCGGAGGTCCGTGGCAATCGTCAGTTTCAGGCTTGACACAGCGCCCTTCGGCGTATAGGGCAGGGTATCCTGCGACACCGGCTTGGTCCCTGATATCACCATGGCCGGCGCACTTGTCCAGGGAAACTTGGTGGTATTCTTCACCCGCAGCGCGTGCCAAATGTTGTTTTTCTCAACGCTGTCTGGCGTTCCCGAATTCTGATTATTCTGCACGTTTCCAAAACCGTCCACCCGCGGCTGGTCCTGCACTTCCCATTGGTATATGTGCTCACAGGTCACGCTGTCCGAAAACACGTTGTATGTCGCACGTTCGCCTCGTGCCAGCGTCACGGCGCTGCGCGTGTAGAGAAAAAGATCCTCCTCCGGCGCTCCGGTCAACTCCTCGAATGCGGTGGCGAAGCTGGGTGAAGGCGACATTTCGTCGGAGACTGCGTTCACCGCCATCTGCCCCATGATCGCATTCGAGTAACGGCCGTCCGCCCTGCCGGAGGTATCCCTTCGATTCGCAGCCTGCATAAATTCCAGCAGCGTCTGCTGTAATGCCATGGGTGATGGAATGTGCGCGTAGGCAAAATTCGGCACACCGACCACAAAGAAAACGTCCGCAGCCTTCAAGTCCTCTGCGTCGTCCACGAGCACCGCTTGCATGGTGATCTGCGCGTCCTTTTCGTCGTTGAGCGACACCAGGTACGATGGCGTCCACCCCAGTCCGTTTTCCAAGTACCCCATCGTAAGGCTGGCGTGTCCGCTTGCTCCCCGCACCTTGAATCGGAGGGCCTTCCGCTCTTCCTCTCGCTTTGACCGCAGCGCCGAGTCCGCTGGCAGCGTCACTTGCGTGATGGCGCGGAAGTACAGTGCCAGCAACTTGCCATCCGACTTCAAAAGCAGGAACTCCGGAGCAACTCGCTGGGGCGAGGCCGCTCCGGCATTCGCAGCGGAATAGCTGTATTCAGTCGGACGCGCTGGCACGGGGTCTGGCGGGGAGTGCTCCTCCTCGCGCAATCCGACGATCTCTCCCGTGTACTCGCGATATTCTTTCTGTTGGCTGTACCCCACAGTCACCACTTTCCCGGCATTCGCCATCAACACGTCCGCCAACGCCGTGAGATTCTGTTGCATCGGAACTTTGTATCGGTACGCGACAACCTCGTCGAGTGATGCCCCGGCGTCATTGGGAGTGATCCACAGTGACCCGAGCGTCGCATTCGGGATTGGAGCGATCCGCCCTGCTCCATCTTCCAGCCGCACGTCGCCGTGCTTCACGACGAACGCCAGCCCATTTTTGAACGCCGCCACTGCCGAGATCTTGAGTTCGGCGTCCGGCGCCTCGTCCGAATAGGCAGCCAGCGGTCCCAAAAGGCAAACCAACAGGCCCAGAGCGCGCGTGAGCTTCATATTCACCTCCACGGTATTCCAGTGTGGTACCGATTATGCAGAAACAGCAGGAAAAGTGCCAGCATCGCTTGCTTGACGCTCCCATTACGGTGCTATAGACTTTTTTAGAACGACTGATTGGATAAGGAAACCGCGTGAAAAAAGAAACGATCATTACGGCCATCGTATTTCTGGTCGTTGGCTTTTTTATTGGCTACATTACGGAAGCGGAATTCAACTGGAATTCTCCGGAAAAGATGGTAGCCACCAGCGCCGCTACCCCAGGTGTCCCTGAGGCCGCCACAGGCGCGCCGGCGGGCGCAACCGCAGGCAGACAACTTCCTCCCGGTCATCCGCCACTCGAAGTGGCAACCAGGGTCAATGCGCTGGAAACCCAGGCGAAGCAGAATCCCCAGGACCCCCAACCGCCCCTCGAACTCGCCAACCTTTATTATGATCAGAAGCAATACGATCGCGCTGCCGATTGGTACCAAAAAGCGCTGGCTCTGGACCCCAAGAACGTGAACGCGCGCACCGACCTGGGCACGGTCTACTTTAACCTCGGCCGGCCGGAGGATGCGCTGAAGGCTTATGAGGAATCCCTCCGCGTCGATCCCAACCACGAACCCACCATGTTTAACACCATCATCGTGAATCTGGAGGGGACTCACAACCTCGCCGCTGCGCGCGCCATGTGGGACAAATTGCATAAGCGGAATCCCAATTACCCGGGTCTCGAGGGCTTGAAGGATAAGGTGAATGGCGCGGACAGTTCCGCTTCCGGATCCTCGCCCACGCGTTAAGATAATGACGTCCCGCCTCTGGCGTGAAGGAATTCCATAGACCATGCTGCGATTGCTCGCTTACCTATTCGACTTGGTCATCGTAGTCATTGTCGGCCGGCTGCTGGCGTGGATCCTGAAGTCAGTTTTCGGGACAACGCAGACTGCGGGCGGAAACGCGCGCAGCGCGCCGAGACGAAGCAGTGAGGCTGTAAAAACAGGCCAAACAGCACGCGACCCGGTGTGCGGCATGTTCGTCTCCACAGAGCTTTCCCAGCAACTGGTCGAAGGAAACCAAACCCTCCATTTCTGCTCGCGCGAGTGCATGGAGCAGTACCAGAAAAACACTGCAAGAGCGTAAGCACCCGCCAACGCGCAGCTGAAATTAGGCGCACCCTCATCTCCGGGGCTCGCACCGGCGCCGAGGAATAAATTTTGTCCGGCGCAGCGCGATTGATTTATGCTCTGTCACGCTGCCTGTCATCTTGAAGAGGGGGTTCGACGTGATTTCATCAAAATCTTTCAGGTGCATGGTGTTTGTTTTTGCCGCTGTACTTTCGTGGGGGAGCGCGCTGAGCGCGCAACAATTTTCCCCGTCGCTCTATCAGGAAATGCGCTGGCGGATGATTGGCCCGCTCCGCGGTGGGCGAACGCGCGCCGCCACGGGCGTGCCTCGCCAACCTAACGTTTTCTATATTGGCCAGGTGAACGGCGGCGTTTGGAAATCTACTGATTTCGGCCGGACGTGGTTGCCCATCTTTGACGACCAACCCACTCAATCGATTGGCGCCATCGCCGTCGCGCCCTCCGATCCCAACGTTATTTACGTTGCGAGCGGCGAAGGTCTGCGCCGTCCCGACCTCTCAGTGGGTGACGGGATTTACAAATCCACCGACGCCGGCAAGACTTGGATGCACCTCGGCCTGCGCGACGGTCAGCAGATTCCTTCGCTCGTGATCGACCCGCACGATCCCAACCGGTTGTTTGCCGCGGTGCTTGGCCATCCTTACGGCCCCAACGCAGAGCGCGGCATCTTTCGCTCCACGGACGGCGGTGCGACCTGGCAAAAAATCCTCTACAAAAACGAAAACACAGGTGGGTCTGACATCGAAATGGACCCGACAAACTCAAACGTGCTGTATGCCGGGATGTGGGAGTCGCGCCTGGGCCCGTGGGAAGACGGCAACGAATACTCCGGCCCGAACAGTGGCCTCTTCAAATCCACCGACGGCGGCGAGACCTGGCGCCAGCTCACCAATGGTCTGCCGGAAGGTCTGGTGCAGGTGAACGTGGCCATCGCGCCCAGCGAGCCGAACCGCCTCTACGCCGCGGTCGCCTCAACCAAGGAGTTGGGCATTTATCGTTCGGACAACATGGGGGAGAACTGGTTTCGCACAACCGAAGACCGCCGGCCCTCGCTGCGCATTGGCGGCGGTGATTTGCCCATCCCCAAAGTGGACCCGCGAAATCCTAACATTCTTTACACCACGAGTACGGTGACATGGAAATCGGTGGACGGTGGCAAGACTTGGACTGGTTTTCGTGGCGCTCCGGGTGGCGACGATTACCAGAACATCTGGCTCAGCCCAAATTATCCCGGAATTATTTTGCTGGTGAGCGATCAGGGCGCCATCGTGAGCGTGAACGGCGGGGCCACATGGAGTTCCTGGTACAACCAGCCGACCGCGCAGTTTTACCACGTCATCACGGACAACCGCTTCCCGTATTGGGTCTATGGGGCGCAGCAGGAGAGCGGCTCGGCCGGAGTGGCCAGTCGCGGCAACAACGGTGCAATTACTTTCCGGGAATTTCATCCCGTAGGCGTGATTGAGTATGGCTACGTGGCGCCTGACCCGCTGCATCCGGAGATCGTATACGGCGGCGGCCGGAGCGAGGTTTCAAAATTCAATTGGACCACCGGACAAGTGCAGAACGTGACGCCGATTCCGGTGCGCAGCGAAAAATATCGCACCGACCGAACCGAGCCCACCATGTTTTCTCCCGTCGACTCGCACGTCCTCTATTACGCCTCCAACGTGCTTTTCAAGACAGTGAATGGCGGGGAGTCTTGGCAGGCGATCAGCCCGGACCTCACGCGCGCACACCCGGGAATTCCCTCGAGCCTGGGGCAGATGGCCGCCAACGATAAGAATGCCGACAAACAGCGCGGCGTAATTTACGCGCTCAGCCCGTCCTTCAAAACCCTGAACACGATTTGGGCAGGGACGGACGAAGGCTTGGTTTGGATCACGCGCGACGACGGCAAAAATTGGAAAAACATTTCTCCACCGGACCTGATCCCTTGGAGCAAAGTGACGCAGATTTCCTCATCGCACTTCGACGATCAAACCGCCTACGTTTCCGTGAGCGCCTTCCGCATCAATGACCTTCACCCTTACATCTATCGAACCCACGATGGCGGCGACTCCTGGCGGCTGATTACCAACGGCCTCCCCGACAATTCCCCGGTGGATACGGTGCGCGAAGATCCGGTGCGCAAGGGCATGTTGTTTGCCGGCACTGAAACCGCTGTGTGGGTTTCGTTTGACGACGGCGACCACTGGCAGTCGCTGCAATTGAATCTGCCCCACACTTCGATCCGCGACTTGTGGATTCATGATAGCGACTTGATTGTCGCAACCCACGGGCGCTCGTTCTGGATCCTGGACGACATCACTCCGCTGCGGCAGATCAACCAGACCGTTGCGAAATCTGACGCGACTTTGTTCAAGCCCGCGGCAGCGTATCGGATGCGCCGCAATACGAATACGGACACGCCCCTCCCGCCCGACGAGCCGGCGGCCCAGAACCCGCCAGACGGCGCGGTGCTTGACTATTTCCTCGGCTCACCAGCTTCTGGCGAGGTCAAGCTGGAAATCCTGGACGCTAGTGGCAAACTGGTGCGCCGCTATTCGAGCGCGGACAAACCTGAATTCATCGAATCCGAACTCATGAAGACGCTGGCCGTTCCTTTTTATTGGGTTCGCCAGCCGAAGACTCTCTCGGCTGATGCGGGCATGCACCGCTGGGTGTGGGACCTGCGATATCCTGCGCCGGAATCCGACCGGCACGGCTATCCCATCTCGGCCATTCCGCACGACACACCAAGCGAGCCGATGGGTCCCACCGCTCTGCCCGGCCAGTATACCGTGCGGCTCACTGCGAACGGTCACACCTCGACCGCGCCACTGACCATCAAAATGGATCCGCGCGTGAAAGTGACGCCGGCTGAGCTTGTGCGGCAATTCACGCTGGAGAGGCAGCTCGAAACCATTATCAACGCGACCTACGACGCGAGTGCACAGGCGCGCTCGGCCCAGGAACAATTGCAAAAGCTCACCGGACAGGCGAGCGGCGGTGTGGCAGAGGCTGTCACCGCAATGGATAAGAAGGTGGCGGCAGCGCTGGGCGAGCGCGCAGGTTTCTTCAGCCCTATATCACCGACGCCCACTTTGGGTCGCGTGGCTGCTGCCGCGGGAGCGCTCTACGGCGCCGTGGGAAGCGTGGACGCCGGACCCACTACGTCCCAGGTATCGGTCGTAGCCGAACTCATGAGCGACTTCGTGACCGTCAGCAAACAGTGGGATGCCATCAAAAAGACTGATCTTCCGGCGCTCAACCAAAAGCTGCGTGGCGCCAATCTGCCCGAAATTAAACTCGAGCAGAAAGCGCAGCCGGAGGCTGAGTCGGAGGACGTGGAATAACTGAGGCTAGTCGCCACACTCCGGCACATTCTCTGTCACCCAAATATTTTAGATGTCTCGCCACAGGGGATACAGAGAATCGATGTGGCATTTGTGTGGAGATTTTGCTGTGCCCTGACCAAAAGGAGGTATCACCAGCATGTTGCAAGCAACAGCGCGCTTGTCCCTGATTCTCACGCTTTCACTAGTCGCCACAGGATCGGCTCGGGCCCAATCGCCCACAGTCAAGTGGGAAGAACTGACCGCCGGAGACTTCATCGGCGCCATCCACAAGGCGCAGGGGGTCTGTCTGCTGCCCTTCGGCATCATTGAAAAGCATGGGCCGCACCTTCCGCTGGGCACCGATTTAATCAACGTGCGATACGCGTCTGTGCACGCGGCCGAACAGGAGTTTGCCGTCGTGTTTCCGGAATACTATTTCGGCCAGATTTTTGAGGCCAGGCAGGAGCCGGGCACCGTGGCTTACAGCGCTCACTTGCAGATGGAGCTCCTTCAAGAGACCACAGACGAGATGGCGCGCAACGGGTGCCAGAAAATCGTGATCGTGAACGGGCACGGAGGGAACAACAGCCTGCTTCCTTACTTCGCCCAGACGCAATTGGCCAGCCCGCACAATTACGTGGTCTATATCTATCAGAACCGCGGGGGTGTGCCCGGGCGTCCTGAGGTTCAGGATAAAGTGGACAGCCACGCCGGAGAGTCCGAGACCGCGCACACCATGATCTCGCGGCCCGATCTGGTGCACATGGACCGCACCAAGGATGAGTCCGGCGCCGACCGCGCCCGCTTGCACCTGCCGGGGAATCTTTATACCGGCATCTGGTGGTACGCCAAATTCCCCGACCACTACGCCGGCGAAGGCGCGCTGGCCACAAAAGATTTGGGCGAGTTTGACATGAAGGCTTGGGTGAACCAAATTGCGGAATCAATTCACGCCGTCAAAGCCGACGACGAAAGTCTGCGGCTACAGAAAGAATTTTTCGAGAAGACCACGCACCCGATGGATACCAAACAATAGCCGGAAGCGGCCCTGACCCCGGGGCCGCTCTTCAGCTGCGCCAAGCTGCTGCGTCAAGAATTTGGGTGGTGGAGCATTTAGGTTTTGTAGCGCCGGGCTTTAGCCAGGCATTGGCCACCCTGAAGGGTGGCCCTACATCGAAATGAATCGCTGCCTGAAATTGACAGCTTTGGCCGCGTCGTTTAGATTGATGAGTGCCTTCTCATACGCATATTGCACGTCGTCGTGGCTGACGAGGGAATTCCATGCTCGACCTGAATTTCGTTCGCGACAACCTGGAGCTGGTCAAGCGCAAGATGGGCGATCGCGGATTTGCGGACGGCATGAGGGACTTTGAGTCTCTGGACGCCACCCGCCGCGCGGCCCTCGCTGAAGCTGAACAAAGGAAGGCCCGCCGCAACAAAGTCTCGGATGAAATTGCCGGCCTGATGAAACGGAAGCACGACGCCTCTGGGCGCATCGCGGAAATGAAAATCCTGAAAGAAGAGATTGAAAGCCTCGACAAGAAAGCCGAGAGCTCGGAAAAAGAGATGCGGGAGTTGCTCGCCGGCCTGCCCAACGTGCCGCATGCGAGCGTGCCCATCGGGCGGCGCGCTCTGGACAATCAGGAAATCCGGCGTTGGGGCAATCCGCGGGAATTCGATTTTACGCCCCAGGCGCATTGGGACCTCGGCCCGCGCCTCGGCATTCTGGATTTCGAACGCGCGGCCAAAATTGCAGGAGCGCGGTTTGCGGTTTACAAAGGCATCGGCGCCAGGCTCGAACGCGCGCTGGCCAACTTCATGCTCGACATCCACACCCGCGAGCACGGGTACACGGAAATCTTGCCGCCCTTCATGGTAAATTCCGCCAGCCTCTATGGCACCGGGCAACTGCCCAAGTTTGCCGGCGACCTTTTCAAGCTTGAAGGCACCGACTACTGGTTGATTCCCACCGCGGAAGTTCCCGTCACCAACCTCTATCGCGACGAGGTGCTGGAGGCTTCGCAGTTGCCCGTCAAACACTGCGCGTGGACGGCGTGCTTCCGCAGCGAGGCCGGCTCTTATGGCAAGGATACGCGAGGAATTATCCGCCAGCACCAGTTCCAGAAAGTCGAGCTGGTGAAGTTCGCACTGCCGGAAAATTCCTACGACGAACTTGAAGCACTCACCCACGACGCGGAAATGATCTTGCAGCGCCTGGGATTGCCCTACAGGGCGGTGGCCCTTTGCACCGGTGATCTCGGATTCAGCTCCGCCAAGACCTACGACCTGGAAGTGTGGCTGCCCTCAGCGCACGAGTACAAGGAAATTTCTTCATGCTCGAATTTTGAAGCGTTTCAGGCACGGCGCGCCAACCTTCGCTTCCGGCGTAGTCAACAAGGCAAGACCGAATTCCTCCACACCTTAAACGGCAGCGGGCTCGCTGTCGGGCGCACTTGGGTCGCTATCATCGAAAACTACCAGCAAGCCGACGGTTCCGTCATCATCCCCGAAGCTCTGCGCCCGTACCTCGACGGGTTGGAAAAGATCACGCCTTAGCTCTCTCTACCTGCAACCAGGCAAAATCGCCTCAAAAGCTCAATCCCTCATTCGTATCGCAGGGCCTCCATGGGATCAACCTTGGTCGCCCGTCGTGCCGGGATATAGCACGCCAGCAGCGACACGCCGACGAGCGCCAACGGAACCACCACAAAGGTGGCGAGGTCAGTGGGCTGAACGCCATAAAGAAAGCTGGTGAGGAACCGCGTGAGCGCCCAGGCGCCCGCCACGCCGAATACGATGCCGGCCAGGGTCACGCCCAGAGCCTGGCGTGCCATCAGCTCGAGCACATCACGCTGTTCGGCGCCAAGCGCCATGCGAATGCCGATTTCCCGCGTCCGCTGGGTGACTGAAAAGGCCATGACGCCGTAGATCCCCACCGTGGAAAGGGCGAGCGCAATGCCGGCGAAGATTCCGAGCAGGAGCATGTTGAAGCGTCGCGGAGCCACGGAATCCGAGAGGGTTTGTTCGAGCGTCGAGACGTTGTAAATGGGCTCCTCCGGATCAACATCGGCAATCTGGGTGCGCACCGCGGAAATCATGCTGACCGGGTCGGCGGCCGTCCGCACGGCAAGCTGCATGGATGGGACCCCCTGTTGGAGGAGGGGTACATAAATTTCGGATTGCACATCGGCGCTCAGTCCCTCGTGACGGGTATCGCCCACCACGCCCACCACCGTGATGCCGTCGCCCATCAGCGGGAGTTGCTTTCCCACCGGATCGTCGTTAGGCCACATGTGGCGGGCCAGGGTTTCATTCACCACGGCCACTTTCGGCGCTTGCTCATCGTCCGCGTCGGTGAAAGTGCGGCCCTTCAACAGGCGGATGCCAAGAGTGTAGAAGTAAGCCGGGCTCACCGTCAGGCGGGACATCATCAGGGTGACATCCGATACCGTACCCGACTCGCTGGCCGTCGCCGTGCGGATCATCATCTTCGCGGTATAGGGACTGAGCGGCAGGGAATCCACGAACGTTGCGGATCGCACCCCCGGCAGAGTCTCAACCCGCCGCAGCACTTCTGAATAGAAGGCACGTTTTTGGTTCGGCTGAGGATACCGCGAATCCGTCAGACTGAGGCTCATGGTGAGGATGTGCTCGGTGGTAAATCCGGGATCGACCGAGAGCACGCGGTAAAAGCTTTTGATCAGCAACCCGGCGCCGATCAGTAGGATTAACGCAAGCGAGATTTCCGACACTGCCAGCGCTCCCCGCAGCAAGCCGCTGCGCGCTCCGGTCCCCGGAGATCCCTCTTTCAACTTCTCTGAAAGATTCAGGCGTGTGGCCGCCAGTGCAGGAACCAATCCAAACAGGACGCCGGTGACTACTGACACGGCCAGGGTAAAGAGAAGCACTTGCGCGTCCAGCCTGACCGGCGCCACGTTCAGTATTGCGGCGCCCAAACTTGCCGGCATAAGACGCGTCATCACGCGCACGCCCCAGGCCGCGATCAAAAGTCCTGCCACGCCGCCAGCCAGCGCCAATACCAGGCTCTCAGAAAGCAACTGGCGCACCAGGCGCCAGCGCCCCGCGCCAAGTACAGCACGCACAGCCACCTCCCGGGTGCGCGCAGAGGCGCGCGTGAGCATCAGGTTGGCCACGTTGGCGCAGGCGATTAGTAGCACCAGCCCGACCACTCCAAGTAAGGTGAGCATGGCAGGCCGCAGATTCCCTGCCAAATGTTCTTCCAGTGTGATGACTTTAAGTTGAGTGTCCGCGGGACCGTTCAGGCGGATCACCTGTTGCCGTCCACCGCCCGGCGCCGGAGAGCCAGGTGGGACCCTGGGGCCGCCCGAATTCGCAGCCGCGCCTGGAGCCACTTGTACCACCTCGTCTCGGCCCGGTGCGCCGTTCGCGGAGCGACGCACCACTTCTGGACCATTGTCGGCAACTGCGCCGTCACCCGTGGCCGTCGGCACCGGACCGCCCCCACCCCCTGGCGGGTGCACGGCGCTGGATGTGGTCACGCGGATCATGGAGCCTCCACCGGGCGCGGGCACAGGCCCAGGTCCCGAGGCAGGGCCCGGCCCACCAGAATCCATTTGTGGAGGTTGCGCGCGCTTTCGGATGGCATCAAGGTCAGACTGGGCGCGCGCGATTGTGACGCCCGGCTTCATCAGACCGATGATGCGCACCAACCTGTTCATCACACGCAGCCTCTCGCTGGTCTCATTCAGTTGCAACGGGACGAGCATCTGAATCTCAGTATCCCCCGGAAAGCGGAAGCTCGCCGGCATCACGCCCACCACCGTATACGGCGCGCTGTTTAGAGTGACCGTCTTGCCCAGAACCTGGGGATCGGAGCCGAAGTACTGCTGCCAAAAGGGTTGCATCAGGATCACAGTGTTCGGCCCGTGGGGCTGATCTTCCTCAGAGGTGAATCCTCGGCCAACCTGGGGATCGACGCCAATGGTCTGGAAAAAGTTCGCGCTCACCTGCGCCGCGTGAATCCGAGCGGGAGTGCCGCGGCCTGTCAGATTGAAGCTAGCAGACGGGTCGTAGGCCGTCATGCGCTCCACGGTCTTGTTCTGGTCACGCCAGTCGAGGTAGTCCGCCCCGCCGGCGAGTTCCGCGTTGAGCGAGGGGATCACCTCGGCGATCCATACCAGCCGGTCGCTTTGGGGATAAGGCAGCGGCCGTAGGACCACCGCGTTCACCACACTGAATATGGCGGTGTTGGCGCCAATCCCAAGAGCAAGCGTCAGTACAGCGACTGCCGTGAAGCCCGGATTGCGGCGCAACTGGCGGAGACCGTACCGGACATCTTGCAGAAAGTTTTCGATGTAGTTCACTCGTCGCATATCGCGGCACTCCTCTTTGATTTGATCTTCCCCGCCGAGCTCACGCAGGGCGGCGTAACGGGCTTCCTCCGTGTCCATTCCGATTAAAACGTTTTCGTGAATCAGCTCTTCCAGGTGAAAGCGAAGCTCGTCAGAAAGCTCCTGCTCGACGTGTTTCTTGTGGAACAGCGAGCGCAATCGCAGCGGGAATTTGTGTGGCCAACGCATAACTAAAGTCTCTCAGTATTTCAGCTTGTCAGTTCGTCTGTTGAAACTCTTGCTGATATCCTGACTTACTTACTACCAGACTTACTTTCAACGGCTCAATCGCCCGATGACCCAATCACCCAATGTTTTCACTCGTACCTCAGAGCGACCATGGGATCGACTTTAGTCGCGCGCCGTGCCGGGATATAGCAGGCTAGTAACGACACGCCGACGAGTGCCAACGGGACCACCACAAAGGTGGCGAGATCCGTAGGCTGAACGCCATAGAGAAAACTCGACAGAAATCGAGTGAGTCCCCATGCGCCGGCCAGACCGAAAGCAACGCCGGCAAGCGTGAGCCCCAGACTCCGGCGAGCCATCAGGCCCAGCACGTCACGCTGTTCGGCGCCGAGGGCCAACCGAATGCCAATTTCCCGGGTCCGCTGGGTCACGGAAAACGCCATCACGCCGTAAATCCCCACGCTGGCCAGAGCGAGCGCGATGCCGGCGAAAATTCCCAGCATTAACATGTTGAACCGTCGCGGGGAGATCGAATCCGACAGGCTCTGTTCAAGAGTGGTGACGTTGTAAATGGGTTCCTCGGGATCGATGGTCGCGATTTGAGTGCGCACGGCGGAAACCATGCCGACGGGATCGGCGGCGGTCCGAACCGCAAGCTGCATGCCAAGAATCCTCCTCTCTTCTTGCTGGAGGAGAGGGACGTAGACTTCGGATTCCACATCGGCGCTCAGTCCCTCGTGGCGCGTGTCGGCCACCACCCCTACTACCTTGATTCCGTCGAGTATCAATGGAAGCTGCCGGCCTATCGGATTTTCGCCGGGCCACATGTGGCGGGCCAGGGCTTCATTGATTACGGCCACTTTTGGCGCCTGCTCGTCATCCGCATCGGTGAAAGTGCGGCCCTTTAACACACGGATGCCGAGGGTGGAGAAATAAGCCGGGCTCACAATCAGTCGTGACAACGTCATGCCCTTATCTGAGGCGGCCCCGGATTCTGCTGCACGTTGCACGATAAATAATTTGTCCAGATAAGGCCTGAGGGGGAGGGAATCAATGAACGCGGCCGACCGCACTCCCGGCAACGATTCCACTCGCCTAAGAACTTCCAAAAAGAACGCGCGCTTTTGGTTCGGCTGGGGATAGCGTGAATCGTTCAGGCTGAGGGTCATGGTCAGCACGTGCTCGGTGTTGAATCCGGGATCGATTGAGAGTACGCGGTAAAAACTTTTGATCAGCAACCCGGCGCCGATCAGCAGGATCAATGCGAGAGAGAGTTCCGCCACAGCCAACGCTCCGCGGAGCAATCCTCTGCGCGCGCCGGTGCCGGGGGTTCCCTCCTTCAGCTTTTCCGAAAGATTCAGTCGCGTAGCCGCGATGGCCGGGGCAAGCCCAAACAGAATTCCGGTAAGGACAGTTATCCCCAGCGTAAAAAGCAGGACCGAAGAATCCAGCCTGACCGGAGAGACATTCAGAATTTCACCGCCCACACTTGCCGGGATCAAGCGCGTCATCAGTTTGACGCCCCAGGCTGCGAGCAGCAATCCGGCTACGCCGCCTGCCAGCGCCAGGATTAAGCTCTCCGAGAGCAGTTGGCGCACCAGCCGCCAGCGCCCTGCGCCCAACACCGCCCGCAACGCAACTTCTCGTGTGCGTGTGGAAGCGCGCGTGAGCATTAGATTGGCCACATTCGCGCAAGCGATAAGAAGGACCAGACCGACTGCCCCAAGCAAAGTGAGCATGGTGGGCCGCAGGTTTCCCGCCAAATGTTCTTCCAGAGTGACCACTTTAAGCTGGGGGTCCGAGGGACCACCCGGCGCGGGGCCCGGCCCAGATCCCGAGTCAGGGCCCGGCCCACCATTATTCATCTGGGAAGCTTCGGCACGCTTCCGGATGGCATCAAGATCAGCCTGGGCGCGTGCAATGGTGACGTCCGGCTTGATCAGACCAACGATGCGCAGCAACCTGGGCGCCGCAGCCCCCTCACGCATTCGCTCGCCGGTCTCATTCAATTGAAGAGGGACTAGCATCTGAATCTCGGCATCTCCCGGGAAAGGGAAGCTTGCCGGCATCACGCCCACCACGGTGTACGGCGCACTGTTGAGTGTGACGGTCTTGCCGAGGACCTGAGGATCGGAGCCGAAGTATTGCTGCCAGAAAGCCTGCATCAGGACCACGGTATTGGGGCCGTTGGGCTGGTCTTCCTCGTGGGTGAAGCTTCGGCCAAGCTGGGGATCGACGCCGAGGGTTTGGAAAAAGTTCGCACTCACCCCCGCGGCGTGGATGCGAGCTGGTGTGCCGCGGCCGGTGAGGTTGAAACTGACCGCCGGGTCGTATGCCGTCACCCGCTCCAGGGTCTTGTTCTGGTCGCGCCAATCGAAGTAGTCCCCCGAGGCGGCGAGTTCGGCGTTGAGCGCGGGAATCACCTTGGAGATCCACACCAGCCGGTCGCTTTGAGAATAAGGAAGCGGCCGCAGCACCACTGCGTTTACCACGCTGAAGATAGCCGTATTCGCTCCAATGCCCAGCGCTAGCGTGAGTATCGCGACCGTGGTAAAACCCTGATTGCGGCGGAACTGGCGAAGACCATAGCGGAAATCCTGCACCGCATTCTCAACGTAATTGACTCTTCGCATATCACGGCACTCCTCTTTGATTTGATCTTCTCCGCCCATTTCGCGCAGGGCCGCGTATCGAGCCTCCTCCAGGGTCATCCCGACTAGAACGTTTTCGTGGGCCAGCTCTTCCAGGTGATAGCGCAGTTCGTCAGAAAGCTCTTGTTCGACGCGGTTCTTGCGGAACAGTGAGCGCATTCGCAACGGCAATTTGTGTAGCCAGCGCATAAGCGAGGTTTCTCTGTATTTTAGTTGGTCAGTACTTCAGTTGGGGCCCTTACTGGCATACTGACCGACAGACGAACTGACCTACTGATTCCCAATCACGACGTTTCCAAAACCAGTCCAATGGCCACGGAGAGCCTCTCCCAGTTGGCCCGCTCTTGCTCCAAATACTTGCGCCCCGCCGTGGTTAGCGAATAGAACTTCGCCCGGCGATTGTTGTCCGACTCACCCCACTTCGCTTTGATCCATCCGCTTTGCTCCAGGCGATGGAGCGCGGGATACAGCGCCCCTTGGTTCACCTGCAGCACTTCCCTGGACACCTGCCGGATGCGCTGGGCGATGCCCCAGCCGTGCATGGGTTCCAGAGCCAGGGTCTTGAGGATCAGAAGGTCCAGCGTGCCTTGGACCAAATCGGTTGGTTTGCCCATCGTTGCTCCTCTCAATTATCGACAGGTATGAATAGCCGTTTTCCTGTCAATAGTCAAGGGGAAGAATTAGTTTTTTCCTATTGGGCTTTTTTGGCGGCTGGCTCGGGCATATAGCGGTGGAAATCGCCAGGCGCGTGGGTATGCTCGAACTGGATAGTGGTGTGGGTGATGCCAAATTGGCGGGACACCACCTCATTGAGCTGGTGGCAAATGATTTCGCTTTCTGAAGTCGGCATATCCAGGATTCTCACATGGCAGGAAAGAGCGCGCGACTGCGAGCCGAGCGACCAGATATGAACGTCGTGCACTTCGCAAACGCCGGGGACGCCGAGCATGGCCGTCGCTACATTTTCGAGGCTCATGCCCTTGGGCAAACTCTCCAGAAGAATGTTCGTCGACTCGATGGCAATTCCCAGCGCCGACCAAAGAATCATCCCAGCGATCAGAAATGCGAGGATCGGATCGATGATGGATTGTCCGGTCCTGAAGATCAGCCACGCGCCTGCCACGATCCCAATGCTGGAAAGCGCGTCGCCCAGGTTGTGGATAAACACGGCACGCATATTCAAGTCGCGCCGGTCGCCCGCCAGGCCCAAGGTGATCGCGCCATTCACCAGCATCGCCACCACGCCCACCCAGAGCATGGCGCCGGTGGCGATGGGCTGGGGATCCATGACTCGCTCGTAGCCCTTGAAGCAGAGGAACACCGCCACCGCAATCATCACCAGAGAGTTGACGAAGGCGGCTAACACCCCGGCGCGCTGGTAGCCAAAGGTTTTTTGATGGTCGGGAGGGCGATGCTCCCAATGGATGGCCACTGCGGCGAGGACCAGACTGGGCACATCGGTGAGGTTATGCCAGGCGTCGGAAACGAGCGCGAGGCTGTGGGCGATTGTCCCCACCACAAATTCGGTGGCCACCAAACCAAGAGTAATCGCTATAGCGGCCTTCACCACCCATGGTGCCGCGTGGGAATGGCCGTGATTGTGAGTGTGCACGCTGGTCCTCTACTTCTTGCCCGAGGGCGATTGTATGCCAATGGCAAACCAGCGCGCAATGCATGCGCGTGTTGGAGCGTCAGAAGAACGGCGAAATATCAGCAGTCCGTTTGTGCACGCTTACTGTCACCCTTCGACGGCCGCCTGAGATTCCGCCGGCACAATGGTGAGATCTAACTTTTCCGTCCTTCGAATAATGGTGAGCGATGATGGGACGCCGACCTGAGCATCAGTCAGGAGCCGGTGCAGATCGTCGATGCCGGTCACGGGCTGGCCGCCGAAGGCGATGATGATGTCACCTTCTGCAAGGCCAGAGGCGGCCGCAGGGCTACCACCTTCAACCGAAACCGCCAGAACGCCGCTCTCCACCGGCAGGTTGAAGAAGCGCACGATGCGGCGATGCAGGGGTACATTCTGTCCGCCTACGCCGATAAAGCTTCGCCGCACTTTACCTTCTTTGATCAGGCGCCCCGCGACGAATTTCGCCGTGTTCACGCCGATGGCGAAGCAAAGGCCCTGGGCGGGCAGAATCACGGCGGTGTTCACGCCAATCACCTCGCCGCGCGAATTCACCAACGGACCGCCAGAGTTTCCGGGGTTGAGCGCCGCGTCGGTTTGGATGACGTTGTCAATCAGCCGGCCGGACCGCGAGCGCAAAGAGCGCCCTAGGGCGCTCACCACGCCCGCCGTCACCGTGCACTGAAAGCCGTAAGGGTTGCCGATGGCGATCGCCATTTGCCCCACGCGAATGGCTTGCGAGTCGCCCAGCGGCGCAGGAACCAGGTTGGGCGCGGTGATGCGAATGACCGCGAGGTCGGTATGCGGGTCGTCGCCCATCAATTCCGCCTGAACCCGCCGTCCGTCCGACAGAGTGACCTCCAGACCGTTCGCTTGGTGGACCACATGGCTGTTGGTGAGCATGAAGCCATCGGGGGTAAAGAGAAACCCAGATCCGCTGCCCTGCGTTTCGCGCGAGTTTCGCCCTGCCCGCCCGCCTGCTTTCTTCCGAACCTCAATATTCACCACCGATGGGCTTACGCGTTCCACCACACTGGTGACGGCCTGCGAGTACGCGTCGAGAAGCGCATCATCGGAGGAAGGAGCAATTTCGGGAATCCCGAATGGCGCACCATTTCCGCGCTCACCTGAGGTCAATTCAAAGATGGGTTCCATGCCGTTTGCTCCCCTGTTTGGTGGGTGGGTTATAGAAGTCACTTTAACCTTACTGGGGGTCTTTGCGCGACCACACACCGTGCAACTTAATTGCCACCCGAACACATCTTTATTAGATACACGATGCTAGGAATTGATGCATGTGGGTGCGTCCGGCAAGCTGGTTAGCTTCGCGTGGAGGCTTCTTTCGAGGCTGCTCTACTATCTCCAGCGAGTTTGCAGTAGAATAGAAGTTGGGACAAAATTCCATCATTGCTTAAAGGCCATCGGGATATCGTCAGGAGCGACTTTGGGTTCTGAAAGGGGAATTGAAAGGCCGAATCGCAAGACGCAGATTCAGCACCCGGCACTGCGCCGTGTAGGTTGGTTTGCCGCGGCCGTGTGGACTCTCGTCATCGGCAGTTCCATGGCCCTGACAGCAATCTGGAACTCCCGGGCCTCCGCTCAGCAGACAGATTCCAAGCCCGCCACGCCTGACAAGACGGCGGCCAGCACCGCCGCCACACAGGCCTCGCCCACCGGCAACAGCAGTACAACCATCCAAAGGCAAGTGAACGTGGTGAACGTCCCGGTCACAGTGCTGGGCAGGAACGGCCTGCCGGTGATCGACTTGACGCAGAACGACTTTCAAGTTTACGAGGACGGCAAGCCGCAGGCCATTAAATACTTCCTGCGCGGGTCGCGCCCCCCCCTCCGCATCGGCTTGGTGATGGACACCAGCAACAGCGCGCGCCGCCAGTTCCAATTCCAAAAGGATGCCGCCAGCGAGTTCGTCTTCAACATGCTGAAGAGTCAAAAAAGCAAGAACCAGATCTTTCTTGAGACCTTCGATGCCACCACTTCGCTGATTCAAGATTTCACCAACGACCCCCAAGTCCTGAATGAGAAAATCCTGGCGCTGAAGGCTGGAGGCGGCAAGGCCGTCTACGACGCCATCTACTATGCATGCAAGGAGAAGATGCTGAAGTCAGGGCCTCCGTCCGAGTACCGCCGCGTCCTGGTGTTGATCAGCGACGGTTTGGACGCCCAGAGCACCCACACTCTGGCGGAAGTCATCTCCATGGCACACAAATCAGAGACCCTCATTTATAGTCTGGGAAACGTGGCGTGGGGCTATGACAATCCGGGCGACAAGGTTCTGAAGGAACTGTCCGAACAAACCGGAGGTGCGGCGCTCTTTCCCCGGGAAAAAGCGCCCGGTACCGATATGGGCACAGGCTACCTCTCGCACGGGCAGATCGGTGATACGTCGCAGAACAAAGGGTTGGGGGCTTCCACCGGCATTTATGGCGCCGAGCGCCTGGAACAACTCGCGGATTCGCTGGAGGCCATCAGCCGCGAGCTCACAGATCAGTACAGCATCGGCTATACCCCCACCAACGACAAAATGGACGGCACCTACCGGACTATCCACGTGGTCGCGTTGCGCAAGGGTGTGGAAATCCGGTTCAAGCCGGGCTACTTTGCCACTGCGGAACAATAGTTGAGTTTCCTGATCCCTGCCCAGTCGTGTAGAATTACCCCATGAAGAAATCGAAGCCGCGAAACTACTCCCGCATCCGCGAGCAGCTTCGTCGAGAGGACGCGGAGGCACTGGCCAAATTGACGCCCGGCGAGCGGCTGAAAATGGGTCTGGAGTTTTCGGATTTTTGCATCAAATTAGCCGCCGCGGGTCGAAAAGAACGTGCTGGAAAAACACCTACTGGAAGTCGCCGCACAACTTGAGAAGCTCCGCGTCAGGTATGCATTGATTGGCGGGCTCGCAGTGATCGCCCGCGGTTTCGTGCGCGCTACGAAGGACGTGGACTTTCTCATTGATTTTCCTCTTCATCAGGCTGCCTCGCTTACCCAATTGCTGAATGAAGCTGGCTTGCACGCGGTTTTTGCAAAGGGCGGCGCGGACGATCCCATCTTGGGAATCATTCGAATCACTTTTTCAACGCCCGAAGAACCCATCCAGTGCGACATTCTCTTCCCTTCGCGGGGCTGGCAAGGCGAAGCTGTGAGGAGTGCGACTTCCGTCAATCTCGGAGAGTTTGACGTTCCGGTCGTGCGTACGGAAGATCTGTTCTTGCTGAAGCTCTACGCGGGTGGCCCGCAGGACTTATTGGACGCCGCCCAACTCCTGAAGCTCCAAACCAAGGCTGAGCGTCGACGGTGGAAAGTTCGCGCCGCCAAAATCGGCCGGTCGAGAATGTATGACCGTTGCCTGAAATTTATCGCCGAGGGCATTTAGGCGCTGCTGCTTTCAATCCTTTGCCCCGGTTCTTCTAACCTTGCGTAACGGTTTTACCCTCCTGGGCCGACTCATAGCACGCCATCAAAAGTTTCATGTCGCGCAAGCCTTCTTCGCCGGGCGTGGCGACGTCGCGGTCGTGCTGGATGGCATCCGAGAATGCGTCGATCTCCGCGGCAAATTGGTCCCACGTCGAGGGCTCGGTGATTGTGGTCTTTCCCCCCTGGTAAGTTTGCTGCACCAGCCCCATGTAGGAGTAGGCCGGGTCCATCTGGACCCAGCCGCCGGGTCCGGCGGCGCGATAGCGATTCACGCCGTCTGTGCCATAGCTCGAATAGCAGTTGGCGATGATGCCACTGGGAAACTTGAGCGTGAAGGCGATGTTTTCCTCGCACGAGCTGAATTTCACCGGGTCTGACGACCAAAGTTGGGCGGTCACGCTCACCGGCTCTTCACCGGACAAGTAGCGCGACGCCTGCAGGCAGTAGATGCCGATGTCCATCAGCGAGCCGCCGCCGGACATCTCGCGGTTCAGCCGCCACTGCTTGGGGTCGCCTATATCAAAGCTGAACTCGGCGTCGATCATTTTGATTCGTCCGAATTGCTTTTCGCGGCACAGTTTCATCGCTTCCACGTTGTAGCGCTCGTAGTGCAGGCGGTAGGCCACCATCAGGCGCCGGCGCGCCACGCGGCACGCGCTCACCATCGCTTCCGCGTCCGCCACTGAAGTGCACATCGGCTTCTCGCACAAAACGTGTTTGCCGGCTTTCGCCGCGCGTATGGTGTACTCCGCGTGCATGCTGTTGGGCAACGCGATGTAGACCGCATCGATGTCGGGGTTGGAGGCAATTTGGTCGAAGTTCTGGTAGTTGTAAATGTTCTTGTCCGGCACGCCGTAAATTTGCGCGAAGTGGCGCGCCTTGTCGGGATGCCCGCTCACGAATCCGGTAAGCCGGGAGAGTTTGGCCTTTGCCAGCCCGGGCATCATTTGGTCAGCGATCGCGCCAATCCCCACAATGGCGTAGCCAAGCGGCTTGGCGTTTTCTTCCGCCTTGAACACACGCGTCAGGGGGAAACCATTGCTCGCGGCAGATAGCGCGGCGGCACTCCATCCCATTTGCTTCAGGAAATCCCGGCGTGAGCGGTTGTCCATGAAGTCTCCTCTCGATGATGCAGAGCGATCATCCGATCCGACTTGAATTGCGAGCCAAGCCGTAGAAGGGCGAAGTTTAACACGGGAAAGCCGGCCATCGGCCAGTAAGACTTTTCCATTGACAAGCTACTCCGTCCCGCCTTAAATCGCCGGGAATCCCAAATCGGAGAATGCAACCATGGATGTGTCGAAATTTTGCGAAGAACTCAGCCGGGCCAACCTGATCGATCTCAGCCAGACGCTGGAAGAGCACATGCCGACCTTCCCGACCCATTCCAAATTCTTTCACAATATGTGGGGCTCGTACTGGCACGGCGGTCGGTCATTAAGCTACCAACTGGTGATGAACGAGCACAACGGCACCCACGT
>JBGPCF010000023.1:0-61908 GCA_041481635.1 Terriglobia bacterium | reverse complement strand
GTTGGATTAATAACAGAATACGGCAAAAACTCTAGTTACTAAACCGTCCAGACAGTCTATCTATTGGCCTGGATGACGACGGAGCGAAATGGGGGGTCGGAATCATGCGGAGAAACGTGGTTTTCTTACTGAGTGCGGCTCTGGGGTGCGGGCTCGGCGTGGCCCACGCGGCAGAGCCGCTAACCCTCGCTTCGCCCGACGGCAATCTAAAGGTCACCTTCGAGCTAAAGACCAACCCTCAACCCTACCTGCCCGGCGAGCGGGCGTATTACCGCGTCTCTTACTTGGGGAAGCCAGTCCTCGACGATTCTCCCCTGGGCCTTGACTTTATCGACCAGCCCGCCATGGACCGTGATTTTGAAGTCCTGCGCACCGCTCACGACACTCACGACGAGACGTGGGAAAACCCGTTCGGGACGCAGCGCCAGGTGCGCAACCACTATGCGGAGATGACGGTGTCGTTGCGCGAGAAGACCGCCCCCGGGCGCCGCGTGGACGTGGTCTTCCGAGCCTACAACGAAGGCGTGGCGTTCCGGTACGTCCTGCCGCGCGAGGGCGGGCTCGAGGCATTCACGATATCTTCGGAAAGCACAGGCTTCTGTTTTGCCCGGCCCGGCAACACGTTTGCGCTGAACATCGGGCGTTTCCAAAGTTCTTATGAATCCGAATTCGAGCACCTGCGTCTGGACCAGATCAAGCCGGCGTCCATCATCGGCCTTCCGCTGCTGGTGAATCTCGAAGGCGGGCCTTGGGTGGCCATCACGGAAGCCGAGTTGACCGACTATGCTGGGATGTATTTGGGCGCGGCGCCGGGTATCCCCAACGCGCTGGTCACAAAACTCTCGCCCATGATTGGCCACGCGGAGAAAGCTGTGACCGGGACAACGCCCAAAGCCACGCCATGGCGCGTGATGATGATCAACTCGCGGCCGGGCGGCCTGATTGAATCGAGCGAACTCATCATGAACCTGAGCGCGCCGAACAAGCTCGCCGACACCGCGTGGATCCAGCCGGGCAAGTCAGCGTGGGACTGGTGGTCGGGCAGCTTTGCGCGCGGCGTGGACTTTAAGCCTGGCATGAACACCGCCACCATGCTGCACTACGTGGATTTTGCCGCCGAGCATCACCTGGAATACATGTTGGTGGACGCCGGCTGGGCGCCGCACGGGGCCGGCTACGAGCAGGGCGACATCACTAAATACGTGCCCGAGGTGGACATCCCGGCCATCGTGCAGCACGCCAAGTCGCGTGGTGTGAAGGTGCTGATTTGGCTCTACTGGACGTCGGTGAAGAAGCAGATGGACGTGGCGTTTCCGCTCTACGAGAAGTGGGGCGTGTCAGGGGTCAAGATCGACTTTATGGACCGCAACGACCAGGAGATGGTGAATTTCTACGAGGAGATGGTGCGCAAGGCGGCCGAGCATCACTTGACGGTCGATTTCCACGGAGCCTACCCGCCCACCGGACTGCAGCGCGCTTATCCCAACTTGCTGACGCGCGAAGGCATCATGGGAATGGAATACAGCAAGTGGAGCACACGCGTCACGCCCGAGCACGACGTGACCATCCCATTCACGCGCAACCTGGCGGGGCCCATGGATTACACTCCGGGGTGCTTCCAAAACGCCACGCGCCAGCAGTTCCAGCCTCGCAACGTCGAACCCATGTGCCAGGGCACGCGCGCCCATCAACTTGCCATGTACGTGGTGTTCTTCAGCCCGCTCGTGATGCTCTCGGATTACCCCGAGTCTTACGACCACAATCCTGGCATGGAGTTCCTCGACAAGGTGCCCACGGTGTGGGACGAAACGCGCGTGCCCAACGGCGACCCGTCAAAATTCGTCACCATCGCGCGGCGGCACGGTGACACGTGGTATCTCGGCTCCATGACCAATTGGGACGCGCGTGAGTTGGACGTTCCCCTGGATTTCCTGGGCGCCGGTTCGTTCGAAGCTCAAATCTTCGCCGACGGCCCGGACGCGGGCCAGATCGCCACCGCTCTTAAGATCACTACCCGGCGCGTATCGTCCGGCGACAAACTGAGTCTTCAGCTTGCGCCAGGTGGAGGGGCGGCAGTAATCTTCACGCCAATCAAGCAGTAGGCTGTCTTACTTTCTGCCTCCATGCTACCTACCACATGCCACCTACCGTTTACCCGCATTGACCTCGCCCCCGGCGGCGGCGCGGCGGTGATTTTTACTCCGGTCAAACCGTAGAGAACTGCCAGCCACTCCGGATTCAGAAACTCGTACTCCCTGGTGTCCGCCGCTTGCTTCCCCTCCAACGCCATCTCGACAATTGCCTATGAAACAATGGTAAACTAGCTGGGCATGACACCCATGCAGGCACCACCCAGCAGATGAAACAAGTCGTCATCGAGAATCCGGTCATCAACTCACCGTTTGAGCCGCCCAAACGCCATTTCAAATTCACTGACGAAGGAATCACAAATGAGATAGTTGAAACGCGCCGCATCAGTTCCTATTTCATACCCATTGCCAAGCCCAAGAAGAAAGGCAAGCAGCTTACTCTCGATACGGAATGGACTCAGGACCGCATTGAGGAAAACAAATTCGTCAATGAAGTTCGGGCCAAGGTGGACAAGTGGCGCGAGGGCGGCCACGTTGGAGTCACGAAAACAACCGCGCTGCTTCTGGACTACTGGATCAATCCCCACCGCGACAAGAAGCTCTTCTTCTGCCAGATCGAGGCGCTTGAGACGGCAATCTACCTCGCCGAAGTCGCGAACAAGTACGGTGACGCCTGGATTGAGAATGACCTTCGCCGCGCCAACGAGGACGCTAATCCGCTCCTGTACCGGATCGCTTTCAAGATGGCCACTGGCAGCGGAAAAACTGTGGTTATGGCCATGCTCATTGCTTGGCACACCCTGAACAAGCTGGCGAACCCTCAAGATTCTCGATTCTCAGACACGTTTTTAATCGTCACGCCCGGCATCACCATTCGTGACCGCTTGCGTGTCGTCCTGCCCAATGACCCGCAGAACTACTATCATGAACGCGACATACTTCCCCCGGACATGTTGGAAGAGTTGCAGAAGGCCAAGATCATCATCACCAACTTCCATGCCTTTAAGCCACGGGAGCGTGTTCACGCGGGCAAGCTGACCAAACTAATCCTCAAAAAGGGCGCCGCTGAAAACGGGTTCACCGAAACACCGGACGAGATGGTGCGTCGCGTCTGCCGGGAGTTGGGCACGAAGAAGAATATCGTGGTCATTAACGATGAAGCGCATCATTGCTACCGCCATCGCGTGGCCGGAGAGGAAGAAAAACTCACGGGCGATGATCGGCGGGAAGCCGAAAAACGCGACGAGGAAGCACGCATATGGATTTCTGGCCTCGAAGCCGTAAAAGCAAAAATCGGTCTCAAGGCTGTATACGACCTTTCGGCCACGCCGTTCTTTCTTCGCGGCTCTGGATACTCCGAAGGAACTCTCTTTCCATGGGTTGTTTCCGACTTCTCCCTGATTGACGCAATTGAAAGCGGCATTGTGAAGGTGCCCCGAGTCCCTGTCGCCGATGACAGCATGATTGGCGAGCAACCAACCTACCGTGACATTTGGCTCCGTATCCGCGAGCACCTGCCTAAGAAGGGTCGCGGCACTGAAGCCATAAGCGGCGAGCCGAAGTTGCCCAAGGAATTGCAGGGTGCGCTCCACAGCCTTTATGGAAACTACGAGAAATATTACCGCCAGTGGGAGCGTTTGGAGTGCGGCGGCTTGCCGCCGCTTTCCAAAGCGGGAGCAAGCTCCCGCACTCCAGAGGGAGCAATCCGTCATCTGACGGATCGCTTTGAGGGCCAAACACCACCCGTTTTCATCGTGGTCTGCAACAATACGAACGTGTCAAAACTTGTCTTCGATTATGTCGCCGGCTGGGAAAAGGACCTACCCAATGGGAAGAAAGTTCTGGTTCCCGGCCAACTTCCGATCTTCAGCAACGTCGAAGGAGACAGGTGGACCAGTCGGCCCAACACCATCCTCATTGACAGCGAGCAACTCGAAAGCGGCGAGTCAATGAGCGATGAATTTAAAAAGATAGCCAAAATCCAAATCGAAGAGTTCAAAGCCGAATATCGAATGCGATTCCCGGGCCGCGACGTTGAAAAGCTGACCGACGAGGACCTCTTGCGCGAAGTCATGAACACCGTGGGCAAACCCGGCAAGCTGGGCGAGCAGATCAAATGCGTGGTGAGCGTTTCCATGCTGACGGAGGGCTGGGACGCCAACACGGTTACACACATCCTGGGCGTGCGCGCCTTCGGAACGCAACTTCTCTGCGAGCAAGTTGTTGGCCGGGGTTTGCGTAGGAGGAGTTACGTCACTGAGCTGCGAACTTTGGAGTGCGGCGGCTCGCCGCCGCTTTCCGCCGTGAGCGCCACGGAGGTGGTGCAGTCCAAAGCGGGAGCAAGCTCCCGCACTCCAAAAGTGGAATTCGAAGCCTTTCCGGTTGAATACGCGGAAGTCTATGGAGTGCCGTTCTCGTTCATCCCCGCTGCGGGTTCGGCGAAAGACCCCAAACCCGGACCGCCGCCCAAGAGAATTCGGGCTCTTGAGGAGCGGATTGAGTGCGAGATAACGTTCCCGCGCCTGATTGGCTACATGTTTGACTGGACCACGGAGCGACTGTCCTCGGTCTTTTCAAAAGCCTCCAGGCTGGCGCTTTCAACCGCGGATATTCCCACCAAGACGGAGAACGCGCCGATTGTGGGAGAAACAAGCATTCACACTCTTGACGACCTCAGGAAAAAACGCGTGCAGGAAGTGGCTTTTCTCTTGGCGAAGCTGGTTCTTGAAAAATATTTCCGCGACGATGATGGCAACATCAAGCAGTGGATGTTTCCTCAGATTCTGGACATCGCCCGCCGCTGGCTGGCTGAGTGCGTCACTTGCAAGGACAACACATTTCCCCAATTGCTGCTCTTCATCGAGTTGGCACACGACGCTGCCGATCGGATCTATAAAGCCATTGTCGCCTCTACACACCAGGATAAGATTCTGAAACCCATTTTGCGGGCATACGATCATATCGGCTCTACTTGCTACGTGGACTTTGACACCACACGAAATGTGTACGCCACGCGGGAAGATAAGTGCCACCTGAATTACGTGGTTGCCGATACGGAGTCCTGGGAGCAAAAGATGGCGCAGGCCCTTGAGGACATGAGCGAGGTGATCCGCTACGTCAAGAATCAAAACCTCGGCTTTACCATCCCATATACGATCAACGGCGAAGAGCACAATTACAATCCTGATTTCATTGTTTGTCTGGATGATGGTCACGGCCGCGACAATCCCCTGAACTTGATTGTTGAAGTCAGCGGCGAAGCACGGAAAGACAAGGCAGCCAAAGTTTCAACAGCCCGCGACCTCTGGGTCGAAGCTGTGAACAACCATGGAGGGTTTGGCCGCTGGGAGTTCATCGAGATTTCCGACCCGTGGGACGCATCGAACACGATTCGTGCTTTTCTCGCGGCGCGTTGATTTTATGGAGTGCGGCGGCTTGCCGCCGCTTTTCAAAGCGGGAGCAAGCTCCCGCACTCCATAGGGTGAAACTCCAAGATGCGCGACTGGCCTCACAGCCCGGTGCACCGATTCAGCCCTGGGGCAACTTATATGGTGACGGCAGGAACATATTTCAAGAAGCCTTTGTTCCGAGGAGCCGACCGGTTGGGCTACCTGTGCGATATGCTTTTGGAACTCGCCGAGCAGTACGCGTGGCAACTCCAGGCTTGGGCGGTGTTCCCCAACCACTATCATTTCGTCGCTTTGTCCCCGGCGGCTTTGGACTGCGGCGGCTCGCCGCCGCTTTTAAAAGCGGGAGCAGGCTCCCGCACTCCAAAAGGATCACTCACCGAATTCACGCGGCACCTGCACTCCGTTACGGCGATTCAGGCGAACAAATGGGATCAGACGGCCGGCCGGCAAGCCTGGTATCAATACTGGGACACCCAGTTGACCTATCAGAAGTCCTACCTGGCTCGCTTGGGTTATGTGCACAAAAACGCCGTGCATCACGGTTTGGTCCGGGAACCGTCCCTCTATCCCTGGTGCTCAACGGGATGGTTCCAGCGCAAGGCGGCCACGTCCTTTTACAAGACGGTGATGGGGATGAAGGTCGATCGCGTTCGAGTGGCGGATGATTACGAGGTTGCCCCCTCGGATGTGTAATTTGGAGTGCGGCTTTGGAGTGCGGCAGCTTGCTGCCGCTTTTCTTTGATTTGTTGGCTTGCCGCCGCTTTTGCTTATGCGCCACCAAGCTGGCGCGCACTAAAGCGGGAGCAAGCTCCCGCACTCCATAATGGAGAAATACATGGCACGCAATAAGGGTAACAAGTCGATTCCGGTGGATACGGTCAAGCACAGGGACAAGCGCGCCAACATTCCGACCGAGGAATTGCGCGACTTTGTGGCGGAGGAAGAAAAGAAGCCGAAGAAGATGCTCTACCCGCGCGACCCGTCGCTTGACCCGCAATTGGTTTGGAAGGGCAAAGACGAGCAGGACTCGCATGATTTGGAAGTCCCGGTCGTCCCCGTATACATTCAGGAAAAGATCCATCCCCAGGCGCTTATCGAAGACTTCCGCCGAACCGCCCAAGAAGGGCAGCCCGCGCAAGCCGATTTATTTTCGGATTTCAATGGCATCCAGTTTGAAGAGTTGATTGATTTCTATCACCACGAGCAGAACTGGTCAAACCGCATGATACTTGGCGACTCCCTGCTGGTGATGACCTCGCTGGCCGAAAAGGAAGGACTGAAGGGCAGGGTGCAGATGATTTATATCGACCCGCCTTACGGCATCAACTTCGGCTCCAACTGGCAGGTGTCAACCCGCAAGCGCGATGTTAAGGACGGCAAAGCCGAGGACATGACTCGCCAGCCCGAACAAATCCGCGCCTTCCGCGACGCATGGAAACTCGGCATCCATTCCTATCTCGCCTACCTCCGCGACCGTCTCACCACCGCCCGCGAATTGCTTAGTGAAAGTGGTAGCGTGTTCGTCCAGATCGGCGATGAGAATGTCCATCTTGTGCGGAACGTTTTGGAGGAAGTTTTTGGAAGTGAAAACTTCTGCGCGCAAATTACATTTTTCAAAACAACGGGCCAGACGAGCACGCTAGTCGCTTCGACAACCGATTTCTTGATTTGGTACGCGAAGAGCCGGGACTCTGTGAAATACCGACAGCCATACATCGAAAAGACTCTCGAGTCGGACAAAGCTGGAGTCTACAATTGGATTGAACTCCCTGACGGCAGTAGAAGGCGCATGACCTCCGATGAAAAGGACGCCTCGCCTGCGCTTACGGACGGGGCGCACATATTCCGCTTAGATACGATGACGAGCCAGAGCGGGGGAGAAACCACAGCGTTTCCAGTGAAGCTAAACGGCCAAATATACACATCTGGGAAAGGCTTCTGGAAAACAAACGCAGAAGGCATGAAGAAACTCGTTGCTGCCAGGCGAGTGACGCCATCCGGCTCTACACTCGCTTACGTTCGATACATCGACGACTTTCCTGCTTATCCCATACACAATCTGTGGACCGACACGGGCACAGGAAGTTTTACCGAAGAGAAGGTTTACGTCGTCCAGACGGGGGTCAAGGTCATTCAACGCTGCCTTCTGATGACAACCGACCCCGGCGACTTGGTGCTTGACCCGACCTGTGGCAGTGGCACGACGGCCTACGTGGCGGAGCAGTGGGGGCGGCGCTGGATCACGTGCGACACCAGCCGCGTGGCTCTCGCCCTGGCCCGCACCCGCCTGATGGCCGCCAAATTCCCCTATTTTCTTCTAGCCGATTCAGTTGAAGGAGAGCGAAAGCTTTTGGAGTGCGGCGGCTTGCCGCCGCTTTCCGCAGAAAGCGCCAGCGAGCTGGCGCAGTCCAAGGCGGGAGAGAAAGCGGAAGACAACGCGGGAGCAAGCTCCCGCACTCCAAATAACGATATTAAGAAGGGGTTTGTTTATAAACGGGTGCCGCACGTCACGCTCAAATCCATCGCGAATAACCCGGAGATTAAGGAAGGGATGACTCGGGCGGAAATTGACGCCGCCATTGCCCGCCATGCTGACACCGAACTCCTCTACGATCAGCCTTACGAAGACAACAAGCGAGTGCGGGTTACCGGCCCCTTTACCGTCGAAAGCCTCTCTCCTTATCGGCTGCTTTCAACCGACGAGGAGCGGCCCGCCACCGAATCAGACGCACGCAGGGAATCCTCGGACGGGCAGTTTGCCACCATGATTATCGACAACCTGCGGAAGGCGGGCGTGCAGAACACGCTGAAGAACGAACGGCTTATATTCGACCGCCTCGAACCGTTTGCGGGGACTTGGATTCATGCGGCGGGGGAGTACACGGAAAGAGAAGAAGGCAAAGCGGGAGCAAGCTCCCGCACTCCAAAGGTGAGGCGAGTCGCCGTAACGATTGGGCCAGAGCATGGGACTGTGGCCCCGGAGCAAGTGAAAGAAGCTGCCAAAGAAGCGGTACAGGGCGTAGGTTTTGACCTCCTGGTCGTTTGCGGCTTTGCTTTTGACCCGCACGTCTCGGAGGAGTCCAAGCGTTATGGCAAGCTTATGGTGATGCCCACGCGCATGAACTACGACCTCACCATGGGTGACGAACTCTTGAAGAAGACCGGCGTCGGCAATCTCTTCATGTACTTTGGCGAGCCGGATATCGAAGTGAAGAAGCAGAAGGACGCGAGGTTGGTGGTGACAATCAAGGGCTTGGACATCTACGATCCGACCACCGGGCAGATCCGCAGCCACTCCACCGACGATATCGCTTGCTGGTTTATCGACACCAATTACAACGGCGAGAGCTTCTTTGTTCGCCACGCTTATTTTACCGGCGCCGAAGAACCCTACGACAAGCTGAAGCGCGCCCTCCGCGCCGAAATCGACGAGGCTGCATGGTCTGCGCTCTATTCCACCACCAGCCGCCCCTTCGACCCGCCTAAGACCGGCAAAATCGCCATCAAGGTCATCAACCACTACGGCGACGAAGTGCTAAAGGTGTACCCCACACCGAAGTGACGCTTACCGGATGCCAAAACAGGGGAGAAGACCGCAGGCCCAACTGCCGCCCGAGTATGGAGTGCGGCGGCCCGGGGACCCCAGGTTCTGCCCTGGGGCCGCCGCTTTCCGCCCAAAGCGAAGATGAAGGCGGAAGTCACAGCGGGAGCAAGCTCCCGCACTCCAAAATTCACTCCCGAAAAACCTGGCGGGCTATTTTCTTGAAATGTCCTGGCGTTTTGCGCGCGCCGCTTGCGGACCGAATCCATCTACGGAATTGTTGGCTCGACGACGGCGGTGGGGCAGTGGAAGGCAGGGACCAGAGACCTCAAGAAAAGTGGCAAGTGGTCAGGGGTTGGAACGGGAGGGAGTCGCGAGTAGGGAGTCGGGAGTAGGAAATCCAAGACAGGGGCCTTGGAGAGAAAAACAGGGGCTCGGGACGCAGCAAAGGCGAAACCGGGAAACACGAAAATGGAAATTGGAAACTGGAAAATCGAAAATCGGCAATAGAAAAATCGGCGCGTGACACACTCCCCCGCATCGGTTATCGGCTGATTCCGATGAAGAAATGAATCCCCAGATCCACCCTCCGCAGTAAAACCGCCACGGAGGACGCGTTTCGCAGATTGCGCCGATGGCTCAAATCAAAATCGCCATTCCGTCAGTCGACGGATGTGGGCATCTGTCGATTGGCGGACAATCGAAATTCAAAATTCGCTCCGCGCCTCGGCCCCGTGAAACGCGACCCTTTGAAATTATATACTATAGTAATATATGAACAGTTACTATTCCTCGCCCCCGCCAAAAAATGACACCAGTGACACTAATTCAACTCATTACACAACAATCTGTATCCATACGAAAACACGTAACTTGCAGCCCGCCTTTTTGTCAACAATTCCCCGATTTGCGTTTTCCGGCTCGTCTGGCCCGACAATTCGATCAGGCCCGCCCTCACTCAGTTGGCATTGACGTTAAACCCGTCCACCTGGACGATTGATCCCGAGGGCAAAGTTCCCGCCGGGAAGGTTGCGGTGAGTGTCCGAGATTCGTTGGGCAAAAGCGAAATGTAATTGTCCGTCCAAAAAACGGGCAGCACTTCGTTACCGCCGTTGGTCACGCGCAAGCGGATCAGGAACGCCAGCGTGGCGCTGGGATTGGTTACCGTCACCGCCGCCGAGTCCGCGCCAAACGACTCAGAATGATTTACCGTGACGGCGGGCAGCGTCGAGAGCGCGGTGAGGTTGGCGTAGGTCTTGGTGGGACAGTAATACCACTTGCAGTGGCCGCCCAGCACGTCGCGCGTGGTCGAGTACCAGTAGAAGTTATCGCTCACCACGTTGCCCACGGAGTCCTGCAGTTTCAACTTCACAAAGTAAGTCGTCGAGAGACCTACGATGGCGGGAATCGTGAAAGCCACATTACTGCTTGCCGGACCCACGTTGAGTGTGACGGCGTTGTGATACTTGTTGGTTAGATCGAAATTCAAAACGTCCGCCGTAGCCACCAGTCCGGTGAAAGTTTGAGTGTAATCGTTGGTCACGTTCACGTGGTTTTGGAAACCGTAGTCCCACGCGATGTGGAGAGGCTCCGCGCTTTTCTTCACTCCAAAGTAGGTGGCCGATGGTCTTAAGAACCAGTCGAACGTTTGCCAATGCAAAGAGAACCAGCCGCTGGTCAGCATCCAATCCACAAATCCCGTGGAAGCCGTGCCATCCGTCTTGGCCTTGTTCGCTTCATACGATTCGTACTGGGCGCGCCATGATTCATAGTTTTGCGCCTGCGACTTCTTCACATAGTTCGCCGCGCTCGTGGCTGTGCCGTAGCGGCTGTTCAGCGCGGCATTCACCACGTTCAGGTTGTCGAACGGCGTTCCTCCCAAGTGGTAAGTCCAGGTGCTGTCAATCGGCCAGTTCACGGGGTTCTCGACGAGCCCTTCTTCCATGCTCTCCAGGGCGGGGACCGACGGGCCCACGCTGGCCTCGTCAATAAAGCCAAACGCCCCACCCTGCGAGGTGTCTTGATAAAAATAGATGGGAGGCTCCCACTCGTAAGGCCCGCCTTCTTTCATGCCATTGAGCCCGGTCACAGACGAGGTGTTGTAGTTGGCGTCTGTCACCACCGGGTTCGGCCATTTGTCCGCGGTCTCAATGTTCACTTCCTGTTGCTCGACACTGGCGGGCGGGACCAGGTCGCTCGAGTTCATCCACAAGAAGGCGCTGGGGTGATTCCGCAAAGCGCGCATCTGCGTATCGAGCGAAGTGTTGGCGACGGTTTGATTCTCGGTGCTCCATTTGCTCCACTGTTCCCACTGGCTGCAACAGACCCAGCCGGCCATGAGCATAATCCCCTTCTTGTCGGCCAAATCATAGAAAGTCTGGTCCTCCATCTTGCCCTCAAAGCGAACCATGTTCATGCCCATATCAGTGACGAGGTCCAGCATCGCGCTGATTCGCGCCGGGTCCCGCTTCACCAGCATGTCCGGCGCCCACCCAGCCCCTTTGAGCATGATTGGCTGGTTATTTACCTTGAACCATCGCCACTGCTGTCCTGAACTTGTGACGGGTCCCAGACCGGTATCCAGTTTTCTGATGCCAAAGTTGACGGTGGAGGTGTCGGTTACCGTGCTGCCCACGGCGAATTGAATGCTGCATTGGTAGAGATTTTGAGCTCCCAGCTTGGCCGGCCACCACAAGGAGGGATTTGAAATATTTAATTGAGGGTAGGTGGCGGGGGTAAAGGTAAGGACTTGCGACATGGCTCCCGCGGCCAGAGTGACCGGCTGGGAAAAGTTAATCGCAGTTCCGCCACCCACTGGAGTGATTGTCCCACTCAGGGTTCCTGACACTGCGGAGATGCCTGGGTTAGACAATTCAGCGCTGACGGTGAGCGCAGCGGAAGTGAGAGCGGGATTCACGCTGGTCTGGACCAGAGGGTACCTGACTTTCACTGACCCGCTGTTGGTAATCCATGCGTCGCGCCAGACGCCTTCATTCCGGTCGGCCGGCAGCGGGTACCAGTCCACGAACACTATCCCCAGGTCGGTACTCAAGGGGCCAGCCAGGTCGAGCGCGACGGCGTTCAATGCGCCAATGTGAGCGACGGTGGTGATGTCGTATTCGAACGCGGTATAGGTGCCGACCATTTGCGTGCTGGAGGCGATTTGCGTTCCATTCACCCAGAGGTTGGCGCGGTAATTGATTCCGTCGAAATGGATGAAGATTCGCTGCCCCGCCAGCGTCGAAGGGATCGTAAACTGGTTCCGGAACCACCAATGCACTTTGTAAGGACTCGTGCTCGGCCAGGTCACGTTGGCGAAGTTTTGCCCGGCCGGAGGCCACGTTGGGATTTGTTGTGAGTTCATCCCCACATAAGGCGAGGGGTAGATCCCATTGGCCACTTGCGCCCCCACCGGTGTGGCGGGAATGCTTGTGCCGAGCCAGCCCGCCGTGGAAAATCCGGGCGTGGAGATGGCCGCCCCGGTCGCCGTGACGTTGGCGGAAGATTGGACGAACCAGTTGTCGTGTAGGGAAACTGCAACTTTCTCCAGCGAGCCTTGAGCGGCGGCGCGTGCCGTAAATACGGCACACATCACCGTCACCATGCCGATCAAACGGTATGTTCGGTTTTTCATTGGTTTTTGCTCCATTCGTTATTTTATTGCGAGGGCGCTTCCAGTCTTTGCGTCCGGCATTCTTGCCGGTATTTCGGATCTATTGGGATCGGACGGCGATTCTCGGTTCAACTCCACTGCGCAGGGAAGATTTCAGGCGATCGATCCATCGAATTGGGAAGGTGCCGGAGTTAGACACTCGTTAATTCCTTATGAACGATAATGACTCCCTTCTATCACCCGGATTTCTGCTTGTCAAGCGGTTCATGTACTAACGTCGTTTGCCATGATCCCAGAAGACGAATGATGAAGTCATACAGATGGATGGGGAGACTTCCCTGCTCCCCGCCATTCCTTGACTTGATTCGCCCCACCGCCTAACATTCTTCTCGCGAGAAATATCACCGGCGCATGATCGGAAAAACAATTTCCCACTATCGCATTCTAGAGAAGCTGGGTGGCGGCGGCATGGGGGTGGTGTACAAAGCCGAGGACACGCGCCTCGGCCGATTTGTCGCCATGAAATTCCTCCCTCCCGAAATGGCCAAAGACCGGCAAGCGCTGGAGCGCTTTCAGCGTGAAGCGCGCGCCGCCTCCGCGCTCGACCATCCCAACATCTGCGCACTTTATGACATTGGTGAAGAGGACGGCCAGCCCTACATCGTGATGCAGTGCCTGGAGGGCCATACGCTGAAGCACCGTCTGGCGGCCAAACGTCTCAACCTGGATGAGGTGCTGGAAATGGGGTTCGACCTCGCCGACGCTCTGGCGGCGGCGCACGCCAAAGGGATCGTGCATCGCGACATCAAGCCGGCCAATATTTTTGTGACCGAGCGAGGCGAAGCTAAGATTCTGGACTTCGGCTTGGCTAAATTGACGGTAGGGCCGGGGCTTGCCCCGGCCTCATCCGGCGAAGCAGCAAGGCCGCCCCAAGGGGCGGCCCTGCAGGACACGCCAACGGCGACAATCGATAGCGAGCACTTGACGAGCCCCGGCACTGCGATGGGGACAGTGGCTTACATGTCGCCCGAGCAGGCGCGCGGTGAAGAGCTGGACGCGCGCACCGACCTGTTCAGTTTTGGCGCTGTGGTTTACGAGATGGCGACGGGCCGACAGGCGTTTGCTGGAAACACCACCGCAATCATCTTCAATTCAATCCTGGAGCGCGCCCCTACCGCGGCCATTCGGATTGATCCCGACCTTCCCGAGGAGTTGGATCGGATCATCAGCAAGGCGCTCGACAAAGACCGCGAGACGCGCTACCAGAGCGCGGCCGAAATGCGCGCCGACTTGAAACGTCTGAAGCGCGAAACGGATTCGGGCCGATCCAAGGTGGGCGCGGATGTCATCGTGCGACCGGGCGAGGCGGCAGGGAAAGGCGCGGGTCCCGAGCGGCGCGGCTGGCCCATCGTGCTCGGTCTTCTTGGATTCGCCGCGATGGCCGTCGGCATCACCTGGTGGACGATGCATCGCACCGCGCTCCCTCCCGCAACTCACAGCGGACAAACCACGGTGGCGGTGCTGCCTTTCCAGAATATGGGCGGCGACCAGGCCAACGATTTTTTGCGCATGGCGCTGCCAGATGAAATCACCACCACGCTCACCTACGTTCCTTCACTCGCCATCCGACCGTTTGCGACCATGGCGAAGTATGCAAATGGAAATTTTGATCCGCAGGTCGCGGGACACGATTTGAAAGTGGCGGACGTGATCACCGGACATTTTATTCGCGAGGGCGACGAGCTGCGCGTGACGCTTGAAGCCATTGATGTGGACAGTAACCGCCTGCTCTGGCGCGACGCGGTGAGCGCGCCGGCGAAGGACTTGATCGGGCTCCGCGAACAATTGACGGCGCGCGTCCGGCAGGGTTTGGTTCCTGTAATTGGCGGGTCCGCGGCGACGGAATCAACTTCGACCGCTCCAAAAAATTCGGAAGCGTATGACCTGTTCCTGCGCAGCCTGGCGGTAGGGCACGACCCCACTCCGAACAAGGAAGCCATCAAGATGCTGGAGCAGGCGGTGGCGCTGGATCCAACCTACGCGCCGGCATGGGCCAATCTGGCGCAGCGATATTATTACGACGCCCAATATTCTGACGGCGGAGCTGCCGCTTATCAGCGCTGCGCCGATGCCGACGAGCGCGCTGCGGCGCTTGACCCGAATCTGGTGGAAGCTGCGCAAGGGCGCGTGGTGAACAGCGTCGAATCAGGACATTTGAATGAAGCCTACGATCAGGCCGAGGAACTTCTGAAGCGCCGCCCGGACAGCGGCAACGCCCACTTCGCTCTGAGCTACGTTTACACCTATGGAGGTATGATTGAAGATGCGGCGCGGGAGTGCGACGCTGCACTCGCCATTGATCCCAGCAATTACGGATTTCGTTCCTGCTCATTCCCATTTTCTCAATTGGGGAAATATGAGCGTGCCTTGGACTATCTTCGCCTGGACGCGGGGTCAGATTGGTCCACCCGTAACAAGGCCAGTGTCCTGTTGCGTCAGGGAAAACAGGATGAAGTGTTGAAAATGCTTCAGTCTCAGAATACTGCGGCCGTCAGACGTGGCGGGCTGATCGAAGCATTTCTTGAACATCGCCCCGCTTCTGAAATTGCGACGATCGCGAAGCAAAGTGAGGCGGAACTCATGGCTGATCGCGATCCGGAAAATAAGTTCCTCGCGGGCGCGCAAGCTGCATTTGCTGGCCAACAAGAAGTCGCCTTGCGCCTGCTTCGCCGCGCCGTGGAGCAGAACTACTGCGGGGTTCCCGCCATGGATAACGATCCGCTCTTCGCCAGCATCCGCAACAGGCCTGAGTTCGCCTCCATCCGCACCGCCGGCATCGAGTGTCGGAGAAAATTCACGGAACACATCGCCGGGCACGACGCGAAATAGCACTCGCTGAGTTTTCCGGAAAAATGATTCACCCCCGCCCGATGAAGGGCATCTGAGTGGCCATCACCGTCATGAACTGCACGTTCGCATCCAGAGGCAGGCTCGCCATATAAACCACCGCGTCGGCCACATGGCGCACGTCCATGCGCGCCTCAACTTTCCGGGTGCCGTCGGCCTGGGGCACGCCCTGGGACATGCGCTCGGTCATCTCGGTGGCGGCGTTGCCGATGTCGATCTGGCTGCAGGCAATATCGAACGGGCGACCGTCGAGCGAAATACACTTGGTGAGCCCGGTGATTGCGTGTTTGGTGGCTGTATAAGGCGCGGAGTTGGGGCGCGGTGTGTGAGCGGATATCGAGCCGTTGTTAATGATGCGCCCGCCCCGAGGTTGCTGTGACTTCATGAGCCTGATGGCCTCCTGGGCGCAAAAGAAAACGCCGGTCAGGTTCACCGCCACCACTTTGCTCCACTGCTCGAATGTCAGGTCTTCCATGGGAATGCCGGGCGCGCCAATTCCCGCGTTGTTGAAGAGCACGTCCAGGCGGCCGAAGGCGTCTTGGGTTCTTGCGAAGAGCGTACGGATTTCGTCGGGCTTGCTGATGTCAGTGGGCGCCACGAGCATCTTCCCGCCGGAGGGGGTTGCCGATGCGGCGGTCTTTTCCAGTTCCGCAACCCGCCGCCCGGCCAGCACGACGGAAAATCCCACGGCTTGCAGGGCGAGGCTTGACGCGCGTCCAATGCCACTCCCCGCGCCGGTGACCAGGGCAATCTTTCCCTGCGCATTCATGGATTGTCCTCTCCCTCTTTGGGTTGTGGCTCGCAGCGGAAGTTACGCACTCCAGCCTGCGAGTTTCATGCTTTCCGACCACAAGCGCTGGGCTGCTTGCTCGTCCTGAGCTTCCCGAGTAGGGGTTGTGGCGCGGCATTTGTAAAAGTAGCTTCCGGTCACGTTGCCCACCTCGGGAGAGGAAGCAAGGTAGACGATGGTCGCCGCTCCCTTGTCCGGAGAGATGGCGAAAAGTTTTGCCAGGCGTATGCCGATGGAAAGCATTCCTCCGCTCTGGTCGCCAAAGCGGGTTGAGACGAACCCGGGATGCAGGCAATTGGCGGTGACCCCGGTACCGGCCAGGCGGTGCGCAAGCCCGCGCGTGTAAAGAATGTTGCAGAGCTTGGAGCGCCCGTAGACTTTGAAGCCGGCGTACCCCTGGGCAGATTGCAGGTCGGAGAAATCCAGTTTGGCGCCCTTGTGTGCGTCGGAAGAAGTGTTCACAACGCGCGCGGGCGCGGAGGCCACCAGGCGATCGCGCAGGCCGTGCGTGAGCACGAAATATGCCATGTGATTCAGTGCGAATGTGCACTCTAGGCCGTCCACAGTGACTTGGCGGCGAGTGAACATGGCACCCGCGTTGTTGATGAGCACGTCGATACGCGGCTCTGTGGAAGCAATTGCGGCCGCCACTCGATTCATTTCCGCGAGGCGCATCATGTCTGCATAGTGGATGCTGTGTGCGATGCCCGGCCCGACCTGACGCAATCGCTCGAGCGCCGCCTCGCCGCGCGCCTTGTCACGCCCCACCTGCACAATTCGCGCGCCCATCGCCGCCAGCTTTTCCGCCGCCACTTGCCCGATGCCCGAAGTCGCACCGGTAATCACCACAACTTTTCCCTGCATCATTCCGCACCCTGGCTGCAATTTCAGCAGCCAGTGTAGCAGATGTTTCAGCTCGATATCTCGTTGTGGCGGGATTACACGTGGTCGCGTTGGGGCGTTTGCAGGCTGGTGCCCGGTTGGTGGAGGTTGCTGCCCTTTAGTGGCTGGGCGGCGTGGCGATGAAATCCTGCGTGATGTAGTAGCTGCCATCCCGCGCCTGAACGATGCCGATTCCCACGTCAGTGTATTTCGTATTCAGGATGTTGGCTCTATGATTTTTCCGGAAACGAGGCTCATTCATAAATGCGTTTTGGCCGCCGGACACAGTTCCATTGATGGCGATATTTTCTCCCAAAGCCTGCCAGGGAATTCCCGCCCCGTTGATACGCGCAGCCGGAGTTTTGCCCTGTGAATCAACATGGTCAAAGAATTCTTGCTCCAACATATCGCGGGAATGAGCGCGCGCCACCTCCGCCAATCGCTCGTTCCATCGCAGAGGCAGGGCCCGACCGCCCCCAGTCTCGGCTGCGTTCGCGGGATCCAGTCGGTCCTGATTGACCAGCGACCACATCTGCCTTTCCAAATCCGAGGTGCGTTTGGAGCCGAGATTTTGTGAAACCCGAGAGCCAACATTCGGCGGTGTACCGTGTTCACCGAACTGGTGCCACACACCGGATTGAATTGGCCCGGTCACAGACGCGCTATCGCCCTCACCGAAGTGGTGCCACGCCGCCGATTTGACGGGCTTCCTTGTTGGCTTTTTCGGGGCGGTTGAGCCTCGCGATGTGGAGGGCGAAGCCGCATCAGGCCTGGCCGAAGTTTGGCCCTGGCCCGAATCCGGATAAGCCATGGTCCAAGCGCACAATAAGCCGCTTACTAAAACAACCGATTGGCAAAGATGGATTGATCTCATTTGTGAACCCATTACTTAGATGCAGATCGAATTAACCATAGAGGTCGCTCTCGCACGTTTGCTGGGCCGATGGCCAGGTCATTTGCCCGGCGCTACGACGACCGCAGTGCCGTAGCACAATACTTTAGTGAGGCCGGGCATTAATTCGGTGGCGTCGTACCGCATGGCGATCACGGCATTCGCGCCCTCTGCTTGGGCGTGCTGGCACATCAAATTATAAGTTTCGGCTCGAGCTTGTTCGCAAAGTTCGGTATAGATGGTGATATTCCCACCCAAAAGTGATTGCAGGCCGCCCAGAAAATTCCCCACCACTGAGCGCGAGCGGACCGTAATACCGCGCACTACACCCAGATTCTTGGAGATGGTATAGCCGGGAAGCTCGAACGCCGTCGTAATTATGGATGGTTGCATAGATCCTCCGATGGTTTAACTTTGCACCTGGCCGACAGCCCTGGCAATTCTACGCTGCACCTGCGGCCTTGGGGCACCGCTACTTTTCACTTCCTGACTTATTCGTGCGCGCCGCGCTGCAAGCATCTTCCCCGCCTCTTGGCTCAAAATCCACAAAATATTTGCTGCCCTCCTGGTTTACGACCGAACAGTAGCAGGGGGTTGACGCGCCGCCTTTCAACTTGGCGTGGAAGCATGGCGCGGAAATGTCCTCGAGCCAGAAGATGGATTTCCCATCGCCATAAAAATTCACCACCAGCGATCGTCCACCATGCTCGATCACGAATATCGGCTCGTTCACGTCCCACGAGATGAAGTACCAGATCAGGGCAAGCTCCCTGGGGCTCAGTTTGCGAATTCGGATATCCGGACCGGCGGCGATCCACTTCGCCAGGGCCTGGTCGAGGTCCGAGCGTTGCTCCGCGCTCCGTGCGGCCAAGCCGGACATTTGCGCCGTAATGCCCTTGGCCTTGTCGAGGGGAATCGCGTATAGTACCGGCAGAAACCGCGAGGCGTCAATCGAACCATTCTGAGTCAGATTTCCCGTGAGGAAGGGACCGACCATGAACTGTTGCCCACTCCCTTTGTTATTGAGCTCGGCGAGATGGAACGGCTGCGATGTAAAAGCGTCTCGAAGCAGGTCGGAAGCTTTCTCGTTCGCCGCCGCGCTTGCCTTAATGTAACGCACGCCTTCCGGAATTTCTGGCTCTGCCTCGTCGGGCCAGATGATTTGAAGAATGTCATCCGGATAGGCGGCCTGCCCACCCAGCTTCCTGGACGCCTCTTCCCATTCCCTGGGGGTTGGTGGGCTGAACCCTTCCTTTGAATCCGGCGGCTTTCTTTCTGCGCCAGCGATGGTGGCCGAGATCGCAAAAACCACGGGCCCGTTTAGGACTCCCGGAGGGCCGATCGACTCAAGCTTTCTCCCCAGTGAATCCAGCCGAGAGTCTCCTTGTGACCGGGTTGCAGAAATAAACCACACTCTGGAACGCATTCCTGGCTTGACCGCAATCACGACGTCCAACGAGTCAGGCTTGGTTTCGTCGGCGAAAACCCCCACACAGGCTGCTTGCAGTTTCTTAATGTAGGCCGAGAGGGCTTCGGCGCTGATTCCTCGGTCACGAAGGACAGGGTCGGGGTGATAGAGAACTATGTTGACGGTCTCGAAGCCGCGCTTGGTTTCGGCGAATGTTGCCTGAAGCGCCAGACATAAACGCGTAAACACTCCAACGACTAGAAGGACTTTCATATTATTTGAACCTCCATCGCTCATCAAACTTGCCCCGGCGCGGTTTCTTTATGGTATGGGTCTGAAGGGGTCCCTCAGGGTTTTTACATCGGCCCAGACTTTTTCAGACTCGGGCAAGTTCTCGATGCTATCTCTCGCGTACGCGATCCCATCCTGGTCGCCCACCTTGCGGGATCTCGCCAGCGAAAGTTCGTACACTTTCCTGGCCCCGGCAAAATCCCATGCGAGTTCAAGATCCCGCGCCTGCGAGTCATACAGCCCGAAAATACTGTATTGGATTGACGCCACCTCGTCTGGATCACAATTCGAACGGCAGAGGGCAATCGCACGCTCGTACATGCTTTGGGCCTCAGCATAATCATCCTGAGAGGCGAGAATGGCCCCGGCGAATGTCAGTGCCCATTTCGTTGCGTTAGCCCGCTCCTCCTGGCCGTAGATGCGGAGAGCCCACTGATAGATCTCCCCGGATCTACGTTTATCGCCAGAAGACTTGAGGACATCGGCAAGTTGATTCAGCACGAATTTGGCCTCGTCCTCATCATCTGACTTGCAATCCAAAGTGAGCGCCTCTTCGAAGAGTTTCCGGGCTCGGGCAAGATCTCCACTGTATCGCAGCACGCTGGCGAATTGGGTCAACGACGCTGCGATCAGGGAGTCGTCACCCAGTTCGCGACTCATCGCGAGGGCTTGCTCGTCCATCTTCCTTGCTTCAGAACGATTCCCTTGGTTTTCGAAGTAGAATCCCATATCCAGCAGGTCGGATGCCCTCCATTTCACCTCTTTTGCAGACGACTCATCGCGCTTGGCCCGATACAAGTCCAAAGCCTTCTGCGCATCGGCCAGCGCACCATTCGCGCGGTTTTCCGTCAAAGCTTTGGGGGCGCCTGAGGAATCAATCGACCCAGTTCTCCCGGTTGGCGGCGCGACCCGCGGGCCATTCTCCACCCAAAGTACTAATCCAATGGCGAGCACCATGGCGACAACGGCCGTGTACCGCCAGAAAGTTCCTTTCGGCGGGGCCAAGGACGTTGCGTCACCTGACATTTTCTTATTAATGTCCACCCGAAGGCTTCCGAGAAGCGCAACCAGTCCCAGGAGAAGAAAGCTCACCAAGACAAATGAAAAGTAGCCGGGATAGGGATCCTGGAGCGGCAAGTTTGGTCTGTATAGCATCCCGAAATTGGGGAAGATGTTTTCCCACAAGTTGAGTTTGCCGGAAAGCTCTGCTTGATCCATGTAATCAGAATAGTTCTGGGCATAAGGCGCGTAGGACAGAGCGACGACGAGGCTGGAGATAAAAAGCAGCAACGGAGCGTAGTTTTCCCCAACCGTCATCACCTGATACAGGCGTCCTTTCTTCTCGCGCCTGATCCAACGCTTGGCGTTAACGTAGGTCACCGAGACCAACGATGCCAGGAAGAATACCCACACCAGGCCGGCAAAGAGACTCATCACCAGCGCCGCCCAGCCGTAGTTGCTGGTTTGGTCCAGGGGATCTTTCCAATGGACGTTCAATTCATTCAAGGCTTGTTTGTTGACGTAGTCGATGGCGGCCGCTTCGCTTTTCTGGCCGGCCTTTTCCAACGCCGGGACCATGAGCAGGTAAGCGGATCGCTGATTCGCCATGCCCAAGAGTTGCTCGATGTAAGTGTGACCCTGGAGTCTCATAATCTCGCCGAAGCGCGCTGCCTGCCGGTAGTTGTTGAGCGCTTTTTCCACCTCCCCCATGGCCTCTGCGTGCGCCCCGATTCCCAGGACCAGGATATTGGTTGCGTATTCCCGGGTGTCAAAAACGGGATACCCTATGTTGCCCGTCTCCATGAGCAAGACCAAAGGATGATCCCATCCGTGCTCGCGCATGATCTTGCGTTCCAGCGCAAAGCGTTGGAGGGCGTATGTTTCATACCGAGGCCGGGCAAAGGCCCTTTTCATTTCCCTTTGCCATTCAAGGTGCTGCTCCAGCAAAGCGCGAATTCTTGCTGGGTCTTTGCTTACCGCAGTCCATCCTTTCCCCGCGCTAACCCTGATTAATTGTGCCCGCAGAAGGTACGGCACAGAGTTGTCCGCATCCCAAGCCAGGAGCTTGTCGATTCGCGCCCCCACCTGCTTTGCCAGATCGGCGGTTCCCACCTCATCATGAAAACGGTCGAGCAGACACACATAGAGCCAGGTGAGTTTGGGGTCCATCGCCACGGCGCGGTCGGCGAAATGAAAAACGTGGTCAGCTTCTTCTTTGGCCGGCAGATGCAACGCGGCAAATGCCATGAACTGGCTGTCACCGCGTAGTTCCGCCTCCTGCGCCATGCGGTCAAGCTGAGCTGCCGACACATACCGGTCTAATGTGTAGAGCTTCCATAATCCTCCGAGAGGGCCGGGGTTCCCGTAGACCTCGGGTGCCACAACTTTCGAATAATCCGGAAGCAGGGAGATGAGCGGGGCTTCGAGCGCTGCACGGAAATCATGGACCCGGAAGAAGGCCAAGGAAAGGACCAGAAAAATCCAGCTCATGAAGCGTGTTCTGCGCATGCGCGCTCCTGGCAGGGCTGTGAAGGGACTCGCGTAGAGTAATCGGGAGTGAGGACCCTGTCAATTGCCTATGCTGTGTGCCGCCGCTCCAATATTGAAATGCGTGTTGACACCTTAGCCAGTTCAATGGTTGTGGCACAAACAATTCGTATGTAGGGGGGTTCGACCGGTTAGATGACGAATCCACCGCTTACGTTGATCACCTGGCCGGTGATGAACTGCGCGTCTTTGGAGCAGAGAAACGCCACGACGTCCGCAACATCTTCGGGGACGCCGAGGCGGCCCAGGGGATGGCGCTTGAGTGCGCGCTCGCGCACCTTGGTATCGGCAAAGTGCTCGGCGGTCATGTCAGTTTCCACGTAGCCGGGCGCGACCGCGTTCACCAGGATTTTTTTTGGCGCCAACTCCAGTGCCAGGCTGCGGGTGAGCGCTTCCACCGCGGCTTTGGTGGCGCCATAAACGCTCCTACGTGCGACGGCTACGCGCGCCGCCACCGAAGAAATGTTGACGACACGCGCGCCCTCTTGCAGCAGTGGCAATGCCGCCTGAGTGACCCAGAAGACGCTCTTCAGGTTGACCGCAACCAACTCATCCAGCGTTTCGGGTGAAGTGCTATCGAGCGGAGTGTTCTTCCAGATGCCGGCGTTGTTCACCAGGATGTGGAGCGGCCGCCCTCCAAGCTCTCCAAACATCTTTTTGATTTCGCTGACCTTCGCCAGGTCGGACTGAAGGATGGTGGCGGGTTGGGTCAAGCTCGCGGCCATCTTCTCGAGGAGAGCGCGGTTCTTATTGCAGTGCAGCACAAGTTGCGCTCCCTGGGCGGCAAAGCGCAAGGCAATCGCCCTCCCAATCCCGCGTGACGCGCCGGTAACGAGCGCCGTCTTGCCGTCGAGCGATCCTGCCCCACTTCCATGCTCCATGGGTTTTGATTCTCGCATATTTTAATAATAATTGAGTACATCGAGGGCGTGCTCAGCGCTTGAAGGCTTTTGTGGCGAGGATTTTTCCACCCTCTTCGATGGTGTAGGTGGCGTTGGCCTTGAGGTTTTTCAGAGTGTCTTTGGCGCCGCTGGGCCAGGTGATTTCCACGCTATCGGCCTGTGCGTCTTTGCCCAATCCAAAAGTCAGGGTCAATTCGCTTTGCGAGCAGAAGCTGGAGCCGGAGTGCACGGTCTGCCAGTTGGTGCCGCTGGCCGCGTGGACACGCACCATGGCGCCGATGCCGTCGCGATTGGAGCGTGTGCCCACCGTCTTGATCCGGATAGCGTTGTTTTTGCTTCCGCCCACGTTCTTATAAAGGTAGGCCGGCCCGCCGTTGGTGGTGATCAGGATGTCGGGCGCCCCGTCATTATCAATATCCGCATGCGCCGCCCCACGAGCCACGAAGAGATGCGTGAAGCCCAGTTGCTTGCCGACTTCATGAAACTTCTTATTGCCTTCATCGTGGAACACCAGGGGAAGCTGGCTGTAAGTCACCTGGTGCTGGATGCGCGCGATGTCGGGTTCGATGTGCCCGTTGGCCACAAAGAGGTCCGCCAGGCCGTCAAGATCATAATCAAAATAAAACAGGCCGAAGGAAAGCGAGAGCAGGCTGGCGCGGCCCACCTCAGATGCCGGAGCCTCGTCGATAAAGAAGCGGTTGCCCTCGTTGTGGTAGAGGCCAATCATCTGGTTGGAAAAATTGCCGATGGCCAGGCTGGGGAAGCCGGTGCGGTCGAAATCATCGGCGTCAATGCCCATCGCGCCCCGGGCAACGCCGTCTTCGCTGAAGGCGATGCCCGCCTGCACAGCCTGCTCGGTAAACGTTCCGTTGTGATTGTTGTGGTAGAGCTTGTTGGGCTGCGTGTCGTTGGCCACGGCGAGGTCGGGCCAGCCGTCCATATCGTAATCGACCACCGCCACGCCCAGCGCCTTTGAAGTGGGATCCAAAATGCCGGCGCGTTGCGTCACATCCTCAAAATGGCCGTCACCCAGGTTGTGGTAGAGGCGGCAGGAATTGCCCTTGTACTCGTCAGGGCGGCAATAGGATTTATTGTGCCCGTCGAGCGAGCAGTAGATGTCGCCTTCCTGCGTCCAGCTCACGTAGTTGGTGACAAACAGGTCCAGCTTGCCGTCCTTGTCGTAATCCACCCAGGCGGCGCTGGCGCCGAAACCGGTGTTGTTTACGCCGGCGGCCCTGGTGACGTCTTTGAACGTGCCATTGTGCTCGTTGTGGAAAAGACGCGACTCGCCGAGCCCGGTGATGTAAATGTCGTCCCAGCCGTCGTTGTCGTAATCGCCGATGGCCACGCCCATGCCATACATCTCGATGTCGAGTCCGGCGCGCGCCGTGACGTCGGTGAATGTCCCGTTGCCATTGTTGTGATAAAGCTTCATCGTAGTGCGCTTGGATTTGTGGCCAGGAAAATCCTTGCCATTCACCAGAAGGATGTCGGGATTGCCGTCGTTGTCAAAGTCGATGAACGCACAGCCTGCGCCCATGGTTTCCGGCAGATACCTTTTACCGAATGCGCCCGTGTTGTGCATGAAATTAATTCCGGCCTGGTGCGTGATGTCCACAAAATGAATTGAGGACGTGGCTGGGGAAGCGGGATCGCCGCTGCGACCGATAGCTTCGATCGCTATACAGCAGAGGAGGACACCCGCGAGGAATTTGCTCAGTTTCATAGGGCTTTCACTGAAAATTGCAGGAAAACATTCTCACGCAAAGACGCAAAGGCGCAAAGAAAAAAGAAATTAAGTTAACGGATGGCGTTTGTGTTCCGTGATAAAGAAAGCAGATAAGAATTTGTCGACGCCTGTTTCTGACTCCTGACTCCTGGCTTCTGACTCCTGCTTTCCGCAATCTGCTTACTGCCGTCTGCTTTCCCCAATGCGATGGACACATGTTCGTGGATTGGCTGCGCCTCGTTATTGTCTTCGGGGTGCGCGAGGGCGAAGGGCCCCGTAATGGCGCGTGAAGCCTCGTCAAACTTGAAGCGCAAATAAAGTTTCTCTTCGCGAGTCGCCAACTCGTCGTTATTCAAACCGCGATAACAGAGCATCATGTTGTAATGCGCTTCTAAATCTTCCGGATCGACGGTCATGGTTTGGGCGTACTGGGCTAGCGCATCCTGATACTTGCGCTGCAGAAAGAGTATTCGCCCCATTTGGTTTCTCACCACGCGATCGTTCGGATAAAGCGCTGCTGCCAATGCGAACTGGTCATAGGCGTCGGCGTACTTTCCGTCCGCCTTGAGCGCCAGCCCGTAAAAGTACCGGGCGCTGGCCAGTCGCGCGTTCAGCTCAATGGCTTTCAACAACAGAGGCTTGGCGGCGTCGGTGTTGCCCTCCTGGATGCGCGCGCGCGCCACGTTCACAAAGCCGTCCGCGTATTTCGGATCGAGTTCGGTGACGCGGAGGAAAGCGCGCTCCGCCCCCTTCAGGTCGCCTTGCAACAACAGGCCAATGCCGTAATCGTTCCAGCGCTCGCGGTCCTCAGGATTCTTTTGGACATTCTCAGTGAATGGGGATTTGGTCTTGTCCTCCACGGGAACACTCTTAGTGCTTTCCGCGATCACCACGATGGGGACGTCGGGAATTTTCTTGTCCTTCGCCGAAACGCGCGAGAGGTCTCCATTGAAGAGCCAGTGGCCGTCATCGTAATTCTTGGTCACGTCGGGGTGGGGTTGGTTGGGGTCGCGCACCCCGCCAAAGGCGAACTGCGTGTTATACCAACTGAATTTGCGGTAATTCAGTTTGGCGGTGAGGATGATGGTGTCGCCACAATCCTCCGGAACCTTTATGCGAAAGTGCGCGGTGTCCGCGGCGCCGGGTGGGATGAGGTGCGCGTACATCACAGCGCGAGTGGACCACGCATTGCGCTTGTTGATGATGTTGCCATGCGCGTCCAATTGCAGTGAGCGGTAGAAATGAGCTCCCAGCTCAACCGGGCCTTTGCCATTGTCCGCAACCTGGCCACTCCAAAAAATGACGCGGCCTTTACTGTCGCGAGCCTGTAGCTCAAGCCAGCAATCGAACGCGTCCACCGTCCCGCCTGGGAAAAAGTGCCCGAGCCTGCGCGTGCGAACCACTATTTCCACGCGCGCCGTTTCACCTCGATGCAGCCTGGCGTCCACCCGGCCTAGCGGCGCGATCAGCTTGGCCGGTTCGCCCGCCGCCGCCGCTCCAGCCATGCCTCCAGCCGACTCCTCTCCCACTGCAAACGTGCTGGCCAGTTGCGGTCCTTCCCCTGAGGGATGGACGGGCTGCCCCTCGCCCGCGCCAATGGCCGCGGGCTCCTCAGCCAGCGCGAAGATGTCCACGCTCAGGGCGCCCTTCAGGAATTTCTCCACTTCCTGCACCTGCGTCTTGTCGTCATAGGAAGTGGGCACGGCGGCGTTGGCCGCTGCGAACCGGTGGGAGTGCACGAAGCCATTGATGTTGCCGGGATTGTCCGAGCGCACCAGCGGCATGTGGCAGTCCGCGCATTGCTGTGACTTGGGCGGATAATAGAATGACCGCGCGCCCTGCCCCGAAACCCCACTCGCCTGCCAGTTGTCGTAATCATTGAAGCCGCGAATCCAGCGGTAATTGTTTACCGGAATATCCAGGTGGACCTTGTGGCAGGACGAGCAGAACTTGGGGATTTGGCTCGAATCGGTGTGAAAGGGTTTCAAGAACGCATTGCGATGCGGTTTGGGATCCAAATAAACCTGGTAGTCATGGAGGAACCGCATAATCGGATTAGTGCTCGCCGCGTATTCGGAGAGCGCGGGATATTCAAAAGTGATGCCACCCTGCCCCATGCTGCCCTGCACGTGAACGATGGCGTGGCACGACATGCACCCTAGTCCATTCTGTCCCTGCGGCGTGAATTCGATTTCGCGGATGGGCCGCTTTTGCATCATGTCTGAAATCGCCAGCGCGTGATCGTGGCAGCCCGCACACCACATGGAGGACTTAATGCCAATGGTGTCCTGCATGTACTCGATCGATTTCCGGTACCACTGATTGTTGAACGACGCAATGTGGTGTGTGGAGCTGTTCCACTGGTTGTAGATGTCCTCGTGGCAGCGTTTGCAGGACGACGAATCCATGAAGAATTCAGATTTGATCGGCTTGCCGTCGTGTGTCCGCGCGGAGCTGGGGAACATGAAACTGTTCGTGCCGCCACCTTCCGCCTCCATGGTGAGGGGCGGGGTGGAAGGGTTGGCGATGATGTATTGCGGGTTCGGATTAGCGCGATGGTAGAGCACCACCGCACCATAGAACACCAGGCAAGCGGGCATTCCCACTGCGCACCAGCGCCAGGCGCGTTGGAGGGCGGGCGCACAATCGGCTTCGCGGCGCCAAGCATTCAACCGCAGCAGCAGGAAAAATAATCCGGCGATCGCGAAACCGACATGGAGGTAAAGCGCCATGCTGTGCGGGCGCGTCATGCCGACGATTGCCAGAAAAAGTCCAAAGCCGGTGGAGACCGCCAGCAGCAGTCGCGCGCATGCGCCGGTAAAGCCCGTGAGAAATCTTCGATTGCGGGCAAGGAAAAGGACGAAAAGGATTAGCGTGAAGATTCCGAGCGCTGGATGGATCAGGCTGTTCGCGACATAAAGAATGTCGGGATTGCCGAACGCCGCAAGATACGCGCTGTTGACCACCAGGAACAGTCCGCAGGCGAGTAGGATCGCCCCCAGCTTCCTCCCACCCTCATTTTGTGCGGGCATTTTCAACGGTTCCCTGAAGTTTTGGTTTAGCCCTGGTGCTACGAATTATTTTCCGCCCCAACTTCTCGATGCAACATGGCCGGCCGACCGCCGTTATGTTACTCGGGCGACTTCTGATCTGGCAAATCGCCGTGGGCTTTCGACTGCGCGGAAGCGGGGCAGACGTATCCTTCGGTGGCCAGCCGATGGCCGGACATTTGGTACCCGAGCGCCGGCATGTCTTGCACCCCCGACGCGTCACACCAGCGATTGTAGAAGTTAAAGAGCGCGCAAACAGAGATGGCATAGTAAAGCGCCTCGTCGGACCATCCCGCGCCGCGAGCCTCCTCAACGTCTGACCGGCGAATCTGGTTTGATTGCTGGTTCACCTTCTCCACAAACTTGAAAAGGGCCTTCTCCGCATCAGAGATGGGCGCCGTGTTGTAATCCTTTAGTACCGCTTGAACTTTTGCGGCATCGCCCAGCAATTCCGCCGCTACCGCGGCGTGTGAGCCGATTCAAAACGGGCACTGGTTGCGGCTGGAGGTGAACGCCGCAATCAACTCCCGCAGGCCAGGCGAGAGCGGCGAAGGGCCGCGCAACAACTCTTGGGTGAAGTTGGCCAGGTGGTCGGTGAGCTCCGGCTTGTAGGTGAACAGGTAGCGAATTTGTGGCACGGGAAGCCCCTGTGCCTCCATAGCCGCCAACTGTTCGCCCGCCTGAGTCGCTTTGGCGGTCCGCTCGATGTCACGGAGAAAGATGGGTTCCATTCTCGAATTTCTTCCGTCCCGGAATTCTTAATATACTTTCAGGCCATCCGCGCGACCGCAACACCTTTACTTGGCTTCGGGCGCCGCCTCGACCTTGGCAATAACAATGGCGTGCGAACCGCCTTTGATATAGACCTTGCCGGTAACCGAAACTTTCTTTCCGGCAAACTCCATCAATTTATCGTTCTGGCTCTTGGCGGGCATTTCGTCGGCGATCGGCCAGTAGATCACGCCAGCTTCAGTCAAGATCACCAGAGGCGAGCCCGCCTTTGCGCAATTAACGGCACACTCAGAGCTGATGGGTTTCTTCAGGTTCTTGGTGATGGCACAAGCTGAGTCAATCACGTAGCCCTTGACCGTACTGCCCTGATCCCCTGCACGAAGTGGAACTGAGCTCGCAGCGCATAGCAACAACAGCAAAGTCGCAGAAGCAATTCCTTTCAGCAGTCTCATGGTGTTTCCTCCTCAAGTAGGGCCGGCCCTTGGGCCGGCCTTGTGTCAATGTGAGGCCGAGGCGCGTCTCGGCCCTACTAAATCAGAACGTGAGCCGTGCCCCAAACTGGATTTCACGCCCGGGATGCATGGCCATGGTGATGGTGCCAAACTGCGGCGTGTTGACGAAGCGGTTCGGCGTGCCAAAGTTCGTGTGGTTCAACGTATTAAAGAACTCCGTGCGAAACTGCAGCCGTGCTCGTTCGACAATTGGGAACTCACGGGTGAGCGCCAGATCCAACAGTTGCATGGTCGGACCCTCCACCGTGTTGCGCCCCGCGTTCCCAAATTGGTAGGCGGGCGGCGCCACAAACGCCGCGGGATTAAACCACTCCGCGCTGGTCTTGGTTCCAGAGGGGAACAGGGGCGCTCCAGTCACGTTGGCGCGAACTGGATTCTCGCCCAGCACAGTTCCGGAGTTGGCCGTGTCGCCAAAGACGGAAATGGTGAAGGGCATTCCGGTCTGTGCTTGAAACACGGACGCCAGGCTCCAGTTGGAACTCAAGCTTTCCACGAACTTGTTGGGGTGCAGTCCCGGGATATTGTAAACCAGGCTCGCAACCATGCGGTGACGCACGTCGCAAGCCAGGCCCTTTTCCGCGTTCAGGTTGGAATTGTTCTGCGGGATGGCCGCTTCATCCATGGCTCCGCGGAAGTCCGGAGCATTGGTCAGGCTCTTGGCATAGGTGTAATTGGCCAACAAAGTCAGGCCATGATTGAATCTCCGCCGCACATCCACCCAGCCGGCGTCGTACCAACTTTGGGCCGAATTCTCCAGCAGGTTGATGGTGGAAACCGGGAAAGTTGTGCTGGTCATCGAGAAATCGCTGGGGAAGGTGGTCCCGGGCAGGAAGCTGATCTTGGGGAAAGGCCGGCGCGGCCCGAGGGGCCCCGGTCCTGGCGGCGCGTTATTGATCAGGTGAGCGCGCTGCAAGTGGATGCCACGCGACCCCTGGTATCCGGTTTCAACCACGATGTTGCCGGGCAAAGCTTTTTGCAGGGAGAAGCTCCACTGATTGACGTATTCGGGCGCGGGATGCGCGTCCGCAGCGGCAAAGCTGATGGTGGTCTTGCCCAGCACTGCGGGGGCGAAATTGAAGCCATTGAACGCCGGCGTAAAGTTGTCGCTTTGGCCGGTCTCCGCAAAAACCAGGGGCGGAACGTGGCGCTGGTTGCAGAACGTGTTCATGTCGATTGGCGTGTAGAAGATTCCATACGACGCGCGCACCACGAATCCATAGCGGCCGGGAATCACGTGAGCCACACCCAGGCGGGGCGCGAAGTTCAAGTGGTTCGCGTACACCAGGCCGCGCGGCATGCCCAACTGACCGCCGATGAACGCGAAGGGCTTTCCGTTTTCGAAGATCAAATTACTGTTGGGAGCGCTCACATCATAAAGCGGCGTCGCAAACTCATAGCGCACACCCAGATTCAGTGTGGTGTTGTTGGTTACCCGCCAATCGTCCTGAACAAAAGCGTCGGCGTAGGATTGGCGCAAGTCCATTTTGGGAATGCCCGCCTGGCGCTGCTTGACCACCGGCAATCCCAACAGGAAACTGGCGAGCGCCGCGCCCGTCCCATCGTTGGTGGCGGTCCGCGTGGTGAAGCCGTTGGTGAACTGGTAGAAACCGCGATTCTGGAAGAATCCCCACATCGGCCAATAGAAATGGCGGAAATCGCCGCCGGCCTTCAGCGAGTGGTGTCCCATCTGACGATTCCAGATATCGCCGAATTGCAGCACCGTGTCCCAGTCCTGAACGGGCGTGGCGGCAAACGAGTCGCCCATGCCGTCGTAACCTTGCACTGCAAACCAGGGCATGCCCCACGCGCCCTTGCCGCCGAATCCCACTCCTTGGATCCCGAGCTGGCTGACGTAATCATTGGTGAAGTTATTTTCCGAAAAGCGATGCATGGAGAGGCGCGAGAGCCCAAACCAGAAATTGTTTACGGTAGTTGGGGAGAAGATGTGCGTCAGCGAGAGGGTCAGGTTTTGCGCCTGATTGTCGTCGAAGGCGCCGAAGCCTGGCAGATTCTGCGGCGTGAAGTCGGTCTCGTGGCTAATGGAGTAGCGCGCAAACAGGCCGTCCCCGTTGCTGAAGTTGTGGTCAGCGCGCACCGTTCCCTGGTCGGAAGAATTGCGGTTGGTGCGCAGGTCCAGGTAATTATTGGAATCGGCGCCGCTGCCCGCACCTGTGCCCATGCCCATCAGGCCGCTGCCCGGTGCAATGTTGGGGAGCGGCAAAATATTTAGAACTTGCACCGCCACCGCGTTGAGCGAGGTGGTAGGGATCATGTTGTCGGTGAAGGGGTCCCGAATGATCTTTGGATTGCCTGGGCTCACCGGCTTGGTGGGATCGAAATTCGGATTGGTGTGGGCGCTGGCAGGATTGTAAATCGTCCTACCACTCATACTGAAATCGCCCATCCGTTCTTCCATGGTGGGCACTGTTTCCACCTGGGACACCACATTGCTAAGCCGGAATCCTTCGTAGTTGGCAAAGAAGAATGTTTTGTTGCTTTTGATGGGGCCGCCCAACGAGGCTCCGAATTGATTCTGGGAGAGATGGGGGATATCGCTGGGATCATTCAATGACCGCGCGTCCAACGCACTGTTGCGCAGGAACTCGTAGACATCTCCGTGAAATTCGTTACCGCCCGTCCGGGTGACGATATTTATTTGTGCGCCACCCGCTCCCCCGAACTCGGCCGAGTAGCTCCCTGTTTGAACCTTGAATTCCCGCACGGCATCAGGCGAAGGGCTGAACGCCAGCGTATTGAAAGTGGGATCCGTGTCGGTGGAGCCGTCGTACAGAAAATTGTTGGCGTTTGCCCGCCCGCCGCCCACGCTCAGGGCCGAGTTCTGCTGAGGCCGCCAATACAAAGGGCTGGTGGTGCCCGTTTGGGCGCCGAAACCGGAGTGGGTGCTGGGCGCGAGCTGGGCCAGGTCCAACAAATGTCGTCCATTCAAAGGCAACTGCTGGGTGAGTGTAGGCTCGATCACCTCACCCAGGCTGGCGTCCGTGGTGCGAAGCATTTGGGCGGAGGCCACCACGTCCACATGCTCCGACACTTCGCCGACCTTTAATACAAGGTCGAGCCGGAGTACTTGGTTCACTTCCAGCGTCAGTTCGCGGACCTCCGGGGTGAAGCCTTTGATTTCGGCCCTCAATTTGTACTGCCCGGGGTTAAGGCTGGGGAATTCGTACATCCCACTGGTGGAAGTTTCGGCGGCGCGGACCAAGCCGGTTCGCGTCTCTGTCAGCACAACTCTCACTCCCGTCAGCGGGAGCGATTGCGGGTCGCTAACGATTCCGTCGATCCGCGCCACGCTCACTTGGGCGCGAGCGGCTGTAAGAGAAATGGCCAGAAGAAAAACTCCTGCCCAGGCGATTCTTGCGCAACGCTTCAAATGGCCTCCATTGCCGAAGCGAAATAAGGACACGCCCGGCATACTTTGCTGTGTTGACCCACTGACCTTGTGGTCTATCCCCGACGCGATGAGAAGGTTGGAGCCCTAGGTAACGAGGCATCACTCTAGGCTTGCCACGGTGGGGCGTCAATAGTGTGCAGGTACTATTTACTGTAATTTAATCAATTACCCCAGAAGGCCTAAACTAATTCACAGAAAACAAAAGGGTTGTCATTCTAAGCCCGCAGCTTGCCTTATTGACCGCGTGGTAGCAATGCGCTAAGGTTGGAGCGAATGAATCGCAGAGACACGCTTAAAGCGCTGATTGGCGTGGGCGCGACCGCAGGCTTGGGTGGATTGGTTTATAAATATTATTGGGCAACGAGAAATAAATCTGCGCCTCGCGGCCAACCAGGTATTCCCGGGCAAATTCAAAATCATTTCGTTGACGTCACACACGAGGCCGGAATTTCATTCCAACACAATTCCGGCGCCTTTGGACAAAAATTTCTGCCGGAGACGTTGGGCTCAGGCTGCGCCTTTTTCGACTACGACAATGACGGCTGGCTGGACATCATCTTGATTAACGGGATGGACTGGCCGGGCCATCCCACCAAGTCCGGCGGGCACTCCACCATGCAGCTTTACAGGAACAACCGCAACGGGACTTTCACCGACGTCACGCACGCGGCGGGCCTGGACATGGAGTTGTATGGCATCGGCGTGGCGGTGGGCGATTTCGACAACGACGGCTTTGCCGACCTGTACATCACCTGTTACGGGCAGAACCACCTGTTTCACAACAACGGCAACGGAACGTTTTTGGAGGTCACCCAGCCGGCGGGCCTTTCGGGCTACGAGAGCCTGAGCACCTCAGCGTTGTGGTTCGACTACGACCGCGACGGTCACCTGGACCTGCTGGTCTCCAACTACGTCAAGTGGTCGGCAAACGTGGACATCGATTGCCGCCTCGACGGCAAGACCAAATCCTACTGCACTCCCGAGGCCTATCCCGGCTCCACCTGCTGGTTGTTTCACAACCGCGGTGACGGCACTTTTGAAGACGTCACCGGCAAAGCGGGGTTGCACGATCCCACATCGAAGTCGCTGGGCATCTCCATGATTGACTTCGACATGGATGGCTGGCCCGACGTCTTCATCGCCAACGATACCCAGCCCAACAAACTCTACCGGAACAATCGTAACGGCACTTTTTCCGAAATGGCGGTGATGGCGGGCGTGGCGTTCAGCGAAGACGGCGTGGCGCGCGCCGGCATGGGCGCGGACGCGGCCGATTATGACAACTCCGGTTTGCCCAGCCTGGTGGTCACCAACTTTTCCAGCCAGATGGTGGGGCTGTACCGCAACGAGGGCCACGGATTTTTCATTGACGAGGCGCCCCACTCGGCGGTGGGCAAGTCCACGCGACTCACCCTGGGATTTGGCTGTTTCTTTTTTGATTTCGATTTGGACGGGCGCCTGGACCTGTTGGTGGCCAACGGCCATATTGACGAATCGATTACGAGGGTGGAATCTTCCGTTAGTTATGCCGAAGCCCCGCATTTATTCCATAATGAGGGGCATGGGCAGTTCCGTGACGTCGCGGCGCTGGTGGGACGCGGGTTTGCCCAGCCCAAGGTGGCGCGGGGCGCCGCCTACGGCGACTTCGACAACGATGGGGACCTGGATGTGTTGATCACCACCAACAACGGCCCGGCCTTTCTCTATCGCAACGAAGGCGTCGGGAACCAATGCATCCGCTTTCGCACGGTGGGCACCAAGTCGAATCGCGACGGCATCGGCACCAGCGTCCGCATCTGGACGCCCGACGGCATGCGCCTGCTCACCGTGAAGAGCGGCTCGAGCTACATCTCCCAATCCGACCGCAGCGTGACCTTCGGCTTGGGGCAGTTTGAGTCCATCGAGCGGGCCGAGTTCGAATGGCCCAGCGGCTTGAAACAGGAATTGGGCAAGCTTGCTGCGGGCCGAACCTACGTGGTTGAAGAAGGCAAAGGCGTCGTCGCGGACACGCCCCACCAGAAGGCGGGTTAGGCCATGCTTGACGCGAAACCCGAAAGCGATCTGCTGAAGGAAATCCCTTCGCCCTCCCGGCGCCTCTGGCTTGGCCTCTGCGTCATTCTTTCGATTTTTGCCGTCTTCACCGCCTACACGATTTATGAAGTCCGCTGGCTGGAAGATTTTCAAGTGAACGTGGTGCAGCGGAATCGAAAGGCCTCCCTCAAACTCGCCCGCCTGCAAGACGACACTTACCTGCTCGCCATCTCGATGCGCGACATGGCTCTGGGCCAATCGCACTATCCCATTCTCGACTGGCGTTCCGAATTCAATCGCATTCGCGGGGACATGAACGTCGCGAGCAAACAGGAGCGTGAATTCGCGGTGAGCACTCCGGCCAGCGACGACAAGCGTACCCAGCTTCGCTCGGCGCTCGATGATTTCTGGAAAGCCGCCGACCAGATTTTTGCCCTCGCCCAAAGCGGCCAGGAAGCCGGGGCGCGCGCGCAGATCCAGAACCAATTGGAGAGCAAGCGCGCGGTAATTTCGGAAATCATCTCCCGACTGCTGGTGCTGAACGATCTCGGGCAAGACGATGCGACGGAGCGGATCAACGCCGTCTACGCCAATGTCAAACGCGAGACCCTGGTGGTGGTGGGCGTTCTGTTTCTGCTCGCGCTGGGCACCGGCCTTTACACGTTTGAGGCCAATAGCAAGACTTTTGCGCGACTTCACCACCTGGCGGAGCAACTGCAATCGCAATCCGAGCAATTGCGGAAGCTGTCGTGGAAAATCATCAACCTTCAGGAGGACACGCTGCGCCAAGTGGCGCGCGACCTGCACGACGAGTTTGGCCAGATCCTCACGGCCATCGGCATCATGCTGGGCCGCGCCGACAAGAAGTTGGGGGCTGACAACCCGCAACTCGCCGCCGACTTGCAGACCGTCAAGCATACGGTGGAGGAAACCTTGCAGACCATTCGCGACCGCTCGCAGATGTTTCGGCCCGCCATCCTCGACGATTTCGGCCTCGACCAGAGTTTGGAATGGTTCGCCGCTCAGTTCTCGCGGCAGACTGGCATCGACGTTCATTTCGAGGGTAAAATCACTAACGGATTCTTTCCTCGCGAGGACGCCATTCACCTCTATCGCATCGTCCAGGAATCGCTCAGCAACGTGGCGCGGCACGCCCACGCGCGCTCGGCCTGGGTGACCCTGGAGGGCGCCAATGGCGAGTTGAATCTCCAAATCCGTGACGATGGTGTAGGATTCACAGTGGGCCCCGAGCTTACCCGGGCGGCCGGGGAAGGCATCGGGCTGATGGGCATGCAGGAGCGCGCGCAACACCTGAACGGCACTCTGACGGTCCGCTCCACACCGAATCAAGGAACGGTTGTGAGCGTCCGCGTTCCCATGCGAAAGGCTGCCGTGCCCAGCACGGTGGAAAAGGCAGGATAAATTATGGCAACCGCCAACGACGATAAGAAAATCCGCGTATTTCTGGCTGACGATCACGTGCTGGTCCGCCAGGGTTTCCGCCACATTCTGGAAGACGACCCTCGCTTCAGCGTGGTGGGCGAAGCCGCCACGGGCCTCGCCGCCATCAGTCAATGCAAGGAGCTCAAGCCGGACGTGGTGGTGATGGACCTCTCCATGCCCGAGCTGGGCGGCCTTGAAGCGAGCGCGGAAATCCTGAAGGCGATTCCCGAAACCAAAATCCTGATCCTCAGCATGTACTCCAATGAGAACTACGTGCGCAAGGCGTTTGAGGTGGGCGCCAAGGGCTATATGTTGAAAGATGCCATCGAGCTGGACCTCACACGCGCCGTCTCCGCGCTGGCCGCGGGGGAATCGTATGTGAGCCCGGGGATTTCCAACATGGTTATCCAGGGCCTGAAGTCGGGCTCCTTCCAGGACCCCAGCAAGGATCTGCACGAGCAACTGACCTTGAGGGAAAAAGAAATTCTGGTCCTCGTCGCCCAGGGCAACTCGAACAAGGAAATCGCCAAGCTCCTCAATATCAGCGCCAACACCGTGGCCGTCCATCGCGCGCGCCTGATGGATACGCTCGGCCTCCACCGCACCGCCGAAGTAGTCCTTTACGCCATCAAGCGCGGGCTGATCCAGGCGCAATAATAGAGTTATCAGTTTTCAGTCATCAGTTCTCAGTGAAAACTCCGGGGCCTGAATCGGTACCGGAGTGCCCTTTCCTCTGAGCCGTATTTCTCAGCGCGGGAAATGTCCCGTGCTCCAACATCGACGCAAGCGCTACCAATCGTGGCAGGGGGATTGGGGAGTGGGCGTAAAGGTCGCGGCGTGAGTTTGCCACCACTCGTGCCATTGTTGCGCGACGCGCTCGGACTCGGAGAGGTTGGCGCTGGGGGAAAGGCTGAAATGTTGGCGCGTCAAACCTTGCAAGGCAAAATTGGCCACCTGGCGCACTTCGTTGTCCGGGTCTTTCATCATGTCCAGTAGGGCCGGCACCGCTTCTTTAGTATTCAGGTTTTTCAATCCCAGAACGGCGTTCACGCGGTCCGTGGAGCTTTTCGAGTGGAGGTTCTGGAACATGACTTCGTTGGCCTTGGCGTTGTGGAAGAATCCCAGGGCGCGCAAGGCGTCCCCGCGGAGATCGCCGGAAGTGCCCGAAATGATTTCAAGAATGGTGGGAAGATAGGTTCGATCAGCCTTCTCGGCGAGGAGCAAGATGGCGTGAGCGCGAAACGCATCGTCCTTCGATGTGAAGTCAGGCTTGCCCGAAGTCGCTCCGGCGGCGCTCTTGCCCTGCGCGATCTGCGCCACGGCGCGCCACGCCTCGGGCGTTCCCAATCGGGCGAGGCCTTCAAGCGCCTCCGTGCGGTCCCAGCGATGCTCCTCCACTGGTGCGTGGGCCAAGGCGATTAATCTGGCGAGGAAGAAAGGCTGGGGCAGGTTGGTGGCCACCAACACCGGTTCCGCGATGTCGGCGGGTGGTGGAGTGTCCAGCTTTTTGATGTAAAGGCCGAGCGCGGCGTGAAGTTGAGCCTCCGTACCGGGGACCACTTCCAACTGCAGGTCGTTGATAGCACCCGCAAAGGCTACCGGTTTCGAGGAAAAATCAGGCTCACCGCCCTCTGAGTTGAGGAGGGGAAGGTGGCGGTCCGCGCGAACATAATAGCGACCGGGGCGGGCAAAGTTGGCCCACTGATTGAGCAGCCAGCGCTCCACGTGAGTTTGCCCGGGCGGCAAAGAGACTGAGCCGTACACCGCGCTGCCCTTCGCGCCGCCGCAAGGGCGGGGCGCGGGGTCGGCTACGGTACGATGATTGGCGCCCGTCACTTTGAAGTGTGGCTCGTTCTCGAGAGCCAAGTTCAGGCTGCGGTCCGGCGAGCGGTAGCGAAACGCGATGGCGCGCGCGCCCGTGTTCTTGATGATGAAGTTGCAGAAGATGGGCTCGCCGACCATGAACTCTTGCTTTTCCAGAGTAAACCGCGCGACGTAGTCCACCTGGGCGCGGGTGTTTTGGGGAAATATCAAAGCGGAGACGATTAGAAGAACGACCAGCGCCAACGTTTGTCGCGCCCGATCCGGGTGTGCACAGTTCCGATGGATCTTCAATCTTTGGGCCCTGTTAATTTCAGATGGGTGGGTTTTCACGCCAAGGCAATTCATCTCCCTAATCATACGTGAAAGCGCAGATTCGGTGCGCGGTTTTCCGAGGAGCAATGCGTGCATGCTGGGTGAGTCCTGCCTGCTCTCAGGCCCGCCCGCCAACCACCTTCTGGGGCGTCCCACTCGGCCTCCAATTTGAATAGACGACCCGCCATGGAGTAGCATCTAAGCAGTGTGATGGTATCTCTCATGAAGCCAATCCAGCGAGGGTGTGGGATTCAACTTGCAATTCTGGCGCTGGCCCTTGCGGCCGCAATGGCCGCGCCGCGCGCCGGCTTGGCGGACGACATCAAGTTGTATTTGACAGACGGCACTTATCAACTCGTGAGGTCGTACGAAGTGAAAGGCGACCGGGTGCGCTACTACAGCCTGGAGCGCTCGGACTGGGAAGAGATTCCGGTGTCGCTGGTGGATTTTGACGCCACCAAGCGCGCCCAGCAGGACGAGAAAGTCGTCGCGAAAAAGAACCTGGAGGAGGCGCACACCCTCGACAAGGAGCGCCTTGAGGTTGCGCCGAACACTGGCTACGAGGTGGCGCCCGGGATACGCTTGCCCGCGGAGGAAGGCGTTTATGCTTTTGACGGCGTGCGCGTGATCCGCCTGATTCAGTCTTCCGCTGAAGTGGTGAAGGACAAGAAGCGCGCGGCGCTCCTGATGGCTCTGCCCGGCCCGCTGCTCAAAGAGCGCTCCCTCGTCGTCCTGGACGGCGAGAAGGCGGCGGTGCGCATTCTGGTGGCTCAGCCGGTTTTCTACGTCAACTCGGCGGACGGCCTGGGAGGCAAAATTGACTTGATTCCGGTGGCCTCCAACAAACGCAAGATGGTGCGCACCGTGGAAAAAATCCAAGGGGGCATTGGCGTGGGGCAATCGGGCGAAACGCACACCGCGCTGCCCCTCGAACGCGAGCAAATTTCTCCCGGCCTCTTCAAGCTTAAGCCCACCGAGCAACTCGCTTTCGGCGAATACGCTCTGGGCGAATTGATGGGCGATAAATTGAATCTCGAAGTATGGGACTTTGGCGTTGACGCCGCTCTCGATCGAAACAGCCACCCCTCGCCCAACTCCGATCGCCCGCCCGTCATCAAGCGCGAACCTGCAAAGCCCGACACACCGCAGGATTGACATCGCACCACACTCCCACCATAATCCGCCCGCTAGCTGTATGAAGTAAGCAGAAAGCAGAAAGAGGAGACTCCGTGCTTTTGCAGGGACGAATCTTCCAACTCACAAAATATATTTTCATTGCAGTTCTTGTAGTGGGAGTTGCGGCTTCTTTGGACTTGGGCCACGTCAGCGCATCCTCTGAACATGGCGGTCTCCCGGTGGATAAAGTTCCACTCGGTTTCAGCCCGCAAAGTTTTGCAGCCGAGCAGAAAATCGAGCAACGCTTTATGGCCATACCGGACGCGGGGCGCTGTGGAAAATATTTGCGGCGGCTGACCTCGGAGCTCCACACGGCTGGGACTGCGGGTGACCGTCGCGTCTCGCAATTTATTTTCGACGAGTTCAAGCGCGACGGGCTGAGTCCCGAGTGGGTGGAATACAAGGTTCTGCTTTCCTACCCGAAAAAAATCGGGGTGGAGCTGGTCGCTCCAGACCATGTGAAACTCGCCAATTCCGAACCCGAAATTCGCGGGGACAAAAGTACTCGAGTTTCCGACCCTCTCGCGCGCATGCCCTGGAACGGCTATTCGCCCTCCGCCAACCTTACCGCGCCGGTGGTCTACGTGAATCGCGGCAGCGCCGAAGACTACGAGCAATTGGAAAAGCTTGGGGTGAGCGTGAAAGGCAAGATCGTTCTGGCGCGGTATTTTGGCGGCTACCGCGGCGGCAAGAGCATGGAGGCGGAAAAACGCGGCGCGGCCGGCGTAATAGTATTTTCCGATCCCGCCGACGATGGCGCGCCCAAAGGCGCGGTCTACCCTCGCGGCCCATGGGGTCCGTTGGGGCATTTCCAGCGGGGCGCGGTGGTCTACGATTTTGTGACGCCGGGCGATCCGCTGACCCCGGGCTGGGCGTCCACGGAAACGGCGCGCCGCATTCCCGAGTCGGAATCCAAAATCCTGCCCAAGATTCCCATGGTTCCGCTCTCCGCTGCTGACGCGGCAGAAATCATGCGCCGGCTCGCCAAAACAGATTCACCCGTTCCGCCCAAGAGCTGGCAGGGCGGGCTCCCCTTCGCATATCGCGTGGGCGGCGAAGGCGTCCGAATCCACATGGCGCTCGAAATGGAAAACCGAGTGACGCCCATCTGGGACGTGATTGGGAAAATCCCCGGAAACGAAGAGCCGGAGAAGTTGGTGGTCCTTTCCAACCACCACGACGCGTGGGTTTATGGCGCGGTGGATCCCGCGAGCGGCACGGCCACGATGCTCGAGACGGCGCGCGCCCTCGGCCAATTGGTGAAGCACGGCTTTCGCCCGCGCCGAACCATTCTGCTGGGCAGTTGGGACGCGGAAGAATATACGCTGACTGGCTCGACGGAATGGGGCGAGCAGTTTGCCGACGAGCTGCGCAAGAACGGAGTGATTTGCCTGAACGTGGACGCCTCGACGAGTGGCCAGGATTTCACGGTGAGCATGGTGCCCGCGCTTTTGCCCGCGGTGATTGAGGCCGCGCAGGTGGTGCACGATCCCGCCTCGGGACAAAGCGTGTACGAACGCTGGAAAGCGCGACGCGCCGAGACGAATATCCGCAGCTACGCGGTGGAGGCGGAGTCGGGCAAGTCGGGCGGCGCGGTTTCATTCGGCATTCTGGGTGGCGGCTCGGATTTTATGGTTTTCCTCCAGCACAACGGCGTCCCTTCGCTCGACATGATTTTTGACGGCCCGTACGGCGTCTACCACTCCGTCTACGACGATTTCGATTGGATGAAACGCTACGGCGATCCGGGGTTTCACTACCACGCCGCCATGAGCCAAATGTGGGGCTTGCTGGCGCTGCGCTTTGCCAGCGCGGATCTGCTGCCGTTCGATTACTCCGTGTACGCCCGGGAAGTCGCGGCGTATTTGGAAGGTTTGAAGAAATTGGCCCCTGCGGAGTTTTTTGAGTCTGACATCCGTCCGCTGATTGAGAAATGTGATGCGTGGGGCGAAGCCGCCTCTCGAACCACTCAGGAGCTGGAAGGAATGCGCGCCGAAGCGCCGGGCCATCCGTCGCGCAACGAGAATTCCACTCCGCACCCTCCGCCGGCCCGTCCCTCTTCAGAAATCAATTCGCAACTGATGAGCGAAGAGCGCTCTCTGCTCAACGATGACGGCCTTCCCGGGCGCCCGTGGTTTCGCCATTTGATCTACGCGCCCCTGCCCAGCTATGACGCGGAAACCCTGCCGGGACTCCGTGAGGCGCTGGTGGCAAAAAATCTTGAGGCGGCACACGAAGAGGCCAGGCGGCTGGGGGAATCGCTCGACAAAGCCCGCACTCAGCTTGGCGCGAACTAAGGCCACAGCCACGAGGGTCGCGGCCATTTTCAATGCTAAACTGATTCTGCCAAAACGATGCGCGACCTTTTTTCTCCCGCTGAACTACTGAAGTTCTTTGAGAAACATTCCACGAAGACTTTTCGGTTGCGCCAGCTTATGGCCGAGCTCGGCCTGCGTTCGAGCCAGGCCCGCGAACTGAAGGGCGCGCTGCGACGGCTTGCGGGCGCGCGCAAGATCATCCTTCTGAAGCAAAACCAATTCACCCTGGCGAAAGACCCTCACATTAAGGATGCGGATAAGCGCAGCGGTCCGGCTGATCGCCGGTTCGCAATTCACCCCCGGGCGCAGCTCGGCCAACGCCAAGCCAACTTGGTGACCGGCCGGCTGATCGGCCATCGTGACGGCTACGGCTTTGTAGTTCCGGATGCGCACTCGAAGGACGTCACCCAGGACGTCTTTATTCCGCCGGGCGAGATGGCCTCCGCGATGCACGGCGACAAGGTTGAAGTACGCGTGGTCAGCGCCAAGCGTGACGGGCGCCTGGAGGGCCGGATCAACCGGGTGCTGGAGCGCGCGCAAAAAACCGTGGTGGGCGAATTCCATTACGGCGCGCGCTACAACTACGTTGCGCCCTACGACCCGCGCATTCCCCGCGAAATCGTAATCCCGGCGGGGCAGGAGTGGCCCGCCGAAACGCAGGACTTGGCGCGGCGCAACCGGCAGTTTGGCGGAGAATCTGATGGCAAGCGCGGCCAGGCGCACGGTGGACGAGACCGATTGGGGCGCGAGCTCGAAAACATTATTGTCGACGTTGAAATCATCAGCTTCGCCGCGCCCGGCGGGCAGAGCAATCCGCGCGGGCGGGTGATTGAAATCCTTGGCCGTCGCGATGAGTTTGGTGTGGACGTGGAAATCATGATTCGCAAATTCCACTTGCCGCACCGCTTTCCCGCCGAAGTTTTGAGCGAGGCCGCCGACCAGGCGCAATTCATCCCTGAGGCGGAACATCAGGGGCGGCGTGATTTCCGCTCCTTCCCCATCGTAACGATTGATGGCGAGACAGCCAAAGACTTTGACGATGCGATATATGTTGAGCGTGTGAACGGGCACAGCGGCGCGCGCTACCTGTTGCACGTGCACATCGCGGACGTGGCGCACTATGTGCGGCCGGGCTCGGCGCTCGACGCGGAGGCGCGCCTGCGCGGCACTTCCGTCTATTTTCCTGACCGCGCCGTGCCCATGTTGCCGCTCGACCTTTCCAATGGCATCTGCAGCTTGAATCCGCACGTCGACCGCCTGACCATGTCCGCGTTGATGGAAATTGATTCCACGGGGCTCGTGGTGGCGTACGAAATTGTTCCCGGCATCATCCGCAGCGCGGAGCGCATGACGTATACCTCGGTGCGCGATGTGCTGGCGGGCGACCCTACGGCGTGCGAGCGCTACAGGGCGCTGGTCGAACGTTTCCAGTTGATGGAGGAGTTGGCGAAAGTTCTGAACCGGCGACGCGACCAGCGCGGCTCCATCGATTTCGATTTGCCCGAACCCGAAATCGAGTTCGACGAACACGGGCGCATGATCGGCGTGACGCGCTCGGAACGCAATATCGCTCACCGCCTGATCGAAGAGTTCATGCTCGCTGCCAACGAGACCGTGGCGGGGCATCTGGAGCGCCGCGGAGTGCCGTCGCTTTACCGCATCCACGAAAAGCCCGACCCCAAGAAGGTGCTCGAATTCGAGGAAATCGCCGCCACCTTCGGCTATTCGCTGGGCGTCGAGTTGCCCGGCATGAAGCGATGGCGCGTGGAGCGCCAGGGTGAGCGCGACCGCCACCCGCGCTACCACGAGCGCATGGAAGTGGACGCCGAACTCAAGATCACGCCACACCACTACCAGCGTCTCACCCAGCGAATCGCGGGCAAGCCGGAAGAGCGCATCCTGTCTTACCTCATGCTGCGCTCGCTCAAGCAGGCGCGCTATTCGGAAGAGAACGTCGGCCACTTCGCGCTGGCCTCGGGCACCTACACGCACTTCACTTCACCCATCCGGCGCTACCCCGACCTGATTGTTCACCGCATTTTGAAAGCCCTGTTGGCGCGGGAAGGAGGGAGCGCGCGTGTCAAAATCGAGGGGGAAACGAAATCTGGAAAAGGAGGGCCAGCCACGTCGACGCATCACCAGCCATTGCCTCACGGTGCCCCGTCAGGAACCGCGGGAGTGGCGCTCCTCGACCCGCAGCAACTTCGCTCGCTCGGACTCGAGACTTCTGAGGCGGAACGCCGAGCCGCCGACGCGGAGCGCGAATTGATGGAATGGAAGAAAGTGGCGTTTATGGCGGGGCGGATGGGCGAGGAGTTTGCCGCGCTCATCATCAGCATCACCAAGCACGGATTCTTTGTCGAGCTGGTGGACCTGTTCGTGGAAGGTTTTGTCCCCCTCGAAAGTCTGGAAGACGACCGGTACGTTTACCGGGAAAAATTGCGCGCGGCCGTGGGCGAGCGCTCGAAACACGCTTACGCTATGGGCGGCCGCGTGAAAGTGCGGCTGGACCGCATCGAACATGCCGGAAACAAGTTGCAATTCTCCGTGGTGAAGTAGCAAGATTAAATTCTGAGCAGTTCCTAGGTAAACTGAAAGTGCGGTAAGTGCAGAAGTGGGAATCACCCGCCCCTCAGCGGAGTTGAACAAGTGCGATTTGGGCGGACACGACATGACCCAGCTCATTCCCGTCCAGGAAAATACCGGAGGGAACTCCAACGGGCCCGTGGGCGAACACGCCGCACGCAGCCTGTCTTATTGCGAGCAACTGGAAGAGGGCAATATTCTTTTCTTCGCGCGCAGCCCTATCGCCATTCCGGAAAGCGATCGCGAATTTTTGCTGAGCCAGCGGCAAAGCGGCGCGGCCTACCACAAAAACATCGCCTACCGCCCGCAAGAGGATCGTGTGAGCGGCTTGGTCAAGCGCAGCGCCGGAGATCAGGAGCGTCTGCGCACCATTTTGAGAAACTACTCGAAGCAGGTCACACAATTCATTGTGAAGTTGCTGCCGAGTTATGCCGGCGCGGCGCACGTGGATTTCGCAAGCTTCCGGCCTCAGGAAGAACGCGGCCGCCCGGCGCGGTTGAACGCGCGCAACGACCTGCTCCACGTGGACGCCTTCCCCACTCGCCCGACCTACGGGGACCGCACCCTGCGTTTCTTCAACAACATCAATCCCACAGAGCCCCGTGTATGGCTCACCTCGGAGACGTTTGAAGGTCTGGCACAACGCTTCGCCGGCCCGCACGCGACGCCCGGGCTTTTTCCCACGCCCGCTAAGGGTGCTTCCCCGCTTAACTCAGTGGGAAAATCCTTGCGGCGCTGGGCGCGAGCCGTGGGGCTGCCGGTTCGGCCCGCCTCGCCCTTCGATGATTTCATGCACCGCTTCCACAATTTCCTGAAGCAGAATTCCGAGTTTCAGGCCACGTGTCCCAAGACACGCTGGGAATTTCCACCCAACTCGAGTTGGATCGTTTTAACGGATGCGGTTAGTCACGCCGTCCTGTCGGGCCAGTTTGCCCTCGAACAAACCTTCCTCATCCCCCGCAGCGTTCTTGTGTTGCCTGAAAAAGCTCCGATTAATATCCTTGAACGCCTGTGTGGGCGGCCACTGACCGACAACGGAACGGTCATCAATCGCAGTTAAGTAATTCGGATAGGGCGAGCGGACACAGCTTCGGTGTGGCAAACGGGCGGAAATTATTTTGCCGCAACATCCGGCTTCTGGAAAATCAAGAAAAAGAAATTCTTGTGTGTGTCGGCGCTGAGAAAGCCGGGCTCGCTGCGCAGAAAGTGGAACGCGTTGCGAGTCAGGTCTTCTCGAACCAGCTCGGCGGGGATGCGGTGTCCTTCCTGGTACGTGCTTCGCGGCTCGCCGAGCGCCGCTTCGTGATCGATGATGGCGAGCATGCCGCCGGGCTTGAGCGCGCGGTACATGCCGCGCAGCATCGAATCGTATGCCCTCATTTCGTGATACGCATTCATCACCAGGATGGCATCCAGTTGATCGGCGGGAAGTTGCGGGTCTTCCGGATTTCCCAGAACAATCTCGATTTGCTTTAATTGTTCTTCCATGGCGCGCTTGCGGATTTTTTCCAGCACGTCGGATTCAACGTCTTCAGCATAGACTTTCCCTCGCGGGCCAACCCTCGCGGCGAAATGGAACGTGAAGTAGCCACTGCCGCAGCCCACATCCGCCACCACGCTGCCGGGCTTGAGGCCCAGCTTGTCCATTACATCTTGCGGGCGTTGCCAGGCATCGCGCTCGGCAAACCTGGTCCTGTCGGCCTGCGCGGCGTGCAGGCGAAGCAGTCCCACGAGTGCAGCCGCCGAGAACAATGTCGCCCCGGCGAGCACCCAGGCTTTTCGTGATGCGGGATGAAGGGCTAAAGCCATAGAGCCTCATTTTATCAAATTCATTTCGGCCCCGCTTTACTCCTTCAACGCCCATTCGGGTATACTTAAGCTGGTCACGCGGATTCCCCGAAGGGCCCATGCGCTGGCCCGTTGAGCGCGCCTAAAGGGTGGGGAGAGGTTTCAAGATATGTCTCAGGACGACGACACCAAGCTCGAAGTGAAATGCCCATGCTGTGGGGCGAGCCTCACCGTGGACCGTGAGCTGGGCCGGGTGCTTTCACACCAGGCGCCGCCCAAGGCTTCCAAAGCGCCTGACTTTGATCACGCGACCCTATTACTGGAAAAAGAAAAGGAGCGGCGCGAGTCTCTCTTCAACCAGAGTGCAGAGGACGAAAAGGTTAAATCAAGAGTATTGGAGCGAAAATTCGAAGAAGCCCTCAAGAAAACCAAAGACGAGCCTGTCACCCGTCCGGTGCGCGAGATCGACCTCGATTAATTGGAAAAGGTAAAGCCCGGGGGCCGCGGCGTGGTGCCGGGGCACTCCACAATCCCTTTCTCAGCCGCTTGCATCGCGTTGAAGGGGCGGGAGCGATTGTGCTAGGATGGCGGTTTGCTTCATACCTATTTTCGCTCTTTGTGCATCGAACTTAGACTGTCCAGGAGCTTCGAGTGAAAATTTACGAAGGATCCAACATTCGCAACGTGGCGCTGGTGGGCCACGGCCACTCCGGCAAGACTCAACTGGTCTCGTCGCTGCTGTTCACGGCGGGGATGGTGAACCGTCTGGGCAAAGTGGACGACGGCTCTTCCATCACGGATTACGACGAAGAAGAAATCCAGCGCAAGTTCACCATCAGCGCTTCGCTTGCTTATGCAGAGTGGGGCAAATCCAAAATCAATTTTATTGACACGCCGGGCTACAACATTTTCCTGCACGAGACGGAGGCCGCTTTGGTGGCCGCCGATGCCGCGCTGGTCCTGATCCATGGCGTGGCCGGCGTGGAAGTGCAGACCGAAAAGGTGTGGGGCTATTGCGAAAAGTTCGGCCTCCCGCGCATGCTGGTGGTGAATCAGATGGACCGCGAGCGCGCCAGCTTCGAACGCAGCCTGGAATCGCTACAAAAAGCTTTCGGCCGCCCCGTAATCCCGGTACAACTCCCCATCGGTGAGGAGAAGAATTTCCACGGCGTGGTCGACCTGGTCGGCATGAAGGCCTACCTCTACGAAAACAACGGTTCGGGCAAAGCGAAGCAAGCCGACATTCCCGCCGAGCTTTCCGACGCCGCCACCAAGGCTCACGAAGCGCTGGTGGAGATGGTGGCCGAGGGCAACGACAAACTTTTGGAGGAGTTCTTCGAGAAGGGAACTATCCCTGTGGAAGACCTGGTGCCAGGTCTGAAACAGGCCATCGTAGATAAACGCCTCTTCCCGGTTTTGTTGAGCTCCGGATTACGCGGCATCGGCCCGGAGAACTTGCTGAACTTCATCGCCGATTATTTGCCAGCGCCCGTGGAGCACGTCGAGGTGGAGGGCGTGGATCACGAGGGAGGCGTGGCCGTCAAGCGCAAGATCGCGGACACCCAGCCAGTTTCCGCTTACGTCTTCAAAACTGTCGCCGACGCTTTCGCGGGACGCGTCAGCTATTTTAAAGTGGAATCGGGTATTTTGAAGAACGAGGCCAACCTCAGCAACTTTAACCGGGGCGGCGCCGAGCGGCTTTCACACATCGCGGTAATCCAGGGCAAGACCCAAACGCCGGTGGCCGAGTTGCACGCCGGTGACCTCGGCGTTGTGGCCAAGCTCAAAGATACTCTCACCGGCGACACGCTGGGGGATAAGCCGGCGCCCATCGTCTATCCCAAAGTGAAACTGCCCGAGCCTTCCATTTCATTCGCGGTCGAGCCGAAGTCGCGCAACGACGAGGACAAGCTCGCCACCGCCATCCATCGATTGATTGAGGAAGACACGCTCCTGCGCTTCTCGCGCGACCCGCAGACCAAGGAATTCCTGGTTTCCGGTTCCGGCCAGCAACACGTGGAAGTGGCTGTCTCCAAGCTCAAACGGCGATTCAATGTGGAAGTCACCTTGAAGGCGCCGAAGATCCCTTATCTCGAAACCATCCGGGCCAAGGCCGATGCCCAGGGCAAACATAAAAAGCAAACCGGCGGCCACGGGCAGTACGGCGATTGCAAAATCAAGATGGAACCCCTGGTCCGCGGTTCGGGCTTCGAGTTTGTGAACGACATTTTCGGCGGCTCGGTTCCGCGGAACTTTATTCCTGCCATCGAAAAAGGAATTGTGGAAGCCGCGGCGCGCGGCTACCTGGCAGGTTTCCCGGTGGTGGATTTCCGTGTCATCCTCTACGACGGTTCCTACCACGACGTCGATTCCTCGGAAATGGCGTTCAAGCTTGCCGGGTCGAAAGCTTTCAAGGCATGCATGGCGCAAGCCAAGCCGTGTTTGCTCGAACCCATCATGAATGTCGAGATCACGGTGCCCGAGAATTATTCGGGCGACATCATGGGGAACTTGAATGGCCGCCGCGGGCGCATCCAGGGCATGGATTCAAAGAGCGGCTCGACCATCATCAAGGCGCAAGTCCCGCTTTCTGACATGCTGACGTACGCCTCCGACCTCACTTCCATGACCCAGGGCCGTGGAACGTATTCCATGGAGTTTTCCCACTACGACCTCGTTCCTCAACCGGTGACGGACAAAATCGTCACCGCGGCACGCGCCGCCGGCCACGGCAAGGAAGAAGAGGAAGAATAACTTCTGGTCGACCTTCTGGTCTGGCTTAGGTGCTTGATCGCTGTGTGTTTTCTCCGGTCGAAGTGATACTATGCAGGCTATGTTCATCGACTATACTGTCCAAACTTGGAAAGAGGGAAAACAGTTCGTCGCCCATGCGATGCCGCTGGATGTGATGAGCTCAGGCCTTACTCCCGAAGAGGCAAAGCGTGCCTTGGATGAGGCCGTGAGACTTTTCCTCGCCACTGCCTCGGATCAAGGATCGCTGGAAGAAATTCTTAACGAATCAGGTTACGAGTTTAGTGATGGGCAGTGGGTGAGTCCTTCCTGGGTGGGTATCGAGAAGCACTCTACACCGGTCGGTGTTTAGCGATGCTGCGAATAACTCCCGTTTCCTGGAAAGTTCTGGAGAAAGTGTTTCTCGCAGCTGGCTTTCGCTTCGCTCGCCAGGAGGGCAGCCACCGAGCCTACGTCAAAGAAGGTATTTACCGCCCCGTGGTCATTCCCACATATAGCGAAGTTCCAGTTTCGGTCATCCGCAATAATTTGAAGACGGCTGGTATTTCGCGGGACGATTATTTTTCCTTGCTTGAAAAAAAATGAAGGACTCATTTTCAAATCCTCGCCGCATCGACAAGCCGTACATCAGGAGACTGCTGCCATTTCTTGGCTATTTCCTGCTCACCGCAACCGTCGCCAGCCCAGCAGCCCAACCTAAAATTCCTATTCTGCTTGATACCGACATTGGCGGCGACGTGGATGACGCCTTCGCCGTCGCGCTCATTCTGGGCAGTCCTGAACTTGATTTGCTCGGTGTAACCACGGTGAGCGGCGACACGGAGGCTCGGGCGCGCCTCGCGGCGAAGATGCTTTGGGAGGCAGGAAAGCGCGATGTGCCCGTGGCGTCGGGCGAGCCAGGCAAGCCGTCCAAAGATCCCCAGACCCGCTGGGCGGAAGGATTCACCAGCCCGCAATTAATAAGGCAAAGCGCGGTGGATTTCTTGAAAGATCAATTCGATCAGCGGCCGGGCGAAATTACCCTGGTAGCCATCGGGCCGCTCACCAATGTGGCGGCATTGCTGCGGCAGAATCCTTCGGTGGCGCGCAAGATCAAGCGGATTGTCCTGATGGGCGGCGGCATCGCGCACGGCTACGGCGACAATCCCAAGCCTGTTCCCGAGTACAACATTTACGCGGATGCCCCGGCGGCCCAAACTGTTTTCGCCGCCGGCATTCCCATCTTGATGGCGCCGCTCGACGTGACGGCAATGCTGCAATTGAGCCCCGCTGACATGCGTCGCATTTTTACACAACTCACTCCCACCACGAATGCGCTGGCTCTGCTCTATTTTCTGTGGGGCAACGCCACGCCGACCCTGTTTGACCCCATGGCGGTGGCGCTGGTGATCGATCCCACACTCTGCGAAACGAAAGACCTGACCGTTGTAGTGGACCCCAACGGCCTGACCCGCACGGTGGAAGGAAAGCCAGCTAACGCCCGCGTAGGGCTCAAAACCGACGCGCATCGCTTTATGGAGTTCTACCTGCGCCGCGTCGCACCTGAGTAATCTTACACAAATTCTGATCGCCTTCATCGCGCCCACCTTTCATTTGTACGCCGCAAGCTTTTCTTCTATGCGATCGTGAATCCAGTGCGCGTCCCACCACTCGGTGGGATTCACCGGAATGCCGTCGAGCAACACGGTGAAGTGCAAGTGGTCTCCGCCGGCGAGCCCGGTCTGGCCGCTGCGGCCAATCACCTGCCCACGCTTGACGGCCTCGCCCTCTTTGACGTCGATGGAACTCAGATGGCCGTAAAGGGTTTGGAGGCCGCAGCCGTGATCGATGATTACCGCGTTGCCATAAATTCCAAAAAAGGCGGCGTGCACCACCACGCCGTCGTTCGCGGCTACCACCGGCGTATGCTGGTTCACCGCGAGGTCAAAGCCCAGGTGTGTTTGATGGTCGACCTCCTGGCCGTTGTAAAGGTAAGTGCGAAAATCCGCGAAGCTGGCTTCCACCTTGGAATTGCCGAGCTGCACGAAGGGCTCCCTCCACAGAAATTTGTGCGCGGTTTTTTTCGAGAACTCCACCAACTGGCGGGCTTCCAACTCGCGAAGATGGCCATTCACGTACAGGAAATTCTTCAAGAGGCCACCCTGGTCCTGTAGCTCGGGCATCTGGCTCATGATAGGCGGCACCACGCGGTCCATGAACTCGTCGGTCACGTTGATGGTGTCGGTGTGAAACTTCTTGGGGAAAACTTCGTAAGGGAAAGAGCTCAGGGTTTCGTTGCCTGCATCGTCGCGCGCCACCACGCGCGCCGGAGTCTTGGGGTCCACATTGTACGCAAAAGCAAAAAGGCAGAGGCGGGTTTCGGGAAGCGATTCCTTTACCGGCCAACTGGGAAAAAAGATTTGCCCCACTTGCACGCCCGATTCTGTCGCGCCGGGCGAGACTTTAAAGACTACCAACTCCGCGCCACCCTGGTTGACGTAATGCTTGTCGCTCAGCACCTCGATTTGGGGCGGCGTAAAGCGGACGGGGATCTCCAGCATGGCCTCAGATTTGCCGCCGCGAAAAAAGCGCCCCCAGGAGTTGTTAGTGGCAGTGACGGCCAACGTGGCGCCCCCCTCCTTCAATTCGGGGAAATCGTGATGGCCCACATGCGCCATGATGGCCCAGCTATTTTCCCTGGACGCGCCCCAGAATTTCCACCAGGGGGGCGCCTCGCCGAAGATGGTTTCATGATAGGAGACGGGGAACGCGCGGCCCTCCTGGCGCAGTTCCACCTGAACCTTCTCGATGGTGTAGCGGCTGTCGCGAACTTCAAATTGGATGGGCGTGTTGGCGCCGATGCCCTTGACCTTTGCGGTGAACTCGATGACGGGCGCCGGGTTCCGCGTGACTTTCCAACCGACGATAAGAATGATGACGATAAGAATAGCCAAAGCCACGATGGGGCCTGTCCGCATTCCGGCTTCCGGGGCCGGAGAGTATCTTCTAGACGATGTCTGCAATCGCTGCCCTCCTTGTAGTGCTGAAATAATTCATGGGAGTTGATTCCTTGACGCGTCTTTCTCCGAGGCTCGACGGGTGAAGAAAGGGTATGGGGCGATCACGCTTTCGCAGGGGTCGTTGTCTCGCCCGCGGCATGACGCGCTTTCCAGATCATATTCACGTCGCCCATCACCACCAGCACGTCCCCCACCTCGAGGACCGCGTCGCCCTGCGGGTTGTACTGCGTCTTCCCATCAGGATTGCGCAAGGCCAGGGCGAGCAATTCATACCGCCGGTGCATTTCGGCATCGCCAATCGTCTTCCCGGCCCAGGATGAATCGGGGCGAATCACAATTTCTTCCACGCGCAAGGTCTTGGAATCTTCCTTCAGCATCATGTCGAGAAAACCGACCACATGCGGGCGCACCAATTCGGAAGCCAGTCGCAAGCCGCCAATAGTGTTGGGTGAAACCGCCGAGTTGGCCCCGGCGCGCATCAGCTTGGCTGCCATCTTCGCCTCCGTGCAGCTGACCACAATGCGCAGGGCCGGATTCATCTGCCGTGCCGTCACCGTCACCATCAGGTTGTCCTTGTCCTCGGTGAGCGCCGAGACCAGGCCGCGCGCGCTGGTGATCCCGGCCATGTTCAATGTGTCTTCATCCGCCGCATCGGCTTTCAGAATGGGAAAATCACCCATTTGTTGAATCTTATCCAGGTGTTCCGCCGACGGGTCGATCACCACAAAACTATTCCGGGTCTTGAGGAGTTCCATAACCACGTGATGTCCCACCTCGCCCGCTCCACAAACAATAAAATGGTCTTTCAATTCACGAATTTGTTTCAGCATCTTGCGTCTCCGGAAAAGATCTTTGAGTTGTCCTTCCACGATAAACGCGGTGGAGGCCGAGAAAACATAGAGCATGATCCCAATGCCAAAAAGGATGACGAACATGTTGAAGACGCGCAAAGGCACATTGTGGCTGGTGTCTACGACCTCGGTGTACCCGACCGAGGAAATGGTGACGAGCGCCATGTAAATCGCGTCGAGGTTGGAGACGTGAGGCCCACCAAGATAGCGGTAGCCCGCTGCCGCCGCCAATAACACGGAGAGCAAAAGAAGGACGGTGAATGCCAGACGCCGTCGAAGGTCCATAGGAAAAAGGTCTTACCGGAGGCGCGCCGAGCGCGGCTCGAAGACGTGAAAAAGTCGCGGGCTCATTTTAGCACAGGCTCCCACGGGCGAGGCTGGCACGAATTGGGCCTGGCACGCGACCCTACTCTCCGCGCGCCAGGATCCCGTTCATTTCTTCCCCAGATATTTCGCGTACTGCTCCTGCAAATAATGGTCAGTCATCCCGGCTAGATAATCGCAGACCACACGGTGGATGGGCTTCTGCTTGATCTGCTCCACGTAGGAGGCGGGCAAACGGCGCGGGTGACGAACAAAGAATTGAAAGAGCCCCTCCACACTCTTAATGATCAGCTGGCGCTCGGCGCGCACCTTGGGGTGCGCATAGAGGTTCGCGTATAGGAATTCCTTGATGCGCAGGTTCTGGCGTGCCACGTGCGGGCTCATGCCCACCAGCCGCACGCGCAGGGGTCGCACCTGTTCCACCGCGCGGATTCGATTTTTCTTGAGGCGCGCCCGCGTCGATTCGATCAAGTCGGTCACCAGCGTGTCCATCACCCGCTTGAGGGTCTCGTTGAATCTCAGCTTTTCCAGCGCGCCCGAATATTTTCTCTCCATCGCGCCGTAGATTTGGTTGAAGAGCGGCACGCCTCTGCGCATTTGCGCGACAGTGAGAAGTTTGGATTCGTACCCGTCATCCAGGTCGGCGCAGTTGTAGGCGATTTCATCCGCCAAGTCGATCAGTTGCGCTTCGAGCGGTGGCTGGTCGGTCAGGCGATACTCAAGGAGCTCCGGATAATGTTTGGGGTCGTAGCCGCGCGAGTGCTTGATGATCCCTTCGCGAACTTCGAAGGTGAGGTTCAACCCGGGAAAGTCCGCGTATTTTTGTTCAAAACTTTCAACAATCCGCAGGGCGTGCAGGTTGTGGTCGAAGGTCTCTCCGTACTCACCCATCAGGCGATGTAGAGCGCCTTCACCCACGTGGCCGAAGGGCGGGTGGCCCACATCGTGCACCAGCGCCAGCGCCTCTACCAGATCGGCGTTTAAGCCCAGCGCTAGCGCAACGGTGCGGCTGATCTGGGCCACTTCCAACGTGTGGGTCATGCGGGTGCGAAAATGGTCTGAGGAGCGGCGGGTGAAAACCTGCGTCTTGTTTTCGAGCCGACGGAAAGCGCGGGAGTGAATTACGCGGTCACGGTCGCGCTCATACTCATTGCGATATGGGTGAGGTGGCTCAAAGATACGCCGGCCGGCTGTCTCTTCCACCGCCATGGCGTAACTTGCCAGCCCGCGCCTTTTTCTGTGAACCATCGTGCCCTGTCTTGATTCGCCGCCTAAAATCCCCACGAAACATGAATATAGCATAGCCAATGCGAGCGCGTGCCCCAGGGGAATGAGGGCGGTAGCGCATAGTCCCGATCTGATCGGGAGTCTGCGGCTTTAAACGTGGCATCGGGCGTATAATCCGGGTGATGTCCACGACCGCCTCGCGAGGTGGCAATGAGATTCCGCAAAACGTTGACTCGTGTCTTGCTGGCAATGGGGCTGGTGGTTGCCCTGTCTGCCTGGGCGCAGCAGAAGACTTTCACGCGGGACCAAGTGCAAGGCCTGGTGCGGGACGGACTCGGAGACGACTGGGGCGCGAAGCTGGTCGAGCAGCGCGGGATTGATTTTGCGGCGGCGGAAGATTTTCTCCAAAGCCTCAGGGCTGCAGGCGCGAGCGAGGCATTTCTTAAGGCGCTGCACGCGGCCAAGCCGCCCGAGCCCGCCAGCGCGAAGAAGCCGCTGAACCAGGTGCAGGTTTTCGCCCTGCTCGCTGGGTAGGTGCCGAGCCACCGCGTGGCGATGCTGGTAAATGAGCGCGGCATCGACTTCGAGCCGCAACAAGACTATCTGGACGAAGTGCGTTTGGGCGGCGGTGACGATGAGTCGATCACGGCGCTCACGAGGGCCAAGGTTGTGCGGAATACCGGGAGGCGCTGCGCTTGAACCCCAATAATGACATGGCGCATTTCAACCTCGCCGTCGGGCTCTACCAGAAGGGCGACCTGGACGGCGCGATCATAGAATTCCGCGAGGCACTCCGCTTGAACCCCAGGAATGAAGATGCGCACTACAACCTCGGCGTCGCACTCGGAAACAAGGGCGACGGGGAGGGAGAGATAGCGGAATACCGGCAGGCACTGCTCTTGAACCCCAAGAATGAAGATGCCCACTACAACCTCGGCATCATGCTCGGAAACAAGGGCGACTGGGATGGGATGATCGCTGAAGAACGCGCTGCACTGCACTTGAACCCGAATAATGAGATGGCGCACAACAACCTCGGCGTCGCGCTTGGAAACAAGGGCGACTGGGATGGCGCGATCGCAGAGTCCCGTGAAGCACTGCGCTTGAACCCCGATAGCGAAGATGCGCGCGTCAACCTCGGCGTCGCGCTTGGACACAAGGGCGACCTGGACGGTGCGATAGCGGAATACCGTGAGGCACTGCGCTTGAACCCCAATTATGACAAGGCGCACTTCAACCTCGGCAATGGGCTCGGAAACAAGGGCGACTGGGACGGGGCGATCGCGGAGTATCGCAAAGCGCTGCACTTAAACTCCAAGAATGAAGATGCGCGACTCGCCCTCGGCGTCGCGCTTGGACACAAGGGCGACAAGGATGGCGAGATCGCGGAATACCGTGAAGCGCTGCGCTTGAACCCCGACAATGACAAGGCCCACTTCGCCCTCGGCCTCGCGCTTGCACACAAGGGCAACTGGGACGGGGCGATCGCGGAGTCCCGCCAGGCACTACGCCTGAACCCCAATAATGCCTTGGCACACGCCGGCCTCGGCCTCGCCTTGTATGGCAAGGGCGACCTGCGAGGCGCTATCGAAGAACTCCGCGCGGCCTGCATGCTTGACCCCGAGAACGCAAACTATAAACAGGATTACGAGCGACTTTTGCAGCAGATGAATCAATGACGAACAGCGCAGACTTGGTTTTTGGAGTCTAAGATTACTCGTACTAGGGATTCTTCCAACCTGCGTGCGGCTCCGCGAGGGTTGGACACACGCGGCCCGCTAGGCCTTTCATGCTTTTAGTTCCCTTCTGGCAACATCCACAACTTTCCGGAGAGTATCTTGGTACCACCTGTAATCCTGCTCATAGATGTCCCACGGAGGGTTCTCTTCCCATTTCAATGCAGGGCGATTTCTCAACTCTTTTAGTATGATTTCGGCTTTGCGCGACAAAACAAATGCGCCGATGTCCGTTGCCTTCTTTATCTTCCAAAAGGCGCGGGTGTATTTTTCTTGAAGTTCCTTCATCTTTTCTTCTGGGTAACCAGTTCCTCCGCCATAGTCTTCTTTCTCGATTTCGCAGTATTGGAGGATATCGTAGAGTGCTTCAATGATCTCCTCGTAGGCTCTTTCCTTGCGCTCCCACCATTTCTCGGAATAGTACCTTTTGAGAGACCATCTCGCAGCGAGGTATGAGGCTAGGATGGCGGTGATTATTCCCGGCAATGCCGTAACGAGGAATTTGATCATTTCATTACTTTCCCATTTTGGGCAAGATAGCGACGACTTCCCACCCCTCCGCGCCCTGATGCTAGAGGTTCAATTCTCGCATCAGTCTCTCTAGGGCCGCATCCTCGGGATTGAAATCCTGTTCCTGCATGAAGGCGGCCCAAATGCTACTCCGGTCATGATAACGTCGCCGGTTGCAAGTGCGGCACAGCGTCTGCAGGTTGTTGCCAGCGTTCGAACCGCCGCTAGAATGCAAACGGATGTGGTCAATCTCCAGATTTTCGGCGCTTCCGCAGTACCGACACCGATCACCGTCGCGCGCATGCACCTTCTCGCGCACAAACTTTGGTATATGACGGGATCTCAGGTTGGACCGTGCAACGAAATCCTCGTCTGAAGTTGGAATCCCAAGCGTCTGCATTAAATGCTCTATCGCCGCGTCATCCATATTAACCCCCTAAGTCTACGATTTATTCCCATAAGGATATCTTTCATTAAGAAGACTCATAATCTTGATTCCTATCTCTCTAAAAGTAACTTTATACAACAAGCGCTTGCTGTTTGTTAAGCACAATCTTACGTTTGTTTTCAATGGGTTAAGATTCTTCTACTTTGGCGGGTTTGTTGCGGGGTTGGCTCGTGGCCTCCCACCGGAACGCGTCTTGCGGAGTGCCTGAATCTTACGGTAGTATTCCGATCCTCGACGGGCGGTCGACTTACCTCCCAATCTGCCTAGGCCTACTGCCATAGGATTCTTCTTTGCCATATCCCAACACTATCAGGAAGCGCTTGCAGTAGCAAGCTCAAAGGCGACAGAACCGCGAATGAAAGCGGCAACGGTCAGGGCTCTAGTGACCGCGAGCTTTTCCATCGATGACGAACCCACGGTCAATTCCAAAGACGAATTGAGTGCCAACCGGCCAGATGCTCCCACAAGCCGGATGCTGTCTCAATACCCTTCGTGTCCAGGGTCGAGTTTCACTTTTCCTGAGTTATGCCGGTAGGCGAAAATAAAATAGCCACTCGCCAGCGCCATCCCGATAATCCACCAGACGAGGCCGACGCGCAGACCGTAGTCCGCGGCTTGGGCGTTCTCGATGGTCAACGCGTGCTCGGGGCTCGAGCTCGATGGAAGAACGTAAGGATAGACGCCGAAGACCACGCTGGTGAGCATCCCCACCAGGTAAGCGCAGGAGGCGAGGAATGCTTTCAGGTCATCGTGATGGGCGAGAAACCACCCGCTCAAAACCAGACCCAGCAGCGCGAGGGCGGGAAAAACATAGCCCCAGGGGTAACTGGAGAGATTATGGAGGACCTGCGGCTGCACGCCAAAGGTCACGATGGTGATGACGACGGTGAAAACGGCCACGCCGAGCCAGAGCGGACGAGCCAGGGCGCGTGAGCGACCATGGACGGTGCCCTCGGTTTTTAGCGCCACCCAAAGCGCGCCGTGGAGGGCAAGGCTGAAGAAGGCAGCCAAGCCAACAAGGACGGTGAACCAATCGAGGATGCCGGTGTCACCGCCCAAACGGAAATTCGTCCATAAGGGTTCGAAGAAGCGATGTTGGGCGTCCAGCGGAACGCCTCGAACCACGTTGCCGAGCGCGGCGCCAAAGAAGATTGCCAACAGAAGACTCGACAGCGAGAACACGACATCCCAAAAAGGAATCCACACGGGGCTGGCCACGGCGTTCCGGAATTCGATGGAGGTGCCGCGCAGAACCAGCAGCCAGAGCACAATCATGAGCGGCAGGTAGAAGCCGCTGAAGCCGGAGGAATAGAGTGGCGGAAAAGCGAAGTAAAGCGTGCCGCCCGCGGCCAGCAACCAGACTTCGTTGCCATCCCACACCGGGCCGATGGATTGCAGCACCATGCGGCGCTCCTCGGGAGTTTTGGCCACCAGCAGGTGAATGATGCCGGCGCCAAGGTCGAATCCGTCGAACACCACATAAGCGGCGAGCATCACGGCAACTAGGCAAAACCAGAGAGTCCCCATCTTAATTTCCTCGACGAACGCTCCTCTACGTTTTGGCGAGCGGCTCCGGGCCGCGGTCGATTTCCCGGTGCACCAGGAATAAAAAGAGAATGCCCACCAACGTGTACAGTCCCATGAAACCCAGCAAAGTGAACAGCGCGTTGCCCCCCGATACTTGCTTGGAAACTCCCGCTGACGTGCGGTACAGGCCGTAGATCAGCCAGGGCTGGCGGCCCAGTTCCGCCGTGATCCATCCCGCTGTGTTGGCGATGAACGGAAACGGCAGGGAGAGCATCAGGACCCAAAGCATCGGGCGAAAGCCAAAAAGGTTGCCGCGCCAGAGGAGCCACCCCGCCACTATCGTGATGGCGATGAAGATGGTCCCCAAGCCCACCATGATGTGGTAGCTGTAATAAAGCAGCGGAACCTGGTCGGGCCAGTTCTCTACGGGAAAATTGTCGAGGCCTTTCACCTCAGCCGTCCAATGCCGGTAGGTGAGAAAGCTGAGCACGCCGGGAATCATCAGCGGATTGTCCAGCCGCCTCTTTTCCATATCCGGCTGGCCAATGATGGCGACGGGAGCGCTTTCTTGGGATTCAAACAAACCTTCCATGGCCGCCAGGGTGGCAGGCTGATATGCGGCCACATTCTTGCCCTGGCCGTCGCCGGTGGGGAACATTTGCAGAACGCAGGCAATCACGCCCACGATCACTCCGAGGCGGACAAAAGTCCGGCCATAGGATTCCGACGTTTTGGAGAGCAAATAATACGCCCCGATGGCCATCATCACAAAACAGCCGGTGATGACCGCGCCGATCATGTTGTGCGTGTATTGCCACAGGATCCAGGGGTTCAGCAACAGGCCCCAAAAGCTGGTGAGGACAAACGTGCCATCGCTCGCCACGGTGTACCCGACGGGATGCTGCATCCAGGCGTCGGTGGCGATGATGAGGTATCCGGAGAGCCACGAGCCGAGGAAAACCATGAGCGACGCGAACCAGTGCCCTCTAGGTCCCAATCGCTTTTCACCGAACAGCAGCAGGCCGAGGAAAGTGGATTCCAGGAAAAATGAAAACACGCCTTCCATGGCGAGCGTCTGCCCGATGACGCCACCTGCCACTCGGGAAAATTCCGCCCAGTTGGTTCCGAACTGAAATTCCATCGGAATGCCTGTGACGACTCCCAGGGCAAAGCTAATCCCAAAAACGCGGATCCAGAAGCGGGCGGCGTGTTGATAGTGTTCATTCTTGGTGCGCAGCGCCATGGTCTTGAGCAGCAGGATGAGCAGCGCCAGCCCCATGGTGAGTTGGGGAAATAAATAGTGGAATGTAACGGTAAAAGCGAAATGAAGGCGATGAAGAGTGAGAGGATCTCCCACAGCAGTATTACCCCTTCAGAGGCTTTCGGGCTCCGTGGCGAACGGTCAGGATTTCCACCGCTTCACCGTTAACTCGGAAAAGGATTCGATAAACGTTGCGGCCTTTTCCGTAGAGCAAGTGCCGAATCCTCTTCGCGCGAAACTCGGGAGCAAGAGCGCAACGATTCGGCCGCTCGGTGAGCGATTCAACTGCCTCCACCAAGCCCTCAAACCATTCCCGTCCTTGGAGTGGAGAGCGGGTGGTCACCCACGCGCAGAGGCGATCCATGTCAGCTTGAGCGCGGGGCATGATTTTTACGGTGAAAGCCATACTTACCGCGCATTTCAGCGAAAACTTCCCTCGCCGGCCGCCCCTCGCCCCTTTCAGCCTGCGCCAGTCCCTCGCGAACCGCTTCCACTGTTTCCATCCGGTCGAGCATATCCTGGTAAGCTTCTGCGTCGAGGACTACGAACTCGGCCTTGCCGTTCACCGTGAGGACCAAGGGCCTTCGAGTCTTCTTCAAATGGCGGGCGAATCTCGTCGTTTCACGTTTGAAGTCCGTCAAAGGATGGATGTCTTCCGCGACGCGCAGCATGTCAGTCACCTCGTATTGTAAAAACATCTTTTAAGATGCTATATCGATGCGCGCGGCCCTGTCAAGGCCGACGCGCGAGGTAACAGAATTAATTCCTGTTCGCCGCGCGGTCCGCTTAGTGTAACCCCACCATGCTGCGAACCGAGTCAATCATTTTAGCCGAGTCGTAGCCGATACCGTCCTTAAAAACCAGCGTGACATTCTGCACGTCGGCGATATTCTTGGCCGGGTCACCTTTGATCACCACCAGGTCCGCTTGCTTGCCGGGCGTCACCGTGCCGATGCGGTCCGCCTCGCCCAGGAATTTCGCGCCATTGGCCGTGGCAATTTGGATGGCTTCCGCAGGAGTGAAGCCTGCCTCCACCAGCAGCTCCACGCCGCGCAGATCTCCAAACCCGGCAAGGTCGCCGCCGTAACCGGTAGGGTCGTTGCCGGCGAGAAGCAATCCGCCCGCCTTCACGAAGTCGCGCTCGAATTGCATTTCCTTTTTGAAAATCACCGGCCAGGGAGAATCCTTGCTGTCGGAAATGCGCGACCGGATAGTGAGGTAATCGATGCGTGCCTGGGGGAGCAGCGTTTCGAGAACGCGTGGCGTGAGTGGGGCGCGATTGGGGACAAACGTTTCGAACACCGGCAAGGTTGAGGTGATGGCCACGTGATGCGCCACGAGGTCGCGAATGGTTTCCTGCACTGGGACGCTCTCGATATCCAACTTGGCTTCCGTGGCTGCGGTGGTCCGCTGCGATGGGCAGAAGTCGGGCTTCTTATCGGGATCAAATTCGGTGTCCACCAAAAGGCCGTGTTCGAGGTTGTCAATCCCAAGACCTGCCGCCTCGCGGAAGCCGATGGAACACAAGTGCCCGGTTACTTTGATGCCGCGCTTGTGCGCCTCGTCGATCGCGGCGGAAAGCTCGGCGCGCGTGATGTGCATGTAAGTCTTGAACGATGTCACACCCTGGTCAGCCCAGAAATCGACGGTGCGGCGCGCGTCGTCAGGCCCGGTGAGCTCGTGCATCTGCGGCGTAAAGGCGCCCGCGCCCTCGAGATATGGCCCCGTGACGTGCATCTTGGGCCCCGTGAGCTGTCCGGCATCAATCATTTTTTTCAGGCTGAGATCGGTGTAAGGTTCCAGGCTCCCTGTGGTGCGGATGGTGGTCACACCGCACGCGAGATAGAGGCGAGTGGCGCTGAATCCCTGCTCGTTGTATAGGGCCACGCCCTCGACTCCGCCCGAGGGATACACCAGGTGGTCGTGCATGCCTACGAGGCCGGGAATCACCGTGGAGCCCGTGAGGTCGAGAATTTTCGCGCCAGAGGGCGGAGGATTTTGCGCGTAGTTGCCCACACTTTTGATTTTGCCGGCCTCGATAATGATAGTCTGGTCGTCTAGTGTCGGCGCGCCTGTCCCATCAATCACGCG
>JBGPCF010000022.1:0-63719 GCA_041481635.1 Terriglobia bacterium | reverse complement strand
TGTCGCAGGTTACTTGATGATCTCGCCCATCGCCAAAGCGGCAAATCCTTCAGGCGAGGATTCCAAGGAAGTCTCCCAGCTTCTCAGTGACGCGAAATTTGAGGCTCATGAACTGGAACTGGACGCTCACACGATCGAGACGTTTATGAAATCGGAACTGAGCTGGCAAAGCCATGCAGGCAAGCTCAACGAAATCAGGGAACACATCAATAAGACCGGCAAGCTCCTCGCCAAGCTTCAGGACGCGCGGGACGAAGGGTCGGCTTGGCAGCAAAAGGCGATCGACGAGGTTGAGCCGCTCCTGAAGGAGTTGGCGGCAAATACAAAGTCGGCCATAGACCATTTCAACGACAACAAAGACCGTTTCCACATGGGTACCACTTACCATGACTATCTGAAGGCGAACACCGGTTTGGCCAAAGAACTGGCTGCGCTCATCACGGACTACGTGGATTATGGATTTCACAAATCAGAGTTTGATCGTCTTGGAGAGAAAGTAGTGGCTTCGGAACGCTGAGTTGCCACCTGGCTCTCCTACCGCGGACTGTGAGGTGGCAACGCTCGGAAAGACGCCACCTCACAATCTGCATTAATCATGATATGAGCGGCGGGCGCAAGAGCGGGCGATGAATATCAAAGTATTGGGTGATCATGTAGGGCCGGATTCCCCTCAAGGGCGGACCGGACTTCAAGAGGGAGCGAGAAATGTCGATTAGTCTCATGAATAATCCCAAGCTGCAAGCAATCCCAAACCTCGTGGAAGGCAAAATCTTGCTGGTGGACGACGATGTTCAGGACCTGGGTTTTTACTCGATGGTCCTCTACAAGCAAGGCTATCAGGTCGTGCCTTGCGAGTCCTATGAGGCGGCGACGCGGTGGCTGGAGGCCGACACCTTTGACTTTGTCGTGGTCAGTCAGGGCGGGCCGGCGTTCGAGGGGAGGCGTGTGCTGGAGCGCGCGGCGCGTCCTGACCGGCGCATTCCTGTCCTGGTAATGGCGAACTGGGTGGACATGAGCTTGTATATGGAGGCCATGAGCTTGGGAGCGGTCGACTATTTGGAGAAGGCCGCGGACCCGTCAGAAATGGTCCGAGCCATCAAGCTTTACCTGATGCACGCCGGACAGCCGCGGCTTTCGCGGCTTGAGACCAGCGCCCCCAGCGAACAGGCCGAGGGAAGCCCGATTGATACCTCTGCATCTTTCGAGTTTGGCGGCCCAGGCGACTGCTGATTTGGCGCGCGACTCGAATAGGGGCGCGCGCCAGACGGTAGCTCTCAAAGCCAGGAAAAGCGGGAAGGACGGTCGCCATGTTTCACTTACCACTACTCCCAAGCTGGAACGATATGCATCCGCTAATCATCCATTTTCCGATCGCCCTGCTTTTGACTGTTCCCTTGTTCGTGATCGTCGGTGCCGTGCCTTCTCCGCCCAAGGGCAGAGCCTTCCTGATGTCGGCCCTGATCCTCATGGTTCTTGGCACGGCCTCGGTATTTCTGTCGATGGAAACGGGGGAGGCGGCGAGGGGAATTGCACGCTCGGATCCGGCGATCAAGGCTGCCATCAATGAACACCTAGAGCTCGCCGAAGCCACGCAGGTTTTGTTCTCAGTCCTCACCCTTGCCTTTGCAGCGCTGCTGTTTGTGCCCAATATGCTCCGCGCCGGGCTGGGGCATCGAGTCAGTGTGGCCCTCTTGGCGGTGTTCTTGATTTTTTACGCCACGGGAATCCTATTCCTGGTTAACACCGCGCATCACGGTGGGCTTCTGGTGCACGAGATGGGCGTGACGTCGCCGATGTCGCACAGCGTTTCTGCCTCGGTGGGCTCGGGACATTGACGGTGATTGCAGGCCGGGGACAGGAATTAAGGAGGCGTGCAAATGAAAACCGCAACCATCTTGCTGGTCCTCGATGAACCGCGGGATCTTCAAATCTACGGGACTGCGCTCCGGAGCTTGGGTTACCACGTCGTGCTCTGTGGCTCCCCCCTCGCAGCCATCAATTTGATCGAGACTGAGAGCGTGGACTTCGTGATTGTCAGCCAAGGCACGCCGGCCTTCGAGGGCCGGGGGGTGCTGGAGCGGATCCTTCAACTCCATCCCAAGCTTCCCATTCTGGTTGTTGCCCGGGCGCTTGACGTCCACTGCTACTTCGAAGCCTTGGAGCTTGGCGCCGTCGACTACCTCGAGAGACCTGAGCCTCGAGACCTGATGTGGACCGTCGAGACGCAAATGATGAACTAGGTATTCACGTGACTGCGGCACGGTGCAGAGCGGAGTGGCAGAACAAAGACACGACCATTTTTCCGCATTGGAGGTGTGAAACAACCAGAAGATGTGTTTCTTTATGCCTCAAGTTGACAGATAAGAATCGTAGTTGCGGGAGACAAGTTAAAAAGGAGGTTTGTACCTATGGAATACAGAATGATTTACCGTATGTTATCTGTTGTAGTTTTTGTGCTCGTCTCGGCGAGCTCTACCATGGCCCACGAAGTGACAATTGGTGAGCGGGCAAGGCTCGGAAACGGCCCTGAGCTGCAACCCGGCACCTATCGACTCGAGCTAGTCAAAAACCAGGATACCTCGGAGGCTGTCTTTTACAAGGGCGAGAATCTGGTGGCAAGGGCGCCGATTACGGTCGTCAAGGAATCCGACAAGAGCCGCCAGACCGAAGTGCACTCCGTGCTTCTTGATAGTGGACGTGTAATTAACCAGATTCGGGTTGCGGGCTGGAAAGAAAGGCTGGTCTTCAGAGAGCGAACGCAGACTCCTGTGATGGCTGAATGACGAATGATCGCGTTCCCCAGGAGGGCAGTCCGAAATGGCTGCCCTTTCCATTCTTAGAATCAGTTCCGGCGCGGCTTGAATGACCACTTAGATCTCTTGTCGAGAGCTTCGCTCCGCATTTTGGTGAGGTCACGATTGCCGGTTAACGGATTCAAAATGAGAGTCTGCCCCGGTGGCAATGGCTCATCCCATCTGCGGGCCTCAGCCTTCCGGATTCTTGACGCCATATTTCGTCAGCTTATAACCCAAATCGCTGCGGGAAAGGCCCAGGCGACGGGCGGCCTCAGCCTGTGCGCCGTCAGTGGCCTTCAAGGTTCGGAGGATAAGCTCCTTTTCCATCGCGGCCAGAAAACCGCGCAGGTCGGTAACTTCCGGTAATGTCTGCGCCAGGGATGCTGGGGTGCGATCAGCCGAACTTCCCGGAAGTCCGGGAGCGCCAACCTCGGAGGGCAATAGAAAATTTTGGGGACCGAGTTCGCCTCCCGTCGAAAGAATCGCCGCTCGCTCAATCAAGTTCTGGAGTTCCCGAACGTTTCCAGGGAAGTCGTACCTCTTCAGTTTCTCAAGAGCACTCGGTTCGAGTGTCTGCTTGGGGTGCTTCAGGTCCAAGGCCACCTTGCGGAGGAATAATTCACAAAGAGTGGAAATGTCCTCACGCCTCTCGCGCAACGGCGGAATGGCGATGGGGACCACGGCAAGGCGATAGAACAGGTCCTCGCGGAACAGGCTTGCACGAACGCGTTGTTGGAGGTCGCGATGAGTGGCAGCCAGCAGACGGACGTCCACCTTCCTGGACTGCGTGGTCCCGACCCTCAGAACCTGGCCATCGGTCAGGACGCGCAGCAGCTTGGCTTGGGCGGCAGGCGACATCTCCGCTACTTCGTCCAGAAAGAGAGTTCCACCATTGGCCGCCTCGAAGAGGCCGGGGCGGCTACGGTCTGCGCCGGTAAACGCTCCCTTCTCATATCCGAAAAGTTCGCTTTCCAGCAGCGTTTCCGTAAAGGCCGCACAATTTACGGCCAGAAAAGGTTTGGAAGCTCTGGGGCTGCTTTTGTGAATGGCCCGGGCGACCAGCTCTTTTCCCGTCCCGGTCTCTCCCACAATCAGGACAGTGGCGCCGGTGGGAGCGACTCGCGCTATCAATTCGCGCACTCCCGCGATGGCAGCGCTGGTGCCGCAAATCTCCGACGAACCCTCCAGGCGCACCACCGTCCCTTTGAGCAGGACGTTCTCCCGCAAGAGCTTGGTGTGCTCACAGGCGCGGCGAACGGCGGCGCGCACCACTTCAGGCTGGAACGGCTTGGTGATAAAGTCGAAGGCCCCCAGCCGCATGCTCTCCACCGCCAGTTCGACGGTGGCGAACGCCGTGATGACCACCACCGATAGGGTGTGATCCGCATCCAGCGCCACAGCCAGCAATTGCAGGCCGTCACCATCGGGCATTTTCTGGTCGGTGAGGATGGTGTCAAACTCCTCCGCCTGGATAATATTTTTCGCCTCCTGCACTCCCGCGCATTCAGAGACTTCATGCTGATCCTGTCGGAGGTTGAGCGCCAAAACGCGGCGTGTGTGGGGTTCGTCATCCACAATCAGGATTTTGCCCATTCGATTTCTCTCCCTGCAGCTTGAAATTCAGCCGAAGTTATCTGGCTCCGGGAATGGTCATGGAAAAACAAACCCGGCCAGACTCATTACTGGCAAGGACCAGGTCGCCGCCGTGCGCCCGCGCGATGTTCAGGGCGATGGCCAACCCGAGCCCCGTCCCCGCCGGCTTGGTGGTGAAGAAAGGCTCGAACACTCGAGCCACGATGTCAGGAGGAATACTCGCCCCGGCGTCCTCCACGTCGATTCGTAGGTCGTCGTTGCCTTCCACCGAGGCCCGCAGTGCAACTGCGCCGCCGGGCGGTGACGCTTCCACGGCATTGTTCACCAGGTTCACGAGCGCCTGCTCTACCTGGCTTGCATCAAACTCCGCTGGGCCGTTCACCATCGACTCGGCCTGGAGCTTCACGCCTTTATCGCCGGCGCGTGGACGGCACACATCGGCCACATAGCCTAATGTATCCTCCACTGAACACGACGTCTTCTGCAGCTCGCGCGGCCGGGCGTAGGCCAGGAAGTCAGTGGTTAACTTTTCCAGCCGGGTCGCTTCTTTGGCGGCGATCTCGAACATCTCCGCCCGGTCGGAGGCGGCCAGGTCAACTCGCTTCGCCGTCGCTACGGCACTGACAATCGCCGACACCGGATTTCGAATCTCATGGGCGATGGCGCTCGACAGGCGTCCGACGGCCGCCAGCTTCGCTTCCCTCACCAACGCTTCCTCGGCACGTTCCAGGTTAGCGAAACTTTGCGAAAGGTGGTTTTCCTTTAGGTGGAGGTTATCAACCAATAGCCAAACCAGGACACCCACTATGGCGTAAATGAGCGAGACCGTCCCTGCCTCAAAGTACTCACTTCCCGTCGCCACCGGGTGGGTCTGGCCATAGCTCCAAACCCAGAAGAAATTGATGAAGTCCGCCAACGCCACAACCGCCAGCGTGGGAATCAAGGTCAGCCGGAACGCCGCCACGAGGACCGGCACCACCATCAGGATGAAATACTGGGTGTCTTCCCGGTTGGTGATTTCCGCCAGCACCAGGGCGACGACGATGTTGAACAAAATCGAGAACCACGTCAGCAGCGCGATGCCTCCTGGACTCAACGGGGCTTTGAGGGCCAGCAACCAGAAAAGTTCTGCGACCTGGGTCAGAAACGCCGCCGCCAGGACCGTGATCAGTGCCGCGGACGGATTTCCCCAATGCGACGCGAAGACAGTGTGAATCAGAAGAAGAATGGCCAGGACAAAGAGATTCAATATGACAAACGTGGACTCCTGCTGCTTGAAAGAATCGAGGTCGGGGGCCACCGCGACCGGTGTGGGGTAGAGTCTTCGGAACAAGGCCACTCCAACTTTCAAGTTGCCCTCCGGGAACGGCCGCAGGTAAGGACCGCACTATCCTTCACCACCTTCCTCCGTCACGCGAAGGGATTCAAAGACACTCTCCCTATTATCTATTACCTTCCCCCAGGAATCACGCTCGGTGATGGGGATCACGTTCAACGGTGTTTCCCGTCACGGCGGGCTTGCTTGTGCATAGGCATAGTCTGTAGGATTGCAGATGCTGGGATCTTGAAATGGTGCACGGTGAGAGGCCACGGAGAAGCCCAACTGCATTCGGGGCGAACATTCCAGGACCAAGCCTCGCGGAACTCTGCTTTAAGATTTCCGGCAGGGTTCGCGGCACGTTTTTCGTCACAAGCTCGATGAGAATGAATTGGGGCCACCACGGAGTGGCCCGCCGATCCCGGGCAAGTCTGATGAGGAGATAAAACGATGGAAAACGAAACTCTGAATATCGTCGACAAGCGCACCAAAACTACTTACGACTTGCCTTTCTTTAAGGGAACGGTGCGCGCCATGGATTTGCGCCAGATCAAGACGGGCGCGGAAGACTTTGGGCTGATGACTTACGATCCCGCGTTCATGAACACGGCGTCGTGCCAGAGCGCGATAACGTTCATCGACGGTGACAAGGGAATTCTGCGCTATCGCGGCTATCCCATCGAGCAACTCGCGGACAAATGCACTTTCCTGGAAGTGGCCTACCTGATTCTTTATGGCGAGTTGCCCACCGCTTCGCAATTGGCGGATTGGGTGGACAACATCACCCACCACACGATGATCCACGAGACCACCAAGAAATTTCTGGAGGGTTTTCGTTACAACGCTCACCCCATGGGCATGTTCATCAGCACTTTGGCGGCGCTCTCCACCGTCTATCCCGAGGCGAAAAATGTGCGTGACCCCGCGGTCCGCATGCATCAGATTCATCGCTTGATCGGCAAGGTCCCCACCATCGCCGCCTACACCTATCGTCACAGCCTGGGCTTCCCCTACATTTATCCGGACAACGATCTCAGCTACACCGAGAACTTCATGAATATGTTGTGGAAAATGGTGGAACCAAAATACCGGGCCAACGCGGCCCTATCTAAGGCGCTGGACATCCTGTTTATCCTGCACGCCGATCACGAGCAGAACTGCAGCGCCAACGTGATGCGAGCCGTAGGTAGTTCGCTGGCCGACCCCTTTTTATGTACAGCCGCGGCGGCCTCCGCGCTCTCCGGACCGCTGCACGGCGGGGCCAACGAAGAAGTGCTGAAGATGCTGGATGAGATTGGATCGAAGGACCGCATTCCGGCCTACATCGATCGCGTCAAGTCAGGCCAATTGAAGCTCATGGGATTTGGCCACCGCATCTACAAGAACTACGACCCGCGCGCCCAAATTATCAAGTGGGCAGCCAAGCAAGTCTTTGAGGTTACGGGCGGGAACCCCAAGCTCGAAATTGCCCTGGAGTTGGAACGCATCGCGCTGGAGGACGAATACTTCGTCAAGCGAAAGCTCTACCCGAATGTGGATTTCTATTCCGGGATCATGTATCAGGCCATGGGTTTCAGGCCGGAAATATTTACCGTGTTATTTGCCATTCCTCGCACCGTGGGCTGGTTGGCTCAGTGGCAGGAAATGCTGATGGACCCGGAACAGAAAATCGCGCGCCCGCGTCAAATCTATACGGGCTACGACGCCCGGGATTTTGTGCCGATAGAAAAGCGCGGCGCCTGAAACAATTTCTTCCATTCCCGAGAATGCCGGCCATCTCGTGGTTCTTGCTGATTACCGCGTTTGTAGAAGTGTGGTAAGCGCGTCAGGCGTCTCGACTGGCGGCTGGCAAGCGGTCCCTATACAGACAAGAGCCAACGGACGCCCGTCGTAGGGCAGATGCGGCAAGGTTGAAGCGAGCCCGGCGGGAAGATCGCGCGCCGTTAAAGTCTCAGGCGCGAAACACAAGACATGCATGCCGGCACGTGGCGCTTGATGCGCGGCCTTCAAGAGTTGAATGGTGCGCTGGTCATCGCGCGGGCCCACCACGACCACTTCAACAGCAGGACGAAGGTGGTTGACCAGGGCCAATCCGTAAGTCGCCGCGAACAGTCCGTATTCACGAGCCTTGGGCCCGAAGAGGTCGAGCATGGCCTGGGCCTTTTCGCGAAAGTCCGGGCGGCCGGCGAGTTGGGCCAGTCGATCGAGTACCAGGACGGCTTGTGAGTTGGCGGCGGGAGTCGGCGAATCCTGGAATGCCTTGCGCGGCATGGTCAGGGCGCCCTGGCGAGCTTCGCTGTCTCTGGCCATGTCAAAAAATCCACCGTGCTCCTCATCCCAGAAGCGCTTCACAGTGGTGTCCATCAGATTCAAGGCGCAGTCGTAGTATTTCCGTTGGCCCGTCACTTCATGCGCGTCCAGAAGCGCGGCCGCGAAAAAGATTTGGTCGTCCAGAAGATCGTAATTTGAAACGCGAAAGTCGAAGCCTTGCGATTGGCTCGCGCCTTCTTGGGGCGGGACTCGAATCAATGAGTGCGCCACTCCTTTGGCCGCATCGTAAGCATTTTCCAGGAAGAGATCGAGAGTGAGCAGGGCACGCTCCCACGCTTCCTCGTGGCCGAGGATTTTGTAGGCGTCCAGAAAAGCTGAAATCATCATGCCATTCCAACTGGCGTAAAGCGTGGTGTCGACATAGGGCGTGGGGCGCTTCTGGCGCGCCTCGAGCATTTTCTTTTTGGCCTGTGGGAGAATTTGCGCCACTTCCTCGGGGGATATCTTCAGCCGGGCGGCGATGGCCTCGAACGGTTGATCGATGAAAAGCACATTCTTGGCGGGATTGTGGTGCATCTCGCCCGCCGGCTCAACGTGGTAATACTGAGCCACCACGGCGGCCTCGCGCTCGCTCAGCGCCGCCTTAACTTCTTCCAGCGTCCAGGTGAAATAATCCCCATCGTCCTCCAGACTGTAGTCGGCGTCCTGGCTGGAATAGAACCCGCCTTCGGTGTAGGAAAGATCCGTCATCACAAAGGACAGAATGCCCCGCGCAATCTCCCGGAAAAATTCCTTGTCTGTCGCCTGGTAAGCGCGGAGATAGTTGCCCAGCAGGCCCGCATTGTCGTAGGACATCTTTTCGAAATGGGGCACGATCCAGCGCTCGTCGACGGAATAACGATGGAACCCGCCGCCAATCTGGTCGTAAACGCCGCCGCGGCCCATGTGCTCGAGAGTGGTTTCAATCGCGGAGAGCAGCCAGCCCTGGCGGGTTTCGAGGTAAGCGTCATGCAGGAGGTCCAGCCCGCTGGGGTGGGGAAATTTCGGAGCGTTCCCAAAGCCGCCATTCTGCGGATCAAACATCTGGTGAATGCTGGCGATGATGGCATCGGCGACGTCGCGGCCCGCCCCTTCCGTCTGCCGGTGAATTTGTTCGACGCCCTGCAAGGCCTCGGAGATTCGGTCGGCACTGGCAAAGATATCGGGTTGGTGAATCTGGTAATTCTGCGCGATGCTTTCGAGCACGCGCTTCATGCCGGGGCGGCCAAATCGATCGTCGGGAGGGAAATAAGTTCCGCCGTAAAACGGTTTGCCCTGAGGGGTGAGGAAGGCGGTAAGGGGCCAGCCGCCCTGCCCGGTCAGTGCGCTCACCGCCATTTGGTAGCGCGCGTCGATATCCGGTCGTTCGTCGCGATCCACTTTCACGGGAATGTAAGACTCATTGATGATGCGCGCGATTTCCGCATTCTCGTAACTCTCGCGATCCATCACGTGGCACCAGTGGCACCAGACCGCGCCAATATCCAGCAGGATGGGTTTGTTCTCCTGGCGTGCCTTTTCAAACGCGGCGTCACTCCACTCGCGCCATCGGACCGGCTGGTGCGCGGCACTGCGCAGATACGCACTGGAAGATGCGGCCAACTCGTTGGCCGGCGCCTTGTCGCTCATATTCCTCCACGGGGAGACGCTGGATAAAAACGGGGCCCTATTGAACTCGTTGGGGCCCTGGCGGTGCATCGTCGGATGGAGAATCATCCAACGGCTTTCTTCCTGCAAAACCTTCCTGGATTCCGTGCCAAAAGCCGATGTGCTTTTCGCCCAACTTCCAGCACAGGTAAACCTCTTCGCCATTCAGCAGGGTTGGGAAATCGACCAAGCCTTCGTCCAAATCCTTTACCAGGCAGCCAGTTTCGAGGATTTTTGAAACCGCATCCTGCACCTGCCCGGCAATGTCGTCGCGCTCTGTCTTCTTCCGGCTGAGCTCGTTGTGAGGAGGGATGGAGCCGCCCAGCACCATGATCCGCGCCGATGCGTGAGACAGTTCCTCATTCAGGCCGTCGACTCTTTGCTTGTGATCGCGGGCTTCCTTGAGGTACAACCCAATCATGGGCAAAAGCTCTTCGGCTTCGCGAATTTTGAAGTATTTATCGGCCATATTCGACAGGCTCAGGGGAAAGGTTCGTGGGCATGCTGCGTCCAGAACCAGGAATCCCTCGGAAAGCCCCACTGAAAATCAATTGGGTGCTATTTAGGCAGACGAAACAGTGTCGCCTGGCTCGAAACATCAACCCAGTTAATTCTACGCTGGATTTTTTGATTTGTTAAGGCGCAAAGCCTTGGGCACTATGGTGGGTTACGGCGCCGCGGCACGATTCTAATCGACTGTGAAGGTCGGCGTCAAAATTATCCGCCCAAACGGATCATCTCTATTTTCTTATGGGCCGCGGGCTCGTAGCCGCGCGAGGATTGAAGGGCCTCAAGTCTCTCGTCGGAGTAACGATCCATCCGTTTCGACCAGACCGCTGCGATCATTTCGGAAATCTCGCTATCGCTGGCGCCACCTCTCAACGGGGCCTTGAGGTCGTGGCCCGTTTCGGAGAAAAGGCAGGTGACGAGTTTCCCGTCTGCGGTCAATCTCGCCCGGGTACAACTCGAGCAAAAGGGTTCGGTGACCGAGGCAATCACGCCCACATCGCCGCCTCCGTCGACGAATTGGTAATCGACCGCAGGGGCGCTGCCGTCCTCCCGGCCGACTTCCTTCAATGGATAACGCGCCTGAATAGTTTCCAGGATTTCTTTCTTGGAAATCATCTTTTCCGAATGCCAATTATTTGAGTTGCCCACGTCCATGTACTCGATGAAGCGGATGGCAAACCGGTGTTTCCGCGCGAACTCCACCAATTCGATGATGTCACCATCGTTGACGCCACGCTCAATCACCGCGTTGATTTTGATGGCGGTAAAGCCGAGGTCCTTCGCCGTGTATACGCCTTTCAGCACCCGCGAAAGATCGCCCCGCTTGGTCATGCGTTTGAATTTCTCGGGGTCCAGGGTGTCGATGCTGACGTTGAGGCGCCGAAGGCCGGCGGCCTTCAGCTCAGCCGCCTTCTCCGCCAGATGCGAGCCATTGGTGGTGAGGCATAGGTCTTTGATCCCGGGCAGTATGGAGAGTTGGCCCACCAGCCTCTCCAAATCCTTGCGGAGCAGCGGTTCGCCGCCAGTAAGCCGGATTTTGTCGACCCCCAGTTTGATAAACAAGCTGGCCAGCCGGGCCGTCTCTTCGTAACTAAGGATTTGTTGCCGGTCAATCCACTCGTACTCATCAAATGGCATGCAATAAGTGCAGCGGAAGTCGCACCGGTCGGTGACGGAAATCCTCAGGTCTTTGACGGGACGGCGATGGGTATCCTGCAACATAAGAGTCGCGGTGAGAATGGTCCAACCTGGATCAAAAAAAATCCAGCGCCCAGTGTTGATCCAAGCCCACATTTATCCTAGCGGAATCAAACGGCAGGAGCAAGCGGATGCCCCAACAATCCAAAGTCATGAAGCTCCGGGTTGATTTTGCCTGTCGGAGAGACTAGACTGGATTGGTATGGCTGATCGTCGCCAGGTTCCGCGTTACTATTTTCAAGGTGATGCCCACCTGGTATTTCCAGGAAATGGCCACACGACGCAGATATCCCTTAATACGCTGAGCGTCCAAGGTTGCCGGGGTGAGGCCAAAGAAGTTTCGGACATCGGGCAAAAATGCGAGCTGCGCCTTCACTGGGAAGGCAAGGAATTTCAGGCCAAAGCTGAGATCATGTGGAAGAATTCCAAAGGCCAAATCGGCCTGAGGTTCATGGCGATGGATGAACCCCACATGAAATTGCTTCGAAACCTCTGCTCTGAACTGCAGGTCCAGCCCCTCACGGTTCTTCGCCAGGAACCGGATAAGATCAAGTATTAGAGTTGAATGTCCTTTTCTCCTCGAAGAATGAGGGCGCGGGTGTAATTTACCCGACCCCGTTTCAAGTCCTGACTAATCATCTCCCCGCGGGGCTGAGCTCCCATCAGCACGTATGCAGGCTACGGGATGGCCGCAAAACCCGCAAGCGGGTTGCCGTGGAACGCGCCGGTCTTCCAAGCGTTGTGGTCCCAGGGGCCGTCCGAATCGCCAAGCACCTGAACGGGAACTATGATACGTCCGGTGCCCACCTTGTTGGAGGTGGCGATTCCGTTGTCCACTATTCTTCCTTCGGCATCCACTGAGAACTTAAATGAACGTGACACGTGGCCCTGATAAAGTATTTTGATTTCATAATCCCCCGGATTTTCGTCGAGCTGGTAAAGAGGCCCAAACATGGAATCAATCTTTTCTCCGGTCTTGTTATAAGCGTGCAGGCCGGGAAAGTCGCATCTCGACCTTGTCCAAGTGTATTTCGGGCCCTTTTCCGACGTATATTCTGATGCGGTGATTTCCATCTCCGTGGAACCGCAACCCGCCTTGCCGACTTCCTCTCCCTGGTAAAAAGTTCTTCCTACTTCCTTGCCGTTGTGGAACAAGTGAGGCTCCATTGAACTATTTTGTGGTCCCCTCGTCCAAATGGCGAAGTGAAAGCTGGGGTATTTCCAACCCCTGACGTCGTCCGGCAAATAAAAGACGTAGCCGATGGGCAGCGCCCAGTCGTGATCGATATAAAAGGCGTAATGGTTCACGTAATTGGGGCCGACCTCGTTGGTGTGGGCCTTACCTACCTTCGCCTTGCCGTTGAACAAAGTCATATTCGTGGAAGCCAGTTCATTCCGCAAGCCGATGGTGAAGTTCACCGTCCCAGTGAAGATACTGCCCTTGTCTTCCGGGATGTCGCGGCCACCGCACTCCGTGGTCCACCAATAGCCCTTCTGGATTTCGCCGGTCTTACAGTCAAATTTCACCCATGGCCCACTTCCTGGAATGGAGAACTCCACATAAAGCTGGCTGCCACTTGGGATGGGTCCGTTGACACGGAATTTCATTCTGGGAACCCAGCTCAAGGTGGCAAAACTTTTGTGGTAGCTGGAGATCGGGAAGGCGTTGAGCTCGATCCAATCTTTGGCAATGGTCGGCTGATCTTCGTCTGGAGCGGAGTTTCTTGAAACCGCCATCAGGGCGGGCAAAGTCAGCAGCAATAATGAAACCTGAAGGAATCGGACTTTGGCTTTCACCGCACACCTCCTTGGCATTCCTGTTTAATGGAACATCAGGCCGAATCTCGTCTGCAAAAACAACAGCTAGATGTTATTAGAAAGCCCTGGCCTGCCCATCTCTCAGGAGAAGGAGGGAAGAACCCTTACCTATAAGATTGAACGCGCATGGCCCTTCAGGAAAGGGGTCATTCTAGCACAAATGTATCTCGCCCAAAACAAAAAGGCCGCCCGCCTAAGCGGACGGCCTTGTAGAGACTCAAGAGAGATGCTGGAAAGGAACTCGATCTGAAGCTAGACCGGGACTTTCTCGTCCACGGGTTTCGCGTTGCCAATTTGCACGACGGTCGGCTTGGGCCTCTTTAACACCAACTCCTCGTAAAGTTGCCGCGCCTGCTGAGCTTCCCATGCAGCCTTGCGCCGCGCCTTAACTTCCTCAGCCGCGGTCAGGGGTACATCGTGCTCGCGCTCGCGGACTCGGGCGGCGTCTTCGGCACGCACCGTGAGTGAATGCTGGAGGTTGTCCAGATGGACTTCTTTCCCCTTTGCGTAAATTTCGTGCTTGCCGTGGGTCTTATACCACTCGGCTACCGTCGCGTTCTTGTGCATGTTTTCGATGATGTTCCGCCATCCGATGCCCGTGTTGTAGGCGCAGAACGAAATCTCGCCCTGCTGGGTGGCGTAAGGAATGATGCACATCTCGGTGCGCCGGAAGTCGTAGTTGAACAGGTCCTGGAACCACATGCCGGCGATGAAGAGGAAGTTCCAGGGATCGGAGCGACGTTTCAGCGTGTCTTCCAGGGTGCGCTCCGGGCTCGACGCGCCATATTCCTTGTCGGCACGCTTCTCGCCGGTCAAGGCAAACGATTTGTCGAATTTCTTAAGCAGGTCAATCAAGGCCAGGCTGCGTGGAGCTCTCATGGAGTTGTAATTCTTGAGCAGCGCCAGGCCCATCATGAAGTTGGAGAAGGACTTGCCGCGTCCCGCGTCGGTGATCTTCTGCATATCTTTCACCAGCCCGGGGATGTTCAGGAATTCGGGAACGGGAGCCCATTCCTTGTTTTCCTTGTTGATCATGAGCGCGGTGCCTACTCCGCAATTGGGGTGGCAACCGCAACTCACCTGGCCCCACTGGGCTTCCGGCCCGTGGACCATGTCGGCGAAATCCGAAAACGCGCCCATCAGCGAGAGTGGGAACCAGTCGCGCGTCGGTTCGGTAATGCCCAGTTGGCCTTTCACGTCCGCAGCCATGTGCGACAGGGTGTACCGCTGCCGCGCCCGCCGTTCGGGGGTGATCTCTTCGTCGCGGCCCGTGAATGAAACGGGTTGGAAGGCAATGAAGGCGATCTTCTTGGGGTTCTCGCGGGCGAAAGTGATGATGGGGCCCACCTGGTCGTTGTTGACGCCATTCACCAGGGTGGTCACCAGAATGATCTCAATGCCTGCCTCGTGCAAGTTGTCGATGGCCTTCAGTTTCACATCAAACAGGTTGCCCACCTGGCGGTGGCCGTTGGCATCATTCCCGATGCCATCGAATTGCAGGTAGGCGTAGCGGAGGCCCGCTTCGAACGCCCGGCGGCAATACTCCTTGCTCTTCGCGAATTCGATGCCGTTGGTGGCTGCCTGAACGCTGTTGTAGCCCAGCTTGCGGGCGTACCGAACAGCGTCAATGAAATAGGGCGACATGGTCGGCTCGCCGCCCGAGAACTGCACGGACATCTGGCGCCGCGGCTTGATTTGCAGCGCGTTGTCCAGAATTTCCTTAACGTCTTCCCACGTCAGCTCGTGGACAAAGCCCACCTGGTTGGCGTCCATGAAGCAGGGGTCGCACATCATGTTGCAGCGGTTCGTGAGGTCGACGGTCAGGACCGAGCCCCGCCCGTGCTTAATGGTGCTGGAACCGTGGTTGTGGAGCTTCTCGTCGTTGTGCGAGCGCATGTCGCGGCCTGGGAAGTTCTGCTCAATCCAGGAGAGGAACTTCACGTCCTTGGCCATGATGTCTTCAAAGTGGCCGTGGATTGGGCAATCCTTCACCATCCAGACTCCGCCATCTCGCTCAATGATAGTCGCTTTAATCTCACCCACTTTCTCGGTGAGGAGCGTTTTCCAGTCCTGGTCGCCGTTGATGATTCTCTCTCGCGCTTCCCTGACGCATCCCGGGCAGAGTGAATCAGTCTGCCGCGGGAAGCCCAGTTGGGGCTTGGTTTTTTCCCAAGACTTCAGCAGCGGCTTGTCTGACCACCGGGGTGTGAACGAGGGATTGGGGCTGTATTTATTAAAAAACTGGACGGTGTTGAAAGTCAGGCCCGCAACAGCGGACGCGGCGCGGTCAACGTACTTCAAAATCTTTGTGCCTCTGGTTCTCGGCATTTTATAAGTTCCTCTCTTCTCTTGGGATGGCCCGCCGCTCTTCGTAAGAACGCTACAGGCCGAAGTTAAAACGCAGGGGTCAAGGTAAAACCGCCTGGCCGCGCGTTTCACTAGTATTCTGTTGCCCGGACGCCATCACCCTTGGCAATCATTCGTCCAGGAAACTTTATTGATTATTCTTCAAAAGGCGTTTACTCGCCAGCAGTGCGCAGGAGGTTTTCCCCGACTTCAGTCCCGCGACACCAAGCAGGAAAAAAGGCTACACTTCCTGCCATCGCGGATGGTAGTGAAATGAAGGTCGAAATGTAAGGAATTTCCGCCCAACGGTAGATTTAAGGGGTCGAATGGTAGAAAAACGGGGTCGAATGGTAATGGGCCCTCTCGCTTAAAAATCAATAATTTTGAAAAACTGAAGCTGCTAGATGCCGTCGGCCTTTTTTACTTTGGGACTGTCCGGAACCCCGAATCTGCAATTTGGAATCAAGGGCGCGCAGTACCCGTGGCGCCACCCCCCGCCTTTTGGACTATACTGGGCATCTTTCAAGGAGAAGCGACCCATGCAGATTTCGACCAGGCAGCTTGAGAAAGCAACTATCCTGGATGTGGTCGGCAAAGTCGATATCCACAACACGCCCAGGTTCCGCGAGGTGTTGCTGGGGACTTTGAAGCTTGAGCCCCTGGTGATGGTCAACTTCGAGGGCGTTCAGTATATCGACAGTTCGGGGATTGCCTCACTGCTGGAAGGCTATCGACAATCAAAAGCGCTAAACAAGCGAATCATACTTTTCCGCCTTGGCCCGATGGTGCGCAGCGTGCTTGAGCTGACTCGATTGACTACGGTGTTTGAAATCTATGAATCCGAGGAGCAAGCCCTGCAGGCAGCGGGCGCTGAGGGTTCTTGAGGTCATCCGGACCTCGTGGTCAGGGCCACCGCCAAATTGGGATTGACAGGCCTGCGGATTCCCTGCACCTCTCATCACCTTGTTCCCCCAATCCCCAATCTTGAATTTGAAATCAAGGGTTCGCTTCGCGGGTCGACAAAGGGCGGCGAAACGCTTCCGGGCTTCCCGTCCCACGGGTTGTTCGGGCTGTTGGGATTACCCGAGCTTCGGGAACTGCTGCGGCTCCCGGGTGATATTGGCCGGAGCGCCAGGCCGTTGGGTTATGATGAGGGCAAGCTCATGCTTCATGCCATGGTGAAACAACGCGCGCTTGAAATTGGGTTCGACCTGGTAGGCATCGCGCCCATTACCGCCGATACCGACTTAAAATTTTCGCGCGAGTGGGCCGAGCGCGGCTTTGGTGGGGAGATGCAATACCTCCAAAACCCCAAGCGCAACGACCCGCGTCTACTCCTGCCCTCGGCCAAGTCCGTAATCTGCGTGGGCATGATTTATAACGCGCCACTGCCGTACTCGACGGAAGTCGGAAGTCAGGAGACAGGAGCCGGAATAGCTGTGAGTCGGGGCAAGTCGTCTGATGCCAAGGATAACGGTCCGAGGACAAATGACCACGCATGGATTTCCCGCTACGCCTGGGGGACGGATTATCATGGCATCATGCGCGCCAGGCTCGAGCAACTTCGCAAGGCGGTGGAGGCCATGGCGCTGGGAGTAGAAACGCGCGTCTATGTGGACACAGGGCCTATCGTGGAGCGCGCATTTGCGCGGCTCTCCGGCATCGGTTGGACGGGCAAGAACACCTGCCTGATCAATGAATCGAAAGGCTCCTGGTTTTTTCTGGGCGTGGTGCTCACCAGCCTGGCGCTCGAGCCGGATTTGCCAGGTCCCGACCGCTGCGGAACCTGCACGGCATGCCTGGATGCCTGCCCCACCCAGGCGCTGGTGGAGCCGTACGTGATGGACGCCTCGCGCTGCATCGCTTACTTCACCATTGAGCTCAAAGGCGCAATCCCAGAAGAGTTTCGCCCGGCCATTGGCGCCAATGTGGTGGGTTGCGATATCTGCCAGGATGTGTGTCCGTGGAATGGAAAAGGTAGGAGTCAGGAGACAGAAGTCAGGAGTCAGAATGTAGCGCTCGGGCGGAGCGCTGCGACTACTTCGCAGGCCGAGTTCCAGCCCATGGAGGTAAACATCAAGCGGGGGTCTGCGTACGCCGAATCCCTAACCCCGAATTCCGAATCCCAAAGCTTTTCGCTCTTTGACCCATCCCTCGATTCGCTCGCATCTCTTCGCGAAGAAGATTTCCGGAGGGTATTCCAGAAATCGCCGATAAAGAGGGTAAAATACCGCGGCTGGCTCAGGAACCTCTGTGTGGCGATGGGCAACTCGGGCGACGCCAAATTTCTGCCGGACTTGCAGCGTCTGCGGGAGCACCCTGATTCCATGGTTCGAGAGCACGCCGAGTGGGCAGTCGCACAACTTGGCAAGTCGAAGTCAGAGTATGCGGAGACAAATTCTCCGCCAGCCGCATCACACAGTGATTTATGAGATCGTTGCCCGGTCATCTCGTCCCGCGATTTTCAAGAACCGTCGCCACAATTCTCGGGGTGGCGGTGCTGCTCGCCCTTTCGTCACCCAGTTTTATTGTTGCGCGGCCCCAAAGCTATCGAGTGAGCGGTGCCATTCGTGACTCATCAGGCGCCGCAGTGCCGGATGCTCAAGTCACATTACGCGTTGGGTCTTTAACCGAAACGCGAGTGACAGATAACGAGGGGCGCTTCGATTTTTCGGATGCGCCCGCCCCTTCGGGCACGATTGCCGTCGACGCGAAGGGATTCGCTCTCCATGAACAAAAATGGACTGCAATGCCGGGCGAGGCATCTCGCCTGGAAATCGTCCTCTCTCCCGCTCGACTGGCGCAGCGATTGACGGTGACCGCCACGCGCGCTGAAGTCCCCCTGGGCGACACGCCGGCCAGCGTGGTGGTCCTCACCAACAAAGAACTTTCGACCACCGCGGCGCTCACACTTGACGACACGCTGCGTCAGGTTCCCGGCTTCAGTCTCTTTCGCCGCTCGGGGAGCAGAGTGGCCAATCCGACTTCGCAGGGTGTTTCGCTACGCGGCGTAGGCGCCAGTGGTCCGAGCCGCGCCCTGGTTCTCGAGGATGGCATTCCCATCACCGACCCTTTTGGCGGGTGGGTGTACTGGGACCGCATCCCGCGCCCATCGATCGACCGTGTTGAGTTCGCCGAGGGCGGCTCTTCGGATTTGTACGGCTCCGACGCGATGGGAGGCGTGATCAACGTGCGCACGCAGCCCGTGAATGCCTCGCGCTTTGGGCTCGAAGCTTCTTACGGCAACGAAAACACTCCGGACATTTCCCTTTCTTCCAGCCTCTCGCTGGGCAAATGGGGATTGGGTGTCTCGACGGAGGCGTTCCATACTGATGGTTTCATCCTGGTGCCGCAGAGTATTCAGGGGCCTATTGATACTCGCGCGGGAGTGGACTATCGCTCGGCCGATCTTACCGTCGAGAGGCGAATCAACGACCGCGTGCGCGTCTTCGGCCGCGCCAACTACCTGGGTGAGCAGCGCCAGAACGGGAAGGTCAATGAAAAGAATCACACCAGCATCCGTCAGTTGATCGCCGGTGCGGAATGGCAAACCGTAAACGTCGGCGCATTCTCGTTTCGGGCCCATGCTGGGCCGGAATTGCTCGACCAGAATTTCTATGCTGTGGGCGCAGGACGTGCCACTGAGACACTGACCAATGTGCAGCGCGTGCCAATTAAAGATATCGGACTCTCTGCGCAATGGTCCATGTCCGCCGGCTCATTCCAAACCGTGGTCGCTGGTTTTGAAGGCGAGGGAGTCCGCGGCTCGAGCAATGAATACAAGTTTACTGGAGGGAGTCTCATTTCGAGTTCCGTGGTTGGGGCGGGTGGTCGCCAGCGGACCTACGCGGTCTTCGGCGAGGATATCCTTCGTCTCGGGTCGAATTGGATCGTGACGGCGGGCGCCCGTCTTGACCACTGGTCGAATTATGACGCACTTGCCGCAACGCGGCCGCTCGCCAAACCCGGACCGCTGGCCGTGATCACGTTTCCGGACAGGACGGAGCAGGCGTTCAGCCCGCGTCTATCCGTGCTGCGGCGCCTCCCGCGGAACTGGTCGCTCACCGGTTCTGTCTATCGAGCTTTTCGCGCGCCCACGCTGAACGAACTCTATCGCTCGTTCCGGCTCGGCAGCGTGCTCACCCTGGCCAACGCCGATCTTCGTGCCGAGCGCTTGACGGGAGCCGAGGCAGGCGCCAATTGGGTGTCCCCGGGCCAGCGCGTGACGGTTCGCAGTGTCGTATTCTGGAGCGACATCAAGCGCCCCATCGAGAACGTGACCCTGAGCGCCACGGCCAGCCTCATCACGCGCCAACGGCAGAACCTGGGGCAGACGCGGTCGCGTGGAATCAATCTCGGGCTCTCGCAAAATCTCACCCACGCGCTGAACTTGACCGAGGGGTATGAATTCACCGACGCCACCATCCTCAGCTATCCTGCCGCGACCTCATTAGTGGGACTGCGGGTCCCTGAAGTGCCGCGACACGAAGCCACTTTCCAGGTGCGCTATTCGAACCCGGGTGCGGCGAGCCCGCTCGCTCGTTTCACCCTGGGAATTCAGGGTCGGGCCGAAAGCGCCGCTTACGACGATGATGTGAACACCTTGCGGCTCCATCCATACTTCACACTGGATGCGATTGTTTCGCGCTGCCTGACTTCGGGCGCGGAGTTGTTTGTGGCGGCCGAGAATTTGACAGACCACCGATACCAAGTGGCCCTCACACCCGCCACCAACCTGGGCCCGCCGATTCTGGTTCGGGTCGGCGTGAGACTACAGCTCAGCAGCCATTAACCGAAATTCACAAGCCCGTTTCGGGGTGGCCCGGTGATTGGCGCGTTTTTCGACGGGTATCGCGAAACGCTCGAAGTGTGTAGGATGTTGGGAGTAGAATTCACCCGTATGAGCTCGGTTCGCCGAACAGCAATCGCACTCGTCCTCACGGTTATTGCCGCTGAAATCTCAACTGCACAAGGACAAAAAGCGCTATCTTTGGATGGACAGATAACTTTTTATGAGGGCCAACCGCTCCAACGCTCGGTCCCTCTGTCCGCTGATGTGGTGAGGGTGCTGCTGGAAACCAAAGCGGGAAAGCAGGGAATGGAGCAGGCGGCTAAGTCAAAACGGACCAATGCGGCTCAATTATTTCGAGCGGCGGAAGTTCATCTCGGCGGGCCGGACGAAATTGACCTTGTTGTCATCGGCATACCTCCGATGGGACTTGCTGCTGATATGGGATGGTTTTGGGTGGTGCATTCCGCGCGTAAGAATCCGAAGGTCATTCTTTCCGTTGGAGGAGACTCTCTTGAGCTGATGGCCAGTTAGGACGCACGGCAATCGTGACATCGGCATTTCTTGGACGATAGCTTCAGAATCTTGTGACGAGATCTACCATTTTGGCGGCAGAAAGTACAAGCTATGGAAAAAGGATGTCACAGAAACAAGCCACTGAAAACCTCTTAATTGAAATCCCTTTCGCTTGCGGCGCCGCGCTAGCTCCAGCGGAAATCGAATCGAAGAATATCATCCACGAGAGGCTCCCCGATTTCTTTCACAAATTTCTGATGGTCTGGGTTCACCCGGTAAGCCTTGAGAGCCGCTTCATCCTCAAAGTCCATAACCAGAGCGACGGCATACCCTTTCTCCGGACCCTTGATGCTCTTGCCCGCCCGCAAATTTTTCACGCCCGGCAGCACCGCAAGTTTATCAAGCGCCTGGCCGACAAGCCGGTTCTGAACTTCTTCGCTCATTCCCGGTTTCATTTGGTACAGGACAATGTGGCAAATCATTATGACCACCTCCCCGACTCGTGTTATGTCGGCTGATGAATGCTCTAGTGTTGTGTCTCACAATGTGTTGAAAAACTCGCCCCCGCCTAGCCGGGTCATTCCGAGGAGGACGCTGCGGCGACCGACGAGGAATCTCGCATTGCTTTTCTTTTCAGAGCGAGATTCCTCGCTACGCTCGGAATGACACGGGGGGCGAAGATTCTTCAACATGCTACAGAAAACAAAAAGCGCGGAGCTGAGAAACAACTCCGCGCTCGCAATTGCCGGCTCATCTCACAGCGGATGTTACCCTTGCCCCGGCATTTTATTTCGATGTGAATCGCTTCTCAATCTCGGCCCAGTTCACCACGTTCCACCAGGCGCCGATGTAGTCCGGCCGGCGGTTCTGGTATTTCAAATAATAGGCATGCTCCCAAACGTCCAATCCAAGGACGGGATATTTGCCTTCCATCACGGGGCTGTCCTGGTTGGCGGTGGAAGTGATTTCAAGCTTGCCTGAAGAATCTCTCAGCAACCAGGCCCATCCCGAACCGAAACGGCCAGTGGCTGCGGCGGCCAGCTTCTCCTTGAACGGGTCGAACCCGCCGAAGGTGCTGTGGATGGCCTCCGCGATTTTCCCGCTGGGTTGGCCTCCGGCCTTGGGCGCCATAATCTCCCAGAACATCGTGTGATTGATGTGGCCTCCGGCGTTGTTGCGGACGGCGGTCCGGATATTTTCGGGGACAATGGCGCAATTGTTGGCCAGCAGTTCCTCCAGGCTCTTGGACACCAGTTGCGGCACCGACTCCAGGGCCTTGTTCAGGTTGGTCACATATGCGTTGTGGTGTTTGCCGTGATGGATTTCCATCGTCATCTTATCGATGTAAGGTTCCAGCGCCTCGGCTGGATACGGCAACGGGGGAAGTGAAAATGGCATAACGCCTCCTTTGGATGTTGCGGCACGCGCGCATCATGCTCAACGTGCTTACAGTTCAAAATGATGCAGCCCACGGCACTCAGGGTTCAGACAAAATGAAACTTGATCGACGACCGATGATTTCGGCCATAACTTCAAGCGCCCCGGTGTCCGTAGGGAGCGATAAGATTAATGCAGGCGCGCGGCTAAATCAAGGCGAACGGATTTGCGGACTATCACGAGCGCGATTCTGGCGGCCTGCGTCCTGCCTTAATTGGACTCGGGGTTGACGACAGGAGGCGTCCAGCCGTGGGAAGACTCAGCGGGGGATTGTAGTTCCGGGGCCCGTGGCGCCAGTGTGGATTTGTCCAAAATAATTGTCTGGGTGGGGAAGGGCATATCGATGCCTTCGGCTTGGAAGCGTTCCAGGATTCGTTTTCGCAACTCGCTTCGAACTGCAAACTGGTTTTCAAATCTCCGAACCGTGACGTTCAGCGTGAAGTCCAACGTCGACGCGCCAAAGCCAGGATTCAACTGGGCCCACGGCGCAATGTGGGCCAACAGCCCCTCCACACCGTCGGCCATTGCCTTCTCGGCTATCTCCACCAGGACTTTTTCCACGCGCCGGGCATCTGTGCCGTAGGCCACGCCCACTCGGATGTCCAGTGACATTCGCTCCTCGGGCATCAAGTAGTTGGTGATGACGGCTTTGGTTAGAATGGAATTCGGGATGACGATCAAGTTATTTCCCAAAGTGCGGAAGGAGGTCGAGCGCCACCCCACATGAGACACGTAGCCTTCATGGCCTCCGTCCAACTTGACGTAATCGCCGGGAGAGATGGGGTGATCGGCCAGGAGGTAGAGTCCGGCGAAGAAATTTCCGAGGGTGTCCTGCAACGCCAGGGCGACGGTCACGCTGCCCACTCCCAAGGTGGTCCAGACCGCGGTCAGATGGATGCCTAGGTTCTCAAAGATGATGATGCCGGCGAGCAAAGCAAATACGACGCGGACCACAAAGCCGGCGGGCTGAGTGACGCGCTCGAGGCTCGGCTCCTGCCGGCCCCAGCGCGCGAGGAATAGAATCACGACCCGGGTCATGAGATAGAATGTGACCATGACCACCAAGGCGAAGATCACCTTGGATCCAATCTGCTCGTATTTTCGGGGCAGCACCAGGATTTCCAGGGCGGTGTACACGGCGGTGAGAACCTACATGGGGACGGACAGCGATTCCAGAAGCTCGAGAATCAGTTTTGCCCAGTTGTTTTGGAGTCTCTTTTCCGCGCGGCGAAAGAGGCGATTCAGGGTAAAGCCCAGAGCTATGGCGGCCAGCAACAAAACGGAAAAGGCAATGAGGTAGAAACTTGTTGGAGAAAGGTGTGCGGCTTTGGCCAGGTCTTGAATCATCTTGTAATTTTCCTATTCCGCCGGTCGCCGCCCTCAGAATACCTTGACGCGCCCGAGCGGCGCACAGTGTTGCTTTCTTCAGAGGTAGGTGGTATCACCCACCCACCGCCTAACGATGCCGCGGCATCTAACCCTAAGTAGGGGGTGATTAGACCCCGGGACGAGATGGGGCCTTCCTGGGGGATGAATCGGAGGTTATTGAAAATTCTTTACGAGTCAGTTCGCGTGGTAGAATGCCGCGCCGGGTGGTGACAGGCCTGGCGAGAGTGTGCGGCGCTGTTCCAGTTCGAACTGAAAGACTGAGGTCAAGACACAATGGCGACTAAACAAAAGAAAACTACGGATTTTACCGAGCTCCCGATTCTTCCAGTGCGCGACACCGTGCTTTTTCCCAATGCGATTTTGCCGTTGACGGTGGGGCGCGAGAGTTCGCTGAAACTGATCACCGAACTTGGCGAAGAGGAAAAGTTTATTGGCGTGGTCGCGCAACGCGATCCCCGGGTTGATAATCCCCAGGCCGTGGATCTCTATCAGATCGGGACGGTGGCTTTCATCCACAAGATCATCAAGCTGCCCAGCCAGAGCCTGTTCATTTTTGTGGAAGGGCTGCAGCGGATTTCTCTGCAGGAAGTCCTCCAAGTCGATCCTTATATGAGGGCGCGGGTGAAGACCCTTTCGGACACCGTGGCGCCGGAAAAGCTGCCCGACTTTGAGGCGCTGGTTCGCAGCGTAACTTCGCTCTTCCAGCAAGTAGTCCAGCTCTCGCCCACTCTCTCGGATGACCTCCAGACGGTGGTGATGAACATTGACGACCCGGGCCGTTTGTCGGATTTCATAGCGGCCAACCTCCCTTCGCTCTCTTCGACGGAAAAGCAGGAATTGCTCGAGAGCCTGGATCTCAAAATGCGGCTCGACCGCCTGAACAAACACCTGGCGCGGGAAGTGGAAGTCCAGCAACTGCGGTCCAAGATTCAATCGGACGTACAGGACCAGGTGACGCAAACGCAGCGCGAGTATTATTTGCGCGAGCAGATGAAGGCCATTCAGAAGGAGTTGGGCGACGTCGACGAGCAGCAGGAAATTGACGAGCTGCGCCGGAAGATCGAAGCGGCCGGCATGAGCGAGGAGGCTCGCAAGGAAGCCCTGCGCGAGTTGAGCCGCCTGTCGAAAATGTCTCCCGCGGCAGCCGACTATCACGTCACCCGGACGTATCTGGATTGGCTGGTCGTTTTGCCCTGGACCAAAATCAGCGACTTTAAAGTCGACCTGCGCAAAGCCAAAGAGATCCTGGATGCCGACCATTTCGACTTGAAGGATCCCAAGGAGCGCATTCTCGATTACCTGGCGGTTTTGCAACTTAAGCCGCAGATGAAAGGGCCGATCATTTGTTTTGTAGGCCCGCCCGGAGTGGGCAAGACATCGCTGGGCAAATCGATCGCCCGCTCCCTGGATCGCAAATTCGTGCGCATGTCGCTGGGCGGCATTCACGACGAAGCGGAAATCCGCGGCCATCGCCGGACCTACATCGGCGCGTTGCCGGGACAGATCATTCAAGGAATCCGGCGCGCCGAAACGCGCGACCCCATCTTCATGCTCGATGAAGTGGACAAAATCGGGCGCGACTTCCGTGGTGATCCTTCATCCGCGCTGCTTGAGGTCCTCGACCCTGAACAGAATTCACACTTCCGCGATAACTACCTGGACGTCCAATTTGATTTGTCGCGCGTGCTCTTTATTTGTACTGCCAACGTCCTCGATACCATTCCACCTCCCTTGCTCGACCGCATGGAGGTGCTGGAGTTGCAGGGGTACACGGAAGAAGAAAAGATTGAAATCGGCTTCCGCCACCTGATCCCCAAACAAACGGACGAGCATGGCATCCATAGTCCGGAGCAAATCGAGTTCACCCGCGAGGCGATGGCGCAATTGATCCGGCACTACACCCGCGAGGCGGGCGTGCGGAACCTCGAACGGGAAGTGGCGACGCTTTGCCGCAAGCAGGCGCGGAAGATCGCCGAAGGTTCCACGGAAAAACTCGTCGTCACTCCAAAAAATGTGGAGGAGTTTCTGGGCGTGCCTCAATTCCGTCTTGACGCTGAAATCGTCGAACGCACCCGCCAGCCGGGTGTGGCCGTCGGTCTGGCGTGGACGCCCACCGGTGGCGATGTGCTCTTTGTGGAGGCCAATGTGATGAAGGGCGGAAAGAACTTCACCATGACCGGCCACGTGGGGCAGGTCATGCAGGAATCGATGCAAGCCGCGCTGGCGTGGGTTAGAACGCACGCCGACAATTACGGGATCGACCCTGAATTCTTCCAGAACTTTGACGTTCACATGCACGTCCCGGCGGGCGCCATTCCCAAGGACGGCCCCTCCGCCGGGGTCACGATGGTGACTACGCTGGTCTCCGCCCTCACCCGCCGGCCGGTGCGGGAACGCCTCGCCATGACCGGCGAAATCACGCTGAGCGGACAAGTGCTGCCGATCGGCGGCATCAAGGAAAAAGTGCTGGCCGCCAAGCGGGCGGGAGTTACGGAAGTCCTCCTGCCGGCTGACAATGAGCCCAACGTTCGCGAGGATTTGACGCCGGAAATGCTGGAAGGAGTCAAGCTTCAATACGTGAAGACCATCAAGGATCTGCTCGAGATTGCGCTCGAGAAAGACCCTGTGCCTGTTGAGCGCCGCAAACCCGCGGTCACATTGGTTCCGGCCTCGGCAGGCGAGCCCAACTAGACTTTGTCGCGATACTTCTGATGGCCGTCGCATGCTGAGGGACTTCGCGCCCGGCTGGTGGCGGCCATTCCATTTTTAAGCTGAAAACACAGCCGCTCCGCAAAAACCGTTGACTTAATCTTGACGCGCACCTATACATAGCCCAGTATATTTCCGCCCAAATATCGGTGGCATGGTGGTGATCTCATGTATTGTCGGAATTGCGCTCAACAAATTCCTGACCATGCGGATTTTTGTACAAAGTGTGGCCAGCGACCGCGACTGGCCACCCGGTATTGCTGGTCATGTGGTGCGGAATCACTTCCCCAGGCAGAGATCTGCGTAAAGTGCGGGGTCAGACTGCCTCAGAGTGGCGACAAAGATTGGACTACTGCGCTATTACTTTCGATTTTCACCGGATTTCTAGGCATCGATCGCTTTTATCTGGGTTACACAGGGCTTGGGATACTCAAACTCGTGACACTCGGTGGGTGCGGCATCTGGAAATTGGTAGACATTATTTTAATCGCAATGAATAAGTTGCCGGATGCTCAAGGGCGGCCGCTTCGGAAGTGAATGATGCATTTGTTTTCGAACAGCATGCCTCGCTGGGCGGTCCTTATATTTGCGCTGATTGCATTCAGCGCAATTCCCCCCGAAGCTTTGGCAGGTGGTCCCGACCTTTGCCTTTGGCGGCACCTTTTCCACGTTTCCGCCTGCCCCGCTTGCGGCACCACCCGTGCTCTGGCGGCTTTTTTCCACGGACAATTCCTGGCTGCCATGGCTTTCAACCGGAACGTGGTGGTTACTGCCCCCAGTCTTATCGCCCTTCTAGGTCTCGATATCCTTCGACTCGCCAAGCGATATCTCCTGAAGTTCAATCCTGCATCAGATTGAGGCCGGCTCCCGATGTGCGTTCCCGCTTGAATTCCCGCGCCAAACCGAATAAATTCTTGACGAGCGAGTGACGAGCCCACGCAACTACATTGAATCCGCGCGCGCGGAACTCCCGGCCCCTGTTCTTGCCGGGTGGGCCTCAATTTTCTTCAGCCTGGCCGTCCTCACCTTCCTGATTTCTCTTACCGTCTCGCAAACATTTCTGGCAGCCGCAGCCGTGGCCTACGGCGCCCACGTTCTTAGGACGAGGACAGTGCCCCACTTCCCGCCCGTCAAACTTTCTCTGGCGCTCTTTTGCCTGTTTTCCATCCTCTCGATCTTCTGGGCGGAAAACCCGGCTGTAGGATGGTTTGCCGTACGGAAGCTCGTTCTGTTTCTGATTCTCTTGTTGTCGGCCAATCTTGTCGCCAGCCCCCGCCATTTGAAACTGCTTTTTCAGGGCTTGTTTCTGGAAGCTGCTTTGGTGGGGCTCGTCGCGGTCTTTCAGTTCGCTAGGCAATACCAAATCGGAAGTGCTCTCCCTCCCGGACAAGTTTATGTTTACATGAGGCAGGCTCGCGCTCACGGTCTGATGGGCCACTGGATGAATTTTGGGGGTCAGCAGATGCTGGCCTTCGCAGCGTTCGTGGCCTTTCTCCTGCTGGCTGCTCGCCAGCGAAAAATATGGTGGATGATCGGGGGGATCGTTGCCGTCTCGATTGTTCTGAATTTCTCTCGCGGCATTTGGTTGGGCTCGTTCGTCGCATGCATTTATCTGGTGGCGCGCTGGCGCCCGCGCTGGCTCTGGCTCTTGCCGGTCTTCTTGGTTGCGCTCTATTTCACCTCCCCCAATCTCATCCGTGAAAGATTGCTGTCCGTTCTCCATCCCACTACCGACCCATCGGTGGCTATCCGCTTTGAGATGTGGCGGGTGGGTTGGCGCATGATACAAAGCCACCCGTTCCTGGGCGTTGGTCCCAACAACATCCCTGAAACGTATGCGCTTTATTTGCCTCCGGGGGAAACTCCCATCGTGGGTTATCACGACCACCTGCACGACGATTTTCTGCAATTTGGCGCGGAGCGGGGCCTGCCCTGTCTGATCGCGTGGCTGTGGTTGATGGGGGGGTTGGGATGGCATACTCTGCGCATTCGTCGAGGAATAATACGTGGCGACCCGCACGCCGCTCAAGCCTGGATCGCCGACGCCGCCTTCGCGTGCTTACTCGCTTTCTTGACCGAGGGTTGCTTTGAATTTAACTTTGGCACTTCGCCCGTTCTGATGGTATTCCTGTTTATTGCCTCCACCCCCTTTGTAGTGGAACGGGCCGAACGTCTTTCGAACAATCCACCGAGGGTTGGGGAATCCCAGGTGCCCTGAAACCGCCGGCGGCGGGGAGTTTCTCCTCCACGGCTCGATGACTCCATCAGTCGAACATGGCCTCCAAGCGAGAGATATTCCGTAGTTCGATACTGGTGAGTTTCATCTCGCTCCTGGGTGGCTTGGCTGGCATTCTAGTTGAAACGAGCATCGCTTCGAGACTGGGACTGTCCAAAGGCTCTGATACTTTCTACGTGGCTTACACGGCGCCTTACGTTATTTCCAACCTCCTATCCGCCACCAGCCAGTTTTCTCTTGTCCCATTTTTCGGGACGCTCGACGCGCGCGACGCTCCCGAGGACTTATGGCGGGGCTTCAGCTATGCGGTCAACATGATTTTTCTCGGGATGGGGACGTTTGCGCTCCTCGCCATCACCGCGGCACCCTGGGTGATCCGTGGGATTGCCCCGGGGTTCACGGCTCAGCAATCCGAGTTGGCGACTGAACTCGCCCGTTGGCTGTTCCTGATCCTCATCCCGGCGGGCGTATCGGAAGTGTTCCGCTCTTTTCTCATCAGCCAACGACGGTTCGGTCTTTCCTCGGCGGCGGGTTTTTTCTGCAATGCCATAGTGATTGCGAGCGTAGTTGGCCTTTTCGGCCGCCTCGGTTATTACAGTATCGTGCTGGGCTACCTCCTCGGCTACCTGGTTTCATTTCTTGTCCTGGGCGCACAGATCGTGGTGGCGTTTCCCGTGCGCTACACTCTCACCCTGCAGGGGACCGGTGAAGCCTTCCGGAAATTGCATGGGGCGGGCGCAGCTCAGTTGGGTGGGGCGGTGGTTTGGCAGGGCGTCGTGGTTGCTGAGCGTATAATCGCTTCCTTCCTTCCTGCCGGCACGCTGACTGCTTTGGGTTATGGGATGAAAATTCTGTCTGCCCTGGTCGATTTGCTGGCCGGGAGCATGGGGACAGTCGCCCTTCCTGCGTTATCCCGGGCCGTAGCGCGCCATGACCCAACCGAGGTACGAAAGCTCTTCCGGGATGTTTTGGAAATCTCGATGATGCTGGTGCTGCCCGCGCTCATTTTCTGCGCCCTTCTCAGCGGCAATATTATCCGCCTGGTTTTCGAGCGCGGCAATTTCAGGCCGGAATCCACATCTTTGCTGGCCAAAGTGTTTTTTTATTACAGCCTGGCGATTTTGCCCTACGCGTTCGCGCGCCTCCTGACTTTCTATTTGTTCGCGCGCCATGAGGGCGGGGCGTATTTGCGTTTCGCCTCTTTCCTCTATGGCCTTACTTTGATGTTTGACTTGATCTACGTTGCCGGATTCCGCTGGGGAGCGAAGGGCATCCCGCTGGGTCTTTTGACGGCCTCTATTCTTGCAGGCGCCCTCGCATACCAGCGCAATGTGGCTGGGCTCCGAATCGATTTCGACCGTGCTTTGGGATGGTTCACGCTCAAAAATCTGCTGGCGGGCTCGCTCGCTGCGCTGGCCGTCCTGGGATTGCGGTGGACGGTCCAAATCCCTCAAACGAGCGCCACGAATTTAGTCTATCTCTGTGAACTTTGCGGCGCGGGAACCCTGGTTTTTTTCGCAATTCTCGCCGCTTCCCGGGCCGTCCCGGTGGCCCAGATGCTCGCGGAAATGACCCGCACGGAGGATTCTTGAGCGCGCGGACTCCCGGGGCACAGCTTCTGGTCGTGATACGATAAAGCCTAGGGCGAATCGGAGAACTCGCTCCGTTTTTCTCACAGTCAACTTCTTCCGATTATGGCCAAGCCGCCACAGACGATTGGCGAATTCAAACTTCCCTTCATCCAGCAGGTGCTGGGCGCGCCGCTCACCGCCAACCGCAAAATATTTCGCGCCGCGGCGGTAGTGGCCCTCTTTTCATCCTTTGTTTTGGTCGGCTCGGTCGCCAAGGAATTGGTGGTGGCCAAATGGTTTGGCCGTGGGGATGACCTGGATGCTTTCGTCATCGCCTTCCTTCTGCCATCCTTCCTGGTGAATCTGGTGGCGGGCTCCGTCAACTCAGCCCTCATTCCAACATTCGTCCAGGTCCGTGAAACGCAGGGAAAGGAAGCGACCCAACGCCTATTCTCCAGTGTGATGGTTTGGACTTTGGGCTTGTTGCTGGGCGTTTCGATTCTAATCGGCTTGCTTGCGCCATATTGTCTTCCACTGTTGGGCTCGGGATTCAGTGCCGGGAAACTCGTGTTGACCCGGAAGCTCCTATATATTTTGCTGCCCTTCGTCGCACTCAGTGGGTTGGTGACGCTCTGGACTTCGGTCTTGAACGCGGGCGAGCGATTTGCCCTGCCCGCCCTCCTGCCCATCCTCAGTCCGGTGGCGATTATCGCTTTCCTGGTGCTGGCGGGCAGGGCATGGGGCATTTATTCCCTGGCAATTGGAATTGTGTGCGGGGTGGCTTTGCAAACTGCGGCGCTCGCCTTTTTCTTGAAAGCCCAGGGCATTCACCTCAGCCTTCGCTGGTACGGCTTGGATGCCAACCTGCGCCAGGTCGCAACCCAGTTCGTTCCCATGGTTGCCGGCGCCCTGTTGATGGGCAGCACCGACCTGGTGGATCAATCGATGTCGGCGATGCTGGAGCCCGGAAGCGTGGCCGCCTTGAACTACGCGAAAAAAGTGGTGAGCATTTTCGTGGTGGTGGGAGTCATTCCCCTGACCACCGCCGTGCTCCCCTATTTTTCCCAAATGGTCGCCAAGCAGGACTGGGGCGCTTGCCGGCACACCTTGAAGACCTATTCCCGCCTGATCCTGCTGGGCACTGTTCCCATCACTCTGGGACTGGTGTTCTTCTCGCAACCCCTGATCCGGATCATGTTCCAGCGTGGCGCCTTTGTGGCAGCGGATACGCAAGTGGTGAGCCGCGTGATGGCTTGTCTTGCGCTTCAAATTCCATTTTATATTCTCGGGAATATGGGCGTGCGAATGATCAGCGCGTTGAAACGTAACGCGGTGCTGACCACTATCGCGGCCGTCAACATGGTTCTCAACGTGGTCCTCAACTATATTTTTATGAAATATGCGGGCGTGGCGGGCATTGCTCTTTCCACTTCGCTCGTCTATCTGGCCTCATGCCTCATGGTCTTTGGATCGATCGCCGTCGCCATGAAGCGGATGGCTGCTCAGGAGCCGGCCGGTGGAAACAGTCGTTTGTAACTTGTGCGGCTCCGCCCGGTACTCGCCGGTCTACCAAATGCCCGACCCGCATTATTTCCCCGAGGATTTCTTTACGGTGGTGGAATGTCAGGATTGCGGTTTGGGTTTTGTGAATCCCCGTCCCACCTTTCAGGACATGCAAAAGTATTACCCGCCGCAATATTACGAAGAAGGATTTGTCAGGGATCGTGAGTATCATCAGAAACGCTACACCGCCGAAGCGAAGTTCCTTCGTCCCGCGCCCAATGCAGGCGGGCGGAAGAAGTTGCTCGACGTAGGTTGCGCCAACGGGGACTTCCCGACTTTTATGATGACCCAGAACTGGATCGTCGAAGGGGTCGAGGTCTCGACGTCGTCAACGCCCATCCAGAATTTCAAGGTGTATACTCAACCTTTTCCGGACATTCCGGTCGACCAGCCGGCCTACGACGCGGTGACCGCATGGGCTGTGCTGGAACACGTACATGACCCCATGGCTTATTTTCGAAAGGCTTCCAAGATCCTCCAGCCAGGCGGGCTGTTCGTGTTTCTGGTAACCAACTTCAACAGTTCGGCCTCGCGAAGGCTCTACTGTGAGGATGTCCCCAGGCACTTGTATTTCTTCTCTGCGAAGACCATCAGGCAGTACCTTTCGGCGACCGGCTTTCAACTCGAAGGCGAGCATTTCCGGGGAAACATTTTCAAGATGCCCCCGAACAATTGGCTGCACTACTGGGTGCGGACGAGGTTGGAGGGGAAGGGTTTCGCCTATCGCGACCTCCCGGAATCGCGGGAGAAGTTTGTCCGGCGCAAACACTTGCGCCCGGGCGCCTTTTCCACGCTACGATTTATTGCCGCAAATCCTTTGACGGCCCTCGATCGAGCTTTGTTGCCGGCTGTGGTCGCGGTGCAAATGTTACGGAAAACTTATGGAATCTTCACCATCGTTGCCCGCAAGCTCTGACAATCCGGGCGGAGATAAGGTCGGCCGAAGCTATTGGGACCGGATGTGGGAAAAGGGTGCTCTCCCACCTCCCCTTGACCCTCTCCGTCGCGGGCTGAAAAATTACCCGGTGCGGAAGTTTCACGAGTTTTTTAAAAAAGCTTTCCATGGCTTCCCGACGGAAGGAAAAAGGCTTATTGAGATTGGGTGCGCCCAGTCGGTTTTTCTTCCGTACTTTGCCCTGTACTTCGGCTTTGAGGTCGCCGGCCTCGATCGCTCGGAGGTTGGATGCGAAAAGGCCCGGCAGATTCTGCAGAGGGAACGCGTGGCGGGCGAGATTTGCTGCGCCGATTTTTTTTCGCTCCCCGGGAACCTGCTTGGGAAATTTGACGTCATCGTCTCCTTCGGCGTAGTCGAGCATTGCGAGAACACTGCGGAAAGTTTGCGCGCCATAGCTAGGCTCTTGAATTCCGGCGGCATCATGATCACCGTGATCCCCCATCTCCGCGGTTTGCCGGGCGCACTCCAAAAAAAGTTGGACAGAAAGATCTACGACATCCATATTCCATTCGACGCGCAGGGCTTGGCCGCTGTTCATGCGAAAGCTGGGCTGCAAGTTTCAAGTTGCGAATACCTCATGCCCATCAGCCTCGAGGTCTTGAATATCGATAGTTGGCCGAAGGGTTTGCCTTATTGGTTTACTATCCGCACCCACGGTGTAATCTCGCGCATGGTTTGGCTGGTGGACGGCTTCGTTCCGATTCTGAAACCCAACCAGTGGAGTTCACCGTACATCGTATGCGTGTCCCGAAAAGTGTGATTCAGGGATCGTCGATGGCGCACCGGAAGAGCCCAAGCCGAAAGCCCTCCTCAGCGTTTTGCGAGCCGGCCGGCGGGCCATTGGATCATGGAAAAAGTTGAAGCTTCGGAAATCACCAAACCGGCTGAAACTCAGAGGAGAAGAGTTCTGTTCGTTCTACCTTCGCTCGTGGGCGGGGGCGCGGAAAGGGTGATGGTGGTGGTCTTGCGCCATTTGGACCGGTCGCGCTTTGAGCCCCACCTCGCCGTGGTGAACAAGAAGGGACCCTACCTCAGCGACATCCCGGAAGATGTTCCGATTCACGACCTCGGCGGCGGGCGAGTGCGCTATGCCTCTCCCGCGCTCCTGAGGCTGGTTTGGCGGCTGAGGCCCCAGGCGATTCTCTCCACGCTCCGAGAGGTAAACCTGGCCGTCCTGGTTTTGAAGCCATTGTTCCCGCGCGGGGTGAAGTTGATTGTGCGGGAGGGGATTGCAGTCAGTGCTGACCTGGACTCGGGCTCACAACGCCAGGGATTTTCACGATGGCTTTATCGGCACTACTACGCCGCGGCCGACAAGATCATCTGCGTTGCCGAATATGTTCGCAAGGACCTGGCGGAGCAATTCGCAATCCCTCTCGAAAAAATGGTTACAATTTACAGCCCCGCAGACGTTCAGCGCATTCGAGAACTCGCGACGGCGAATCCAAATCCTTACACCGGCGCGGGGCCGCACCTCGTGGCGGCCGGGCGCTTGTCGAAGCAAAAGGGTTTTGACGTGCTCCTGGATGCTCTGGCACTGGTTCGCAGAACAATCCTCGCCCAGCTCACTATCCTCGGGGAAGGGCCGCTTGAGGCGGAGCTCAAGGCTCAGGCACAAAAGCTGGGCCTGCTCGACTCGGTTCGCTTTGCCGGTTTCCAAACCAATCCTTATCCGTTTTTCAAACACGCGGACTTGTTTGTGCTTTCCTCGCGCTATGAAGGTTTGCCCGTGGTGCTTCTGGAAGCCCTTTCTCTGGGTACGCCGGTGGTTGCCACGGACGCGCCGGGTGGGGCGGGAGAAATCCTTGCGGGATGCAGCATGGGCCTGCTGGTTCCCCGCTCCAACGCGCCGGCGCTCGCCCAAGGGATCATTTCCGCGCTACAATCGCGAGCCGAAAATCCTTCCTCAGTGGATAATCTTGAGGGCACCCTCGATAAATTCCGGGTGGAACGAGTGATGAAACAATACGAAGATTTGCTCTGATTCTTGTCGCCTATGGCTTCCTATCGCGTCTTGGTCGTCACCAACCTTTGGCCCACCGTGAGTAATCCCGGCTACGGAAATTTTGTTCAAGCGCAAATGGAATCGCTCCGGCCGCTGGGAGTGGAGTTCGACGTCTTGTTTCTGAATGGCCGCGAATCCTTGTGGAACTACGTACGAGGCGTGTCACAATTGCGCCGCCAGCTTCGCTCCAAGCATTATGACCTGATTCACGCCCACTTCGGATTGTCGGGCTGCGTGGCCCTGTTTCAATCTGCGATCCCGGTGGTTGTCTCGTTCATGGGGGACGACGTTTTGGGTCGATTCAAGCGCAACGGGCGCATTTCGCTGGTCGGGCGCTTTTTTCGTGCCTCCAGTCATTTCCTGGCGCACCGCGTGGCGGCGGTCATTGTGAAAAGCCCGGAAATGAAAACCACTCTGCATTTGAGATCGGCGCACGTGATTCCCAATGGAGTCGATCTGAATCTGTTTCAACCCGTGGATCGCAGCCAGGCGCGCCGGGCACTGGGCTTGGCGCAGAGCATTCGGTTTGTCCTTTTCCCCTTCGATCCCGCTATCGAGAACAAGCGGTATGACCTGGTGGAAGCGGCGGTCAATAAGGCAAAGGCGGTGATCCCGGATTTGGAAATTCTGGTCGTGTCCAGTATGCCTCGTGCCCACATGCCGTTTTATATGAGCGCGGCCGATATGCTCGTGATTGCCTCCCAATCTGAAGGCTCGCCCAATGCCGTGAAGGAAGCCATGGCTGTAAATCTGCCGGTAATTACCGTTGAAGTGGGAGATGCGGCCAGTGTGGTCGGCTCGACCGATGGGTGCTACGTCGTGCCGCGTGATGCAGAGGCGATCGCCGAGAAAATCGTGGAAGTTTGCCGCCGCGGCGCACGCACCAATGGCCGCAGCTCAATGGAGCGCCTCTCCATGGAGAACGTGGCCAGGCAAATTGTCCAGGTCTACGACCAGGTGTTGAGCCGCTGATGAACGAACGTCTCACCAAGCTTTTGGTCTGCCCGCGCTGCAAGGCAGGATTGTCCCTGGAAATCTCCGAACAACAACCCGGCAAAATAGTTTCCGGAAATCTTCGCTGCGGCACGTGTGCGGCCGACTATCCCATCAAGAACGGCATTCCGCGCTTTGTCTCGAGCGAAGCCTACACGTCGAGTTTCGGATTCGAATGGAAGCGGTGGCGGCGCACTCAATTTGATACGACCTCGCGCAAAAGTTCTGAGATAGCCTTCACCGCCAGCACCGGCGTGCGTCCGGACACCTTGGCTGGAAAATTAGTTCTCGATGCCGGCTGCGGGTCAGGGCGATATATGGACGTGGTGGCGCGCTCGGGCGCCGAAGTGGTGGGCGTCGATCTCAGCCTGGCGGTCGAAGTGGCACAGGAAAATTTGGGCCATTTGCCCAATTGCCATTTCATTCAGGCAGATCTATTCCATCTCCCCTTTCTCCCCGATTCATTCGATTTCTTTTACAGTATCGGCGTGCTTCACCACACACCCAGCACGCGACAGGCGTTTGAACACCTGGTGCGCACCCTCAAACCATCCGGCGAAGCGGCAATCTGGGTTTACCCTCGCAAGCGTTTAACAGAAACACTCCAATATTTTCCCGACCGCGTCAATGAAGTGCTGGCACTCGATGTGAACTTTCGCATTCCGACCAAACAAGCCTCGTTTGTGCGACGCACGGCCCCGCTGCTCGATTGGGTGATGGAAACGTCAAGCAGTATCGAGCGAGTTTTCACTACCCGCCTGCCGTCACGCTGGCTCTACGGGCTCTGTCACGTTGCCATCCCGTTGTACTACGTCTATCGCATTCCGATATTCTTTCCTCTGCGGCTCGTCACCAAGATTGCCATGGACCCTGACCCGGAGTGGCGAGTCCTCGACACCTTTGATTGGTACTCCCCGCGCTATCAATGGAAGCACACTTACCCGGAGGTGCGGACGTGGTTTGAAGAAGCCGGATTGCAGGAAGTCGAGCTTCTTCCCCGGCCCGTCGCGGTTCGAGGGCGAAAGCCGCGCGCGTGAACTCAGGTGTGTTTTCGATTGGCAGCCGAAGAAAGCTCGACAGCAGCTCAGGCCCATTTTTCGCGCCAGGCCTGGAACATCATAACATCCCAGAGTAAGTCACTCCAATTGCGCTGGCTGGAAAGATGCTCCGCCCAGATACGGCGGATGGGACCGGGATTGAGAAAGCCCTCGCGCTTCATGCGGTCTTCATTCAACAATGCCTCAGCCCAGTCGCGCAGCGGCCCGCGCAGCCACGCATCGATGGGCACGCCAAAGCCCATCTTCGGGCGCTCGATCAGTTCTTTCGGCACATAACGATAGAGCACTTGTCGAAGCAGCCATTTTCCCTGGCCATTCCGGATTTTCATGGACATGGGAACCCGCGCGGCAAACTCCACTACGCGGTGATCGATGATGGGCACTCTCGCTTCCAAGCTCACCGCCATGCTGGCGCGGTCCACCTTGGTCAGAATGTCGTCAGGCAGGTAGGTGATGATGTCGAAAAACATCATCAACCGAAAATAATCGGAAAGCGTGGCCCACTGAGCCGGATCGGTGAGCGCCACCTTCGGCTCGGTGGATCCCAAAACCAAGGAGGCTGGCGATTTCGAATGCGACCCGTAATGGCGATAGAGCGCCTCGCGAGTATCTATTCGCAAAGCTTCGGCAAGCTTGTACATTTTCTCGCCCACAGGACCTGGCCGGCCAAATCGGTCGGTGTACTTTGCCAGCCCGGCAAACCGGCGGTTATACGTGGCGAGCTTGGGCGCGGCGATCAATCCTGCCAGCACCCGCCGAGCCGGGCGGGGAAACCAGCGCATCCGCTTCCAAAGTGCTTGGGCGCGAAAATATCTGGGATAACCGCCAAATAGTTCGTCGCCGCCATCACCGGAGAGGCTTACGGTCACGTACCGGCGCGCCAATTCGGAGACCAGGTAAGTGGGAATCTGCGAGGAATCGGAAAACGGCTCGTCGTAAAAGAAAGGTAGCTTGGGAATCACCGCCCGCGTTTCTTCCGGAGTCACGTAAAGTTCCGTATGCTCGGTCCCGAGATGAGCGGCCACGGCCTTGGCGTGCGCGGCTTCATTGTACGCGGACTCCGCAAACCCGATGGTGAATGTCTTCACGCGCAGGCTGGTTTGCGCCTGCATCAGCGCGACCACCGTGGAGGAGTCAACGCCGCCCGAAAGAAATGCCCCTAGCGGCACGTCGGCAATCATGCGCAGCTTCACGGACTCGCGCAACAGTGCGTCCAACTGTTCGATGGCCTCGGCATCCGAACCCTTGAAGGGATCAGCCGCACCGCGCTCTGCCACCTCCCGGGCGGACCAGAAAGGCTCCGGCGTGACCTCGCGAGGAAATGAGCGCTCGCGCACGGGCACGCTGAGGATGCAGCCCGGAGGAAGCTTGAAAGTTTTCTCGTAAATGGAGAATGGTTGGGGAACTTCGTTGTAGCGCATGTACAGCGCCAGCGCATCGCGGTTGATGCTGGGGACGAAATCAGGATGGGCGCGCAGAGTTTTTAGTTCCGAGCCAAACAGGAACGACGGGCCCGCCCAGGCGTAGTAGACCGGCTTGATGCCCAGCCGGTCGCGCACCAGATGCAAGGTTTGTTGCGGCCGGTCCCAAAGCGCAATGGCGAACATGCCCACAAATTTCTTGACGGCAGCTTCCAATCCCCACTCGGCGACCGCCGCGAGGATCACTTCAGTGTCGGAGTGGCCGCGGAACTTGTAGCCGCGCGGTGAGAGCTCCTCGCGCAAGGCGCCAAAATTGTAGACCTCGCCATTGAACGCGATCACGTAGCGACCGCAGGCTGAGACCATGGGCTGGTGCCCTGCCGGACTCAAATCGACAATCGCCAGGCGCCGCGAGCCCAGGCCGACGCCCCACTCGGCGTCCACCCACGCGCCGGAGTCGTCGGGGCCGCGATGGACGATTTGATCGGTCATCCGAGTGACCTGTTCGGCCAACTGCCCGCTTTCGGCCCGGCGCGTGGTGATGAATCCAGCAATTCCACACATGGCGGGATGATTATAGACGGCAAAGGGGCGGGAATGCAGTAAGTCTGCTCAGAGTAACCTGCCACTCGCGGCTGCTGCGAGCGTTTTAATTTGCAGCGGAACTTGAAGCCTTCGATTAAACTCTCTGCTAGATGGTGAAGCGCGATCAAGTCTTGAGTGCGGCGGAACGCCTGCACGCGCATCTGATGAAGAAGCATTTCGCTCGCGGGCTGCTGGCCGGCCCGGATAGCGGCGTGCGGTTCAACTTGCGCGCCTGGCGGTTTTTGAAGAGCGCCCTCGCGTTCGTTCCCTGGCGGGACGATTTTGTGTTCATGCAAACGCAGGGCTATTGGGTGCTCGCCAATTGGATGCTCTTTGAGGCCACCGGCGTGTCGCGCTACAAGGAGATCGCGATCGAGTCCAGCGAGGCGACATTAGCACTTCAAAAACCTGAGGGCTTCTGGGCCTATCCCCTCTCCGAGCGAAAGGACCTGGTGGCCACGGTGGAGGGCGATTGGGGAGCCATTGCATTGCTGGCCTCCTTCGCGCGCGAGCCCCGCCAGACATTTCTCGAAGGCGCTGCCCGATGGTATGAATACTTGATCAGCCGGATCGGATTTCAAGACCACCGTGTTGGGAAGGCCATCAATTATTATCAGCAGCCGCGTGGAAAAGTTCCGAACAATTCGGTGGAAGCCGTGTGGCTCTTCGCGCGGCTGTGGAAGGCGACCGGGGACGAAAAGTACCTCGCGTACCTCGACGCGCTGCTCGACTTCATAGGTGAAGTGCAGCTCGACACGGGCGAGCTTCCCTATATCGTCGAAGGCCCTCTTGAGCGCGAGCGCGTGCATTACCTCTGTTTCCAGTACAATGCGTTCCAATTCCTGAAGCTCGCGTGGCTGGGCGCGCTGCGGCCGGGAACACGCGCGCAACTAATTCTTCCCAAGCTCGCGAGCTTTCTTGCACGGGGAGTGCTGCCCTCGGGCGCCAGCGTGGCGGATTGCTCGAAGGTGGGTGGGGGCGGCGCGGAAGTGGACTATTACACCGCCGTTTTGGCTGCCGCACTGCACGAGGCGGCCAACTTTGGGCTCGCAAACAGTGGCCAGCTCGCCGAACGTTGCTACGCGCGCTGCCTGGCTCGTCAACGATCAGACGGAAGTTTTGGCTATTCCACGGGCGATTATGGATTCTTGCGCGACACACGTTCTTATCCCCGCCCTCAGGCCATGACTCTGTTTCACCTGTTGTATCCGATTTGCGGAGATGGATTTCAAAAGCAGTTGAAAGTTTACAGTTGACAGTCGACACTCAAGAACACGATCTTTGAATTCAGGCCATCGACCGCTAACTGCTTGTCAACTGACAACTGCTAACTGACGACTTCCTTTATGTGCGGCATCTGCGGAGTATTCAATTTCGATTTGAACGCGCCGGTGGATCAGGCGCGGCTGAAGCGCGCGACGGACGCCATGAGGCATCGCGGTCCGGATGACGAGGGCTTTCACATTGATCGCAACCTGGGGCTGGGCAATCGCCGCCTCAGCATCATCGATCTTCCCGGCGGCCACCAGCCTCTGTGCACCGAGGACAAAAATATCTGGATCACTTTTAACGGCGAGATTTACAACTATCGAGAACTCCATCCGGCGCTCCTGGCACGCGGCCATCAATTTCGGACCGCCAGCGACACTGAAACCATCGTTCATCTGTACGAGGAGTACGGCCCGGCGTGCCTTGACCGCCTGCGAGGAATGTTTGCGTTTGGTTTGTGGGACAGCCGCTTGCGCCGATTGATGGTGGCGCGCGATCGCCTGGGCGTGAAACCACTTTATTACCGGCAGGAAGGCCGGCGACTCGTGTTCGCCTCCGAGCTGCGCGCTCTGCGCGAGCTTTGCGAGCAGCCTCTGGAAATCGATCCGCAATCGGTCTACGACTTTTTTGGGTTTCGTTATATCCCCGCTCCACATACCTTTTATCGTGGCGTTCAGAAGCTGCCGCCGGGACACTTCTTGCTCGCCGACGCGCACGGGGTTCAGACCCAAGCTTACTGGGATATTCCAGCCGAGGAAAAAGATCCCGTCACTGTGGATGCTTTGGCCCGCGAGGTGGTGGAGCATCTTCGGGAATCGGTTCGCCTGCGGTTGATTGCAGATGTGCCGCTGGGTGCGTTATTGAGCGGCGGCACAGACTCCAGCGCGGTGGTGGCGTTGATGGCGGAACTCGGCGCGCGTCCGCTCAAGACGTTTTCAGTGGGATTTGACGAGCCGGGGTTTAGCGAATTGACTTTTGCCAAGCGAGTGGCGGATCGTTTCCACACCGAGCATCACGAACTGGTGGTGACCGCGGAAGACATGGCGGCGGAATTACCGCGCCTCGTTGCGTTCCGCGATGAGCCGGTTGCCGAGCCCACTGACGTGGCACTTTACAAAATCTCGAAACTCGCCGCGCAAAGCGTGAAAGTGGTATTGGCTGGAGAAGGTGGCGATGAACTGTTCGCCGGTTATCCCAAGTACGCCGCCGACCGGCTGTCGGGACTGGTCTCGGCGCTTCCTCAAAACGTAACCCGCGCGCTGGCGCGCTGGCTCCCTTACCGTCAGCGCCGCGCCAAGCTTGCTCTCGAAGCGCTCTCCATCAAGAATGAGGGGGAGCGCTCCGCAACCTGGTTTGCCTCGTTCTCACGCCTGGAGCGCGAGGCCCTTTTTGCGCCTGACTTTCTCGCACAGGTGGACGTCGCCCATCCGGCGCGGGTCTTCCAGGAAATTCTCGAGAAGGTTCGCGACCGCCCGCCGCTCAAGCGAATGCTTTACACCGATTTGAAGATCTGGCTGCCCGACAACCTGCTTCTCCGCGGAGACCAGATGACCATGGCGGCGAGCATCGAGGAGCGTGTGCCTTTCCTCGATCATAAACTGGTGGAACTGGCGGCACGGATTCCCAGCCGGCTCTTGACGCGGGGATTCCAAACCAAAGTTCTGTTGCGCCGCGCGCTCAAGCCGTACCTTTCGCCGGAAACTTTGCGACGCCGCAAAGTGGGATTCACCGTTCCGGTTGGTCCGTGGTTCAGGAAGGAGCTGAAGACCCTGGTGGGCGATTTGGTCCTTGCACCCGGCTCCACAACGCGCGATTACTTCAACAAAACGAGCACTGAGAAGTTCGTCCGCGAACACTTCGATGGCGTGCGCGACCGGCAGAAACAATTGTGGGCGCTCATCAATTTTGAGCTATGGTCTCGACAACATGCAAAGGGAGTAGGGAATAGGCAGTAGGGAGTAGGGAAGCGGGAAAACCGGGTGGCAATATCTATGGTCGATTCTGCAATTCATTCTTATCGGGACCTAAAGGTTTGGCAGCAGGCAATGGAGCTGGCCAAAGTATGCTACGTACTGACTCGTCAGTTCCCCAAAGATGAGCTGTTCGGAATGACGTCACAGATTCGACGCACAGCCTCATCTGTTCCTGCGAACATCGCCGAAGGTAACGGACGAGAAAACCGGGGAGAATTCATCCATTCCCTGCGGATCGCTCAAGGGTCCCTGAAGGAATTGGAAACACACCTCCTTCTTTCTGAACAAATTGGACTGACATCACGGGAACCTGCTAAACAAATCCTCGATCGCTGCGAAGCTGTAGGTAAAATGCTGCGGGCGCTAATACGTTCCCTCCAGGAAGGAAAAGTTGGCGGATAAGGACTATTCTTGTAAAGGTCGAGATTTGGCGAGGCACGTTTCTTCCCAACTTGTATACTTGCCCGAAGAAAAAGGAATGGTAGAAGATTTGGCAAATTTGGTTCCATCATCCCCTACTCCCTACTCCCCACTCCCTACTCCCTCGCACGCCGTGTGCATCATTGTCGAAAACCTGCCCGTCCCATTCGATCGCCGCATCTGGCAGGAGGCTCGGGCGCTGCGCGACGCGGGCTTTAGGGTTTCGATTATTTGTCCCAAGGGAAAAGGCTTTGAGCGCAGCCGCGAGACATTGGAAGGGATTGAGATTTACCGGCACAGGATTTGGGAAGCCTCGGGAACACTGGGTTACATGGCAGAATATGCCTGGGCGCTGGCGGCGGAGTTTTTCCTTGCCCTCAGGATTTACTGGAAAACGCGTTTCCGCATAATCCACGCCGCGAATCCCCCCGACACAATTTTTCTCGTCGCCCTTCCGTTCAAACTCCTCGGGGTGCGATTCATTTTCGACCATCACGACTTGAACCCCGAGCTCTTCGAGGTGAAATTTTCGAAGCGCGGTTTTTTTTACCGGATGGTTTGCCGGGCGGAACGTTGGACTTTTCGCACTGCGACGGTTTCGATTGGCACCAACCAGTCCTATCGCGAGATCGCGCTGACCCGCGGGCGAAAGAGCCCCGAGCGCGCCTTCGTGGTGCGCAGCGTGCCTGATTTGAAGCACGTTCAGCGCGTTCCCGCGCAGCCCGAGCTCAAGGGAGGAAAAACATTTCTTGTCGCCTACCTCGGCGTGATGGGCCCACAGGACGGCCTCGACTTGTTGCTCCAGTCGATCGAGTACATTGTGAAGAATCAGAATCGCCGCAACATTCTTTTTGTGCTGATAGGTTCCGGAACACAGTTTCCTCAATTGCAGGCCCTCACCGCTCAAAATGGTTTAAACGAATGGGTGAAGTTTACGGGGCGGCTCCCCGACGACCAACTCGCCGCCTACCTTTCGACCGCGGATGTCTGCGTGGCGCCCGACCCCTCGAATCCCATGAACGATAAGTCCACCATGAACAAGATTCTTGAATACATGGCGTTCGAGCGTCCCGTAGTTCTCTACGATCTGACCGAAGGGCGGCGCTCGGCGGAGGACTGTGCCCTCTACGCGCGGCCCAACGATCCGGCGGATTTTGCCGCGCAAATATTGAAGCTCCTGGATTCGGAATCCCTGAGGCGCGAACTTGGGCGGCGCGGGCGACAGCGCATTGAGGAGAGTTTGAACTGGGAGGCGGAGAAGAATGTACTGCTCACCGCTTACCAGAAGGCCTTGGAGTAAGTTTTCGCGTGCTCCAACCAGCTTGCGGAGTGCCTGCGGAATTAACTCGCCCCACGCCCCATCAGGACCACGGGAATCGTCTTCAAAATGATCTTCCAATCGAGCGAGGGCGACCAGTTGTCGATATATTCGAGGTCAAGCTCCATCCAACGCTTGAAGTTGAGTTTGTTGCGCCCTTCGAGTGCCCACAGGCAAGTGAGCCCGGGCTGCATCCGGAGTCGGCGCCGCTGCCAGCGCTCGTACTTCTCGACTTCCTCGGGCAACGGCGGTCGCGGGCCGACAAACGCCATGTCCCCCTTCAGGATGTTCACCAGTTGCGGCAGCTCGTCCAGGCTGAATTTGCGCATAAAGGCGCCCACGGCGGTGCATCGAGGGTCATTCTTGATTTTAAAAACCGGTCCATCCATTTCGTTCAGCGCTGCGAGCTCTTCGCGCACCAGATCGGCGTCGGCGCGCATGGAGCGGAATTTGTAGACGGTGAATTTTCTTCCGCCCAGCCCGCAGCGCGTCTGGCGGTAGAGCACTGGCCCGCGCGAGGTGAGTTTGATGAGTATAGCCAGGACCATGCAGAAGGGCGAAAGGGCAATCAGGAAAACCAGCGCCATCACAAAATCCACTACGCGCTTGAGGAGCAACAGGTCTTCGCTTTCCGGCGTGGTCGAAAAGGTGAGCAACGACATTTCGTGCAGGCGCTCGAGGCGGACCTTGGAAATAACGTGGGGCAGAAAGCTCAGCAGCAGGCGCGTGCGCACTCCCTCCTCTTCGCATAGCAGCAAAGTTTCCTGCAACCTCTCCAGTTCGTCCTTCGATACGGCAAAAATTACTTCGTCAATCACGTGGCGGCGAAGGAGCTCCGGGATTTGTTCCAGCGTGTAGACGGGATAGTCGCGCCGCAGGCCGGGCAAGTTGGGCGCCGGCGTTCCTTTCGGTGCCTCACCCGCGCGCTCCGCGCCCACCTGAACGAGCGCAAACAGGCGCATGCCGCGACTCTCATTGGCTTCAATCACCTGGGCAATTTCTCGCGCTTCCGGCGTGCTCCCCACCAAAAGAAAATGCCGAATCCCGGAAAACGCCCGCCGCAACGGCTCGCTCAGCCAGCGGCCCGCCAGCCGGAATGCCATCATCGCCGCAAGGTCCAGCACGGCGTATAGGGCGATCAGCAATCGGCTGATGTATTCGAACTTGAGGGCAGAGATGAATGCAAAGAGGAGCGTGGTGGCGATAAAGGCCACCTTGAGGGGGTCAAGAAAAGCCCGGCGCAATTCCTCCTCACGAATCTCGCGATAGATGCCTGCCACAATCCCCACGCTCACCCAGAGGCCGACGGATAGGGGAAGGATCCAGAAATAATACGAGAGAGGATACAACGGCCGTGGCGTGACGTAGTGCAGGCGGACCCCATACGCCAGACCGAAGCTCGCCAGAGCGAGCAGCGCGTCCACCGTAAGGTAAAGCAAACCCATCACGCGGTTGTGGCGCGAAAACATTGGCCTGCACCCCGGTGCAACGAAACTCGGTTCATCTTATCAGAAATGCACGCGCTGACCCTCGCCCTTCACGGAAGTGGTTCACGCGGGCGGGCGATAACTCCGGCCTTTCCATGGAACGCCGGAACCGAAGATGCTGCGGAACACGGAATTCCATCCCACTCCCGTATAAAAAAGCGTGGCAAGAGGCAGGCCGAAAACGTATTGGACGGGCACGCGTAGAAAAAGGATGACGGGCAGGTAGATCAACGCGCTTTCCGCCCATACCAAAACGGCCAGCGCCAGCGCCGTGTCGCCCGTTAGAGAGTCTCCCGCGGCCATATCCCGGAAGAGGAGAACCAGCAATACGACCATCGGCAAAACACCCACCACGGCGCCCACCACGGTGCCGCCCAAGACTTTCAGGACGGAAAACCCGGCGCCCTCAAAAGCGCTTCGGCTGAGGCCTTCCCAAAGCTCATGGACGCCGCTGTACATGCGGGTGTGGAACAGGCCGCGGCTTGCCGCAAGATATATTCGCCGGCCATTCTTTTTGAATTGTTCCGCCATCCGCACATCTTCAATCACCACATTCTTGATGGGCTCGTACCCCCCCAGCGCTTCGAAATCTTTCCGTCGCATCAGGATGAACGCGCCCGCCGCGATGGCGCGTGGGAAATTCGGACGGTTCACCAGGCGCAGCGGAAACAAGGTGGAAAGCAGCAGGGTGAAGGCCGGCAACACAACTTTTTCCCAGAACCCGCCCAATACGAATTCCGGGGCCAGCGAGACGAACTGAACGCCCCTCTGGAGGGCAAGTGAAACCGCCAGCCGCAGGATTTCGGGATGAAAGACGATATCGGCGTCGGTGGCCAGAATCCATTCTCCGGTGGCGGCGCTGGCGGCCAGGCTAAGGGCGTGGACCTTGCCCGTCCACCCGGCGGGCAATTCCCGGTTTTGAATCACACGCAGCCGCCCACAGGCGGCTGGATGCGCGGCCCACTCCCTGGCGACGCGACCTGTGTCGTCGGTGGAGGCGTCGTCCACCACTATCACTTCGTAATCGGGATAATCGAGCTTGAGCAGGGAATCGAGCGCGGCCGGAAGAGCTTCCGCCTCGTTGCGCGCTGGGACGATGATGGAGACTTTGGGCGCGCGCTCCCCGAGGTCGCTCAGTTGTCCCGGGCGGAGGATGGTGCCGCCCCGCGTGGCCCACACCATAAAAATCGCCAGGAGAAACCAAAGGAGAAAGGCCAGGGCGAGCAGAACTTCCAGGATGACCATAAGATGCGATTCCAACGCGACCACCGGCGAATTGCGCGCCGCGATTTTGGATTCATCATTAAGGATATGCTAGACTGCGATTTTTTCCACGCACCATCTTCCGTCCGCGCCCTTGGAGGTCGTCGCCCTGACCTTATCTCTGCCGGTTGAGATCTTCGTCTTCTTCGCCATTCTCCTCGTCATCCAGAGCGCAGCCGCGCTGCGTGACGGCTACCTTTTTCTTCGTTACGTGCGCCGAAGTCACCGCGAGCCCCCGCGAGACTACTCGCCTCGCGCCGTGGTGATCATCCCTTGCAAGGGCGTTGACCCTGATTTTCAGCGCAATATCACGCGCTTTCTGGCGCAGGATTATCCGCACTTCCAACTCATCTTCGTGGTGGCGGAAGCGAAAGACCCGGCCTACGCGTTGCTCGCTTCACTGTTGGAAAAAGCGAATGGGGCCGGAGCCGCAAAGCTCGCACCTCAGACCTCGCTCTTGGTCGCAGGGCACTCCGAGGAGCGCGGCGAGAAAGTGCATAACCTCTTGTGCGGAGTGGCAGCCGTCGACCCGGCGGCGGAAGTCCTGGTGTTTGCCGACGCCGACGCCCGCCCCGCCGAGGACTGGCTTCGCTCTCTCGTGGCGCCCCTTGCCGAACCCCGCGTCACGGTGAGCACCGGGTTTCGCTGGTACGTGCCTGGGCCAAGTTTCGTTTCTCAGTTGTGCGCCGCATGGGACACCTCACTGGCCACGCTGCTCAACGACCACGAAAGCAATTTTGCGTGGGGCGGCTCCATGGCGCTGCGCGCGGAGGAATTCAAGAAGCTGGAGATTGCCGGGCGCTATTGGGCGTACACGGTGAGTGACGATTACGCGGTCACGCGCGCCGTTCGGGACGCGCACGGGTGGATTCGATTTGAGCCGCGCTGCCTGGTGGCATCGCACGAAGATTCCTCCTTGCGCGATTTCCTGGGCTGGGCGAACCGCCAAATCATCCTGACGCGCGTTTATGCTCCGCGCCTTTGGGCGCTGGGCCTCGCGGCTTACGGTTTCTATTGTGGGACTTTCTTGCTCGGACTTTCAGCCCTGCTATTGCCGGCAACGGCGCCGCCGTGGAAAGCTGCCATCGCGGCCGCCTTGCTGGTGATTCTGATTTTGGGATGTGCCAAGGGGCGCCTCCGAACCGCGGTGGCCCGCGAATTCTTTCCCGAAGACCGCGCAACACTAGCGCGACTGGGCGCCCGCTACTGGCAACTGAGCCCGCTGGTTCCCTGGGTGATGTTGTTCAATTTTGTGGTGGCAGGCTTCACGCGCCGCATCGAGTGGCGCGGGACCGAATACGAATTGCGGTCGGCTGATGAAGTGAAAGTGCTCAGGCGGGATTCCGTTTGAGTTGTGAGGGTCGCAATAACGCAAGGGCGAACAAGTTGGAGCTTTTATTTATGCCGCTTGGTGTGACGAGCGGCGGGCGTGGCCTTCTTCTTTTTCGCCGGAGCCGCTTCGCTCGCCGGCGCTCCGTGGGCCAAGACCTGTTCGAACAGCGTTTCGCGTCTGCCGGGCGGCTTTTTCCGCTTCGCGCCGTCTTTGTGGAGGTAGGGGTGTTCGGTGAGACAAGTCTGGCAAATCACCTTTGCCACCTTGCCGGCCATCAAGCTGGCGATGGCGTGGTTCAGCAGCAGCCTGCAACGCGGGCAATGATCGTCAATCAGGTCGCCTAAACGCGGTATCCCCTCTTCGAACATAGACTCCTCGTCGCACAAACGGTTTACAGCAAATGCACGGATAGCGGGCATTATATCGCCCCCCGCGCAAAAATCAAATGGATAGAGACGCTGAACGATCCCGCAGCAGAATTGACACCCTGCGGGCAACCCGGTTATTCTGGGTCTTAGCCAGACAACGCGCATCTAATCACTGTCAAGTTGTCGTAACCTGGCGGGCGGTGCAAAGTGCCCGTAGGATTAAAGTTGGCCGGGCGGGAATTCTCATGCGATGTATTAAATCAAGGCTGGGAAGGGCGGGGCGGAGAGCAGCGCGGCTGGTGTTGCTGCCATTCCTTCAAGGCCCCGAGGAAATTCTGGTGGGCGGGCAAGCGGTGATTGAAGGTGTGATGATGCGTTCGCCTCACAGTTTTGCCGTGGCGGTCCGGCGGCCCGGCGGCTCGCTCGCCGTCACGCAGGACTATTTGAACCGGCCGTCGGATAAGCATCCGTGGCTCAAATTGCCCATCCTGCGAGGGCTGGGCGTTCTGGGCCAGGCCATGGTACTGGGCATTCGAGCTCTGCGATATTCTGCAGAAGCGGCGCTGGAAGATCCGAAAGCGCCCGAGACGGAGCAGAAGAAAGAAAAGAAGCCCGAGCTGAGTAACTGGGTCTTGGCTCTCAACCTGGCCTTCTCGCTGGGATTTTTCATTCTGTTCTACAAATTGCTGCCGCTCTATCTCGCAACCGTTCTGAAAAGCCGGTGGGCGCCCGCCGGAAACCTGATGGTGTTCAACCTGGTGGACGGAACCATTCGCATCGTGCTTTTCCTGGCCTTTCTCACGGCGCTGGCGCAGATGAAGGACATCAAGAGAATTTTTGAATATCACGGCGCGGAGCACAAGGTGGTGTGGTGTTTTGAAAAGCTGGGCCGCGCGGACGTCGCCGCAGCGCGCGATTGCACGCGCTTCCATCCCCGGTGTGGGACGAGTTTTCTTCTGGTCGTAATGGCCATCGCGATGGTGCTTTACATGTTCCTGCCCTTCCAGTCATTTGCGGGAAGGTTTTTCGGGAGAATCGCTCTGCTGCCGGTTATCGCGGGCGTCTCCTACGAATTCATTCGATTCGCCGCCAAATCCAGCGGGCCGCTCTGGAAGTTGGCATCGCAACCGGGCTTGTGGCTGCAGCGCATTACCACTCGAGAGCCCAATGACGGCCAGCTCGAGACCGCCGTCAAAGCTCTGGACACGGCGATGGAACTGGAAAAGAGCCGCGGCGGTGAACTTGTTGTGGCATAAAATTCTTAACTCCTAATTCTTAACTCTATGCAATATTCGGAAAAACTCAACGCTCTTGAGAGGCAGTACGACGAGCTCACCACCCAGCTCAACGACCCACAGGTGTTTGCGGACCCCGCCGCCTACCAGAAAACGGCCAAAGCACACGCCGAACTCCGGGAGGTGGTGGAAAAATACCACCAATGGAAAGAACACGATCAATCGCTCGCCCAAACCCAAACGCTGATTGGTGAGTCTTCGTCCGACCCGGAAATGAAGGCTCTGGCGCACGAAGAGCTGGAGCAATTGCAGAAACGCATCGCGCAGGTGGAAGAAGAAATTAAGATCCTGCTGCTGCCGCGCGATCCCAACGATGAAAAAAACGTGGTCCTCGAAATCCGCGCTGGGACGGGTGGCGACGAAGCCACGCTCTTCGCCCAGGAAATGTTTCGCATGTACGCGCGCTACGCTGAGTCGCAGGGCTGGCGGGTGGAAGAGCTTTCCTCCAGCATTTCCGCGGTGGGCGGGATGAAGGAAGTAATTGCGCTGATCGAAGGCCGCAAGGTTTACAGCCGGCTGAAGTACGAAAGCGGCGTGCACCGTGTGCAGCGCGTTCCCGCCACCGAACAGCAGGGACGCATCCACACTTCGGCGATCACGGTGGCCGTCCTGCCGGAAGCCGACGAGGTGGAAATCCAAATCGATCCCAAAGACATTCGCGTGGACACGTTTTGCTCTTCCGGCCCCGGCGGGCAATCCGTGAACACCACTTACTCCGCGGTGCGCATCACCCACCTGCCGACCGGGACCATCGTTTCCTGCCAGGACGAGAAGTCGCAGATCAAGAACCGGGCCAAGGCGCTACGCGTGCTGCGCTCGCGCTTGTATGAAATGAAACTCCAGGAGCAGCAGAAGCAAATCACAGAGGAGCGCCGCTCGCAAATCGGTTCAGGCGACCGCAGTGAGAAAATTCGCACATACAATTTCCCTCAGAACCGCGTCACCGACCACCGCATCGGGCTCACCATCCACCAGCTCGACCGCGTGATGGACGGCAAGCTGGACGAAGTTGTGCAGGCGCTCATCTCGCACGAGCAGGCGCAGAACCTGAAGCAGCCCCCACCCAAGCGCAAGGGCGACGAGGCGGCATGAGCGTGGAAAGATTGGAAGTTTCTTCTTGACTCGTACCGAAGCCACGGACACCCGCCTTGTTTTGGGAACATGCGCATGAGAAAATAGTTCATTGGAAGGTCAAACGATGGCAACCAAATCCGGGATAACCTGAGAAGAATTTCTGGCGGCTGGCGAAGAGTGGCAGCGGCGGGAATTGGTCGATGGCGAGGTGGAATACGTGTCCCCCGTGGATCTTCGGCATCAGGCCATGGTGTTTCAGTTGATCGCTACGTTCGTGAAATATCGTGAGCGCCACCGCGAATGGCTCTGTTTCCCCGGCGATGCCGCATTCACGATGGCGTCCGAGAATTGGCGCTGCCCCGACCATTCACTGGTTCACTCCAGCCGTTTTCCGGGAGGGCGAATCCCGGATGCTCCCGCCAATTTCCCGCCCGACATTGTTTTCGAGATACTTTCCCCGGCGGACAACGCCAGCCGGATTCAGAGGAAGCGGAAGGATTATCAGGAGAGTGGGGTGATTCAAGTTTGGATCAACCCGAAAAAACACCTCGCAGAATTGATTTATCCTAACCGGGCTGCCCAATTCTATAGTGAGGATCAGCCCGTCGTCATCGACAAGCTTCCAGAATACTCATTGAATCTAAAAGATCTCTTTTCGGTCTAGAAGGCTTGTCAGAATTCCCCCTTTGCACCTTATTCAGATCCGTCCCCGCCCGGGTAGGCCATCATGCAGCTTCGCGAAGCTCTCCGCGCCGGCCTCAAGACTCTCCTTGAAGACCACACTCCCTCGGCCCAACTTGCCGCTGACCTCCTGTTGATGCACGTGCTCGACCGCGATCGCGCCTTTATCCATTCGCATCCCGATATGGAGTTGCCCGCTGACCTGGCGGAAAGATATTTTGCCATGATCGCCGAGCGAGCTACGGGCAAGCCCACGCAGTACATCACCGGCCATCAGGAATTCTGGGGGCTGGACTTTGAAGTCACGCCCGACGTACTGATTCCCCGGCCGGAAACCGAGCACGTGGTGGAAGCCGTGCTCGACTTGGCGCGCGCGCAGGGCATAGCCAAAGACGCTCGCCTGCGATTGGTGGATGTGGGCACGGGCTCAGGCTGCATCGCGCTGGCGTTGGCCTCCGAATTTCCCCGCGCGATTTTGTTTGGCGCGGATATTTCCCGCTCCGCTCTGGTGGTGGCCTCAAACAACGCCCTGCGTTTGGGGATGCCGGAGCGCGTGAAGTTTATCGAAAGCGATTTGCTCGGCCGGTTTCGGGACGAGGATTTCCGTGCGACTTTCGATTTTGTGGTCTCCAACCCGCCGTATGTGGCGCACGACGAGCGCGACAAAGTGCAGCGCGAGGTCCGCGACTTTGAGCCACGCCTGGCCTGGGGCGACCTCGAGCACGGCGACGAAATGTATCGCCGCCTTTTTCCCGAGGCCCTCCAGGTCCTCAAGCCCGGAGGACACTTGGTGGTGGAGATTGGCTATAACATGCGCGACGCGGTGCTTTCTCTTCTTGAGCCTGAGGTAGCGCCGGCCTTTAGGCCGGCAGGACGAGGTGCCGACCTGAAGGTCGGCGCTACACGGGACTGGACGAATGTGGAAGTTCGGCCCGACTTGGCCGGTATTCCGCGGGTGGTGATAGCAAAGAAATGTCCTTAGGTTCTGGGTTCGCGGGATTGAGCCATGGGGCCATTGGGTCATTGAGCCATTGAAAAAAAGAACTACAATGAGTCAATGGCTCAATCACCCAATGACCCGATCCGCCAAATTCTTCACGTGGACATGGATGCCTTCTTCGTGTCGGTGGAGGAGCTGGAGGATCCCTCGCTGAAGGGCAAGGCGGTGGTGGTGGGCGCCGACCCAGACGGGCGTGGCGTGGTGGCTGCGGCGAGCTACGAGGCGCGCAAGTTTGGAATCCATTCCGCGCAGCCCATCGGCCAGGCGAAAAAACTCTGCCCGCACGCCATCTTTCTGCGCGGGCACTACGAAAAATACCACGAGTATTCGCAAAAGATTTGCCGCATCTTCGGCGAGTTCACGCCCATCGTGGAAATGGTTTCGGTGGATGAGGCTTACCTGGATTTAACCGGCTGCGAGCTGCTCCACGGCTCGCCGTTTCGCGCCGGCGACCGGTTGATCCGCACCGTGAAAGAGAAAACCAGGTTGAATTGTTCTGTGGGCGCTTCCACTTCGCACCTGGTTTCGAAAATTGCCTCCGACCAGGCCAAGCCTCACGGGCTCCTTTGGGTCCTTCCCGGCTGCGAGGCGCAATTCCTGGCGCCACTGCCGGTGCGACGCATGCCCGGCATCGGAAAAGTCACCGAGCCGCAACTACTCTCGCTTGGCATTGTCACTATCGGTGACCTGCAAGCATTCGGCCGCGACCGGCTGGTGCAGCAATTTGGAAAGTGGGGCGATTACTTGCACACCAAATCGCTGGGCCAGGACACGGGAGCCTATGCCTACGCGGAAGAGCCCAAGTCAATCAGCCACGAAACCACTTTCGACGCGGACACGGCGGACGCGGGGGAAGTGGAGCGCACGCTCTCCTACCTCACGCAACTCGTGGCGCGCCGCCTGCGCGACCACCAACTGTTCGCGCGCACCGTGGGGCTGAAAGTTCGCTTTACCGGATTTGAAACACACACACGCGACGTTTCACTCGACGAGCCCACGCACCTCGATTCGGTGATTTTCGCGCACGTGCTGCGCATGCTCGATGACGCGTGGAACCGCAAGCGCAAGGTGCGCCTGGTGGGCGTACGCGCCTCCTACCTCGAGCGCGACATCTTCCAGCTTAACCTCCTCGCGGCGCCCCAGCGCGAAAAGCTCGACCGGGTGCTCGACGCCGCGGACAAGCTGCGCGCGCGCTATGGGTTCGATGCCGTCAAGCTCGCGCGCTCGCTCGAGGAGCCCACTGGAGAGCCTGCCAAGCGCAAACCCCGCCGGCGGTTTTTGGGGCGAGAATGAGAGGCGGGAGGCTTTCTAATTTCAACTGGACTTTGCAATCACCGCCTGTCGGCGGTATGTTATCGCTCGGACGAAAATATGAACTCAGGGCGCTTCCGATTCGGCTTATTCGAGTTTGACACCGCAACTCTGGAACTGCGGCGCGAGGGGACGATCGTCCGACTGCAATCCCAGCCCGCGAAAGTGCTTTGCTGCCTCATCAAGAAGCCCGGCGAAGTGATTTCCCGTGAAAACCTTCGCCAAACCGTTTGGGGCAACGACACATTCGTTGATTTCGAGCGCGGTCTGAACTTCTGCGTTGGGCAGATTCGCTCCACATTGGACGACGACTCCGTCACGCCGCGATATATCCGAACAATTCCCAAGCGCGGATATCAGTTCATCGCTCCCGTCGAGCCAGTCGGCGAGTCCTCCGAGCGGATGGCGCCGGTCTCAATGAAATCGAGAAACCCCGCCACAGCGGCGGCAGTATTTTCCGCAGTAGCCATCCTTGTGGTGATGGCGGCAGGCGCGGGATACCGGCTGCGGTCCTGGGCAGCACCGAAGAGGCGTCCTATCGTCGCGGTGGTCAGGTTCGACAATGAGACGAGCGATCCCGGCCTCACGCGTTTCAGCGACGGGCTTACCGACAGCGTGGTTGAGCAACTCACTTCGTGGAGTCACGGGCAATACGACGTGATTGGCAACGCGCATATCCTGAGGCTGCCCCGCGACCAGCGCGACCTGATTGCCGTCTCGTCATCGCTGCACGCCGAATACGTTGTGCTCGGGCAAGTGCAAACGAGCGGCGCGCAAACTCGCATCCTCGCCCACTTGATTCGCCTGCCGGACCAAACTCACTTGTGGGTCGCGCGTCTGGATCGCCCGCTCGCCGATCCACTGGGCGTCGAATCGGAAGCGGCGCAAAAGATTGTGGCTGAATTTTCCCCGCGCCTGGTGAGAGACTCCAGCGGAAGCCGCTTACCTCCGCTCTCAAATCATTAATCTCAAAACGGATAGCGCCTCACATTTTTCTGGCTGCAGGGGCTGGCGATTTGGCTTGCCCTTCACATGGTTTCAGCTACATTCTCGCGCCCGCGCTAAATATTAAGTGGGAGGATTGCATGCTCAAAGTTTGGTCACGACGAAGCTGGTTGAAGATTGCCTCGCTCGCGTTCCCTTCGCGTACGCTGAGCTTCGCATCGCCTGGGCCGGTACTAGGGCTCGCAGATGAGGAATCCTCGCGCAACCCCGAGCCCGTGCCAGATCTATTTCCAACCCAGCCGCCGGAGTTAGCACGGGAAATGGTGACAGTGGCGCACTTCGATTTGAAGCGCGTTAAAGAGTTGGTGGAGGCGCGCCCGTCGCTGGCACGCACGTCGTGGGACTGGGGGTTCGGCGATTGGGAGGACGCCTTGGGTGGGGCCTCACACATGGGCAATCGGCCGATTGCAGAATATTTGATTTCCAAAGGTGCGCGGCCAACGTTGTTTTCAGCCGCCATGCTGGGGCACTTGGAAGTGGTCAAAGCTTTCGTGGCCGCGCAGCCGGGCATCCAGCGCATTCGAGGGCCGCACAGCATCACCCTTCTCGCGCACGCCAAAGCGGGTGGTGAATCGGCCCGTCCCGTTTTCGATTTCCTGAAATCGCTGGGCGACGCAGACGCCGACCCGCCTGTTTCACCCTCAGAGAGTGACGCAAATTCGGTGAAAGGAACTTACGTCTTCGGCCGCGGGGCGAGCCAGCAGATCGATGTGACCCTCGACCGCGCTCAAGTGGGTTGGGCGCGCAAGGGAATGATGGGTCGGCCCATATTCCATCTGGGCGATCGAGTCTTCTATCCCTCGGGAGCGCCCACCGTGCGCATCCGCTTTGGCGAATCAGGCCCATCGATGGTGATGACGATTAACGATCCTATGGTGGTGTTGGTGGCGCGGCGAACGCCAGAGCAGAAGTGAGCCCACGGTTATTGCGCGAGGCGACCCGATCCGTCGGGGCGGCTCCTCAATCGCGCACATCCGACCTGCGGCCTGCTATCTACCGCGGCAGAGGCGGAACCCAAGAAACAAAGCTCACCACAGAGGGCACAGAGTCACAAAGAGACGTTTTCTCTGTGATTCTCCGTGCGCTCTGTGGTGATCGTCTTTTGAACCACCATGCCGGAACACATGCGCCACCCACGAAAACTCTGTTAAGGTGTACCAGGGACCGAACGCATGAAGGCTGCTTACCTGGACATTGAGACGAATTACGTTGGCCAGTTCACCGACCAGCGTTTGTTTCGCGACAGCAAGAACCACCAGCTCACCGTGGTGGGCATCCGCGTGATTGCGGAGCCGGAAGACACTTTTGTCCAACTGGTGGGCGACCAGATTTCCAAGGCCGCGGTGATGGGCGCGCTCACCGGAGCCGATCGCCTGATCACCTTCAATGGGCGCTCCATTCCGGACAAGATGAAAGGCTACACGGGATTCGATTTCCCGGTGATTGCCGCGCAACTGGGCGTGGTGCTGGACCGGGAATTCGAGCACACCGATTTGTGCCCGGAATGTTGGAAGGCGGGCCTGTACGGAGGCTTGAAGAAAGTTGAAGAGGCATTGGGCTTGAAGCGCGAGCTGCCGGGCAAAGACGGCCTGTGGGCGCAGGAAACCTGGAGGCAGTACAAGGCGTCGGGCGACGCGCGCCTGCTCGGCGAATTGCTGGCCTACAACAAAGAGGATGTCTTCATGCTCCGCCGCGTCGAATCCGCGCTGAAACTGCGAAGGTAGTGGCGAGCTCGGGTGCCGCAGATCCCCCGTGATGTCTGCGAAACATGAATGTAGCGCCCACCTTCATAGCCTGCCCCATTCACTTCGCTCAGGGCAAGCTCTGAAAGTAGCGAATGCGTGGGCATGTGCCGACTCCGTACGCAGGGTCGGCCCTACGGGCTCCCATCTAACACGCCGTCGATGGGCGGGCTTGCCGACGGCGCATCCGGATAAACGGCACATCCCATCGCGTTACCGGCCCAGGGTTTGGGCCCAAGTGGCGAAGGCGTGCCATGCGGCGGTCTGGCCAATGGGTATCCGAATCTGTTGCACGATGACGAGGAACACGCTGGCCCAGATTGTAGCGCGATGAACTTTGCGGGTGGACCACAGGTCGTAGGCCAGCAGGAGCAGCAAAAACATGTAGGAGAGGAGCGTCGCTATGGGCGCACTTCTGGAGATGAAGCCGAGAGGCCAACGAGCGATGGCGGCGATCATCAGTGCAACTGTGCCCAGAAAGATCAGGCGCTTGTGCGCCGGGGGATTGGAGCGAGCGCGGAAGGCGAAAAAAATGAGCGTGGTAAAGATCAGCATGTCGGTCAGGGGGATGATGTAGAAAAATTTGGGATCCCCTCCCGCAGGGCTTGCTCTGTGGGCGAGCGAATCGGTGGCTGCCAAAACACCGAGGATTACCATGAGACACGCCAGGAGGAAGCCTGCAATGCCGAGGCGACGGTGGATGTCCACGCGGCCGGCCGAGACCAGTGAAGTTTGCGTGACCAGCAAGAGAATCCAGCAGGTAAAAGCCGCCCCGTGAATGTGAATAATCCGGCTGGGCAGCGGTGCGTTGAACACCCCGGCAAGATAGTAGGTGTGCGCAAAGCCCACAAATACCGTGACCATGATGAGCAGGGCCATGGCCGAAAAAAAGTGATGGTCGTATTTGCGGCCCGGCAGGCTGGGTGCAAGCTTCGCGGCATTGCTGGGACTTGCTGCAATTGTGGACAATGTCCCTCCGTAACCGCATGGCCTGGCCGAGAATTCCTGGAGCCTCGTGCAGTAGGCAAGTATTCTACGCCGGGTTGTTCTCGGATGGTTAGCGGATTAAGGCGAGCCCAGGTGGTAGGGGCGGGTCGAGAACCGCTCCTCAAGGGCGAATCTTAATGTAGGGGCGCGGCTTGCCGAGCCCTCTTTGTTTGGCGCTGGACGTGTCGGCTCCCTTTGGTGGCTCGATGGAACGGGCCCCGGCAGCCGTGAAAGCGAAGTTGCTGGCGCTGGTCGCCCGGTCCGACCATGTGGTGACCCCTGGCCCCGCCTTGGAGTTTGCGCGCCTGACTAAAGCGGAGCATCTTGAACTTGACTCCAATTGTGGACATATCGCCCCGTCTTGCGAGGACGCGGCGGTGCATATGGCCGTCGCAGAGTTTTTGGAGCGTTAGCCGGACCGACGTTGTGGCGGCGGTCTATGACCGCCGATGTAGCGCCCACCATCAGGTGGGCACATGCCGACCTAAAGGTCGGCGCTACGGGATCCCGGCTCCAGATTCGTTTACCAGTGGACTACTACCTTTTGGTGGTAAGATCCGACCGCCTTGGTAGAACAGAGCTCACAACCTGCGTACCGCTTACTGACGGAGTTTCAGAGGCTCTTTGAAGGGCGCGCTTACCTCCACCGAAAATCGAATCAAGGTGACTTCGTCGCGTTACACCTGTATGAAGATCTAATGGCCATCGGGAGGTCTCCGAGATTCGTCGCGGCTGTCGAGCGGCGTGACAGAGTTGTGAACACGCAAAACGTGCGGCGCGGTGTTAAGGCAAGGTGTGGAGACGGCACCTTTGGCGAGATCATCCCGGGCGAGAAAGCAATCATTGATCCCGGTTACGGGGTGGGACGCGGGCCTATAGCCACGGTTGAAATCGGCGTCGAGGTGAAAATCCTGGCCAAGGCCATGATTAAACAGATCGACCGGGTGATCAACGACCTGCGCAACCAGGTCACCCAGTTTCGGCGCGGCGGCGGGAAACCCTTTTGCGTCGGAATAGTGGGCATAAACCACGCGAGTTACTGCATCGGCTACGAAGGGACGAGGGCATTTCCGACTACCGGGCACAGTGGCTATCTACATCCCATTCAGGAAGCGGACGAAGCCGAGAAACGATTTCGTCTTGAGGCCGCGCAGGCGTTCGACGAGTTCCTGGTGTTGCGATACCGCGCCACCAATGAAGCGCCTTTTCCGTTCGAGTGGGTGAACTACGACGAAACCAGGCTCGACTACGCGGCGGCGTTAGCGCGCATCGGGAGCCAGTATCAGCGGAGATTTTCTTAGGAACTCAGAATACTCCCATCTTCCCATCACGCTGAGCCCATTCGCTTGTCATCCTGAGCGGAGCGAAGGATCCTTTTCATTTGTCTCAGGGTAAAATGCGCGAAGCGTCTCGGCAGTTCCTTCACTGAACGAAAGCGAAGCAAATGCAGGGATTCTTCGCTTCGCTCAGAATGACAACATGGGGTTGGTCTAGCCGCAAACCACCAGGGGGCGGTCGCGCTCGAAGAGAACGCTCAATTCCTTGTCGAGTCTCGACTTGGCCATCTCCACATAACGCGGCTCGACTTCAATCCCGATACTATTGCGGCCGCACCGGGCAGCCGCCAGCAAAGTCGTTCCCGTACCCATAAACGGGTCAAGCACCGTATCGCCGACAAAAGAAAACATGCGGATCAACCGGTAAGCAAGCTCCTCCGGATAGGGCGCGGGGTGGTGCCGGGTGGATTCACCTGTCAGGCCAGTCCACACTTGCTGAAACCACTGCTGGTATTCTTCCTTGGAGAGCTTGGACGCCTCGCGCTGCTCGTCGGTAGGTTGGCGATAGCCTCCGGGCTTGCGCAGCATCAGGATAAACTCCACGTCGTTTTTAATGATGGCGTTGGGCTCGTAAGGTTTCCCGAGGAATCCGGGGTTGCCGTTTTCCACTTCGTAAGCCGCGTTCGAAATCTTGTACCAGAAGATGGGCGTGAGGTTGTCAAACCCGATTTTGCGTGCCCGTACCGTGATGTCCGCATGCATGGGCATCACTGAGTGCTTTCCGTGCCTGCGTCGGGAAAGGCAAACGTCGCCCACCACGCAGACCAAGCGTCCCCCCGGAACCAACATTCGATAGCAATGCCGCCAGACTTTCTCCAGCTCATCGTGAAAGCGGTCGTAATCCGGGATCAGTCCCAGTTGGTCGGCGTGCTCGGGATACTCTTTCAGCGTCCAGTAGGGCGGTGACGTTAACACCAAATGAATGGTGCCGTCAGGAATCGAGTCGAGCTGGCGCGCATCGCCACAGTGAATAGCGTAAGTTAGATTCTTCGCGGTTTCAGCAATTCCCTGGCTTTTCATTCCGTTTGCCGCACCCGTCTACAGTTTACGGTCTACTTTCCCTAGCTAGTTTGCCCATCGAAATCATATGAGATATCGGCGGAAACCTCAAGGCATCTGAATATTGGTTCGCGCGATAGTTTTCACTCGACTTAGCAGCACCTGTCGAGAGCTCGGGCAGCGCCACGTAAAGACGGCACAGGGATCGCAGCCCCGAGGGGCCTCAGCCGGCCCTCTAGCCCCTGCGGGTTGTGCGTGCTAGAATCTTTATCATCGAAACGGAGCAAAGCCCCAATGACTGCAAATCGCAAACGATCATCACGGCGCATGAAGCGGGTAACGGAGGTGGATGAGGCGACCATCCGGCTGCACATTGAAGCCCTGGATGAGGGCGGGTACGTTGCTACAAGTCCCGACGTACCTGGTCTGGTGGCTGAAGGTCGTAGCGTGATGGAAGCTGTCGAGATCGCCCAGGGACTGACACGTAAAATCGTTGAGTCCTGCATCGAGCACGGCGACCCGCTTCCGCCGGCGCTGGCCAAACTCAAGTCAGGTCCCCTGGACTTACTCGTGCCCGTCGGAATCCGCTGAGGCGCCGCAATGGGACGGCTGGCCGGATTCAAATATCGTGAAGTTGCCCGCCGCCTCCGCACCTTTGGGTTCGTTTTCGACCGCCTCGGTCCTGGCAGCCACGAAATTTGGCGCCACCTTGAAACAGGCCGCAAAGTCACGCTTCCTCACCATGCACGCGATATGGCCGAGGGCACACTCCGCGCCATCCTCCGCGAGGCCTCAATCGTGGTTAATGAGTTTCTGAAGGCCTGACGCACCTTGTTCCCCCTGCGGGAAACCGAAGCCTTGCATGTCACCCTGAGTCCCGATCAGATCGGGACGAAGGGCCTCGGCAGTTCAATGGCCAAAATGCAGGGTTTCTTCGCTGGCGCTCAGAATGACATGGCCATATAAAATGGCCGCTGCCCCGGCTCCCTACTCCCGCGTTCCCACTTCCGCTTTCCTTGCATGCTTCGCCGGAATGGGCTGTAATACATTGGCGATGGAAACCAAGCTCAACCCGTTGGGGCAAGCGGCGACGGACATTCTCCGTCGGCTGCGCGAGGAAGGGCACCAAGCTTATCTCGTAGGCGGATGTGTGCGCGATTTGGTGATGGGCCGCGAGCCCATCGATTTTGATATCTGCACAGACGCTACGCCCGAACGGGTGATCGAGCTTTACCCCGAGAGCCTGACCGTGGGGGCGAAGTTTGGCGTGGTGATTGTCCCGAGCGCGGCGGGCAACGTGGAAGTGGCCACTTTCCGCAGCGATGGAATCTACGCCGACGGCCGCCATCCCAACGAGGTGCGCTACTCGAAAACTCCTCAGGAAGACGTGCTGCGGCGCGACTTCACCATCAATGGCCTGCTCTACGACCCGGCGAAAAAGACTGTCCTCGATTACGTGGAAGGCCAGGCGGACATTCGCGCCCGGCGTGTGCGCACCATCGGCGAGCCGTTATTGCGCTTTAGCGAGGACCGCCTGCGCATGCTGCGCGCCGTTCGTTTTGCCGCGCGCTTTGAATTTACGCTCGATCCCGCGGCGCTGGACGCCATTCGCAATCTGGCGCCCGAGATTCATGACGTCAGCATGGAGCGGGTGCGCGACGAAATCGTCAAAATCCTTACCGACAGCCACGCGCGGCGGGGCTTCGAATTGCTGGACGAGGCTGGGCTGCTGCGCGAGGTTTTGCCGGAAATCAAGGCTCTGCAAGGCGTCGCCCAACCTCCCGAATTCCATCCCGAGGGCGACGTTTGGGTGCACACCCTGCTGATGCTGGAAGGCCTGGCAAAACCCGTCTGCGTGCCCGCCGTTTCGCCCGCGCTCGCGCTGGGCGTGTTGCTGCACGATGTGGGCAAGCCGCCCACCTTTACCGTCCGCGAGCGCATCCGCTTTGATAACCACGTGGAAGTGGGCGCGAAAATGGCGGAGGCGATTTGCGTCCGCTTCAAACTCTCGGCGCGCGATACGGAGCGCGTGGCGGAGTTGGTGCGGCACCACCTGCGCTTCAAAGATTTTCCCAACATGCGGCCCGCCACCCAACTACGATTTATCCGCATGGAGGGTTTTCGCGAGCACCTGGAATTGCACCGGCTCGATTGCCTCTCCAGCCACCGCAATCTGGAGAATTTTGAGATGGCGCGCCGCCTGCTGGAAGAAACCCCTCCGGAAAAGGTGAAGCCCGCGCCACTGCTGACCGGCGACGACTTGATTGCCGAGGGCTATAAGCCGGGGCCAAACTTTAAGGCGATCCTCGGGGCGGTGGAGGACGCGCAGCTCGAAGGAAAAATCCAGTCGCGCGAAGAGGCTCTTCGGCTGGTGGCGGAAAACTTCCCCAAGACTTAATCCGCAGATCCACCCTCCGCCCCGGCGCTCGAAGCTCTGGAGCGCAGTGCGCAGTAGAAATGCTACGGAGGACTGGTTCCGCAGATTTCACTGATTGCCAAAGACCAAGAAGAAGCCAAAGCCTAAGCTGATACCCCAAGGCTTTTACTTCTGTGAAATCTGAGCAATCTGCGGATAACTCTTTATCACGCGGGTTTAATGTTCTGGTTCACCCGGAAAAAATTGGTTGGATCGTATTTCTTCTTGACGGCCGCCAAGCGCGTATAGTTATCGCGGAATGACGCTTGGACGCGCTCCTGCCCCTCTTCCATCATGAAATTGACGTAGGCGCCGCCGGCCGAGTAGGGATGCAGGGCGTCAAAATAATCCTTGCACCATTTGGTGATCTTGGCCGCGTTGGCCGGGTCGGGGTCCACGCCCACGATGACCTCCGCCCAGTTTGCGTCACGGTAGCTGTAGGCGGTTTCATTTTTCCCCACCCGGTGGGCCGCGGCGTCAATGGAATACAAGTGCATGGTGGAATGCATGCTGGGGAGCTTGGCGCCATGTTCGGCGTGGCGCGCGATAGCTTCATCACTCAGCTCTTTCACAAAATCGGCGCGCCAGTACCACTGAAGTCCGGGAGGGTAAAGACCGTCAAACAAGCTCTGGACCACGGGGAAGGGCATTTCTCCCACATGGTCCAGCACTGGCTTGCCCACCGACCGCATGGGCTTGGTCGCTTTCTCGGCTTCCGCAGGCGGGGCCGTGCAGCACCACATCACTCCGCAGACTTTCTGGTTGTGCAGGTTCGGCGGAAACATGGGCGCGGGGGGAATGGTGAGGAAGGCGAAAAAGCCGTTCACCCCCTCGGGCGCCTTCAGGATAAATTCGCGGTAGGCTTTCATCACCTGGACGGTCTGTTCGAGGGGCCAGAAGGTGGGGCCGGCAAAGACCGTTTTGACGGGCTGCGCGCGGAGGAGGAACGACGTCACCACGCCAAAGTTTCCTCCACCACCTTTTACCGCCCAGAAGAGATCGGGATTTTCTTCCGCGCTTGCGGTCACAAACTTTCCGTCAGCCAAAACCAAATCGACGCCCAGCAGGTTGTCAATGGTCAGGCCGTAGCGGCGCGTGAGGTATCCGATGCCGCCACCCAGCGTGAGGCCGGCAACCCCGGTGGTGGAAATGAATCCGCTGGGCACGGCCATGGCAAAGGGATGCGTGGCGTGGTCCACATCGCCCCAAAGGCACCCACCCTCGACGCGCGCCGTACGCCCGACCGGATCCACGCGGACGCCCTTCATGCGCGAAAGGTCAATCACCAGGCCGTCGTCGCAAACGCCCAGCCCGCCGCCATTGTGTCCGCCACCACGAATCGCGGTGAGCAGCTTGTTCTCGCGGCCAAAATCAACCGCGGCCATCACGTCTGCCACGTCTACGCACCGGGCAATCACCGCCGGGCGCTTGTCGATCATCGCGTTGTAGACTTTGCGGGCGGAGTCGTAGGACGGGTCTCCGGGGTGGATGATCTCTCCGCGGAAGCGAGAGCGCAAGGAATCGAGATTGGGCGAGGGCATGCATGCCTCCCTAGAAGGTGATCGGATTGATTGGCCGGAATATCCATGGGGATAATCCGGCAGCCCGGTTAAATACACCCGACCGTTTGTGAATGCAAGACATATTTGAGTTTTTAGTGCCCGGTGATTCCCCCGGACC
>JBGPCF010000021.1:0-64337 GCA_041481635.1 Terriglobia bacterium | reverse complement strand
CTCGGCGAATTTGAAGTGGAACACACCTCCCTCAGTCCCAACCGGAAGGAAGTATTATTCGCCTCGAATCAAAACGACATCGATCGCCGACACATTTGGAAAGTCGCGGTGGCGGGCGGGCAGCCCAGCGCCGTTACCAGCGGCACCGGTCTCGAGTGGGCTCCGGTAATGACCAGTGATGGCAAAACGGTTGCCGTGCTGCGCTCGGATACCCGCATGCCCGCGCGCCCGGCGATTGTGGCCGCTTCAGGGGGCTTGAAAGACCTCGCGCCTGAAGCAATCCCTGCTGATTTCCCTGCCGCCTCGCTAGTCGAGCCGCAGCAGGTGATTTTCTCCGCTGCGGACGGCATGCGGATTCACGGCCAGCTTTTCCTCCCCTCCAACAATCAAGAGGGTGGGCGACATCCGGCAATGATTTTCTTTCACGGCGGTTCGCGGCGCCAGATGCTGCTCGGCTGGCACTACATGGGCTACTACCACAACGCCTACGCGATGAATCAGTACCTGGCGAGCAAGGGTTACGTGGTGCTGGCGGTTAACTATCGCAGCGGGATTGGCTACGGAATGGAATTTCGCGAGGCCCTCAACTACGGCGCCACCGGCGCCAGTGAATTCAATGACGTGATGGGCGCCGGCCTCTACCTGCGTGGACGCGCGGACGTTGACCCGCAGCGCATTGGCCTCTGGGGTGGATCTTACGGCGGCTACCTGACGGCCCTCGGACTGGCGCGCTCCTCCGACCTTTTTGCTGCCGGCGTGGATCTGCACGGCGTGCACGATTGGAATATAGTAATTCATCATTTTGTCCCGGCTTACGATCCGGAAGCGCACCCGGACGCGGCGCGCCTGGCTTTTGAGTCGTCACCCCTGGCCGCCATGAAAACCTGGCGCTCCCCCGTTCTGTTGATTCAGGGCGATGACGACCGCAATGTGCCCTTCAGTGAAACCATCCACCTGGCGGAAGCACTGCGAAAGCAGGGAGTGTATTTTGAAGAGCTCGTCTTTCCCGACGAGATTCACGATTTCCTGATGCATCGCACCTGGCTCGCCGCCTACCACGCGGCTGAGGATTTCCTGAACCGGAAACTGGGGAATCGTTAAAGGTGGGGGGGAGTTCGCAGTCAGGCAGTGGGCCTGGCGTTTAATTCAAGTCTGCCGGTGGCTTGGCTTGGTCTGAGCAGCAAATTGGTTCGATTGCCAACAAGCGCCCTCAAGAGCGGATCATGATCAGGAGCATTTTGAATTTCTCGAGGGCGAGCACTGCGTGTGGCTCGTTGGCCGGCATGATGAGCGCATCTCCGGCGAGCAGGCGCATGGGTTTTCCTGATACGGTGATCTCCGCCTCCCCTTCCAGTCCGCAAATCGTGGCGTCATAGGGTGCAGTGTGTTCGCTTAACCCCTGTCCGGCATCGAACGCAAAAAGCGTGACGGTTCCGGTTGGCTTTTTGACGAGAGTTCGGCTCACTACTGCGCCCGCCTGGAAATCGACCATGCCCGCCAGCTTGGCCGGTGTGGCCAAAATCTTCTCAGCAGGTTCTGCCATCTTCGCTCACTCCCGGGTCGCTATCCATGCACTGCTTGCAGTGCCCCTGGGCAAATCATACCCGACCTGCGCGGCGAATGTTAGTAGCCAACTCCTTGATCTCGGTCAAGTCGCGCTGCATTTCGCTCCAACCATACCACATGGCGTAGTCCGGGCTGGAGTGGAACGTGCCCTGGAAGGTTCGCATCCGGTGTTCCAGGAACATTACGAACAATTTCTGTTCGATCACGGTCGGGGCATCGTGGAAAGTGAGCAGATCAGGGAAGGGATTGGCGTAATTTTTCGGTTTGGGGAGAAGGCCGTCTTTGTAAAGTCCAGCGACGATGCGGATTGCCTCTGCCATTACGTGGTCCGAGCGTTTAATCATGTCGTCGCCCAAAGCCATCTGCGTCCCGGCAAATTGCAGCGAGTGGCATTGGTTGCAGGTGTTGAGCATCTTGTCGCGCTCTGCCTGCCAGGAAGCCAGGTCCAGGCGCGCCAAGTCAGCGCCCATCACCACCGCGAGTCGCGCCGTCGGCTTGCCCTGCGGATCCAATACTCCCAGCGCTTGCAGAATGGTGGCGCGGTCGGCGGCCCATTCCGGGTCCTCGGGCATCGGCAGACGGACCGCCAGGAATCCCCAGGCGGTACGAACTTCGTGATTGCCCTCCTGCATGTGGCAGGTTTGGCAGGTGGGCGCCGCGGAACTTTCACTCTGGATTTTCAGCTGCTTCAATTCGTGCCGCACGCCGTGTTTGGAAGAGGAGTACATCTCCCACTGAGGATGATCAAAGCCCATGTGGCAGGTTTCGCAAGCCTGGGGGGAGCGCGCCTCCTCCACCGAAAACGTGTGGCGCGTGTGGCAGCCATCGCACGAGGCAACTCCGAAACGCGAACCTTCTTTTTCCAATTGCGCAATTTGCTCTGCTGACTTGATTCCAATCTTGTGGCACGCCCCGCACCCCTTCATGCCCTCAGTGAGGGCCATGGGTTGCCAGTGAATGGTGGGCATGGCTTCCATGGCAGCCCAGGCCTTGGCGTGTTTGCCTTTCTTGAATTGCGTCACCTGGGTTTCGTGGCAGGCATTGCAAGTGTCGGGCGTGGGAATCTTTGCCTTCCGGGCATCACTGGCTGTAATGTGCTCGGAACCATGGCAAGCATCGCAGGAAATGCCCATGCGGTTGTGCTTGCTTTCTTTCCAATCGGCCACGATGTTCGGCGTTTCTCTACTGTGGCACTCAATACACGCCGAGCCCGGGTTGGGCTCTTGCACAGATAGAGACCGGGCGTTCGGGCAAAGGAATACACTCAGAGTCAACAGCAACCCCGCGCGATGCTTCATAGATAGCCTCCGGAATGAGCAGCGAGGCGGCGAATGAGATCGCCAAGTGCGGTCACATTACCAATCTATCTGGCGATTGGTCAGTGACTCAGGTCACTGCCATGCGGTTTTTCCGCGGGATGATTCTCGGACTGCACAAGGGGCAGTTTGTAGGCTCGCGAACTGTCTTTTTTTGAAGCAGTCATGTCAGGGATTAACATTCCCTGGGTCCGTCAGATTTCCACTCCGGTCCATTCAACTTCTATCGTATTGAAAAGACGATACTAAGCAAATGCGGCTTGACCCTAAAGTTTGGCCTGCTGTTTGCTCAACCCTTCTTGCGAGGCAACAGAGGAGTGTTGACCTTGAGCGCTGTGCGAAGACACCCGAGGGTCGCTTTGTCGGTCTGAACTCGACTCATCCGGGCGCCAAGCGTATGGTTTTCGCGTAGAGAAAAGGTTGAAATCGGAAATTCCCGCTCAACTTGGAAGCTGGAGCCGCCGATGAAATGCTTGGCGAGGAGTGAGGTGGGCATGAAACTCAAAATACTGGCCGTCGATGATGAAAGCGTGACGTTGGAAATATTTAAGTCCATCGTGGGATCTCTGGGCTATCAGGTGGTGGGCCTGACGGACAGCCGCGAAGCCGCACAGCTCATCATGCGGGAGAAGTTTGACTTGGTCGCGCTGGACGTGCACATGCCCCACCTGGACGGATTCGAGATAGCCAGGCGTATCCGTAAGTCTCCTGCCAATCATTCCGTGCCGATTCTCATGTTTACCGCCTTAGACGACATTGCCACCATGCGGGAGGGTTATGCCGCGGGAATCACTTTTTATATCGCCAAGCCGCTCAGTGTCGCCAAATTGCGTGGGCTGTTTGGCGCGGCGCGCGGCATGATGATCGAGGAGCACCGGCGGCACGTCCGTCTGCCTCTCGGAGTAGATGTTATTTGCAGTGCGGGCGAGCGCCGCTTCAAGGTGCGCAGCTTGGACGTCGCCCGGGGCGGCATCTTGCTCCAAGGTTCAGGGGGGCTGGCCGACGGGGAAGTCGCAGAGATTGAGTTTACCGTCCCCGGAGAAAGCCATCCCCTCAAAATGTTGGCGAGAGTTGCCCGAAAATTGGCCCCCCATGGCATGGCGATGGAATTCATCGAGCCAGAGCAATCAGACCGCGAGGCATTGGAGCGCTACGTGATCGCTCAAACCAACGACAAGAAAGCGGCTTGAGCGGGGTCGCGTCGCTAAACCTTAACGCCCACATTCCCTTACGTAATCCCCCTCCACGATGGTGAGCATTGGAAAGCCCTTCGCAAGGCGCCCGAGTATTACGAGTGATGGGGCTGAGGGTTTCGGAAGTTACGCCTCACTTTCAGCGGAGGCCCGTGCGGATCCCAGCCCTGAGGCTACTGGATGATGATTCCCAGCAAGCGCGCCAATTCCATGGCCTGCGCTGGACTCACGATCGCTCCGCGCACGTCTTCGGGCCTCACGGTGATTCCTTCGATGTCGGCCCCACGCAGATCTGTGTTTCTCAGTCTTGAGCCCGAGAGGTCCGCCCGATGTAGTACAACCTGAAAGAAGTTAGTGCCCTCGAAGTCAGTCGCCCGCAGGTCCGCCTCCTCGAATTGGCTGGCCTTGAACTCGCAGTTGTGGACTCGCCCGTCGTTGAGCTGAATGTAGCGTGCATCGCAGTTTTCAACCAGGACGTCCTGCCAGCGGCATTCGCTCGCCTTCATCCCGATGAGCCGGCAATCGATGAACTCAACGCGCGTCGCATTGAAACCGCGCACGTTGACGTTTGAGAAATCGCATTTGACCAGGCGCACATCCCGCAGATGCAGCGAGGATATCTCACAGTTCGCGAAGGACCCTCGTTCGAAAAACGAGCTTTTCGCGTTCAGTAAGGAGAGCTTCCGTCCGGAAAAGTTAACACCGTACAGGCGCGATTCCTCAATGGGCTGGTCGGTGAGAAAAACTTCTGCCGTCGCGGGCTTCAAATCCTCGATGGATGGCGGCAGGTCGGCAGCCGTGCGAGAGTGTGCTTCTTTTGGGCGTTTCACAGCCATATTAAACAGAATACCGTATGTATAAGTCCAAGAGTAGGGCGCAAGACGCAATCAAAGAGATCTTGCCCGGCGAATGCGTGCCGCGAGGGATATTGGATCACGAGGGTGAGCAGCGGAAAGGTCTTCGCAAGGCCCCCGCATATTTCACGCCAGGGGATTCAATTGTGATACTGGCGCTCAAAGGTGTAGGCTTAGCCAGCCTCGGAGATAACAGATGCCAATCAAAGGCAGTCGAGAAAACATCAAGCTCAAGATTGTGATAATGGTGATGCTGGCCGGGGGGGCGGTTTGGGCGGAGTTGGGCCAGAAAGCCGGAGCCTGCCGAGGAGTCCCCGATCTCGGGGAGCGATACGTATTCGCAATTGTGCCTTATGCGCTTCTAGCCTTTGGACTGCTGCTTCTCGCCCGCTCCCGTGCCGATCTTGTTGTCCTGCTCGTTTGCGCGGTCCTGATTGTCATAGCCAATCTGGAATTACTCGGTAGTCGCGACGAACTCGGACTCGTTTGTCCATTTGTACCCATCATGGCGACTATGCTGGTTATCCCCGCGCTGGTGGCGGCCCTGATTCGAAGGTGGGTGGCAAGATGGTTGAGGCACAGGAAGGAAGCCACGCATGCGCCGGTTCAAAATCGTTTGCCGTGAATCCAAAATTCTAATTCTAAAATCCAAATCCCTTTGGCCCACGCCAACCGTTTCCAGACTGATGACTACTGTCTTCAAGAGGAGAAACCAAAATGCAAATTCGGTCATCGGAAACTGTGTGCCACGCGAGCGGTCAGTGGTTGGGCTTATTCCGGCCAGGACGCGGCCTCACCCGTGGTTGAAGTAGGCCGAGCATCCCGCAAGAGGCGCAGCCGCATTCCAAGATCAATTGTCCTATGATTGTGCGGGCTTTTCCAATCGACGAAAACCCGCGGTCAGAAACACGCTGCCCGCGGCTTGTGGCCTCTCTGAAAATCACCGCACCATCTGCCAGGCCTTAATGGCCGCGAAGGGATGGATGAGCATGAGGACATTCAGGGCGAGGCTATCCCGGATCCAGAATAACAAAGCGATATCCACCAGCACGGCGCCGATCACCGTAACGCGCACTGGCAATTTGTAGGCCAGGAAGAACCCCGTCGTCATAAAGCAGATGTCGCCCATAGAGTTAAAGACACTGTCGCCAAAGTAGCCGAGCGAAATGGTGGCGGCGCGGTAGCGCTCAATAATGAAACTGGAGTTCTCCAGCAACTCCCACCCGGACTCGAGCATGACGGCAGCCACCAGTCGCGCACCCAGAGGCAGCCGCTTGCCCGCCACGCTCCATATCAGCGCGTACATGAGCACACCGTGAAGGATGTGCGTGAAGGAGTACGGATCGGAGAATTGTTGTGAGGCCTCATTGCTCCAGATGTCCCCGGCCCAAAAGCGGATGGTTCCACATGGGCAGAACGGCAGCCGGCCCATCCATAATTCGACGGTCGCCGTAAAGGCCATGATCGCGATCACCGCCAGGGCGTAGACCCTCCAGGACGGCTTGCCCATATTTGTTCACACTCCACGGGAATCTGCACGGGCCACGGATCTCGTGATAGTTGCACACTTTATCTCAAAAGCCCACTCAGGCGATAGACAGCAGAGTGTGCTATTCAGGTGCAGAGGCAGAGTCAGCGGGATAAAATGACAACTAAAGCTGGAAGGGCCTTTAGGATCAATAGTTAAATCGCGAGGTATACCCTAATCCCAGCTTTTCGGCACCATGGGAAAATGGAGACTGGAAAATGAAAGCTGGAATAAGTAGAATGGAAATTGGAGTCCAAGTTTCAAATTCTTTAGCCATTAGTCGCAACCGGCAAAGCGCGGTTCTTATAAAATCTATTGACCTACCGGTCGGTAGGTTGCTAAACTGACCGGAGGCAGGATGAATCAAGCCAGTCGGGCCGGGCCCGACGATGGTCGCAGACACCAACCGGGAATTGGAGGTCCTCCATGCCGGAAAAGATTTTTGTTTTTGATACCACGTTGCGCGACGGGGAGCAATCGCCCGGCTGCAGTATGAGTGTGCAGGAGAAGGTCGAGATGGCCCACCAACTTGACCGCCTGGGCGTGGACATTTTGGAGGCAGGATTTCCCATCGCTTCCGAGGGCGACTATGAAGCGGTCAAAGCGGTGTCGGCCGAGGTTCGCCGTCCGATCATTGTCGCGCTCGGCCGAGCCAACCAAAAAGATATCGATCGCGCCTGGGCGGCGCTGAAGGAAGCGGCGCGCCCGCGCATCCACACTTTCCTGGCCACCTCGGATATCCACCTGAAGTACAAGCTTCGCAAGACGCGCGCAGAAGTTCTTGAAATGATCACCACTTCAGTGGGGTACGCCAAGTCACTCTGTGGGGACGTGGAGTTTTCGCCCGAAGATGCGGGGCGCACCGAACGCAGCTATCTCGTTGAATGTTGCCACGCCGCGGTGGAAGCGGGAGCCAACGTCTTGAATCTGCCCGACACGGTGGGCTTCTGCATGGAGCCCGAATACGAACAGATGTTCGCCGACATCAAGGCGCGCGTGCCCGGAATGGACAACGTGATCCTGAGTACGCATACCCACGACGATCTTGGATTGGCCGTGGCCAACACTCTAGCCGGGATTCGCGGCGGGGCGCGGCAAATTGAATGCACCATCAATGGTATTGGCGAGCGGGCCGGGAACGCTGCCCTGGAAGAAATCGTGATGGCTTTGTACGTGCGCCACGACGTGATTCCCGTGTTCACGGAAATCCACCCGGAAGAGCTTTACGCATCCAGCCAGATGCTCACCCGCTTGACGGGCATGCTGGTGCAACGCAATAAAGCCATCGTGGGGCGCAATGCCTTTGCCCACGAGGCCGGCATTCACCAGGACGGCGTGCTCAAGAATGCCATCACCTACGAAATCATCACGCCGCTCACCGTGGGCGCGCCCTCCAATCACATTGTGCTCGGCAAACACTCCGGCCGCCACGCGCTGGGACAGCGCTACGAGGAACTGGGGTACAAGCTCGCCAAGCCCGAACTGGAACGCGCATATGAATTGTTTTGCAGGTTGGCGGACCGTAAGAAGCAAGTGTACGACGAAGACTTGCTGGGAATTGTGAACGAAGGGTTCGAACACTTACCGGAATCGTATACCTTAAGGTTGTTTCAATCGGTCTCGTCAAATAAAGGGCGTTCCACTGCGACCGTGGAGTTGGAAAAGGATGGCCGGATCTTTCACGATTCCGCCACCGCCGATGGGCCTTGCGACTCCGCCTTTCGCGCCATCGACCGAATCACCGGACTGCCAGGCACGATTTCGGATTTTGGAGTGCATACCGTCGGTCCAGGAAACGATGGCGTGGCGGAAGTTTCCATCCGTGCCATCTTCGAAGGGCGAGAATTTACCGGCAAGTCATCCAGCCACAATGTTGTTGAGGCATCCGCGCGCGCGTACTTGCAGGCCGCCAACAAAGCAGCCTATGAGATGAAACGGCTGGCGGAAACCACCGAAGTGGCGTCGCAGCCGGTTCATTCCAATAAACTTACTGATCGGTTTTTCCCGGGTGGATACTGAGCCTAGGATTCGCAATCAGCCCAATTCGTCCTAGCTCTCAAGATACTAAGTATAATATAATCAACTACTTACTTTAATTCCATTTCTTGTGGAACTCCTGTAAGCATAACTAAAAATTACACTTAACAGGCAAACCCCACCCCAATTAACATCATCTTCACATTTTTGTGATTTTTCCACAAATTTTCCACAGAAAGCCTTGATTTTCACCATCGGTTTCCCGTAGATTATAGATAATGCAAGGGCTTTTTAAAGTGGCGGTCTTGCCGGGCGACGGGATTGGTCCTGAAGTTACGGCGGAGGCTGTCAAAGCACTCAAGATCGTTGAAGAGATTCGCGGCCCGAGCTTTCGATTTCAAACCGGGCTCGTGGGCGGGTGTGCCATTGACGCGACCGCCGTGCCTCTTCCCGCTGAGACCATCGCAATCTGCAATAACGCGAACGCAATTCTTTTGGGTGCGGTGGGCGGCCCGCAATGGGATTCCAAGCGCCCCGAGGTTCGCCCCGAGCAAGGTCTACTGCAACTTCGTCAGCGCATGGGATTGTACGTGAACCTGCGCCCCGCCAAAGTTCTCGATTCACTGGCAGGACTCTCCGCGTTGAAGACTGAGTTGGTGCGTGGCACGGACCTGGTGATTGTGCGCGAGCTGATGGGCGGAATATATTTTGGCAACCCGCGCGGCATCTTTTCCAAGAACGGGGAGCGCATGGGGATCAACACCGAAATCTATCGCGAGCACGAAGTGGAGCGTGTGGCCCACCGGGCTTTTCAACTGGCGCGCACCCGGCGGAAGAAAGTCACTTCAGTGGACAAGGCCAATGTGCTTGAGACCTCACGCCTATGGCGCGAAGTGGTCACTCGCATCGCGCGCACCTACCCGGATGTTGAGCTGCACCACATGTACGTGGATTCCTGCGCCATGCAGTTGATCGACAAGCCCACCAGTTTTGACGTCGTTCTGACTAACAACCTGTTTGGCGATATTCTGAGCGACGAAGCGGCAATGCTTACGGGCAGCATCGGGCTTCTGCCCTCGGCCAGTTTGGGCGAACACTCAGCCCTCTACGAGCCGGTGCACGGTAGCGCTCCGGACATCGCCGGGCGCAACCGCGCCAATCCGGTGGCGGCCATTGCCTCCGCCGCGCTCATGATGCGCTACTCTTTCCGCATGGAAAACGTCGCCCTGGCTTTTGAGACCGCCATCGAGAAAGTCTTGAAGCGGGGCGTGCGCACCTCGGATATGCCCGGACGCAAGCGCCCGGTAACAACCTCCCGCATGGGCGACCTTATCGCAGCGGAAATCCGTAAACTTCTGAAATCCGCCAAATTTCGCGAGGTATAATCCCGGCTCACCCGCCCGGTCCCTCGTGGACAACAAGACAGTCTTGGCATAAGCACATCTCTATTCAGGTCTTCACCTGATTTCATCCGGGACCTGATTGAGCTAGCATGGGCAGGCTGATATGACAAGCAGATTTGCCGCATTGTACTCTACGAGGCTGGTGGCTGTTCTCCTTCTCATCTCCATTCTGTGCGCGGTATGCTTCCCAACGAAGTCCGCTGCCTATTCAGTGCTGACGCACGAAGCCATCGTTGATGCAGAGTGGGACGGCCTGATCAAAATATTTCTCCTCGAGCGTTTTCCCAACGCCACTACGGAACAGTTGCATGAAGCTCACGCTTACGCCTATGGGGGCAGCGTGATTCAGGACATGGGTTACTATTTTCCCGGAGGCAGGTTTTTCAGCCACCTCACCCACTACGTGAGGAGCGGAGATTATGTTGAGGCCCTTTTCGCGGAGTCGAAAGACTTGAATGATTACGCCTTCGCTCTGGGAGCTCTGTCGCACTATGAGGCCGATATCCATGGCCACGAGATCGCAGTAAATCGAGCCGTTCCTCTTCTCTATCCCCGCCTCCACCGGAAATATGGAAGCCGGATGACCTGGGAACAGAATCCCGAGGCGCATGCCCTCACGGAATTTGGCTACGACGTTTTGGAAGTGGTGGCGCGGCACAACGCCCCGCAGGCGTACCGCGACTGGATTGGCTTCAAGGTGGATAAGCCACTGCTCGAGCGCGCCTTCCAGAAAACCTATGGCCTGGCGATGACGAAGGAAATCTTCAGTGTTGACCTCGCGCTCTTTTCCTATCGTGAATTGGCCGGGAAATTCATTCCAGAAATGACCGAGGTGGCTTGGGCGCTGCGGCGCAACGAACTCGAAGGCCTTGCCGCGGGGATGCATCACCAAAAGCTGTATCACTTGCCGAGCGCGAGTTACCAGGCGTGGCGGAGGAAGTATTCAAAACCCGGACCTGTAGACAAGCTGACTGCGTTTATCTTCAAACTGATTCCGAAGTTCGGCCTTCTCAACGCATTTGATTTTCATGCACCAAACCTGCAGGTGGAACAATTGTTCGCCGACAGCCTGAAGGCAACAGTAGGTGGCTACGAATCTGAAATCAAACTTGCCCAGGCGGGCCAATTCGATCCTCCCGACATGGATCTGGATACCGGCTCGGCAACTCGTCCGGGGGAGTACCTCCATTGTGATCTGACTTACGCCCGGCTCCTTCACAAATTGGAGGAAGAGCACTTTGCCCACATTGATTCAAGGTTGCGAGACAACCTGCTGAGCTTCTATGGGAGCTCAGCTGCCAATGCGGTGGCAAAACACCCTCGAGAGTGGCGAAAAGTCCTGCGCGACCTGGAGGAGCTCAAGGCGACGCAGATTTTGACAAATGCGCAGCCCAAACCAGCCGCGCTGACTCAGATTAATCCCTGAGTCGTGGTACGACGCGACGCGGTTGGTTCGGAGGGTACGCTCATTGAGCGGAAGGAAAGGTTGGAGGGATCAATCCTTTTTGTATTCGGCCCCATAGATCTTGCGGTCGGAGCCCTCGATATTCTGCGCGCGCACTATCTCAGCGGGCAACTCGGTTTTAGGCGTCACTGAGTCGTGGGGAAAAACAGCGAGGACGGACTCGCCCGGTTGGTACGTTTTCCCGCTGATGAAACAGAAGCCGCCCTTGGATATGTTTTCGGTTCGAGTCATTTCTTCGCTACCCTGTGAATCGCGGACTCCGACAGGCATGAGAGCGTAGACCCGGCGGTGGTTTCGCTCAATGGCCTCCGGGGCGCCTGCGTTCGAGTTGGGCGGGTGGTCCGCCGAATTTCCTCCATTCGAGTTTTCCGTTGATATGCCCTGCCGGTAGGGCGAAACCTCCACGTGTGCGTATCTCCACAAAGTGATCGTATTGCAATGTGGGCACGGCTTCCCCACCAAGCCCATGGCCCTCAGTGCCTCGACTTCAGAGAGGGTCAGAGGGAGGAGAGCAATGGTTTTGCATTTTCTGCATTCCACAAGCACCTTGCCGTCCATGGGCCCGTCCGAGTCGGAAGCCGGAAATTCGATTCCCCAAAAGTTCGCCTTGATGTCGGAGCACTCCACGCCATACTCGCCGTCTTTTTCCCCAGGGTGGGCAAAGGAGGCCACCACGCGAAAATCCGCCGCGTCATCTCCGGTAGGGCTCTTTAAACGCACGGCCTGACCTTCGTTCAAGGATTGGCCAATTTGCAGTCTCGCGCCATGGCGGCAAATGCTGATCGCTCGCGCCTCGCACTCAAATGGTTGGCCGTTTGAATCCACACCCTCCGCGTGCACGGGGAGAGTCAGCCAAATTCGGTCAGACCGGCGCCGCTCAGTGGACGCAGTTGCCATGATGGCGATCCCCTCTAATCATTGAAAACTGCAAATTCAGTTCAACACTTATTTCACGAGCGGCCGGATTAATAGCTCCGCCAATTCCACTTTCTATTGTACCAGAGGCCGGAAATTGCAGTGAAAAGTTGAAAGTGAATGTTTCACAATTCTCGTGATTCTTCAACCCGCAATCGGCTCTTGAAGGTGCGACCCAATTGGCCGCGAACGGGCCATCTTTCCTGCTTCCGCATTTGTGGCAGTCTTTCGATGCATGTCGCCTCCCTGCTAAATTGATCGCTTTGGAGTGAGCAGGCACGATTTCTGGTTTGCGCTCTTGCATCAGACCAATCTAGAGCAGGCGCTCAGGGGCCACAATCAGGTAAACACCTGCATGTGAATCCTGGCTAATAGGCAGGCAGCGTGGCTCCTGGTTATCAGTTGACGAAAATGGTTTGAGTCACTAGAGCAAGAAGGCGGCATATTCAGAAGTAGCTTGAGAAGACTTTTCTGTGCCGATTCTTTCCATTTGCTTTCTGAGCGTGACTTCTAAATAATGCTCCGCTTGGTGAATCATTTGCATCGCATCCTAATTCCAATCTTGGGGTTTGTCATGGCTTCAACCGGAATCACCGGGAGACCAGATCCACCTGCTGCGCGCGAATCCTCGCGGCTTGTGCGCGGTGCCGAGGTTGTACTGCTCAACGGGAATATTTGGACAGGCGACTTAACCATGAAGCCTGGATCGAGTGCGAGTTTTGGTCCGCACATCCAGGCGGTGGCGATATCGAATGGCCGCTTTCTTGCCGGCGGGACCCATGACGAAATCAAGGCCTACGTGGATGGTCACACGAAAGTGATTGACCTGGGCGGCCGCCTCGCGATTCCCGGTTTTATCGATGATCACGCGCACTTCATGTCGGGCGGGTTTCAGCTCTTGACCGTGGATCTAAAGGACGCGCGCTCCGAAGTGGAGTTCATCAAGCGGTTGGCGGAAAAAGCCAAGACCCTTCCCGCCGGGCGCTGGATTGAGGGCGGCGACTGGGACGAAGAGGCGTGGCCGGACGCCAAGCTGCCCACGCGTTGGATGATTGATTCCGTAACGCCGAACAATCCCGTGTTCATCAGCCGCTACGATGGACACGCCTCACTCGCTAATTCTCTGGCGATGAAGCTGGCGGGCGTCGGCAAGGCAACTCAAGATGTGTCGGGCGGGGTTATTGTTCGGGATCCACAAGCCGGCGAGCCTACCGGAGTCTTCAAGGACGCCGCCGAAGGTCTCATCGAGAAAGCTATTCCGCGCCCGACCGAAGCGGAGTTTGAGGAAGCATTGAAGGCCGGGCTTGCCGAAGCTCGCCGCGTGGGCGTCACCTCGGTGGAAGACATCACGGTGGGCGCCGACTCGCCCAATGGCAGCTTTACCGGCGAGATTCAACTCTTGCGTCGCGCCGAGCTCGAGGGCTGGCTCACCTGCCGCTTCTACGCGATTATTCCTATCTCGCTATGGGAGCGCCTGGCGGATGCCGGAGTGTCTCACAACATGGGGAGCGATTTCTTGAAGCTGGGCGCGGTGAAGGCATTTTCCGATGGGTCGCTCGGGTCGCGCACTGGATGGATGTTCGGAGATTATAACGATGATCCAGGCAATCATGGCATGCCGCTGCCCATGATGCAGCCTCCGTCAAAAATGGAGGCTGCGGTGCGAGGGGCGAACGCCGCGGGGATCCAACTCGCCGTTCACGCCATCGGCGACCGCGCCAACGCCGAAATGCTCGACATCTTTGAGCGAGTAGGCGGGTCTGACTCCGCGGCGCGCCGGTTTCGAATCGAGCACGCGCAGCATGTGCGCCCGCAGGATTTTGCGCGGTTTGGAAAACTGGGCGTGATCGCCTCCATGCAGCCCTATCACGCCATCGACGACGGCCGTTGGGCCGAGAAGCGTATTGGGCGCGAGCGAGCCGCCTCAAGCTACGCCTGGCGGTCCATGCTCGATGCCGGCGCCCATCTGGCATTCGGCACAGACTGGCCCGTGGCGCCGCTCAACCCTCTGCTGGGAATCTATGCCGCTGTGACTCGCGCGACCTTGGATGGAAAGAACCCCAATGGGTGGTTTCCGGAACAAAAATTGACATTGGAAGAAGCGTTGACCGCCTACACGGCGGGAAGCGCTTACGCGGCGTTTCAAGAGAAAGACAAAGGAACGATTTCGCCGGGCAAACTCGCCGATCTCGTGGTTCTCTCCGACGACCTGTTTTCCATCCCGCCGGAAAAAATCAAAGACGCGCACGTTGTTCTGACGTTGGTGGGTGGGCAAATCGTCTATCAGAAAAATTAGAATTTCATTTGAAGCCCTTGGATGCTGTGGCCGCCCGCCTACTAGGTGATTTCGATCTGAAATCTGGCGCCTGTACTGATCTCGATGTCGACGGCCGATTCCAATCGCACCGTTTTTCCTGTCACGTTGACTTTCATTTGCGTCACTTTGTCTTGCAGCATCGCCGTTACTTTCTGCGGCCCCCCGGACCCTGCATAAGTGAGCTCGATGGTCTTTAATTTGATCTGTCCATGCGCACCCGTGATTGAATTAATTTGAGTTCCGGCAGAAAGCTTTTGCGCAAAGCTTCCCCACCCGCCGGCTGTGATCAAGAAGCAGCGAAAATCGTGGGGGGTAATTTTGGGCGCAAACGCCAGGAAACCCTCCGCGGCGTTATACCGCTGTCCCGCGGCGGCCTCAAGCAACGTCCAACTGCTCATGGCGCGCGCATAGTGGTCGCCACACTCGATGTCGTTCCATGGGCTGCGCTCGCGGCCGTCGTATCGAGCACGGATTCTCCGCAACATCTTCAACGCATCTTCCACCATGTCTTCCTGAAGGAGTAAGCCCGCCACTTCGTACTCAATTCCCGTCCAGACTTCGTCGGAGTATGGCGTCGGCGACTTTGGCCTCCCACCCTTGGGCCAGGTGCAGATAATCAGGCCTCTGTCGTTATCAGAAACAAAAACTCGAGGCGACTGTTTGAATCCGGTAAAACTCTCGCGCCAGTTGTTGTTCACGATCGAGCGCATGGTCGTGCGCACCTGATCCTTGGGAAGGATGTAGCCGAGGTCCAATTGGTGCGCCCACCACTGGCCCAGCAATTGGTCGGAATGGCATCCCATCCCGTACTGGTCGGCGGTGTGTTTCTCGAGATCCACCTTCTGGATGTAGTACTCGCCGTTCCAGAGGGTGGCGGGAAGGTTTTTGCGCCCGTTCTCAAAAATCTTTCTGTATTGATCTGCAGCGGGAGCATCGCCGGCGACGCGCGCCATTTCTTCGGCGGCGCGAAGTGCTGCCAGATACAGGCCGCCCATGAAACTGTTGGGCCCGTACATTGACGTGTCGTAGGTATTGGGCTGCTCGCCGTGAATCACGCCGTCCCGATCATCATCCAGATTCGTGATGATATAGATCATCAATTTCTTGACGTGTGGCCACAAACCCATCAGCCAATCTTTTCCGCCGCCCTGGCGATACTCGCGATAAGTTTTCAGCACCGTTCCAAACATTCCATCGAGGGCGGGATTTTCCGGGCCGCCAATTTTCTTGTCCCAATTGCGCGGCAGATAGAAAGGCAGAATGGTACGGTGCGGAATGTAACCGGCGGGCGCCTGCTGAATTTCCAGGTCAGTATGGCGCATGGTGCGCTCGAGGTCGGGAAAGAGCCGTGACAACGACTGCTCGTAGTTCCAAACGTGCGTGCAGTTGAGCGGGCAGCAGCCGGCATTGCCGCAATGTCCAGTGCTCGCACCGCAACAACCTTCGAAGCCGTGGAAGTTGCCGTCCTGGACCCGGATGCAGGTGGGCGTGCGCATGATCGATGCCTGCGAGGTGACGCAATCCAGCAATTCGTAGGGCAGGGACGAATCGTAGAACTTCTCGCGAAACGCTCGCGTGCCCTGTGACAGTTGCGCGTAGTTGTCGCGCGCGTACTCGACTACCTCCAGGGCATTCTTGAACCAGTTGCCGTACATGGTTCCCACGTAAAACTTTGTTCGCTCGTCGGGAATGGTCAGTGCGGGCTGGCCCCAATTGACAAACCTGTTGGGGAAGTGCCAGGCGAGCAGGAAAACGATACGCGCTTCCTCGCCCGGCTTGAGTTCGACGGGCACGGCGAGGGCTCCATTCCAGGTTCGACCCTCGGCGCTCGATTCCTTGCCCTCGTGGTTCTCCAACTTTCCGTCCTCAGCAAAGTCTTTCCAAAGGTTGTCCAGATCGTCCCACTGGGTGAGATAACTTGCATTCGGTGAAGGCGTGGCCAGCGCCAAAGTGCCCTGGAAGGGGAAATCGTCAGGCAGGCGCGAGTTCGACATTTGGATGGCTGTCAGCCCTGCTGGGCGTGCGACCGAGTTGCGATTTGAGCCGTAGGCAAAATACTGGACGCCAGCAATGGGACTGTGGCCGTCCCAACCAATGAAATTCTGAAGGGTCGACATCACTGAGGCGCGTAGTAATCCTGAAGTGGTGTTTTTGATTTGAAATTCAAAAATGATCAGAGGCAGGCCGGAGGTTTTTGCGTCCAGGGGAATAAATGGCGAGTACGCCTCCAGCGACACCGCTCCCAAAAGCTCCGGGTCGAGGTAGCAAATCTCTGCGATTGGGTATTCACCGGCGAATTCAAGTTCCTTTACGCCTGGCAACCGCTCGAGGAGTTTCTTCGATTCGCGTGGAACCTCGTGGTCGTTTGTGGTGGCGGGGGGCTTGAAGCCGGTCTGGTCGTAGAGGGCGGAGGATTGCAGGACGCGCGCCACGCTTGGGCCATTTTCAGGCTTGGCCCAATACGCGAAAAAGCTGTCGGGCACGTGCGCCTGGTGATTCACACTGTGCGTCACTTGCCACTGCCGCAGGCCGCCGTCACCAGCCAACGCGATCGAGCCGGTCCCGATCCCGCCCAGCGGCATCGCCACCGCGCGCAAATGTTCGCCACGATAAATAACCCGGTCAGGTCGATTCTGTAAGGATACGCGTCGCCGTATTTCTTCTGCTGTTGCAGGCGCGGGAGTGTTTGCAAATCCTGGCGTGCCGGCCAACGTTGCGGCGCCTGCGCCCATTTCCTTCAAAAATGTCCGGCGATCAATCCCAGACTTCTCTTGGTTAGACATAGGAATCCTTCCCGAGTTGAGCTGATGGTCTCTGAAGACCGATTACTTCAATTAAAGACCGCCGCGCTACGTGCTATCTCGACTCCACGAGGCCAGTGGCCAACGCGTCCAGAAAGAGTTGCTGGTTCACGTTGCGCGTCTGCAGCCGGTAGGCGGAATCGAGTCCCGCCTTGAGCTTCTCGATTCTCTCCAATCCCATCTTGGGCGCCCAGCTCTTGAGGCGCGGGAGCAAGTCCACGTTGGCGACGTTGGTTTCCGTGCCGCTCCAGAGAACTTGCATCAGGTCGCGAAGAAGTGTGTAGCCGGTCTTGAGCGTTTCATCAAACTCGTCGCGATTCTCGGTGAGGGCCTTGGAAGAATCAAACAGGATTTTCCAGTCGGTGGGGCCCATCGAGCCCCCAGGCTTCGTCGCGACCGCATCCACAAAATCGAGCCATGGCTTGCGTCGGCGCTGGTAATCGGCGAGATCAAAACTTCTCGCAGCCACTATGCTGCCGTCGGCGACCCGGACGCCCAGCGCCTGCTGCGATTTGTTCAGGCCTTTTTGTTCGGCCAGGAATTTTGAGATGACTGCGTCTTCGACGGGCAGGAACTGAATTTTTCGGCACCGGGACCGGATGGTGGGCCGCAATTCGTGGGAGTTGGGTGCAATCAAAATGAGCGTGGTGGTTTCCGGGGGCTCTTCCAACACTTTCAGAAGCAAGTCGATGGCCTGCCAATGGACCGCCTGCGCCTGGTCAATCACGAAGATCCGGCGGGGAAATTCGAATGGGCTTGTATAGGCCACGCTGCGAAGCTGGCGAATTTGCTCGATCAGGATGTAGCGCGTGATGGGCTCGATCAATTGGAGATCAAAATAGACAAGGCCATCCACGCGCCGGGCCGCATCTTTAATGGCCCGGCGGCGCTCCAGATCCTCGCGTGTTGAAGTTAGCATTTGCTCGGCTTTGCGGCAGCGCGGGCACTCGCCGCAAAAATCGCCGCCTAGCTCTGCGCGGCGCTCGCAATTCAGGGCACGGGCCAGCATGAGGGCCAGGGTCTTCTTACCCACGCCGTCGGGCCCCGTACATAGGAGCGCGCCGGGCACACGATCGCCCGCCAACATGCCCCGCACGTCCGTTACCGCCTGAGGGTTTCCGAGAAAGGTTTCAAAGCCCATGTCTTTGAATTATGAATGATGAATTCTAGTCCTAAAAATCTCTCAAAAGAATCGATAATCTCTTTACATTTCACATTTGACATTTTCCTTTTGCCATTTGAAATGCTTTAGCGCTTTGACGGGAACCCTCGCTTCTTCAGAAACAACTCGACCTGCTTCCGGATTTCAGCATGTACCTCAGCGACCGATAGGTCCGCGTTAATCAACTTGACCCGCCGTGGATCCCGTTTGGCGATGGTGAGGTATCCGCCCCGGACTCGCTCATGAAAGCTGAGCCCTTGCACCTCGAAGCGGCCGTGTTTGGATTTTTGGCGTGCCTCGCGTCCGTGGGCGCGCGCCAAGGCTTGACGCGGCGAGAGGTCAAGCACCAACGTCAGGTCGGGCTGTGTGGCGCCGCAGACGATTCGGTCGATTCCGCGAACCGCTTCGACGCCAAGTTTCCGGCCATAACCCTGGTAAGCCATAGAGGCATCATTAAAACGATCGCTGGCCACGATCTCTCCGCGCGCCAGGGCGGGTCGCACCACTTCGTCAAGGTGCTGGGCGCGCGCGGCGTACATCAACATGAGTTCTGCGACAGGGGCAAGCTTTTCCGTCTTCGACGCCAGGAGGATATCGCGGATCTGCTCACCCACGTGCGTGCTGCCGGGCTCGCGCGTTGCCACCACTTTATGCCCGCGCTTCTTCAGATATTGCGCCAACAGGCGGTGCTGAGTGCTTTTCCCGGTTCCGTCAATTCCCTCAAGAGTGATGAAAAGGCCGTGCTTTTTCAAAGTGTCAGTAGTCCGTGGTAAGTTGGCAGTGGTCGGCAGGTCCCACCGGCTGGTGGTCTACATTATATGAAAAAATCCCCCAACCTGCTGCCGACTAACCTTACAATCAATCACGCCGGAATGGCAACCGACAACTGACCACGGATTAATGACGTCCTTCACCGATGGGCATTGAAGATAACATGGCGCGAGTTCAGGAGCGCATCGCGGCCGCGTGCCGGCGGTCGGGGCGGCGAGCTGAGGATGTAAAGCTGGTGGCCGTGACCAAGACCGTGCCGCCAGACCGCATCCGGCAGGCTTACAGCGCGGGTTTGCGCGACTTTGGGGAGAACCGCGTGCAGGAAGCGGCAGACAAACGGCCCGCCCTTTCCGATTTGACCGTTACCTGGCACATGATCGGCCACCTGCAGACCAACAAAGCGCGGCCGGCGCGCGAGCTGTTCCATTGGGTACACTCGGTGGATTCGCTGCGGCTCGCCACCAAGCTTGACCAATCGGTGGTGTGTAGCGGAGAGCGCCTCCAGGTGCTGCTGGAAGTGAATCTCGGCGGCGAAGCCTCCAAGTCGGGCGTCAAGGAGCATGAGGTCTTGGAGTTGGCCCAGCAAGTGAGCCGGCTTGAAACCCTGGAGTTGCGGGGGCTCATGACGGTTCCTCCGTTCCTGGAGGACCCGGAGCAGGTTCGTCCCTACTTCCGCCGTCTTCGGGAATTAGCCGGGAAGATTGAATCTGCTCGATTACCGGGCATTTCCATGCGCGACCTCTCCATGGGGATGTCACACGATTTTGAAGTGGCTATAGAGGAGGGCGCAACGATTGTGCGGGTGGGAACTGCAATTTTTGGAGAACGAGGGTAAGTGTAAGTCAAATGGCAAATGTGCCCACCAAGGCCGATATACGGGTCGAAGGCGGTAATGTTACATTTTGGCTGCGCGTCAAGCCACGCTCCTCGCGCGAGCGGCTCACGTTGGATTCTTCCGGCGAGCCGCGCCTTGAACTGCACGCTTCACCCACCGAGGGTCAGGCGAACGACGCGTGTGTTGAATTTCTCGCCCGGCGGTTGCATGTGTCACGTTCGAGCATCGGCATAATTACCGGGAAAAAAGCGCGGCGAAAACTGATTCGGATCCGGGGTGGAGAAGAAATTGTAATGAAGTTGAAGTCTGCGCTCGCGTAGGGATCCAGTCCCTGTCACGCGCGCCGACCAATGACCAATGACAACTAATTGCTTTCTGGGAGGCTATTGTGGGTTTTAGCCAGCGGTTGCAGGAAATTCGCGTGGGGTTCGAGCGCGCGTTTTGGGTGGCGAACTTCACCGAGCTATTCGAGCGCCTCTCCTACTACGGAGCGACCGCAGTCCTGGCGATCTACCTCAACGAACAACTGCATTTTTCCAAGGAACTCACCGGCTGGATGATGGGCACCTTCGGGTTTGTCGTGTGGTTTCTACCGGTGCTGGGCGGGGCGCTCGCCGACCGGTTCGGATTTCGGCGCGCCCTGATGTTTGCTTATCTCGTGATGACCGTCGGGTACTTCTTGCTCGGCTCGCTCTCCGCACCATGGATGCAAGGAATTCGGCACACCTTGGGTGACGAGTATTTGGTCTTTTGCGTTCTGATGATTCCCGCCTTGGGGCCTGCGGTGGTCAAGCCCTGTGTGGCGGGGACCACCGCACATGCTTCCAAAGAAAACGTCCGCTCGATCGGCTATTCCATCTACTACACGATTGTGAATATCGGCGGAACTCTGGGACCGGTCATGGCTTGGTTTGTCCGAAAGCAAATGGGGTGGGGCATGGAAAACGTTTTTCGCGTTTCCGCCCTGAGCGTTTTCTTGATGTTCTGCGTCACCTTTATTTTCTTCCATGAGCCTGATAAGTCGGGCGAAAAACAAGTGCCAAGCATCGCCGCTGCGCTTAAGAACATGGCCGTGGCGCTGAGCAGCTTCCGATTCGTACTGTTCCTGTTGATTTTTTCGAGCTTCTACATTGTCTTCTGGCAGGAATTTATTTCCGCGCCGTTGTTCTTGCGGGGTTATGTCGACCCGAATGCCAACGCTGACCTGATCCTTTCGGTTGACGCGTTCGCGGTGATTTGTTTGCAGCTCCTCGTGACCTACCTGACCCGGAAAATCCCCGTCTTCCCGGCCATGACCCTGGGCTTGGTCATTTCAAGCCTTTCCTGGCTGATTCTGGCAGTTTACCCAACTACTATCGCACTCATCGTGACACTGGTTGTCCTGGCGCTCGGCGAAATGACGCAGTCGGCGCGCTACTACGATTACATTTCGCGGCTGGCACCCTCCGGCCAACAAGGGCTTTACATGGGCTGCGCTTTCTTACCCATCGCAATCGGCTATTTCGTTGCCGGGCCGCTGGGTGGGTATCTGCTCCACTATTTTGGCGATGTCTTACATCAGCCCCAGCGAATGTGGTGGGTGGTGACGGGCATCGGGCTCATGGGCGCGGTGCTGATGCTGATTTACGACAAAGTCTTCAAGCCGGGCACGAAGCCGAGTACGGCCGATTGAAAGGCGCTAGGCAGACTCGCACAATACGTCTCAATCTTCGCACCAGAGATGTGAAACTTCGCGCAACTCTAATCGTGGGTCTGCGGCGCCAACATAATATTCGGAACATCGTCTTTCCGAAGCTGCTTGTTCAACTCGGCCAGGTCGCCTGCCTGAATTTCCTTCCATTTGGCGAGTTGCGCGTCAAGCTTGGCGCTTAGCATTTCAAAGACCTCGTAGGACTGTTTGGTCGGAGCGGTTTCCGCGCTCTCCACCGTGCCCCCCAGCGCCATCAGCTTGTCGTTGAGTTTGATGGGATAGTTCAGCGGGTCCTCCGAACTTTTCGATTTGCTCTGGATGATCTCGTCTTCCACCGCGGTCATTTTCTTATCCAGTTGGTCTGACGACGCGCTAAGTTCCTTGCCATGCTCCTGGTCATGCAGTCGCTTCTTGAGATCTGTCAGTTGGGCGCGTAAATCGCGAATCTGTTTCACCGCGTCGTGGGCCTCGCTGACGCGTGCGGTGATTTTGGTCATCAGGTCAAGCTGCTTTATGAGATCTTCCTGGGAAGTCTTCAGGCGTGGATCGAGTTTGACCTGGAGCGGGGCGGTCACCGTCTTGCCCGCCGCCGTTAGTTTCACCTGATACATTCCGGGAACTACGAGTGGCCCGGTTGGCCTCCCGCCCCAGCTCGCAGTGCCGGCAATTTCGGTAGGCTTTTCGAAGCGCAAGTCCCAGGCAAAACGGTTCAGGCCGGCCACGGCAGGCAACTTCTCACTGGGCCGTTGAAAGCCGGGGAATTCTGAAGCCAGTGCGTCGTCGGCGTCGCCGCTCTTTTTCTCTTTGCTTGAATACTTGCGAATTACTTTGCCTTTGCTGTCTTGTATTTCCAGTGTGACTTCCTTTTTTTCCCCCGGGGCCGCTTTCACATAATAGTCGATGAGTGCGCCCCCCGGCGGGTTTTGTCCCACCGGCCCGCGAGGACGGAACCCCCCACCCCCGCTCGGACGATGCGCAACGCGCGGCTCGTAGAGATGGGCCGCCTCGTTTTTAACGTCGGCGTTGAACTGCCGCAATGGCGTGATGTCGTCCAGAATCCAGAAAGCCCGGCCGTGGGTGGCCACCACCAAATCGTCATCTTTCACCGTCAGATCGTGGATAGGCGAGGTGGGCATTTCCAACTGAAGGGATTGCCAAAGCGCGCCGTCATCAAACGAAACGTAAACGCCTGACTCGGTGCCCGCATAGAGCAGGCCTTTGCGCTTCGGGTCTTCACGAGCCGCGTGGACATAGGCGCCCTCCGGAATGCCGTTGGTAATCGCGGTCCACGTTTTTCCGAAATCGCCGGTCTTATAAATGTACGGTTTCATATCATCGAGCCGGTGGCGATCGATGGCGAGGTATGCCGAGGCGGCGTCGTGTGGGGACGCCTCTATCAGGCTGACCATGCTCCATTCGGGCATGGATTTGGGAGTCATATCCGACCACGTTTTGCCGCCGTCGAGCGTCAGGTGAACCAGTCCATCGTCGGACCCCACCCATATCTCCCCGCGCGTGATGGGTGACTCCGCGATGGCGAAAATGGTGTCGTAGTACTCCACGCTCGTGTTGTCTTGTGTGAGGGGACCGCCTGAGGATCCCTGCTTGCTTTTGTCGTTGCGCGTGAGATCAGGGCTGATGGCGGACCAGGTCATCCCACCGTCAGTGCTTTTGAAGAGGACTTCCGCGCCGTGATACAGCACGTTGGGGTCGTGCGGCGAGATTGCAATGGGGGCGGTCCATTGGAAGCGGTGCTTGAGCTCGGCCGCGCCCGCGCCCATAGGGTTCTCCGGCCAGGGATTGATGTCCTGCTCCTGCCAGGTAAGCCGATTATATCGAGTGATGAGCCCATCGTACGAGCCCGCGTAGACGATGTCAGGGTCGGGAGGATAAGGGACCACGTAGCCGCTTTCACCACCACCCACGGGGTACCAGTCAGCGCGGTCAATCGCGCCAAACTCGCTGGCGCTCGCGATGGCGACAGTGGAATTATCCTGTTGCGCGCCGTAGACGAAATAGGGAAAACGAGTGTCAGTGGCGACGTGATAAAACTGCGCCGTTGGTTGGCTGTCCTGACGGGTCCAGTTCTTGCCTCCGTTGTTAGTGACCGTCGCTCCGCCATCGTTGCCATTAATCATGCGCAGAGGGTTTGTGGGATCAATCCACAAGCCATGATGATCGCCGTGAGGCGCGCCCGTGGGACTGAAGCTTTTCCCGCCATCCGTGGACCGAAAGAGGCCCGTGTTGAGCTCATAGACCGTGTCGACATTCTTGGGGTCGGCGAAGACGTGGGTGAAGTACCACGCCCGTTGGCGAAAGCGGTGATCGTCATTGATCTTCATCCATTTCTCGCCCGCGTCGTCGGAGCGATACAGCCCGCCCTCTTCCGCTTCGATTTGTGCGTAAACTCGGTCCGAGTCGGCGCGCGAAACCGCGATACCTATTCGTCCCAGGATTCCTTTGGGCAGGCCGTTCCCTTCCAGGCGCATCCAGGTGGTTCCACCGTCGGAGGATTTATAAAGTCCGCTGCCCGGGCCGCCGCTGGTCAGGCCGTAAGGCGTGCGGCTTACTTCATAAAGCGCGGCGTAAAGGATGTGCGCGTTGTTGGGATCGAACGTGAGGTCGATGGCGCCGGTCTTGTCGTCCTTGTATAGAACTTTTTCCCAGGTTTTGCCGCCGTCGTGCGAGCGGAAGACGCCTCGCTCGGAATTCGGCCCGTAGGCGTGGCCAAGCGCGGCGACGAAAACCACGTCAGGATTGTGCGGGTCGACAATCACCTTGGCAATGTGGCGGGAATCCTCGAGGCCTATGTGCGCCCAGGTCTTGCCGGCGTCGACGGATTTGTAGACGCCGTTGCCGTACGAAATGTCGCCGCGAAGGCAGGCCTCGCCCGTGCCCACATAAATCACATTGGGGTCGGACTCAGCCACAGCGATGGCGCCAATCGAGGAGATGGGCTCCTTATCGAACAAGGGCGTCCAGTCGAGCCCCGCGTCAATGGACTTCCAAACTCCGCCGGCCACGGCGCCAAAATAGTAAGTGTCGGGATCGCTCGGAATGCCGGAGACGGCCAGCACGCGGCCTCCGCGGAAGGGGCCGATCAAGCGCCACTTCATGCCCTGGAATGAATTGTCCTTGGTCTCTTTCCCAGTTTTCGATTCCTGGGCGCGAAGCAGATATCCGCTTGCGATTAAGCCTACAAACGCCGCGCACAATACGGCGCGCCGATGCAGCGATTTCAAACTATACATGCATGCCCCCTGGATAAATTGTGAGGGCATCATCCTATTCGCGGTGGGCCAAAAGGGGAAGAGGATTTTTCAGCTTCGAGGGAAATATTTGACGACTTCGAGCAGCCCCCTGTCCCGAGTTTTTGGTATAGTAAACGCGCCTATTTTATCGTGGAATTCTAAGGAGATAGAACATGGACCTGGGAGGAATTCAAGCTGCCCTGAGAGAGGCCAAACTGGATGGCTGGCTTTTTTACGATCACCATCGCCGCGATCCGATTGCCTATCGCATTCTCAAGATTGCGCCAGCGATGTGCACCCGGCGGTGGTATTTCTTTGTCCCCGCCTCGGGCGAGCCCGCGCGCTTAGTCCACCGAATTGAAAAGGGCAATCTCGATGGATTGCCCGGCACCGCGCAAGTGTACTCCTCCTGGCGCGAGCAGCACGAAGGATTGAAGAAACTCCTGGCGGGGAAAAAGCGCGTAGCGATGGAGTATTCGCCCCTGAACGATATCCCTTATATTGGTCTGGTGGACGCGGGCACGATTGAATTGATCAAGAGTTTCGGGATTGAGGTTATTTCCTCCGCGGACCTCGTGCAAATGTTCGAGGCCCGCTGGTCGCCTGAGGCGCTGGCCGGGCATCTGGACGCGGGCAAGTCGGTGCACAGCATTGTGCGACACGGATTTCGCATGATTCGCGACGCGGTGAAATCCGGGAAGGCGATTGGCGAGTATGACGTCCAGCAGGAAATGGCGCGCCTTTACCCCCAGCACGACCTGGAAGCGGATGAGGCGCCCAACGTTTCGGTGAACGCGAACAGCGCTAACCCGCATTATTCGCCTTCGCAGAAATCTTCGCAGCCGATTCGGGCCAACGATTTTATCCTGATCGATATTTGGGCCAAACACCGCAAGCCAGGCTCGGTTTATTTTGACATTACGTGGACAGGTTTTGTGGGTGACCAGGTCCCGCAGCGTTACACCGATATCTTCAATATCGTGCGCGAGGCTCGTGATGCGGCCATCGCGCTCGCCCAGAATGCCCAACGCTCCGGCAAAACGATTCACGGCTACGAAATCGACGACGCGGCACGGGGTGTGATCACGCGGCACGGCTACGGCGATTATTTCGTCCATCGCACCGGACATTCGATCGGCGAAGACGTTCACGGCAACGGCGCCAATATGGATAACTTCGAGACTCGCGACGCCCGCAGGATAATTCCGGGGACGTGTTTTTCCGTCGAGCCGGGCATTTACCTGCCCGAATTCGGAGTGCGTACGGAAGTGAACGTCTACATCGAGGAGCACGACGTGCGCGTGACAGGCGAAATCCAACAGGCCATCGTCCCGATCATGAGTGTCGAGGGCTGAAATCGGAAAGAGAAACCGTAGCTGTGCGTATGTAATTCATAGGGAACCCCGCCTTTTTGTTGCCCTGTTCCCGACTTCCGCATAAGATAGAAATGAATGGCTAAAAAAGCGGCAGAAGTAGAATCCGTTGCCAGAACTGGTCCTCAGTCGTCCGGAGCGGCAATCGCGCATCCCAAGCCCGGCCAGATGGTCTGGCTATGTGTGGCAGCTTGGTTGATTCCAGGATTCGGACATTTCCTACTGGGCAAGAAAGGGCGGGCCCTCGTCCTCGGGTCGGCCATTATTGTCATGTTCATTTTTGGCCTTATGATGAAAGGTGAATTTTATGAACTTCAATCCGGCGCTATTTTGCGGTCACTCGGGTACGTGGGCGAAATGTGTGTCGGCGCAGCTATGCCCGTGGCGAAGTTCTTTGGTTACTCCGGAGGTGACGCGTTTTTTGTGAGCGCGGATTACGGCACGGCTTTCCTGGTTTCCGCCGGTATGCTGAATGTCCTCACGATCCTGGACGCTTTTGATATTGCCATGGGACGGAAGCCGTAATCCATTGGGCGATTCAGTGATGGAGCCATTGAGTGATTGAAAGGCCTGATTCATCCCGATCCATGTGGGGATTGGGGAAGGCTTGGCTTAATCACCCGATGACCTGAGCAGTTGATGAAGTAATCTTGAATATGGCCATAACACATTTTCCCGCCATGCTGCTGTTTTCCGCGCTCACCTCCATTGTGTTTGCGGTAGTTACGAAGGATACCCGCCGCGAGCAGGTAACCTACGGCTTTAAGGTTTTTGGCGCGTTTGTGGGAGTGGCTTTCGTGGCGGGATGGATCATGTATGGTCTTCCGTGGTAGTCAGCAATCTTTCCATTTCCAACCTCCCTATGCAGCGATTCGGAGTGCCGGATTCCAAATGAATCATTGGCTCAATCGCTCTATGGCCCGATTCCGCAGGACTTCTTGACTTCCCCCGATTCGCACTATAGATTACCCATAACATCATGAAGAACTTGGTGTGCCGAGCGGAGTCCTGTGCGACGCCTTTTTTCGGATTAGGCGGACCCTCTCGGTTGTGAGGCAGGTCTTATGTTCATTCTCGTGGGATTCTCCGCCTTCTCCATCTTCCTCGGCATTGCTGCTTTTGGGTTTTTCTTCCTGATTTTCAGCCTGATAGCGGGCGACCTCTTTGGACACGGAGATGTGGGGGGGCACGACGTTGGTGCTCATGGAGAGGTTCATGGTGGGGTCAGTTTCTTCAGCAGCCGGGTGCTCAGCGTTTTTGTGACGGCATTTGGCGGCTTCGGCGCCATCGGGATTCATCTCGAGTACAGCGTGGAAGTGAGCACATTATTCGGCGTTATAGGCGGCCTTTTCTTTGGCGGAATCATTTATTTGTTTGCGAGTTTCCTTTACAGCCAGCAGGCTTCAAGTGACATTCGCACCAGTGATCTGGTGGGGGAGACGGCGCAAGTGACTGTGGCCATTCCAAAGGATGGCATTGGTCAGGTCCGCATGACCATGGGGGAAAGTGTGGTGGAAAAAATCGCACGGGCGCACGACGGAGGCGAAATTCCGGCCGGAACCCTGGTGAAAGTCGAGGCAATTATCGGTGAGGACCTTCTCGTGCGCCGCCCCGGCTTGGAAGTAAAGCTTGGGATTTCTAAAGGGGATTAGTCGGGGAAGTTTTCGGTCTTCAAAAGGAAGGGGGACGAAATGATTGAACAATTTTTCATTCCGATTGTCGTGATGTTGGTGGTCCTGGCCCTCATCGTGGCCATGGCCCTTTTCAGCCGGAACTATTTGAAAGTGCCACCCAACGCGGTGGCGGTCTTGAGTGGGCGCAGCCGGAAGACGGCTGACGGCAAGAAGGTCGGCTATCGGATGGTAAAGGGCGGCGCGACGTTCCGCTTTCCCCTGCTCGAGCAGGTGGATTATCTCAAGCTTAACGTATTCACGATTCCGCTCGAAATCAAGCGCGCCTATACATTGAAGGGCGTTCCTATATCGGTGAAGGCGGTTGCGAACGTCAAGATCAAGAGCGATGACCTTTCGCTGGGCGCGGCGGCGGAACGATTCCTCGGAATGCCAGCTGAACAAATCCAGAAAGTAATTTTCCAAACTTTGGAAGGGCACCTCCGTGCCATCCTGGGTACGTTGACGGTTGAGGAAGTTAACAGCGACCGGGCGAGTTTCGCACAGAAATTGACGTCAGAGGCTGCACAGGACCTGGAGAGGATGGGCATTGGCGTGGACGTCCTGACCGTCCAGGAAATCAGCGACGAAGAAGGGTATCTCGACGCTCTGGGCAAAAAGCGGACAGCGGAAGTCAAGCGCGACGGGACCATCGGTGAGGCGGAGGCGACACGCGACGCAAAAATCAAATCGGCCCAGGCCATGCAAGAAGGTGAGAAGGCAAAGTTTGATGCCGACGGGAATATTGCTGCCGCCCAACGCGACTTCCAATTGAGGCAGGCGCAATTTCAGTCCGAGGTTGAGACGCAGAAGGCCAAAGCGGCCCAGGCCGGGCCGCTTTCGGAAGCGACGGCGAAGCAGGCTGTGGTGGCGGAGGAAGTGCGAATCGATAGAGTTCGGACTCAGGAGCAGATTGCGGTTCAGGAGCAAGAGGTCCTCCGCAAACAGAAGGAGTTGGAAGCGACAGTCATCAAGGCTGCAGAGGCTGACCGGCAGGCGGCGATTCTGCGTGCCGAGGCCAGCAAGCAATCGGCCATCCTGCAGGCTGAAGGCCAAAAATCAGCACAAATTGCCTTGGCGGAAGCGCAGCAGGAAAAATTGAAACAGGAAGGTATGGGCCGCGCCGCAGCGGTGGAGGCCGAGGGGCGTGCCGAAGCCTCCAAGATTGAAGCCATGGGTCTCGCGCAGGCACGCGCCATTGAAGCTCAAGGCGTGGCGGAGGCGCAGGCCATACTCAAGAAGGCTGAGGCATGGAAACAATTCAATGACGCCGCCAGGCTGCAAACCATTTTGGAGAAATTACCCAGCGTCCTGCAAGCTTCGGCAGGCATATTCGGAGCAGTGGCCGCGCCTTTGGGGAATATCGATAAGGTGGTGGTGATCGAGCAGGGTAACGGCTCGAACGGCGATGGGACGGGTGGAATCGGGCGCATTGCGCGCACCGGACCGGCGCTGGTTTTTGGATTGCTCCAGCAACTTCAAGCCTTGGGCTTGGATATTCCCACCATCCTGGCACAACTTGGCGTTGGTGATGGCGGCACGGCGGCCAAAGTCTCCAAAGCCGTGGCTGAAGTCGTGAGCGAAGCCAAAACTGCAGTAAGGAAGGGCGAAGCTGTCGATAAATAGGATCCTGGCTTCCTCCCCCACTCGCAATTCGACATCTGCATAAGTCTAATTGCGGGCTCCAGAGGGGCGGCCTGAGATATTCCACTCATGCTCTCCTATCAATCATCCTTAAAGATCAATCGTGCTGACGCGGAAGTCCTGGTCGTCCGCTGCAGCGACCACCGATTTCGGGCTGGAATTAACGATTTTCTGGATCGCGGCCTCAAGCTAGGCGATAACTTCGACCAGCTCATCATGCCCGGGGGACCGCAATGTCTGACCCTGGTGGAATATTTGCCCAAATTTGCCTGGGTGGGCGGAAAATGGTTTCGCTATCTGGTGGAGAATCATGAGCTCAAGAGATTGATTCTGATCGCACATCAGGATTGTGGTTGGTATGAAAGCCTGCCCTTGCACCTGCACTCATCCGCCAAGCCGCGCGAACGGCAGGAAGAGGACCTCCGGCGAGCTCGGCGCTCACTTATCAAGGAATTTCCCGAAATCGTCGTCGAGCTATATTACGCAGGATGGGATGCTAACGATAGAGTAATAATTGATGCAATTAACTCGTAAAGGGCTGGATTGCCGATTGACGGCGCGCTTTTGCGATGGTAGGCTACACCCAAGAACAAACGTCAAAACACGGGAAATACACAAGGGAGAAGGTCATGGCAAAGAGCCAACGCGGCTTTTCATTGATCGAACTGTTAATCGTGGTTGCTATCCTACTGATTTTGGCTGCCATCGCGATCCCTGACCTCCTCAAGTCGAAAACGGCGGCCAACCAGGCATCCGCAGTGGGTTCGCTTCGAATGATTGTCTCCGCCGAGGTATCCTATTCATCAACATTTACTATGGGGTACAGTTCCACTTTGCTCGATTTGGATGGCCCTTCAGGTTCAGCGACCCCGACTGCTGCGGGGTTGATCGATACGGTGCTGGGCTCGGGTGTGAAGAGCGCGTACAACATTTACTACGTTCCTTGCGTTAACCCCCCTGTTCCCAATGATGGGACGCTTGCCCCAGGCCCTTGCGGCACAAATCCCATTCAAACTTACGAAGTGAGCGGGAACCCCTCCGCGGGAAGCGGTTTTGGCAACTATTACTTTACGAACCCTTCCGGTGTCATCCGCCAAAACACCTCGGCCCCCGCGGGCTTGACGGATCCTCCGGTTGGGGGTTAATGGCGCATTGGAGTACTCCCTTTTCCGTCGCCAAGCCAGCCAGGGTCAAGCATGGATGTAACATTCCCCGCTGAGATTCGTATTAATTAAGCGATGAGTTTCCGGACTTTTGCCGCTGAAGCACTAGCCGACTACAAGACCACTGGAGCTGTCGCTCCCAGTTCTCGCTATCTGGCCCGGGCAATGCTCCAGCCGCTTGTTTTCGAGCCGGGATGTGTCGTTGTGGAATTGGGGCCAGGGACGGGCGTTATGACGCGCGCTCTGTTGGAAGCCCTCCCCCCAGCAAGTACCCTGCTGGCCTTTGAAATCAGCGACCGCTTCTACGGCTACTTGAAGGGGAAATTCCCTGACCAACGACTGGTCCTGCTAAACACCGGTGCCCAACACCTGCAAGACGAGCTGCACAAACGCGGTTATGAACGCGTCGACGCTATAGTCTCTTCTTTGGCCTTGGGTTTTTTTTCAAACGCCGACCGGCGCCGCCTTTTGGAATCGTTCATCACCGTGATGGACGATCAAACCATTTTCACCCAATATCAATACATGCAAGGGATGGAAATGCAGAACGGGAAACTGCGCCGATTCAGCGTGCAGCCCTTGTTGGAAGAGTACTTTGATACCGTGCGTTGCAAAACGGTTTGGCGCAATATCCCTCCCGCGTTCGTTTTTGCCTGCCGCAAGAAGCAAGGTCACATCGCGCACCGCCCTTCTCCAACCCAGCCGAGGAGCAAATAATAAATTCAAACTAGCCTTCAAAGATCCAGGCCAGCCCTTGACTTTCTTGGGAGTTGTCCGGAGAGTTTCTTGTTGGTGAACTCTTGGTGCCTGGATTTTGAATCGCCGGGGGCGTCAATCCATGAGGTGGCTGGGGGTCGATCCGGCTGAAAGAAGAACAGCCGCATGGCGATTAGCCTCCATTCTGTGTACAATGATCGAGATTTTTAAAACCGCCGCCCAGGCGTGAAGTCTCCAAAAGGAAGGCGTCGCGTCAGTGCGATGCTCAGCGAGGTGTTGCAATGGGTAAGCCTCCAGTTCCGCCAAAGCCCAAAGCCCCGACCGCCAAGGTGCGGGCCATGGTGAGGCGGCAATTGATTGTTGATTCGAGTTTTCAATTCCGCATGTTGATCCCGACCGCCATCTTTGCCGTCATTCTCGGGGCTTTGCTGGCCGGTCTGGTGTTCTTGCCTATTCAATACGATGCCCAGCATGATCCGAGCCCGTTCGTGCGCGCCCTTCTTGCGGGAAGGGTGTTGAGTTTGCACGCCCACGTTTGGCCCGCCTTTGCCATAGCCGGAGTTTTTTCATGCCTTTATGCCCTGGTGTATTCGAACCGCCTGGCCGGACCCCTTTACAAACTCAGAGTCGTGTTGATCCAGCTTGCCGATGGGAAGGTGATGCGCATCCGGTTCCGCGAGAAGGACGAACTCCGTGAATTTGAAGGTGTCGCAAACAAGTTGGCCAAACAGATGACCAACATTACGGAGGGGAAAGCCTTGCAACTCGCTTCCATTCAAAAGCGGCTCAAATTCTTGAAGGCGCGACTGCAATCACAACCCATGGAGACATTTGAAATCTGCAATGAGCTGGATGAGGTTATGAAAGGTGCAGGCCTGAACTGAATCGGGGCGACAGACTCAAGGGTTGCTCCCTGTTTCCATTCTGTTAGACTCTGATTCCAAGTTGACTCGCCACAGACTCTGCTGAATCAGCAGTGACTCATTTTAATGTAGAGCTGCCCTTTAGGGCGGCACATGCCGTGCTAAAGCCCGGCGCTACAAAACCAAAATGTGCCACTGCCGTTGAATCAGCCTCCCTGATGGGCGCAATACGTCAAGTCGGTTCCATTGCTCTCGCGGAAACCGCGTACTTCCCAGTAATCACAACATAGTGTGAGGGCTGTCACGGACTCCTCAAGGTTCCTTGTGGTATAATTGCCGAATTAATTAAGGAGAATTCGGCAAGGCCTGTTTTATGCTCCTTTTGTATTTACATTAGCCATCCGCCGAGTAATGAAAATGGAATTCCCAGCCAGACCGTATCGCTCCTTTCGGGGCAAAGAAGAAACCTCCGAACATACGCGGCTCGCATAAGTTTCAAATGCGGCGAACCGGTGCGATTTGGGAAGCGGCAGTTGAAATGAATTGGATGTGAGTGCAGGCCAATGAAACGCCACGTTGGTTTGAAATGGTTTTTGTATTCCCTCGCGCTGATCACCGCGGCAGCGCCTGCCTGGGCGCAGACGGTCGCGGTGACACCGACAAGCCTGGACTTTGGCTCGGAGTTTGACGGGTTTACTACCAATGAGAAGCATGTATTCGTTGAGAACCTTGGGCCGGGCGTGCTGACCTTCACCAGCGTTGTTGCCAGCTCAAGCTTTATTATCGAAACGAGTAACTGCGTTGGTACCGTCCCCTCCGGATTTACTTGCAGCATGTGGGTCGCGTTTGCCCCTAGTACCCCGGGGGCTGTCAATGGGACATTAACCATTTCTGACAGCGCCGCCACAAGTCCGCAGACCGTTAGCTTGACAGGAATGGGCCTTGCGCCGGTGCCAGTCGCTTTTCAGATGAATAGTTCACCCACCAGTGTTACCACAAAAGACACGTCTGACCTGGTGGGTGATGCCATCATGACTGTGACTGGCCCAGGAGTCATTAACGCAGGGTCGGTCATCGAGATAACTTTTAATACGGCGCTGTCGGGCCTTCCGACCGCATACTGCTTTGCCAATGGGTGCAATCCCCAGCAAGCTGCTTCTGGAAACGTATTGTCCTTGACCTTCCCAGTCAGCTTGGATTTCGAAGCCGGCAACACAATTCGTATAACTGGCGGAGTGTTTAACCCCAACTCCTTCGGAATTGGAACAGTCACTGCCACAGCCTCCAATTCGTTAGGTGGTGCGGCGACATTTAGCCCTACCACTGTCCCGGTAGCCATTGTCAGTGGCTCTTCGGTGGTCGGACTTTCCGCTTCAAGTCTCGACTTTGGGGATGTCTTGGTTGGCGAAGGGTCGACTCAAACTCTCACCCTGGCAAATGTTGGGAATGGGACGCTGAGTATCGGCGGTTTCGCCATTAAACCGGCCTCTCCAGCTAACTTTTCTGAAAGCAACAATTGCGGCAACAGCCTAGCGCCAGGGACTGGATGCACAATTAATGTCACGTTTACGCCGCATTGGACGGGATTAATTACCGCCTTGCTGTCCGTCGCCACACAGACCGTGAGTTTGGCGGGCACAGGCTCGGGTCCAATCGCCAGCCTATCTGTGACGAGCTTGGACTTCGGGAGCCATAATGTTGGGTCCAGTGCCGTGCTCCCGGTCACTCTCACCAACACTGGCAGCGCACCGCTGACCATTGGGGGCATCGCAACGAATATCCCAGCGTTTACTCAGACCAACAACTGCCCGGGCAGCCTCGCCCCCAGCGCGATTTGTACAATTAGCGTATCCTTTACTCCATCTGCGTCCGGATCTTTCTCGGGGTCGCTGACGATTACGGACAACGGTTTGGCTGGTGCGCAGACGGTAGCCCTTGTTGGGTTTGGGTCCGGCCTCGCCATAACTCTGTCCCCGACCGGATTGAACTTCGGGGATCAGAGGGTCGGGACCTCCAGCCCTCCGCAGACCCTGACGCTGACCAACTCCGGCGCTGTGGCTCTGTCCATCAGCGCCATCGCCTCAACCTTCAGCCCCTTCGTCCAAAGCAATAACTGCCCGGCCAGTTTGGCTCCCGGCGCTGGTTGTGCATTTACCGTGACGTTTACTCCCACCGGTGCCGGACCGTTCCGCGCATTTCTGACGATTTCGGACAACGCCATCGGAGGCCCTCAACTGGCTGCCTTGAGCGGGACAGGTTTTTATAGTGGCGGGTTGAGCCTCTCCAAGCCAAGTCTTGATTTCGGGAGCCAGCCAATCGGGAAACCCGGCTCCTCGCAGACCGTAAGTCTCGTCAATATCGGAACCGCTCCCGATGCCATCAGCAGCATTACCACAACCTCGCCAGTTTTTAGCCAGACGAATAACTGCGTGGGCAGTCTCGCGGTCGGCGCCACTTGCACCGTCAGCGTTACGTTTACGACCTCCGCCACCGCGACCGTTCTCGGATCGTTGAAGATTACGGACAGCACGTCGGGTACCCCTCAACTGATCACCCTGAGTGGGGCGGGATTTGATCCCACCAAGCCTGTGCCCCCGCCGAGTTTCAATTTTGGGAACCAGCCTATTGGCACCACCAGCCCCGCGATACAATTCAGAGTGGTCTCAGGATCGTCACCTCTATTGGATGTGAGCAACAGGATCACACCTGACGAGGGCGTATTTGTGCGAACCACAAACTGTCCTGTTAATCCCCAGACTGCGTTCTCCTGCACCATCAACGTGAGATTCAGTCCAAAAGCGCCGGTAACATACTCCGGGCTGCTTGGTCTGGATAACCTTCCCGAATCCGTCACCCTGACCGGTACGGGAGTTCCACTTTCTGGGCCGGTTAGTAATCTCTCCGCGGTTCTCCTGGAATTCCAACCTCAGCAGGTCAACAGTACGGCCAGTCCACAATTCGTTGCCCTCAGCAATACGGGCGCGGCTCCATTGAACATCACGAGCATATCCACAAAGCCATCCGAGTTTGCTCAAGCCAATAATTGTCCCAGCAGTCTTGCCCCCGGCGACAGTTGCGCGATTGACGTATTATTTACTCCGACCGCGAGCATAACCACGACGGGGTTTTTGACCATCACCGACAATGCGACTGATAGCCCAAAGCAATTGAGTCTCGTAGGGGTTGGAGCTCTCCAATCCGGCCCATTGCCGGTTATTTCCCCGACGGCTTTAAGCTTCGGCTATCAAGTGGCGGGTACGACCAGTGGCGCGCAGACATTGCAAATCGCCAACAATGCGCTCACCCCAATCGAAATTACAAGTATTGGTGCGAGTTCCGGGTTTGGCGCAACGAGTGCGTGTCCTGCCAGCCTCGCACCGGATGCCAAATGCAACGTCAGCGTGACGTTTAATCCCACCGAGGTCGGGATGGTCGCCGGCTCGCTGTACGTCGCAATAAATCTTCCGGCGAGCATTCAGACTGTCGCCCTGACTGGTGCGGGAGTTTCGCCGGGACCCGTGGCAAGCGTGTCCCCTGCAAGCCTCAAGTTCGGCAACCAGCTTGTCACGACTCCCAGTTCGCCGCAGAGCGTTATGCTGAGCAATACCGGCACCGCCGCACTCGCCATCACGAGCATAGCCTTTAGCTCCGACGATTTCGTCGAGAACCATACTTGCGGCAGTTCCTTGGCAATGGGTGCTACCTGCACAGTTGTTGTGATGTTTAACCCGACGGCAGCCGGCCCACTCACTGGGTCGCTGATCATTACCGACAACGGGCCCGGCAGCCCGCAGACGGTTGCTTTGACGGGTACGGGCACACCTAATCCATCCCCAGTGCTTGGAGTGTTGTCGCCCTCGGCCCGGCCTCCTGGATCGGCGGGTGTCAACTTGACCGTCATCGGCACCAATTTCGTTTTCAGTTCTGTGGTCCAGTGGAACGGGTCCAACCTGGCTACAACTTATATGAGCAGCACTGAGTTGACAGCGTTCGTGCCTGCGAGCGACCTTGCATATCCAGGTTCCCTCCCAGTGACGGTGTCCAATCCCGCTCCGGGTGGAGGTGTTTCAAATGCATTGACGTTCAAGATCACTGCCGCGGCTTCCACGCCTATCCCCGGCGGGGCCGTCCAGACCATCGTGCCGCACAGCGCCTTTGGTGGGGGATGGATCACACGGTTGTTTGTCGCCAACCTTACGAACGCGCCGAACGCAGTCACCATTAACCGTATCGATCAAAGTGGGAACGTCATCGCAAGCGATACGACGACACTAGGTCCTACGGCTATGGTCCTGTTAGCGGATGATGAATCGCTGCGCGGCCTGCCACTCACTATCAATTGGTTCGCCATCGGCTCGAAGGCCCCGGTGATTGCCTCCGTGCTGTTTGATTTCCAAGGTGCGGTGGCGCCTACACCCGTGAATTTCAACACCGCGGTGGGGGCTCTCGCCTCGCCGGCGGTCTCTTCGTTCACTGCGTTGGCTCGCGTCACTAGTCCCGGTGGAGACTTGGGCCTGGCGCTGGCGAACCTGAGCAACACCTCCAACAAAGTGACGATCAAGCTATACGACGAAGGCGGAAACTTAGTGGCGCAGGATTCGGTGATCTTGGGAGCTTACTCGCAAACCGCCTTCGACCTGACGCAAGACGCGGCTTTCTCGAACATTCTGCAGAGCACCGACGAATTTGTTGGCACATTGATGGCCACAACCTCTGACCCGACAAAGCCCGTAAGCGCGCTGGTGGTGGGGGCGAACCTCAATCAGCTCTTTTCATTGCCCGTAGTGTCGGGGGTGGCGAAATGACGCGAAGTGAAACAAGTTCTTTGGAAAAATCGGTCAGGATCACAGCGATGCTTCTCGTGGGAGCCATCATATGCATCGGCTCCCCGACCGTCTCTGCCCAGTCGGGTTCACCCATCCCAGCAGCGAATGTGCAAACGATTGTCCCTCATAGCGCCTACGGCGGAGGTTGGATCACGCGCTTGTTCGTTGCCAATCTGACCAACTCCCCGAATGCGGTCACTATTAATCGCCTGGATCAAAGTGGGAATATCGTGAAAACCACCACCACGACGCTTGCCGCTGCCGGGACGCTGGAGATAGCCGACCCTGAATCTAATCGCACTCTGCCGCTGACAATCAATTGGTTTGCGATTGGCTCGCAAGGTGCGGTGACCGCTTCTGTGCTTTTTGATTTCCAGGGAGTTGCGGCGCCCGCTCCGACGAACTTCAACACCGCGCTGGGCAATTTGGCCTCTGCTCCTGTTACTTCGTTTACGGCGCTGGCGCGCGTCACCACTCCGGGCGGCGACTTGGGTCTGGCGCTCGCAAATTTGAACAACACTTCCATCACCTTAACGATTAAGTTGTTCGATCAAAGCGGCAATCTGGCGGCGCAGGACTCACTTGCCCTGGGGCCGTTCGCCCAGACGGCCTTCGATCTGACGCAAGACGCGCCCTTTAAGAACATCCTGCAGGGCACGAATGAATTTGACGGGACGCTGGAGGTTACCACTTCTGATGCAGCGAAGCCTGTGGCAGCCCTGGTGGTCGGGGCAAATCTGAACCAGCTGTTTTCGCTTCCCGTTACTCCCGGCACGTCAAAATGAACCAGCCCGTTTAAGGGTTCTGCCTGACACCCATTGGCCTGCTCACCTCTTCTAAGTCCAAAATTCCCCGCTACACCAGCAGGCGAGGTCAAGGGGATCCGTCCCCCACGGAACGGTAGCTATTCCGGCACGTGAAATTGACGCGTTGCCGGCGATTGTGCACTCTGCAAAAAACTCTCTGCAAGAATTCCCATATCTGATAATCTCAGTAAGGTTCAACGACCTTGTTTTTCTTGCCGATAGAAACCTTAGGGATACGTAAATCGCGATTCAGCTCTGTGGATCAGAGTTCCACAGCCAATCGTCCCGGCTTGGTCTGGGCGAAGAGGGTATTGGAGGATCCGGCGGCCGGCAAAGTGGCACATGCATCTGGGAGGGAAACCGCCTCTTTGGAGAACATGGCAATTGCACATCTGTAGCCAGTTCGCCTTCCTGCCGAAATGGTTGCCGGCTCGCAAGCTGGTGCTCACCCCGGGCCAGTGACGAATTGTGATCAGAGGTTTGATGCTTCGATTTAGAAAAATTGGCTGGCCAATCGTAGGCACCGTATTTGTCCTCTTGATCGGGCTAAGCTGCTTTGCCCTGTATGAAACGTATTTCCTCGGGACGGTTTCACTGAGCTTGGTGCGCCCCGAGGCAGCAGCCATATCGTTACCTGGGCCCGAATGCCGGGTTGCGATCCTACGCAGCGAATTTACGTCCAAATATTTTACGTCCCCCACCAATTACATGGCGCACGTCGAGTATTGGCGGAACCTCATTCAAAAGATGAACATGCCCTCGGAAGTAATCTCTGACGCACGCCTCGAGGAGGGGGCGCAGGGTTTCCGCATCCTTGTCCTGCCTTCGGCGATTTGTCTCAGCGAAAAGGAAAGGGCTGGTATCCGCGATTTCATCTCGAGAGGAGGAGGCGTTATTTGTACGTGGGCAACGGGTGCCCGCGATGAGAAGGGAATCTGGAAAGGATTGGACTTTGTGAGAGCGCTGACTGGCGCTGACACTCTCGACTTCACTGAGAGGTCCTCTCCCTGGTATATCAGCTTTGCCAGCGACAGCCCCATCACGGCGGGAGCACCTCGCGGTTCCAGGATCCAGGTTGATTCGCCGGAGCGTTTGGAGGCCAAGAGCCGGAATGTCGATGGATACTGGAGCGATGCCCGATTGTTTCCCGTGGATTTGAATTTGCCGGCAAATTTCCAAGCGGCGGTGCTCCACAACACGATCGGCGAGGGACGAATCGCGTGGTTCGGATTTCAGGAAAACTCCGCCGTTGCCGGTGGAGAGAATAAGGCGGTCCTGGATTCAACCTCGGCGAACGCCCTGGCTTGGGCAGGTCACAAGGCCATCAGCTCGGTCAATGCCTGGCCCGCGCCTTATGTTGCTGCCTCGGTGTTTGCCTGCGATGTTGAAGCCGATTACTCCAATGCGACCTATGCGGCCAACGCACTGCGAAGATCCCAGGAAAAAGGGACTTTCTTCTGCCTCACCGATATGGTCAAGGAAGACGCAGATCTCATTCCCCAGCTCCAGGGGGCCGGAGAAGTTGCATCTCATGGCGATACTTATGCCGGATTTGGAAAGGCCGGTTTGCTCTCCCAAGTCATCCGCTTGGCGAGATCGAAGTGGCGCCTCCGGAGACTGGGTGGCAATCGGGTCGAGGGATTCCACCCACCCTCCGACGATTATGCAGACTCCACACTGAAGGCCCTCGCCGCCACCCGCTTTCGCTACATCCTGATTGGTGGCGAGAACAGTACGGGAGCCAATTCCGTCTTGCCTGATGTCCTGCGGGTGTCCCAGACCTCACTGTGGTTCCATCGAGACGCCGACCTTGTTCGCTTGACCCGCACCATGGAGGACGATCTCCATTATTCACCCCTGGGCATGGTGGGCCTGGATCCGTCCTGGATTAGTCAGAGGGCGTTGTCGGATTTTGAAATCATCCACGGTTTGGGCGGACTGTTTATTTTTGCCTACCATAGCCAGGGATTTAGCGCTCCCGAGTATGTCGGAATCATCCCCAAATTGGTCGACCAGTTTCATCAGAGCGGGACTTGGATTGCCACGGCCGGCGAGGTGGCCAGTTGGTGGGAATTGAGAAGCCATCTTTCCATTGGCGTTTCCGAAAAGGGAGGGAGTGGAATCACGTTGACCGTGAAGTATGGTGGCTCAAAGCCTTTGGACAACGTTGCTTTCGGTGTATATCCGCCGGGTGATTCTGCACAGGCGCGAGTCGTGCCTTCGGGAAAAAATCAACCACAGGCTCAACTGATTCCCAGCGAAAATCCGGACCGCCTGAACTTAAAGCTGGGGAGACTTGAGCCTGGCATGACGTACCTCTACGAACTTCGCTGGAATCAGTGAATATTCCTGATCACTTCAGGGAAAATAGTTTCCCACGCCTGCGAGTCCTCAAACCCCAGGCGCCACGCAGAGAATCCGGCCAACCCATATTGCTTCACCATTTCAATTCGTTCTCGAAGGGTTTGCGCGTCTTGCGTCCAGACGAAATGCTCCTGCTGGCCATCGTTGAAGCTAAAATAGGCCTCGCGCTGGTCAGCGTCCAGATTGATTTTGGCGTTCCATTTAGTTGCAAGATCCTGCGCCTCCTGATTGGATCCTTCGTGAACCGACTTTCCGCTCCACTCGCGATAGTATAAGGGAAGCCCCAGCAGCAATTTTTTGCGCGAAATGGATTTTAGGGTTTCGCGGAGGCATGCCTCGACCCATGGACCACCTGCGACTGGCCCGGGCTGCTCCGGGGACGCGTACTCATCGTAGGTCATCAGCGAAATGAAAAAGGCGTTGGAGGCCAGGCGTTCATAGTCGTAAGCCGAGGCGTGAGGGTTGGGGATCCATCCGGCAGAGGGTGGAGGCGCCAGGGGGCTGGCGGGGGCCGGGGGAGAGAAGGGCGGAACAACCGCAATGCTCAGCTTTAAATGGTGCTTCCGAAATTCCTTGGCTGCCATTCCGATGAACTTGGAGTAGAGTTCCCGGTCTTCGGGTGGAATATTCTCAAAATCGAACTGGATTCCAAAAAAATGGTTGGCGTCGCCGACTCTAATGATCTGCTGGATCACCCGGGCCACGACGGAATCATCGCTAAGCACCGAGTGCGCGACCTTGGCCTGAAATCTCTGATTCACCAGAAGAGGCATCAATAAGACACCCTTTCGGGCCGCCCAATCCACCACTGAGGAGTCCGCAGCAGACTCGAGATTTCCTGCTTCGTCAACACTGAACCATTGCGGGCAGACCAAGCTGATCTTCGAGTAGTTCTTTTCCAGCGACTGGACGGATGCAGGGTCGTTGACCAGATAAAACTGCGACAGGAGTCGAGGCTCGCGCCCCCTGAGCGGCAGAGCTACGATGAATAACGCGATCCAGACGGCGAGTATTCTGATGCCGGCATGGTTGCTAATGGCCAGCGGGAAGGGGTGGATTGCTTGCGCTCTACTCATCCATTTTAATTAGGTACGTGTAATTGGTCTGCGCACTCAGACTTGAGAAATCAACGCGGAGGATGTCATCGTTGTCAAGCATTTGGAATTTGGGTGACCGCAAGTGGAAAACGATGGCATCGATTTGAACCTTCGTGGGGTGATAAGGGAGGTAGACGTAGACGCTGATATTCTCAATATCTGTCTGCCCTTTGTTGGCCACATCAAGGCTGATGCGGTGAGCACTCACCTTGACGGTTTGAACCTCCACTTTGTCGCGAGCCGTCCACCAATCCACCAGTTCGTGCCCTGTCGTTACCCAAACGGGCTGGTCACGGTGAATGTGATCGAGCACATTCCGCAGCGTGCCATAATACTCCGGCTTTCCCATTAGGTAGCTATGGATGTAGAGAGTGTAGACTCCACCCAGGTAGTCAATCCTTTTGAAATCGGCCAAGAAGCTCTCCGCCAGGCTCGCATCGGGCGGCTCAGTTCCATGATAATTTGCCAAGACCGTGTAATCGTCCGACGAGGCGCGGAAGATTTTTGAGACTTCCGCCTTCTGAAAAGGAAAGAAGACCGAGCTGGTGAAATCCACAATCTCCGGAACGGCGCTAGTGACCGCCATTTCATTGAGTTCGTAGCGATAGCCCGCGTCGTTCAGGGCCGTAATCGTCCCGGCGTCGGACATGCTTTCGGGAGGCGCGTATCCAACAACGCTTCGGGAGGAAACCCGTTGCAAATCCAATTTGGATTGGTGCAGTCGATCCGCCTGGGCGTGAGGCTGCATGCCCTGGAGGGGCTCTCCAGAAATGCCCAACGAAGCAATTTCCCCCACGGACTGGAAGTCCTTGAGGATATCTGGCTTGTTCACAGCAACGCCCGAAGTACAGAAAAATGTAGCGGAAACATCTTCGGACTTCAACAGGCTCAACAGGGACTGGGCGTTGGCGAGGTTCTGGTGGAATTCAAATGCGACGAGGGTGGCGGATTCTTTCTTGTCGGGCCAATTCCCCAAGATCGCGAGGGGACGCCTCGCCGCCCAAAAGACAGAGGACGTGAGGTAGTGATTTATTTTTGCCTGATCGATCTCCTGCTCAGCCGGCAAAACACTGCTGAACCCGAACCAAACTACCCGCCCGGTTGCAATCATGTGATGGAGAGCCAGCGCCTCGGAGGTGATGGGCTTGCCCCCAACCGGACGAAGCATCCAGTCACTTTGATAGGCGTCAGGTTCCCCGGTGGTCAGCACAGTCAATTCCTGGCTCGGGAGTACGAGTTTGAGTCCAGAAGGAATTTTCTGTGAGAAAAACTGCTGGCCGCGGAAAGTGACGTTGACATTGGTTTCAGGCGTGAGGGTTGAGGCTTCGTGACCGCCAGTGAGTTTATTTAGGAAATCCCATCCCACCCAGTTGCAATCGGCGTCGCGAGTTCCCATCGGCCCGGAAGCAATGACCCCCTTACCTTCTGCCAAAAAACTGTTGATGGCTTTCCGCTCGTCCTCGTCCAAACACGCCGCGCCGGGGAGGATGAGAACCGACGCGTCGCCAAGGTTATGGGCGAGGACCCCATCCGAAATCACCCGGTAAGGAATGCCCTCGTGTTTCAGCACGCGTTCCCACAGGCGCTCGGGTCCATCATAGCTTTGGGGATTTTCCGCATAAAGTTTGGCCGAAAATGCCCCGCGTAAAATGGCCACACTGATATCCCGAACCAGCGCCTGATCAATGGCCTTTTCCTTGCGGAACACCGTGAAAGGGCCCAGGGTGTTCCCTAGCATCATCAGGTAAATGATGGCTTCCAGGCAGATCGCGATCGACACCGTCGCCGCGAGATAAAACCCGTAGGAAGTCTTGGGATATTGTTGAGGCGTTGTGGGGCCGGCTGATGGCATATTTATTCAGGCGGGTGATACCGCTTAAAGAATTGAGGTTCCAGCAGCATCTGCTGCTTGTCCATCGTTGACGTAGCTACCGTGGGCACTTTCTTTTCCCGCGCCCGGTAGGCCAGGTAGGAGAAGACCGCGAAAACGATCGTCACCACCGTGGCCACCAGGATAACCGTCGAGAGAAGCGGAATTAATTCCATGGATAAACCTCGCTCCGATTAAAATCAGATTCTTCCAAACCGTTCCAGCTTTCCCCACCCCATTTTGACGCCAAAAATCTCGTCGATTGAAGCAAAGAATTTGATGACGTCGAGGTAGGGAATAAAACACAGCCTGTAGAGAACCGCCTGAATGGACAACCGAAGGTCCTCCTTTTCCAACGCCAAACAGAACAGGGCGGCCACAATATCGAGCACCGTCAGTTGCGCCCACCAAAGAATGATGATGGTAGAGAGGCCTACCCAACTTGCCACAAACACAAAGAAGGCGATTCCGAAAACGTCCATGCCCGGCCAAACCATACTTTCAAAGACTACCAGCCAAAGGAAAACCCAATCCACCACGTTGGGGTAAGGTTTCCATAGCCGGCTTTTGTGCTTGATGACCGCTTGAAGAGTGCCACGCGACCAACGGTAGCGTTGCTTGAAGAAAGCCTGAAGGTTTTCGGGCGCCTCGGTCCATGCCACCGCGCGGCTTTCGTGCTTGACCTTCCACCCGGCAAAGAGGATACGCAGCGTCAGTTCGCAATCCTCCGCGTAAGTATCTTGAAAATATCCGCCCACCTCTTCCAGGACACTTTTACGAAAGACTCCGATGGGGCCGGGAATCACCATCACGCGGCGGAAAAATGCGTGCGCGGTCCGAACGAGACTTAGCCCCTCGATGTACTCCAAAGCCTGAAGTTTGGTCAGGGTGTTGAGCCGGTTCACCACCTTTACGTCACCCGCCACGGCACCCACCGAAGGATCGCTGAAATGTTTGACCGCTTGTTTGAGGGTCTGGGGTTCCAGGCGGGAGTCTCCGTCCATGCACACGATTAATTCGCCGCGCGCGTTGGAGATGCCATTGTTGAGCGCCGAGGCCTTGCCTCCATTGGGCTGGGTGATCACGCGGATCCGGTGGTGGCCATACATACCGGCCATGCGCATGGCCTGGGCATAGGTATCATCCGAGGACCCGTCGTCCACCACCACAATTTCATACCGTGGATAGTCCATGGCAATCAGGGACTGAACTGACGCTTCCAGGCCTACGCCTTCGTTGTAGGCAGGGACAATCAGCGTGACGAATGGATATTCCTGCGCCTCGGGGGGTTCCTGCATGTGCTCGATGTGCTGCAGGTAGGCGAACCAGATTAAGACTCCATAACGCACGGTGACAATGCCCAGGAAGAGGAGAAGGATGAAGCTGGAGAAATTGACAAAGAAGTTCGCCACTGCGAGCCGGTTGAAATACATGTTGAACAGGAGGGCGGCGCCAGCCAATCCGGCAGCGCCAAATGTGATAACTGTGAAAACGCGATAGAATCGTGTCAGCACGATGGCGAACTCCTTTTTCTTGCTCCCAGGATAATGGACAAGCGGCCTCCTCTTTCCATTATTTCACTGTAAGGCTCAAATTAGTGTTGTGGCTCAGGCTGCCGGATGTTGCCGTGACCGATATCGTATAGCTTCCTGCCGGAGTCCCGCGCAATATCGGCAATTGTCCGCTGGCGCCACAGGCAGCCCAACTCAGGATGAATGCAAGCAATCCCGCGAAGAGGAGTCGGACCCGCCTCCGATAAAGCGAATAGACTACAACCCCCGACGAGATTGCCAAATAGAAAAAGAATATCAGAGTCCCCAGGCCGCTTGCTCCCGGCGCTGTGAATTGTGGAAGCGCGCTCGCCGTTGTGATTGCCGTCGTGTTGACGTTGAGCGTGCCCGTTACAGGATGAGTTCCATCCAGAGCAACCGAGTTCGGTGAAACGGAACAGGAGGCTGCCAAAGGTGCGCCCGAGCAATTCAGCGAAATAAGCTGATTAAAGCCCCCACTGGGCTGAATGGTGAGCGTGTAGGCGGCGACCTGCCCCGCGCTCACTGAGGCCGTGGTCGGCGAAGCGGAAATGGAGAAATCGGCCACATTGACCGTCATGGCGAGCGATGAGGTCTGGGAGCCACTCGTTCCTGTCACGGTGAAGCTCAGCATGTTTCCGGTCACAGCGCTCAGGTTACTTATCGTCAGTACGCTGTTCTGGCCCAATGAAATGCTTGCCGGATTGAACGAGCAAACCGCAGGTGCATTGCCCGTACAGCTTAAGTTGATGTTTGCGGCGAAATTGGATTGAGACTGGGCGGAGAAATTAAAGGTCGTGGAATCCGTGCCCTTCTCCACCGTTGCTGAAGTCCGGTCCGCGATCAGCGAGTAAGGAAGGACGCCTGTTCCGGTTAGGGTTACGATTTGCACGCCGCCGGCCGCATTGTCAGTAAAAACAAGACTTCCGGCTTTGGGCCCCGCCACGCTGGGTTTAAACACAAGAATCACTGTGCAATTTGCACCCGGCTCGACCGGCGAAGAGCATGTATCCGTTTCGGAGAAATCAGCACTGGCCGCGCCCGAGCTGGAAAGGATGCTGATCTGGGAGATGATGAGTGGGGCGTTCCCGGCGTTGGTAACCGTCACGGGTTGAGCGGCGCTGGAGGTGCCCACCACTTGATCAGGGAATGCCACGCTCGAGGCGGAGAAGCTGATAAACGGTACGATCGGCGCGCTGACTTTACGGATGCGATTGTTAAATGTATCTGCAATCAGGAGGTTTCCGAGGGCATCCACAGCCAGGCCGCTGGGGTTGGCCAGTGATGCCAGGTTGGCCGGACCGCCATCTCCGCTGAATCCGATATTCCCATCGCCCGCCACCGTGATGATGATCTGGGAAGCAGCGTCCACCCGCCGAATCCGCTGGTTGGAGAAATCCGCAACAAAAAGGTTTCCTGAAGAATCCAGCGTAACAGCTGCGGGAAAGTTGAACTGGGCGCTGAGCGCCGGGCCGCTATCCCCGCTGAATCCCGAAACGCCAGTGCCTGCCAACGTTGTGATGGTCTGGGCCAGGAGGTTCACGCGACGGACGCGATTGTTAGAAAGATCGGCGACGTAAAGATTCTGGCCCAGGCGGTCGAAGGCGACGCCGGTAGGGAAATTCAGCAGGGCGCTGGTCGCCGGTCCAGTGTCGCCGCCGAATCCCGCGGTCCCGGTGCCGGCGAAAGTTGTAATGATATTTCCTGCGTCGACTTTACGGATTCGATGGTTATCGGTGTCAGCAATGAACAGGTTCGCGGAAGCGTCAACCGCTACGCCCGAGGGAAAATTTAGTTCCGCATTGGTGGCCAGGAGTCCCTCACCCGCAAAGCCCGGTGTGCCGTTCCCGGCTTCGGTTGTGATCTTACCCGAGGTGTCGACTTTACGGATGCGGTGATTGCTGGCGTCGGCGATGAAGATATTCCCCAGATTGTCGACCGCGACCGCGGCTGGGCCGGCAAGGCTCGCTTTGATCGCCTGGACGCCGTCGCCCGCGGTGGGATCACCCGGCTTGTCACACTGGGGTGGGTCTCCAACGCTGTAGCCGAAGCAACCGTTTCCAGCCGCCGTGGTGATAATCCCATTGACGTCGACCTTGCGGACAAGATTGTCATTGGAATCCGCGATGTAAATGTTTCCCGAACCATCAATCGCCACGCCCTGGACAGAGTCCAGGCTGGCATCGACGGCGGCAAAGCTGTCGCCGCTGTAAGTTAAACCGTTTCCAGCAACGCTGGTGATGATCGACCCGGGCGTGCCGGCGCCGACCACTCTTCGTATCCGAAGATTTCCGGTGTCGGCGATGAAAAGGGTCCCGGTTGCGTCCACCGCGACACCCAGCGGGCTGTTGAGGCTCGCAGCAAGAGCAGAAGCACCATCCCCAGCGAACGAAAAGTTTCCATCGCCCGCCACAGTCGTCATGGTGCCCGCGAGATTAACTTTGCGGACGCAACTCGCGTCGGTATCCGCAATGAAGAGGTTCCCTGAGCTATCGACACCCAAACCTGTGCGGTCCGACAAACTCAGGCTGGTTGCCGGCCCACTGATCGCAGCCCCCAAATTGGTGCAAGGCGAGGAGATTCCACCATTGCCCGCTTTGGTTGTGATCACACCTTGCGCATTCACTTTCCGGACCCGGTGATTTCCACCGTCCGAAATATACAGATTGCCCAAAGTGTCCACGGCAACACTCATCGGTTGGTTGAGACTGGCGACCACTGCGGGACCCCCGTCGCCGCCAAAATCCGCCTGGCCATTTCCGGCCTCTGTCGTGATTGTTCCACCCGCGTCCACTCTGCGGACGCGGTTGTTGTCGATATCGGCAAAGTAGAGGCTGCCGGCCAAGTCGAAGGCCAATCCGAAGGGCCGGGCAAGAAAGGCGTCGAGCGCCGGGCCGTGATCTCCGCCGTAACCGGAAGCACCCGTTCCCACCACGGTGGTGATTTTTCCGGTGAGGTCAACTTTCCGGATGACATTGTTCTGCGTGTCCGCAATGAACAAGTTTCCCAATGCATCGAGCGCGACTGACTCGGGTGAATGGAGCGCGGCCTTGATGGCCGGACCTCCGTCACCGGAATACCCCGAAGCGCCGTTGCCGGCGAAAACCGTCAAAAGCTTTGTGACACTGTCCACCCTGAAGATGCGATGCTGGGCGGGTGAGGCAATGTACAAATTTCCCGTGGAATCCACAGCGACGGCAGTGGATTGATCGATGTTGGAGGACGTTGCGAGCAGGTTTTTGGGCCCGCCTCCGGCGAGGGTGGTGATGACGTCATTCTGGGCGAGAGCAGGCGACGCTATCACCGCCAGGCTCAAAAGGATGGGTACAATTATCGACTGCCGTATCATCATTCCTCGTTCCCGACGCGCCCTCGTTTCAACTCGACTGTTTGGCTTTGCCGTTTTCCGGCGCTGTTTTGGAATTCAATGGTCAAATCAGGGCGCCCGCCGCGTTGCCAGCGCTCGAACTCATTTTGAGGGACTTCGAATTCGCCTGTGACCAGGACATTCCCGCGTCCATTCACAAACACGCCGGTAATCGACCCCAGAAATCTGTGGGGAGGGAGCGAGTCGCGAAGTCGCAAGCTGCCCTCGCTGACATCGCCACTTGTGGAATTGAAAACGCGCACGGCGAGAGTGACTCGAACTGTAGCTTCGTGGCCAGAGGAGCCGCGTGCCTGGTAAAAGCCCGTGAATCCCCGCCCATCTTTTCCCATTGCACCACTCACGGAAAGGAATATGAGGAAACTCAGAGTTGCAAGCCACTTCATCCTCGGCGCTAGCCGCATAAGAAAATCCTTATTCTTTGGCCGGTTACTTCAGGGTGTCCCGGCAAGATACTCAGGGTTACACCCTGAAAATCTTGTCTTGCCAATTTTTCCAACGCCAGCACAACCTAAAAAATCTTCTGCAAGCTGAACTCGCCGCCTTGAGTCCGGTAAAGAGTTCCTGGCAGATTGAGCGCGCTCCCACCCTTGCCCTGGGAAAATCGATATCCCATTTGCATGGTGAAGCCATGGCCCATGCGCCACTTCAGTCGAGGTACCAGGGCCATCTCGAATGTGTTCACCGATGCTCCGGTCAGAGTCGACGAAACACCGATTGGAATGGTCATGCGATGAGTCCCAATGCGTCCATAAGACGCCTCTCCGTCGGCCGAGATGAGAAGGTTCCGGTAAACCTGTTTGCTCAGCGTGTACGCAAGCCCATGCGTTTGGTAAAGGGTCGGGCTGAAATAGATGGGTGAAGCGTTGGAAAAGCCTGAGACGCGGGTCGAATACCCCAATGTGATCCAGGGACGGAGTTGATAGTCCAATCGAGCGGAAAACCGGGGTTGAGTATTGTCGTACTGGCTGGGTAGAGTTCCTGCGGTGTAGTGGCTCACACCCGCCGTAGACCAGAGGTGAACGCGCTCGCTCAAGGGGCGCTGATAGGAGACGAAGAAAGCGTCTTCCATAATCCCGGCCGCGAGCGTTTGGATGGTCGTCAGGTCGTAGACCGCGTCCCGGTGGTAGTAGCTCAAACCCAAAATGCCCCTTCGATCAGGGCGAAAGCTGGCCTCGGCGCGGGCGAAGAGGCATGTCCGGTTGGCATGGAATGGGGAACCACTCAGGGTTTCGTCTTCAGACCAATAGGTTCCACCCAATTCTCCCAGAAATGAGACCCCCGTGGAGTTGGCTACCTCGATTCGCCCGCCGGCGCCGTTCTCGAATGTCGACAAGTGCAAATCGCGCAAATTCTGGCGGAAGTATCCAAAGTTGTAGATGGGAGTAATTTTCACGCGGCCGGGGAGTGGAAACGTAATTTCCAGCGAATTGGTGCTCCAGAGGACTCCGTCCGAGTCTGAGAAGTCCTTTTGACTTAGGGTAAAACTCGGAGACACGAGGGGATGAAGCTCCCCCAGCCTCTTCTGGGCGAGAGTGTTTCGCGGGTCCGCACTGATAACATTCAAGTAGCTGTTTCGAATCGCGAAGGGGTCTTTTAGTTGATAGTCCTGAACCTGGGCAATGCCGACCAACGCATCCAAGTCCTTAGGATTCAGGTTTAAGACCGCCTGATAGTCATTCTGGGCGGGGCCGTATTCGCCAGCCCAGCTCTCCACGTTGGCCAATTCCAGACGGGCCTGCATATCCTGAGGGTGGTCCTTCAGGTAAGCTACATACGCCTTGCCTGACGAGTTGTAATCCTTGCCCCAGCTATAGAGCCGGCAGATCAGGAGTTCGATCTGCGGGTCTTTGCCATAGGTGCCCATGTATTGCCGATAGGCCTCGATGGCTTCGGGGTAACGTCGAGCCGCAGCCAACTCTTCCGCATGCGTTCGGGTGGCGAGCCTTTTCTGCTCCGCGTAGTTATGCAGGGTGAGGGTGGCCAATTCGTTGTTCGGACTGAGCTGAATCAGCTTCTGGGCGATGGGTTGCGCTCCGGCCATGTCTCCGCTCCAAGTGTAAGTTTGGAGGAGCGCTTCATAATCATCGGGCGTTGCCGAGGGGTCTCGGGTCAGTTGCTCATAGTATTTTCTGGCTTCGGGATATTTCTTGTTCCACAAATCCATCTGCGCTAATTCACGCAGGATGGCCACGTCGTGAGGGGAGCGCTGGAGGTATGTTTCGTAATAGCCTTCCGCGTCGGAGTAACGTTTGGCCCATGAACACACACGGGCGATTTGGAGGAGAATCTGCGGGTCTTCAGGATGCTTTTCCGCATATAGCGAAAAGTCCTTGATCGCAGCGTCAAAGTCTTTCCGCTCCAAAGCAGCGTACGCTTGTTGGCGGGGCAATTCGTCAAAGTACGTGAGGTAATCATTTCGAGCTTTGACTGCCGTGGGGTTTCCGGGGTCAAGGGTGAGGGACTCCTGGAAGGCTTTCAGCGCCTTTTCCTTTTCACCCAATTCCTGATAGCACCGGGCGAGAGAGAGGCGCACTTGAAGGTCCTGCGGTCTCGACACCCGCAAGGCTTCGAATTCAGGGACTGCTTCAGCATACTGCCCTGACCACACGAGCATATTGGCCAAAGCCGTCCGCACGTCGTCTTGTGGATTCTTCGACAGGTAATCGCGATAATACTTGGCCGCCTCCGGGTAATTCCCTCCTTGCATCAGGAGTCGAGCCAGCGCGATCACCGCGGCCGAATCGTTGGGTTTCTTTTGCAGGTAAAGACGGTAATTTTGGGCTGCTTTGGGAAAATTGCGGTCCCACTCCAGGTTTTGAGCAAGGCGAAGGAGGAACGCCGGTGAGGAATTTTTCCTGTCAGCCATCACCTGGTACATCTCGGCGGCTTTTCCAAACCGGCTGGTGGTGGAATAGATTTCCGCCAGGCGTTGGCGCACGGGCACGGAATCGGGATGGCGGCTCAAGATGCCATCCAGGATTTTTTCCGCTTCGTCAAACCGCCGCGCACGAATGAGCTTTTCCGCATCGGTGAATTCGTGGCTGGATTTGAATTCTTCCGCGGTAACAACACGAGACTGGATGGCCAGGCTTTGTTTCAACAGGGTTTGCTTTTGAATTTCCCCCATCGATTTCTTTAGACCCTCGAAAGCTTCGACATCCTGGGGGGCGGTGTCCAATACCAACTGGAATTGGTCTTTGGCATCATCCATCTTCTTTTCTTGCAGGTAACAATTCCCCAGCAATTTCCGTGTGGAAATGTCCTTCGGATGGCGGAGGAGGATTTTCTCAAAAAGCGGCTCGGCAGTCTTGCAGTCCCCGTGGCGGTAGGAATCCAGGGACTGTACGATGAGGTCGTGGTCGGGATCATCCTGGGCCGGCCAGGCGATCGCGAAGGCGAGGCTGGACAAGCAAACGAGTGCCAAACTTGCCAGAAGTGGGCGGCCCCAAATGCTTAGAAGTCGGATTCTGTCAAACACGCGAAGGCTCCCCTTGCGGCCGCCGGCTCTCCCTTGGACTCACGCGTGACCTTCCACCAATTGCTTGGCAACAGGAATGAAGTCTGCGTTGCGATTGAAAACTTGATACTCGGCTTGGGGTGCAGGGGTTCCCTTCCAACGTTGCTCCAATCGGGTCAAATAAGCCTTTACACCCTTTTCCTCGGTCTCGGCGAGCAGCACGTAGACTCCTCGATCATCGGTGTAAAGCAGATCGTATTCGCGCATGAGGCTTGCACCCAAATCACAGAGCTCCTTATAACCGGGAGAATCCTTTGCCAGTCGGAGGGCCAGAACGACCAGGGACAAGCCGTTCTCGAGCGAGTGAGCGACCTCAGAACGGATGCGGTCGTAAAAATAGGCGAGGTTTGTAGTGCAGGTAGTCTGGTCTCTCTCGATTTCGGTGGTCACGCTTTGATCGAGCCCCGCGGTTTCCATGCGGGTTTTTGTCCCGTCGTATCGGTGGAGGAGATTCTGGACTCTAAGTTTAACAATGCGCCCGTCAAGAGGCCGCTCCAGAATTTCGTCCGCGCCCGCTTTCATCATCTTGACCCGGTCGTGTGCCCGCCGGGTTTGGTCGGCCACCAGGATGATGGGAATGTTCATTTTGTTTTGGCGCAGCTTCCTGCAGATGTCGAGCCCATCCAAACCTTCGATTTCTTTGTCGAGGATGAGGAGATCCGGCGCCTCAGCCGCCACTTTGGCCAGGCCATCGGCAGGCTCTGCTGCCTCGAGGACGGTGTACTGTTTGGAAAGCAGTCCGCGCAGAAAATCCCGTTGCTTCTCGTCGGATTCCAGAATCAAGATTTTGCGTTGCGCGGGGGGGGCAGCGCCAGGTTGTCCGGCAGGGGCTTCGGGCGTGATCGCGACCAGGCCAGTCCCCGCCGCCACCTCATAGTCGACTTGGCTGAGCCGCCCTTTCTGGCCCGCAAACCGCTCCAGGAACATTCGCCCCTGATTGCCATGCTCGCTGGATGCCTCAAGACGCAGAACACCCATTACAAAGTCCTTGCAATTGCCCAGATAATCCTCACCCTCCGGGGTGTCGAAGAGATACAAGCAAGTGGCCTCGAGCTGGCTGACCGAGTGGATCAAGCTCCGTGCTCGAAAAATAGACGTGGAATTCGAAGGAGTCGCGAGAAGCGGCGTGACCGGGTCGAAGACCAGCCGCTGAATTGTTCCTTCACCCAGGAACGCGTTCAGTTCCCTCCAAATTTGTTCCTCATCCTTGAGCCGGGTGGAATTTTCAACCACCTTGGAGACATATTCAAAAAGAATCAACTGTTCGGTCCGGACGAACGGCTCCAAGTCGAGGCCAAAGGCTTGCCCGTGCTCGAAAATTGTCTGGGCGGATCGCCGGGTGACCATGGCAACGTTCTCGCCGCTGATCAACCCTTGGTAAAGGAACTGAAGGCTGAAGGTGGTTTTCCCTGTCCCGATGTTTCCATAGATCAGGTAGTTTTTTTTCTCTTGAAGACCACCGGTGATGGAATCCAAGCCATCAAAGCCAGTCTGTATCATAAGGTCCTGGTAATTTATTTGTTGTCAGACGTTGTCTGCGGAACTCCGGTGCTCCACTGGTACACTTTATAACCGTCCACTTCACTGTCGCAAAGCATGTGACCATTCTTATCGCGCAGTTCGTGGTAAATCTCTTCCGTGACCAACACACTATCGGGCAGGGCAGACTTCTGCAGGTGCCCGGTAATATCGAGAACCCGGCTGGATAACAATTCCAGCGGCGTAGATTCATCGTAATTTACTTCTCCCGCGTTCAATCCGCACCGGACCTGAATGGGAAACCCAATCCGATTCTTTTCCTTGTTGAAAACCGGCAGTTTCTTCAGGAGTTCCTTCGCCGCGGCGCACGCCAGATCGACCTGAGGAAAACATGCCATGACGCCATCGGGAGTCCAGCTTGCCGTCCGATACCGATATTTCTTGAAAACAGCTTCGAGCATTACCCGGTATTCTCGAAATAGGTGTTCCAAAATCAAGGGGTCTTGCCCAATCTTAATACGAGTGGACCCTACTATGTCTACTGATAAAAAAGCAAGTTTCTGTTTGGTTTTCTCCAGGCGCTTTTTGACCTTAGCGAGTTCCTTGAGCAACTTTTCACGTTCATCCTCTTGTTTAAATGCCATGCCTTTGAAAAGTCCCCGGCCGGCTTTATCCGCTGTGGTGGAGGAAAACGTGAGCCCGTCCGCTGATTGAATTTTGGATCGTGAAGGCCGCAGTTGTCGCAGCTTATCCTTGGTGGACAGGAAAGCTACCAATTTTATGCTGCGGTGCCGCACAAAATTCAGCACCACATAGATGACCCCTGCAACAATCAAGGGAAGAAGGTCAAAATCATGGAAGATGGTGTTCGCCCGGATGATGGTCTTCAGCTCGCCGATCACGGGTTCACTGATGTTGATGACAAAATGGAAAAACGTGAATTTGCTGAGCGTGACTGAGTTTACGAGTGGGGAGTTGATCAAAAAATCCAGGGCAAAAATTCCGACTAGCGCGCCCAATCCCAGTACCAAGACCCAGCGAGTCACTCGGACAAACCCAAGTAAGAACTTGAGCCAATCGAATTGAGAATCTTCCGCCATCAGGTTTAAGTAGCCCGCAGGACAAGTTCTCTGACCATATTCATCGGGCTACCTGGCACATCAGGCACCATTTTGACAAACCGCGATCGCCCTGCTTGAGGTGATCAGGCGGGCCACGCGTCCTTTTCTCAATGCAACCTATTGATTCGCAAACGACGTTCCGGCACGTAACAGATTCAATCTATTCGATTCTTCGATGGCCGCGCCCGTGCCTCAGCCCCTAAACACAGCCTCACCCCCCGGGAGAGCTGCGTGGTCCAACCAATTTCGCGTACTTCTGACTTGCTGTCTTGAGGGTGCTTGACCCAGCTATCCTCCTTAATTTGAGGCATCCCCATCCATCAGTCGCAAGCATCTCTTTGGCGTGCCGGCTCGCATGAGCGAGTTATACTTCCTATAGGCCTCTCGGTAAGCCAGATTATACCACAATCAATTTTGCCATCTTTTCAATTAGTTTTATCAAATCCTTTTGGCCAGATTGCCCCTCGGACTTCAGTTTTGGCCTGCTGGGACGTCCGCCGCGAAGGGGAGCAGTATGTTCGCGCGTGCCTGGTCGAAAAGGGGGAATCCCCCCTAATACGGGGACCTTGGTCCGTCCCCACATTGCAGATTCATACGTCAGATCGCGGCATGGCGCACGCTCTTCTTGAGGCAAGTTCGAGGAGGGAGGCGCATATTTCAGATGGCAAAGATTTAATCGGACCTTGCCCGTGAAATCTTGTTCAAGTACTAGTATAATGCCCCCGATATCAGAATCGGTTTGATTGAGCTGAACCGCCGAAGAGCGCGAGCAAGAATCCAACGGCTGCGATGCTGCAATGGAGGCTGGCCCATGAGGAGTGAACGCATTTCGATGGAGATGGCCATCTCGGTGGCGGGTAATGATCTTTTGGGCACTGCTTTTATGATAGACGGTAAAACGGTTCTGGTGGGCCGCCAGGGCGGAAACATTAAGCTGGCGCGCATGCTTGCTCCGCACCAGGAACTCAGCATCCGCTGTATTGAGACAGGCAAGGAAGCGGATGTGCGAGTGCTGGGACAACTCGGGCAAGCCGACGACGGATACACATACAGCGTGGAATTTCTGGAGTCCGGAGCAAACCCGTGGGGGATTGAATTTCCACCGATAGCGGAAGGTGAAGAAGCGGTGGGTCGCGTGATTCTGGAATGCGGCGGCTGCCACATGCGGGAATTCACATATTTGGATGAGTCCCAATTGGAAGTTCTGGAGACCAACAACAGTCTCGCCCGTTATTGTAAGCGCTGCGTCGATTATACGGTCTGGAAGAAATCCACAGTGGAAGTCGGCGCCACCGAAGCCGCTCCTCGGGTCGCGCCCCCTCCTCCCAAGCGCATGGAAAACCTACGGCGCGAAAATCGGCGTGACGTGCGAGTGAGCGCGTGCGTACGCAGCGTTGAGTACGGCGACGATATCGTCAGGAGCCGGAATGCCTCGCGCGGCGGACTCTGCTTTGAAAGCAACCGGCCTTACTCCAAGGGCTGGAAGATCGAGGTCGCGATTCCTTATACCAAGGGCGGCGCCAACATTTTTCTTTCCGGTCACATCGTCCGGGTGCAACACGACCAAGCGGGAGAATTATATGCCTGCGGCGTTGCATACGTTCGGTGATCCCAGCCCCACCCGCAGGTTTATGAGAACTATTCCAGTAGAGCTTGGCCTCCAGCCGCCAGGCGAGGGGCGCGCATTTAAACAAGCTCTTTCCTTGTGAATCGTCTTTCTTCATTCCGCTGCCTTCAACTTGCATTGGCGCTGGCGATGTTCGGGTCGCATGTGCTGGCGGCTGCACCCCCTTGCTCGAGCAATAGACCTGCTGATCCCAATTCGTTCAAGAATCCTCCCGCCCCGTGCAAGATGATTGCTTGGTGGCTCTGGTTTGGGCCGGCCGAAACTACACCCGAGGTGCTCAGAGAACTGAAGGAGATGCACGCCGCTGGCCTCGGTGGAGTGTTGATTTATCCCGAATATCCCCAGCAGGTGGACGATCCAAACCTGAGCATCAAGAACGTCCGGTTTCTTTCGCCCGAATACCTTGAAGTTTATCGTTACGCTGTTCAGGCGGCCCATAACTTGGGCATGAGCGTGGATGTAAGCGGTGGAAGTGGGTGGCCGTATGGCGGACCTTCGGTGAGTATTGACCTTGCATCGCACGCCATCCAGATGCGGTCTTACGAGCTTCCCAATGATGGCTTCTCGAAAAAGAGCCTCCTGAAACCCGACGAAGAGCTCGTTGCCGCGTTTATTGCTCAGCCGTCGCAAGGGACGCCATCATGGCGCGACATTACCTCTGAGATTTCAGCCGGAATTCAATTCACACCGCAGGGCGAGGCTAGGGACAAGCTGCTCATATTTGTGTCCGCCCCCACCGGGATGAAAGTGAAAAGGCCTGCCTGGGGAGGCGAAGGGTATGTCCTCGATCACCTATCCTCTGCCGCCCTCCTTGACTACACTCCCGTGCTCGGCAAATTAGTGCAAAAGGGTCAATCAGGGAACTTGCGCGCTCTCTTTGCGGATAGCCTTGAGGCGTATGGCTCCGACTGGACCTCGAGTTTTCTGGAAGAATTCGATCGGCGCCGCGGATATTCGCTCCTGCCTTTCCTACCGGATATTTTCGTGAACAACCCCGCTCGCACTACTGACGTCCGCTTTGATTTCTGGGAGACCGTGGCTGACTTGCTTACCAGCCAATATGTCCACCCGCTACACGAATGGACTCGCCGGCACGGGGTTGATCTGGAGATACAGGCTTACGGGGTCCCGGCAGTTCCCCAGTGCGCTTATGCCGAGGTCGATCTTCCCGGAGGCGAGCAGTACGATTGGAGGGAGTTTACCGAAGGCCGCTGGGCAAGCTCCGCGGCGCACTTCTATGGCAAGAAGCGGGTGCTGGCTGAGTATGCGACGTGGGCCGGCATACCCAATCGCTTTACGGATACCCTCGATGACCTGAAGCTGATCGCCGACTTGCAGTTTCTTACCGGAATGACGGAGTTGAGCGCCTCAACGCTGCCTTATTCGCCGCCCTCTGCCGGAATTCCAGGATGGCAGGACTACGCGGGAGCTGCCTTCGGATTGAACCAAACTTGGTGGCCATTTTTCCCCCACCTGACGGCCTACGCGCAGAGAGCTTCCTTCATACTGGAACAGGGAAAGCCAGTGACAGATGTCCTTCTCTATTTGCCGGTCGAGGATGTGGAAGCCTCCGCACGGCCCGGCAGCCTTCACACCGTGTTCGGCGTTCGCGACCGCCTCGCTCAGGTCAAAGAGGGCGATCTCGAAGAGTTCGGATTGAAGAACGCGCTCAAATACGAGGCTCCCCTCCTCTCGGCAATCTTGAAGTCGGGCTACACCTTTGATGGCATCTCGGGAGACATCCTGGAGCACCTTGGCGTTCCGGCCGGCTCACGCATTGAAGTTGGGGACGGTTCATACGCCGTGGTCGTATTGCCTCGGATCGAGGGCATGCGTCTGGGTGCGATGCAGAAAATCGCAGATTTCGTTGGTTCCGGAGGCACTGCCATTGCGGTCGGGCGTTTGCCCGAGCGTGTCTACGGCGGGCTGGAACCAGCTACCGCAAGCACTCGTTTGGGGGCCATGGTGGAACAAATTTTTGGTCCTAGCCAAACCGAGTCTTACACGGTTCACGAATTCGGCCATGGGCGGGGCATCGTTGTCCAAGATGAAAATGATCTTCCGCGGGCCCTCATGGAAGCGTGCTCGCCTGATATTTGGATGTCGAATTCCAGCACCGATGTTGGTTTTATTCACCGGCGTGCTCGGCTCTCGGTCAACAGCAATTCGGATTACTACTTCATCGCGAACACAAGTGACGAGAGCAAAGTACTGCACGCCTCGTTCCGTGTGAGCCATCGGCAGCCCCAGTTGTGGAATTTGGAAAGTGGCACGACGGCCACCCCCGCCACCTACACTTTCCAAGGCGATCGCACCGCGCTAGATGTGCTGCTCGGGCCACGCCGGTCGTTGGTGGTGTATTTTGGAGCTTCTGATCAACCTCCAGTCGCGAAGTCTAGCAACTTACCGCAGGCGACTTGGAGCCACGGGAGAGTTTCGGCTGATGTGGAATCTTCAGGCAGCTATTTTGCTGAGACCACTCATGGGAGGCAGGAGCGAGTGGTTCCGCCCCTGCCAGGAGCGATCGAGATTGCCGCGCCCTGGCGTGTCGACTTCAATCCGAGGCTGAATGTCACACGAACCATGAACCAACTTGCGTCATGGACCGTTGATCCTGCCACGCGCTATTTCTCCGGAACTGCGATCTACTCAACCACCTTTGACATTCCGCAGAGTTGCCTTGGGGTGGGGAAGCTCGTCTGGCTGGATATGGGTGATGTGCGCAATGCGGCACGTGTTTGGGTGAACGGACATCTTGCCGGCGACGTCTGGCAGAAACCCTACCGGCTGGAAGTTCGCGCCTGGCTCCGCAGGGGAAGCAATCAATTGAGAATCGAAGTCGCTAATCTCCTGATCAACGCTCTGCTCGGCCAACCCCCGCCTGACTACACTGAGTTGAAGAAAGCGTACGGCGACCGCTTCCCTTATCCTCAAGAATGGAAGGCGAACCCCGGGCCATGGCCGTCAGGATTGCTGGGGCCAGTCCGCATTGTCCCAGGGATGAGGATTGAATTCTCAGTGAAGTCTGAGGTTGGCGCAAAAGCGTCCGGCGGCCTGCGTTAGGCGTATGGCACGGGTGGCCCGCTATCCACCCCCCTCTCGGTGCTTGCAAAGTTGATCTTTATGTTTTTGAAAGGCTTGGCGTCCCCGACGGGATTTGAACCCGTGTTACCGCCGTGAAAGGGCGGATAACACGTTTCTGCCGCCCGCTACGTATGCCGTAAACCCTCGCATCTACTTGGGAACCGACGAAAACTTGGTATACGTCCCCCCTGTTCGACCCTAATTCTAAGGCCCCGCTAAGGCCCCAGGTATTGGGCGGACACGCTTTGATACGAAGGTGAACGTCGAAACTCCCAATGAAGCGTGCTCACGACCGAGAAATCATTTGGGCGCACAGGGAATCGTTGGAAGGACAGTCAGTCCGGGAGAGGTGGGTCGCTCGGGCTAGAAGGGCGAGGTTCTTTGGTGCTGCGGATAATCCCCGTCTGGTCCGCGAAGAAGTGCGTGTGGCCCGATACCATTGGGTCAGCCCAGACTTCAAATGATTCGACCTTATTCGTCTTCGGATTTCTATGGGCGGTATATTTGAATGCGTACTGGCCTTTTTTCCCTGAAGCCAGAAGCTCATCAATGAGACCTGCTCCAATGAGACCGCCTTCCAACTGCGTAAGGTCTTGCGAGAAGGACCCGCCGTGGGATTTGGCGTATGAATACTCGAAATGAGTGAGCTTCTCCAAATCAGAAGTGACATAGAAGGGCCTTGGCTCCTTTGACCTTTCCACAATGGGGTCCTGGGAATTGGCTTGGCGTGGCTCAGTCGTCTCGTGAATCGTGCCTTTAGGGTCAGAGAAATAGTGGCTACCCTTCCCATCCAGCGGGTCGGCATAGGCTGCGTACGTTTCTACCTTTCCTGTCGAGGAATCCTTAATCGGAACATACGTAAATCTGTAGTACAAGTCTTCTCCGACGGTAGGGTTGCTCCCAACGGGAAATCCGCCCAACTTTGCTAAGGTTTCAGAGTAGCCGCTAGTGTATGTATTCTTGTAGGTTTCTTCAGCGTTGCAAATTGTTCTTAGACTACCCACCGCACTCGCGTCAATTGTGGCACAGCGCGACACATGGAAGGTCACGTACAGTGTCAACAGTGCTACGTATGTGAGGGGGAAAAGCCCCGCGAGCATCCCGAGCATCGCCAGCGCCCGTCTTTGAGCTCTTTTCCAAGCCAGGATTCCTGTAATGACCCCAGCAAAGCCCGCACCGAGAGAGAGGCCGAAGAGGTAAAGTGAAGAGTCAGGTCCAGCACCCGACGCTCCACCTCCGCAGCCGCCCGTCTCGGCGGGGGCTGAGACGATAACAATCCAAAAAACCACAAAGAGCAAGAAACTAGTGATGCCCAGGACGACGCTAACAACGGGAAGGGTCCAGCTACGAGACTCCATTGGACAACACCTCCAATGAGACCAACACTGGCCATTTAACCAAGTTGTTTCCGATTCACAAATACAGGCTGAGAAGCCTTGGAGAGGTGAAACAAACCAAGATTCTGGTCTTCAAATCTCGACGATTGGTACCATAACAACTGACCGCCTCTGATTGCAATAGTTGTGTCGATTTTTCGATGCCTCTCTGCCAGCGGTCTGGACTTGCTGGAACCAAGGGGCTACCCCACTGAGGTGCTCGGTTTTTTGTACCACCGGAATTGAGACAGTCTACTGACATTTGCTCAAGGACAATCGGCTTTGTTTACCCACTCTCCTTTAATCGTTTGGATCACAAGCCGCGGAATGGGTACCGAGAAGCTCTCTCCCAAATAATGGTCGAACAGCTTTGTAGAGAGCGCCACGGCACGCGAAGGCTTCAGTTCGATTCGTCCGGAGCTTTCTCCGTCCGAGGGGTTCTGTGGCAGAACTTGGAGAAACGAGCCCGACTTCGACAATTGGAAATCAAATCTTGTCCACGATTCCTCGGAGTGGACATCCATTCCGCCTCTGCCTATTCCGAACCGGCCGGCACCAAGAATGAAATCAGCGGATAGCAACGGCGTGGACCCCTGGTCAGACCAGAAAGAGGCTTCCGAAGCAACAGGGATAGGGAATTCAGGGTCGCCCGCCTTAACGAGTAACTCAAGCCCTACTACAAGCCGGTCAGTTTCTTTCTGATCGCGCGGGAAACAAGCAGTATGAGGTGCCCCCCATCCTGGTGGCCACTCGACGGCGAACCCCGAGGCTCGTGGACCTGAGAGGTTTACGCGCAAGACTCGAAGTTCTTGAATATGAAGCCAGCGATCGATGGGGCGGAGACCATCCGGTGCGCTTACTTGTCTCGGAAAGTCCGGGGGATACTCCGCAAAAAGGGTGAGAGGTGCTGTGCCGAGCGGCCGCGTCTCGCTAAAAAGGGGGGTGGAACAGCTTGCCAATGCCGCCAGGAATTCCGTCACAGAGTGGCCGTGCATGGTCGATTCTCTTGCTTCTATTGTTGGGAGCGTGTTCGGGTCGCAAGCGGTGAATTTGCCCCGGAATTCGAAGTGATGCGGCGCCGCGCTAAGCTTCTCATCTGGATAGGTATTCTCCGACAGCGTCGTAATTCGCCGAGGTCCCTGGCGGGCACTTCCGAACAACCGGGCACTTGCGAACCCGGCCTGCTTCCAGGGCCCGGAATCGACACTCTCCTCTACGACGACACCTTCGTCGAAATCCTCGCCAGGGTCGATTATTCCCTCGATGGAAATATCCGGTTGTGGGGGATCAGACGTGAGCCCGAAGGCAGGAAGATCTACCGTCACTCGGTAGGCCGCGCGAGCCGCCAGTCGGGCAAATTCGCCTCTAGGGTTACGTCTGATTTCGTCGTGCAAGATTTCCTCAAGGTGCTTCCAATCCGATTGGATAACTTCAGGTTTGGCGTCCTGCCTGGCGATCACCTGCTCCAGGGTCCGGCGAATGCCATCCAAGTCTCTGGCATGGCCCAAGCGGGTGGTGATGATGGCAAAAGAGGCTAAGGCGAGGATGGCTGTAGCTGCGGTAGCGGCCAGCGTAATCCAATGGCGCCTGCCGAAATGCGCTGTCTTCAGAAGCACGCTGGGACGACGAGCAAGTACAGGTTTGTCTTCAAGAAACCGCACCAAATCTGATTTCAAGTCGGCAGCAGATGCATAGCGCCTCTCAGGATCGCGCTGAAGGCACTTCATCAGGATAGTTTCCAAATCTCTTGGGACGGTGCGTTCCCGAGCCCGGCTAGGCAGAGGCTCTTTTGTGCTCACGGCCGTGATGTAGGCTTCGTTTGTGTCACCTGAGTAAGGAAGGGCGAGAGTGACCGCCTCATACAATGACGTTCCGAATGACCAGATGTCTGTCCGCCAGTCCACTTTGGCTCGCTGGGCGAGCAACTGCTCGGGGGACATGTAGCGGATGGTGCCAAGCAGGTCTCCTCCTCGCGTCAGAGAGGCTGAGTCGAGGTCATGCGCGATTCCAAAGTCCGTAAGCAGGAGCCTCGTTCGGTCTTTGGTCAGCAGCAAATTCAGTGGCTTTATGTCGCGATGGACGATGCCGTGTCCGTGGACATGATTGAGGGCATCGGCTGCCCCGACGAACAGCAGAACCATCTTCCGGATATGATCTGAACGCCAGACCGAATCCGATGGGCGCTGTTGCTGCCGCGATTGTTTGGCCCTCTCGATTCCGGCGGCCAGGGACTCCCCCTCCACCAACTCCATTGCAATGTACCGCGAGCCTTCGCTTACACCCTGAGCGAATACCTTGACAATGTTTGGATGACTAAGCCGGCCGCCGATCCACGCTTCGCGCTCAAAGCGTGTGGCTTCGTTGGCAGATGGGATAATCCCCTGGTGAAGAATCTTCAGGGCGACCTTGCGGTGCATTGATTGCTGGTATGCTTCGTAAACGGTGCCCATGCCTCCGCGACCGAGGACGGTTATGATTTCGAATTCGCCGACGCGTCGGATTTGTGCTGGGGGACCGGCAGGCCGCTCAGAGCCTTCAGTGGAAAGTGAACTGCTGACGTCTGCTTCACGCCCGATTTCGGAACTTTCTTCAGAACGGATGGATGGCTGTGGCTTGGCATTTTGAAGTTCCTCTACTTCGTGTTCCGCGCAGTCAGCCACAAAACTTTCTACATTAAGTTTCAGCCGTTTCAGGTCGGCACGAATATCGGATGCGTGTTGGTAGCGCAGGTGGCGGTCCTTCTCCAGCGTCTTCTGGATGATCAGTTCAAGCGAGGGAGGGACAAGCGAGTTGAGACTCCGGGGCGAAATTGGGACTTTATTGAGAATGTTATCGAAAACCACTGCGAAGGCGTTGCCCGAGAATGCCAGTTGACCCGTGGCCATTTCGTATAGTACGGCGCCGAAGCTGAACAAATCTGTACGAACGTCTAATTCCTCGCCCCGCGCTTGCTCAGGAGACATGAAGGCAACCGTTCCCAACAGCTGGCCGGGGCTGGTCAATTGCTCTGGAGCCGCCATGTCGCTTGTGAGTCTTGGAGCGCCTGGTTCGAAACCTACACCCATTTGTGTTTCTTGCGGCCTGTGCAGGAGTTTTGCCAGCCCGAAGTCGAGGACTTTCACTTGTCCCCGGTCGGTCACAAAAATGTTCGCTGGCTTGACGTCACGGTGAATGATGCCCCTCGAATGCGCCACATCCAACGCGTCTGTAATTTGAATTGCAACATCAAGCAATTCGTCGATTTTGAATGGCTTGGCTGCGATTCGCTCCTTCAGTGTTTGCCCATCCAGCAGTTCCATGACGATGAAGGGTTGGCCTTCGTGTTCTCCGATCTCCTGAACGGTGCAAATATTCGGGTGATTCAGCGCCGCCGCGGCACGCGCCTCGCGCTTGCCACGTTCCAGCCCCTCAGGATCGCGAACTAGTTCGTCCGGAAGGAATTTGAGGGCGACGAATCGGCCCAGCTTGGTGTCCTCGGCCTTGTAAACCACACCCATCCCGCCGCCGCCCAGCTTCTCAATGATGCGGTAGTGGGATATGGTTTTGCCGACCGTTGCTAAACCCCCTGAAACTGATTCCGAGTGCCGCTTGAGTTGCACCGATTTTATGACGGTGTAGGCTGCAAGTCAAACCTCAGAAGGGAATCATCTCTTAAGCTCTAGCAGGCTGATGAAAAATGCTTGTTTGTCCCTTCTTTAGACATATAAGTTGAGGTATAATCCATATTAGGGATTCCAAAGGAGGATACCTCATGCGTGGCGACGACATTCAGCAAGGTG